>NZ_LMNJ01000001.1:0-616453 GCF_001423325.1 Methylobacterium sp. Leaf113
GTGTCGATTCCGAAGACGGTCTGGGTCTCGGTCACATTGGGACCGCCGACCTTGGAATGGGTGCTGGCGTAGATCGTGCCCGGCTCGTCGCCGAGCACCTCGAACACGTCGAGTTCGGGCGGCCAGGACAGATCGGCCGGCAGGAGCCAGAAGGCCGGCCAGAAGCCCTTGCCGGCGGGAAGCTGGGCGCGAAYYTCGAAGTAGCCATACAGCTGGGAGAAGGACTTGTAGGTGGTGATGACGCCGGARGTCCAATCCAGGCCCGAGCCGAGYGGGGTTTCGACGCCCTGGGTCGCGCGCGCGGCRGTGATATCGAGRACGCCGTCCTTGACGCTGAAGGGGTTCACCCCGACCGAGCTGTCGGAATAGTATTCATCTTCCTTGTTGTTGGGCAGGGTGCGGAGTCCGGCYTGCGGATACTTCGTCTGCCACGTCGTCGCGACTCCGGTTGCGGATCCCGAAAAGGTGTTGAACTCGTCCGAGAAGGTCAGCTGATACTTCGACATATCGACGGGCAGGCGGAAATTCGCCGCGGACAGATCTTCGACCTTGTGATCGCGCAGGGTCAGCGTTTCGCCAGTCTCGAGCTTGATGACCGTATCCGCCCCGACCTGGGACATCGCAGATTTGAGTTTTTCGGTCCTGGGTCGGGCATGAGCGGCCTCACCCGCCGCGCNGCGGAAATTCGCCGCGGACAGATCTTCGACCTTGTGATCGCGCAGGGTCAGCGTTTCGCCAGTCTCGAGCTTGATGACCGTATCCGCCCCGACCTGGGACATCGCAGATTTGAGTTTTTCGAAGCTATTCAAGCTTTGATAGTTATCAAGTTCGATCACGTCCTTCGTATGATCGAATCCAACGATGACATCCGAGCCTTCGCTTTTGGCGATGATGAAGCTGTTTTTCCCGGCGCTACCGATCAGCACGTCGTTTCCGGCGCCGCCATTCAGGGTTTGGTTGCCGGAACCTGTGCCGACGATGATGTTGTCTTGCGCATTGCCTTTGCCGCTCGAATGGAGCCCTGCTAAGATCAAGTTCTCGACGAACGCTGGCAGAACATAATAATTCGCCGTCGAGTTGATCGTATCGGTTCCTTCGTCGCTTTTCTCAGAAACGATGTCGTTCTTGCCATACACAAAATAGGTGTCATCGCCGAGGCCGCCAACGAGGGTGCTGGCACCGCCTGTCCGCAGAGCATCGTTTCCGGTTGTTCCGGCAAGAGTCTCTTTGGCAGGTGCGATGAACCCTTTTCTGGTTGCCCCACTCGTCGACAGCGTGCTTCCAGCGGAGTTGAGATATGTGGCCACCGGGGTCGTCCTCAATGCGATGAGGACATCTGGTTGTATCCGCTCGAAATAAACGTTCGATCGATCGATCAAATTGCTTGCATCGGAGCATTTGCGAGCGTTGCTCTCGTGGGATGATGCAAATGCCTACCAAATCGAAAACCCTACCAAATCCGCTCGGTTGAAGGGTCTCCCGCGGCTGCGGTTCGCGCCTGCGGAGGCGTTCTGGAGCGGCGTCATCCCAGCCGCTGCCGATCCAGCATCGGCACTGGTTCCGGTGCCTACGGCTGCGCCGCGCAGGCTTGGAATCCACCGCGAACCCGTGCGCACCGCTTCATCGCCTTCCCTGGAAACATGGGCTAACAGGACCGTGGCGATCCCGATGGTGGCGCGAAAGTTGGTGAGACATGCTCGGCCCAGTGATCTGGTCGCTTTTGAATACCGCCGCGACGGTGGTCATCCCCTTCCTGCTGTTCATTATTTTTGCTCGCACCGGCGAGGCGTACCAAGTGGGCGCGGTCGGTATTGCCGTCTCGATCCTCGAAATTCTCAAGACCTTCTGTCCCCAGGGGCTGTATGAGGTCCTGCTACGTCCGGAGACGACGCGCGAAGAGGAATGCGCCTCCCTGGGACTGCTCCTTCTCAGTGGCCTGATCGCAACCGCGGTTTATATGGGCGTGATCGTTCTGGTCGGGCGATACATGCCCGATCTTCAGGCGATCGGCCCGATCCTACTTCTCCTCGCGCCGAAATTGCTGTTCGACGTCACGTCGGTCCAGCCGCAGGCCGCCCTCGCGCGCCAACTCACCTTCCGGCGCCTGGCGATGCGGACGGTCATCGCCAATTTCGTCGCGGCGGGCGTGGGATCGGTCCTGGCCTTTGCGGGCCACGCTCTCGAGGGCTTGATCCTTTACTATCTCCTCCAGTCGATGCTGAACTTCTTCCTGGTGGCTCGGGGCCAGATGGGCCGCGTCAGACCCACGCTCGGGACGGCGCCCCTGAAAGCCTTGTTTCGCGAGGCCGGCTACTCGTCGGCCGTTCGCATCGTCGCCGCCGCCAACAATTATGCGGATACGCTGGTCGTTTCAGGCTTTGTGTCCGCCGCGCTCGTCGGAACATACAATCTCGCGAAGCGCATCGAGACGGTCTTGATGAGCACCTCATCATCCTTCTCGGTCATCATGTATCAACCGCTCTTCGCGAGCCGGGGTGCGGCGCCGCGTTCTGAAATCGTTACGACCGCGATGCGACTGACCACCGTGCTGTTCGGACTGCCAATCATCATCTTCGTCTCCTTTCCCGAGGAATGGGTCGGATGGGTCTTTGGGGATCGCTGGCTCAGTGCTGCGCCCGTCTGTGCGCTTCTCGCACTGTCCGGATTGGCGCGGATCTATGGCGGCATCTACGGGTCACTGCTTTCGGTCAGCGGGCGGAATCACGTTCTCCTCATCTACGCGCTGTGTTCGATGATTGTCGGACTTGGCTCTGTCGTATTGCTCTCGCGATACGGCCTCGTGTGGGTTGCCTTGGCCATCGCGCTGAAGAGTTGGGTCTTCTATCTCGTGTCCGCCTATCTGACCCGCCGGGAAACCGGGCCGGTGATCGCCACCTGCTTTTGGAACGTGCTCTCTCCCTTGCTGCTGTTCTCTCTCATTGCTGCAGGCGCGACGCGCGCCGTCGCCTTATCGGCGCCCACAGGACTCCACGGCATCCCTGCGTCAGTTCTGATGATCGCCCTCAGTTCTGTTTTAGCGATGGCGTCCGTCCTCGTGATCTATCGGCGTGATCTCTCGAAGATTTCGAACCTGGTGCGCGTCAAGATCGCAGAAAAGCGATCCCCGGCGAAGCCGACCTGATGTTGGTAGAGGTGGAAGCGCTGTCGCTTGATGCGAGTGTAATGAGGGTGGCCCAATGATTCAGAATATTCAGGTTCTTCGAGGATTGGCGGCCCTCCTTGTCGTTATTGTCCACTGCGAAGCGATCATAAAGTCGTTCGGAAATTTTCATTATATCGGGATCGCCGCGAGCACGGGGGTTGATCTATTCTTCGTCATCAGCGGCTTCATCATGGTTTATACGTCGGACCGAAATGGCCCGACCCCCCTCGGCTTCTTCGCAAATCGCGTGGCCAGGGTTGCTCCTTTATACTGGCTGTTAACCATCGCGATCTTCGCCATTGCGGTTTTGCAACCCCAACTGCTCGGAGCAACCAAAGCAAGCCTTTCGAATCTCGTGAACTCCCTGGCTTTTTGGCCTTACTTGAGAGACGACGGAAAAGTTGCGCCTCTGCTGTTCTTGGGATGGACGTTAAATTATGAAATGATGTTTTATGCAGTGTTTGCCCTTTGTCTCTTCATCAAAGATCTGAATTTGAGGGTCCTGGTTGCGATCGGGGTGCTGGTCTCAACGACAGTACTGGGTCAGGCCATCACCTTTGAGAATGTCCCAGCTCTCTTCTTTACGCGGCCCGTCATCCTTGAGTTTGCCCTGGGCATGATCGTTGCCCGAATCTATGCGATCCTCCCGCACAGCAAGCGGGCGGCCGTCATCGCACTGTGCCTCGCAATCATCGCTCTTCCGGCGATGCTGCTCGCCGCCGTCCTGTCATCGAGTATGCTGCCGATTGCCGGGATCCCTGCGGCCGTTCTGGTCGTTGCAGCGCTCATCATGGATCGGGGAGGGCTTTCCCTGAGCTGGCGTCCTCTCGTGGCGATCGGTGATGCAAGTTACTCCCTCTATCTAACGCATCCGTTCGTTGCCCAAGTCGTCATCAAGCTGTCGAACAAGCTTCAGCCCCTGTCTCTCCCTTTGAGCTTGTTGGTTGTCTTAGTCATATACGCGATATCAATTGCGTTGGCTCTCTTGGTGTATCGGACCCTCGAGATACCGATGACACGGGTAGCACGACGCCTGCTCCATCTCTCTCGCCCGAAGAATCCGGCGGGTGCCTTGTAGTTGGGCTGCGGCTCGATCCCGGGCTGCACCGAACTGATGAGGGATCGAAGACGCAACGGCCTGGAGGAGGACGTCGCCGATCCGGCTTTGTCGAAACGGGGAGTGCCGGACGTCGTGGCGAAAAGGCCATCTGTCTCCAGGCGACGCCGGCATGCCAGCGACCGAACCCGGGAGACCTCCGGCGTCTTGCGAGCGCCACGCCGAACAGGCCGCTGATAAGCACCACGGCATGCAGCGCCCTTTACCGAACCTGCCGACCAGCGAGGAGGCTGGGCGTGATTGGCGCGGGCTGACGCGATGCGTCTGCGCGGCATCTCCGGGCCCATCCGCTGCACACTGCCTCGAACCGAAGGTCCTCGTGGCGAGACACTCTTTCAAGCGCTCCGCGAATGCGTCTCCAAGAGGAGTCGCCTGATCCCGGGCCTTACGGTCGGATCGGCATGAGACAACGGTGACTGTCCGTCCTTTCGACGAAAGCTTCGGGACGCATGCGCGAGCTTCGGGACGCATGCGCGCGGCGGAGGCTACCGATCCTCCTTCGAAGAAACGCGACCCTTGATCGAGCTATAGAAAAATATGGATATTGAATCCAACCGGAACCCGGCACAGGGCTACGGGCCGCCTGTGCAGCCGTCACCATCCCGGATCTGGCGTCCCAGTGACCGACGACGCCGGCCATATCAAGGTTGCCGCCCAGCCCCGTTCAAGCGATCGGTCGGATCGGATGTTCCCATCGATAGAAGAAGACATGAAAACACAAACGAAAAAAGGCGGCGCGTGCGCCGCCTTTTTTTCACAGGCTGTCCCTAACTTTGAAAGGCTAGGCGAGTGTTAGACCAACGCGCCGTCGTGCGGAGCGTAAAAATTGAAGTCGCCGGTGTCGAGCGCCTTGCCGTTCAGCGAGTTCACAGCGAAGTTGTAGTAGTCGCCCGTGTTGGTGTTGAAGATGCTGTAGTAATACACCTTCGCACCCGAAGCAGTCTCAGCGCCGGCGCCGAGGAGGTCGAGTTTGGCATCGGAACCGAAGCCGCTCAGATTGATAAAGTCCTGCTCGCCGGCGCCAGGGCCACCCGCGCCGCGGAAGTCGGTGATGTAGGTCGCCAGGGTCCCGAAATCCTTGGATGCGACCTCCGTTTCCTGACCGAACTTCGCAGCCAGAACGAAGGTGTCGTTGCCGGTGCCGCCATAATACTGGTTGAAGTCAGCATGACCCTGAAGCTGATCGTTGCCGCTTCCACCGGCCATCTTGTCTACGTCGCCGCCATTACCCTGAATTTTACCATTCGCGTCGGGAGCGGTCGTAACACCATCAACCATTGCCATTGTCGTATCCTCGAGAGCTTGTGCACACGGCAGCCGTGGCAACGATGATCAATAATCAGGAAATTTGTGCACTATGAAGGACGCGTTCATTTGCTGAAACGTCCCTAACGGCGTGTTAACTAGGGGGCGACACGGAGTCAATCATCCAAATGGGCATCTAGGTAGTTTTGGCGCAGCCAAATGGCGTAGTTACTGAATTGCATCAGTTCTGAAATTCACAGATTTTCAGCAATGCTAGGGCTGTGTCTGTGAATCTCAACCAAGCAAGCGGCGCTGCACTGCGGCCGACCAGCTTGCATGATGATAAAAGTGCACATCCTGCCGCTTAATCATTGCTGGCGCATGCAGCGAGATGCATTGCATCCCGGTAGATGCTGGCAAGATGACTGTTTATAGAACGAAGATAGAGTCGAGACTTGGCTCACGTAGTGGACCAACTGGCAGGCCGACAGGCGGCGCAAAAACCGACACACGAGAGCTTTCCATGAAAGCTTCGTATTTTGGGTTGAGCCTTCACGAGGGTACTGCATCGGGAGTGCTGGCAGAGCACGTTCCGCGCCCCTGAATGCCGGACGTGGCTGAAAACGCTCGCGTTGCTCGTCCTCTCACCGCTCAGGGAGGAGCCGGCGCACGGCCTTCCTCCCGCGACGTTCGACTTAAGTCGTGGGGCGCGAGCCGTGCAGATCTCGCGTGGTCAGGCGTCCGACCAGATCACGACACTCCGCCTGGGTGCAGATCCAGTTGCTCGGATCGATCTGAGCGAGTTCGGTCGTGAGCCGATCGATCTGAGCGGGCGCGAGTTCCCGAAAAAATCCAACGAGGCTCTCGACGAGGTCATTCGGAAGGCGAACGCCTGCGCCTTGCCGCGCGAGCCATTGTCCGGTGGCGGTCGCGTCCCGCACGATCGGAATCGTTCCGGCCCAGCCACTCTCGTAGAGGCGGTTCGGCAGGAGCCATTCCGAGTTCAGGCCTTCCTCGAAGAAGTCGATCACCCACGCAAAGTCGACCTCTCCGTAGATCGCCATCAGATCGTCTGGATTGCGATACGGACCCTCGAACGAGATGAAGGGCTCCGCAGCGACCATGGCATCGAAGTCCGAGAACTCGGAGTAGGCCGGCCGACCCCTTATGATCACGCTCAGGCGGCCCTCAAGTCGCCGGGTGACCGCCGAGAGGATCGCAAAACTTTTCGCGCATCGGATCGCGCCAAACCAGCCGATTTTCCATGAGCCGATATCGAGCCTGGTCCCGGGCGGCGGATCAGGCACGTCTGCCTGACCCAAGAACACTTTGTTCTCCACGAGAACAACCGGCAGGTTCACACTTGAGCGCGGCTCGAAGTAGTTTGTGACGAAGGCCGGTGAGCTGGTCATCAGCAGACTGGCGTTCCGGGAAAGCGCCCCTTCGATTGTGCGCAATGCAACGCCTGCCGGACCCGGGGAAAGCATGAGGCGGTGGATATCCAGGCATTCATAGACTAGGGGCACCGCGGTTCGCCGGCCTCGGACACTTTGAGCGATGGCCAGCATCTCCAGATTTCGCGCAACGATGACGTCCGCGCCGGCAATACGGTGCCGGAGCCGGCGTCCCAGGAGCGCGTGACGCATCGTTGCGCTCAGGCGTGCGACGAAACGGGCATCGGCGGTCTGGCCCAGATCGTAAGGCACGATGCCGTCCACGGATGTCGGGACTGCCCCGCGACGAAAGCCGGTGAGCAGAACCTCCGCTCCGCCAGCCTTGAACATGCTGACGCGCCGTTTAACAGCCGGATCCGTTAGATCGTGGACGAAATATGCGATCTTCAATGTCGCGCCTTCCGCAATCGATGCGCCGCAGGAGACCTGGTGACGAGAGCCGCCACGGTGCCAGGTTCGGACGGGTGTTTTCCTCGCATTCGTCTGAGCTGTCGACAGGGATGTCTCACGACGTAAGGGGAACCTACGCGCCGCTTTGCTCCACGCAGACCGCTCCGCAACCTTGAGTAAGCTAGGAAAGGTGTAGAATCCCCTCACCCCATTCAGCCTGTGCGAGCGCTGGAACTCCACCTGCTCGGAGCCCACCATTCTTGCTGGCAGAATGGTGAACGTGTCTCGCGATGGCTCACCGAGGAAGCTTTGTCAGTGGCAACCGAATCTTTAGATGAAGGCTCCGCTGCGCGGTTGCGAGGGTTCCGCAGACTCGGCTGGTCGCCCGGGTGCCTGACCAAGAAGAGCATCGCCGAGCCATTAGAATGCTATCTCTCCACCCATGGTGGTGTCGCTGCCACCGGTGCCGACGTTCTGTCGGACTTGAGGCCGAGCGGCGGAGAGCATTGCAGATTTCTAAATGCGGACCGCCGCGGAATTTCACTCTGTTGCTATTTCGTTCTCGTCGAGAAAAGATCATACGCGGAAGATGGATGAGGCCTCCGCCAATCGCCGCGGATCGATGTCATTGCGGATCGGCACTGCGAAGCATCCCTCCAGCACCGGACGTCGATCGTATCCGAAGGGCCGCCTGTGCTGCGATGGCGCGCCTTTCAACCAATTGACGAGCGAGATCGGGAGACCAGCAGAGGCCCGTCCCCTTCGCCGACACTCTCTCGTGAGTGAGGCCGATCGTCTCGCTGCAGAGATTCTTTGGATTCCCACATGCGCGGTTCCGAGTCTGCTGGTTCATCCAGCTTTCTGGACCTTCGAGGGGGACTGTCAACCATATCTCCCGACAAGCTGACCGCTCAGCCTCTTCCGCACGGTGCTTCACGGTCTGGGATCTTGGCGGCGACACGCCAGTTTCAAACGTCAGCTTCCAATCGATGTGTGGATTTCCTCGAAACAATCGCGTTTGACCAACGGCGAAGCAGGGGCAGGTCCTAGACGTACAAAATTTTCTGTTATGTATTGATTATTGTATTTACAAGTATGTAATAAGATACTTACAAATAGTAAAGCTGGATCGATTGCTGACTCTGTGGCCGATAATTTGTAGATATCATTATGATGAGGCGGACGGATTGATATTTGCTCAGACTCATTAGAAAAAGACCCGGACACCTGTCGTCTGATTGCCGGACAACCAAAACTGCCTGCATGGCGATTCAATGCAGGGCAAGGCGGTACTAAGTAGTTTACCAGGCCGCTCAGTGGGTAACAGGTTCGTATTCTTGATGGTTCTAAATTTTATGTATATCCCGTGGATTGGTTAGGGAACAGTGGGTGACGTTGTGCGCCAAATTTCGGTCGATGGGTTCGAGTCGCCACAGGCTCCGGCGCCGGGTCCAGCGCCGATGCTGCAATGGCTCAAGATCGAAGATCTCGTCGTTGATATGTCCTATCAGCGCCCCATCGTCGGCCGTGGGCGAATCAACGTTGCCCGGATTGCTCGGGATTTCCGCTGGACCTTTTTTGCGCCGGTCGTGGTGTCGCCCGTAGAGGGCGGCCAGTTTGCCATTATCGACGGGCAGCACCGCACGACGGCGGCAGCACTCTGCGGATTCGACAGAGTTCCCTGTCAGGTCGTGATCGCGGCTCACGAAGAGCAAGCGGCCGCCTTCAAGGCGATCAATGGCGTGATCACGCCGATCACGCCGATGGCTCTGTATGCGGCCGCGTTGACGGCCCGCGAAACCTGGGCGATCGAAATCACCGATGTCTGCTCCGAGGCCGACGTGAACCTGTTGCGCTATCCAATTGCAACCGACCGTCAGGTTCCCGGGCAGACGATGGCCGTGGGTGCGTTGCGCGCCTGCTTGCGTCGGCATCAGCGTAACGATCTGGTCATTGCCCTCCGGTGCGTGACGCAGACGAACAACAATAAGCCCGGCATGCTGTCGGCTCGCCTGATCAAGGCCCTCTGCGAAGCCGTCTCGAGTTTCTCGGATCTCGTGGGCTACGAAGAGCGCGTGCTCGCGGCCGCAAACGAGATCGATCTGGAGCGAATCTCGACTGAGGTTTCCGAGCGCACGAAGGACGGTGAGAAGGGCCCGACCAGTTCCCTCGCCGAGAAGATTCGCAAGAACTTCGCGCGGCTGCTGAGCCAGGCCGGGTCGGGCCGGCATCTTCAGCTGGCAAATACCCATTAGCGCCGAGCCGTATCGGCCCAGCAGGCGCGCTCACAGGCCGATCCAAACCGGAATAACGCGCCCGTCCCTGTACTCCTGATCGAGCAAGGCCCGCGCTGTCATCATGCGCAAAGCCCTATAGGAACTCGTGGAAAAGCTGGTCACACCGTCTCATCGATGAGCCGATCGTCGAGCACTGCGCACCGAGCCACGTCAGTTGTGGAAACGGCGAGACGGTCGAGAGGGGGGCAGCGTTATTTGGCGGATGGCTTGAACTCGTACTCGAGTTTCAGCGCAATCTCGACCGTATCCCCGGGCTGAAGCGACGCATCTTCGTCCGCCTGAAGGATCTCGACACCAGAACCGCCCCGACGGTGAATGATTACCTGAGGCTTTCCGCCGGTCCCACGCACCATCTGTGATCGGACGACGCCGGTGTAGAGGAGTTTTTCGCCGACCGCGGAGAGCTTGCTGCGGGTCTGGGCGAGCTTGACGGTTGCATCCTGAATGTCGCGCATCAGGTCGGCCCGGCGCTGGTCGGAGAGCCGCGCGACACTGCGTTGGGCTTCCAGCAGATCCCGCTTCGCACGCTCAGTTTCGACGCCCGTCTGAAGCGCCCGCGTGGCTGTCGTGAGACTCAGGCGCCGCGTTTCGACTGCGCGGGTCAACGGAACAACGCCGCGTTTGTTGAGATCGGCGATGCGCTCGATCTCATCGACGTCGAGTTTCGCCGCCTCGGTATCCTTGCGATACTGATCCTGAATAGCCGTCAAACGCTCTTCGGTGATGCGTTGCGCATTCTTGAGGTGTGCGGTTTCCTTGGAATAATCATCGAGCCGCGACTTCAGCAGGCCCTGCTCGTTCTGGAGGATTTTTTCCTGGGTCGATGCCGGAATCGGCAGCTTCTCCAGGCCGGTCTCGTCCAATTGCTGCTTTCCGTCGAGTTCCGTCCGCAGCCGGGCGATCGTCGCTTGCCCCTGGGCGAGGTCGATCCACAGGTTCTCGTACTCGCCGCGAAGGTCAGCCGTCGCCAGTATCGGGCTGTCCATCCGGAAGCGCTGCAGGTCGTAGCCGCCCGCGAGCGACACGGCCTGACGCACGCTCAAGCCAGGCGTGTAGCGCTGCTCACCGGGCTTGCTGACATCGCCCGTTACGTAGATCGGTCGATAATCCGCGATGACCAGCGAAATCTCGCCCGGTGCCACAACCGTCTGCTGTTCACCGTTCCCCGAGGTTCGCATGTTCAGCGATTGGCGTGGCAGGGCCTCTCGCACCAAATCCCTGACCTCCGCGACCGTCTTGCCTTGGGCCTTGATGTCGCCGGCCAGAGGAACCGAGATATCACCGTCGATCGTGACGGGGAGGCGCTGGCGGAGTTCGGGAATCCCGGCCACCGACAGTTCCAGGGTGTCACCCGGCTGGAGCCTGTATTCGGCTGCGCTCACGGGTGATGTGAAGCCGGTGACCGCAGCAAGGACCGCCAGCGCAAGGGACCGCACCGGATGAGCGGGACGCTTCGACGCTGCCGTGGCGTATGTCAGCTGTCCGTTCAACCTTACTGTCCACCGCTCGAAGACCGTCATACCATCTGCATCCCTGCCGCACCGGAGCCTGGCTGGCGGTGCGGCGTGCCTCAAGAAAAACCTACGCACCGTCGTCGTCTCGCGATCTCAAGGTGCCGTGTCGCATGTGCGGCACGGCTGAGGCGCCTGACCCTCATGCCTTATCTATCGCTTTCGCCATGTCTAGCGTTCCCGTCAGGTCTAGCGTTCCCGCCAGGTTTTGGCGATCTGGTCGGTCAGCGGTTTGGTCAAGTAGGAGAGGACTGTGCGCTCGCCGATCTGCATGAACGTTTCGACGGGCATGCCCGGAACGAGGCGCAGATTGTTCAGACGCGCCTTCTGATCCTCCGGGATTCGGATACGCGCCGAGTAGTAGCTCACACCGGTCTTGGTGTCGTGCGTCACATCCGCAGCGACGCGTGAGACCTCGCCGTTGATTTCGGGCGTCGTGCGCGTGTTGAAAGCCGGAAATCGGAGGAGGGCCTTCTGCTCCAGGCGCACATTGTCGATGTCCTGGGGTTGGATCTTCACGTCGACGACCAATTGATCAGCTTCCGGAACGATCAGCATCGCGGGTTCGGTCGCAACCACGAGGCCGCCGATGGTGTGCACTGTCAGCTCATGGACCGTTCCGTCCTGGGGCGCGCGCATATCGATCCGCTTCAGCATATCCAGCGCGGCCACCTTCTTCTCGCTCAGTTCCGACCATTTGCCGCGGATCTCGGACAGGTCCTTGCTGACCTCCGTGCGCAGATCCTGGTCGACCTGAAAGATCTGGAGCTCGATCTCGGTCATCTTGCCCTGCGCCGAGGCGATGGAGGCGGAGAGCTGGCCGCGCTCGCCCTCGAGACGGGCGGCATCGCGCTCGAGCGAGGTCACGCGGGCATACGGCACGAGGTTCTTCGCGAAGAGCTCATTCACACCTTTGAGTTCCTGGGTGATCAGGCTGATCTCACGGTCCTTGGCAAAGGTCTGCTTGGTGAGGCCCTTCACTTCCTGGCGAAGCTGATCGATGCGCTCGCGGAACTGGGCTTTCTGCCCCTCACGCCCGGAGAGCCGCGTGCTGAACAGGCGTTCCTCACCGTCGATCAGGCGCGCCACCGATGGATCGGTCGCCGCACGCTCCATCAGGTCCGGTGGAAAGACGACGGCCCGGACGCCGTCGCGTTCGGCTTCGTCCCGTGCACGGCGGGCATCCAGTTCATCCAACGCCTTCAGGATGATCTCCAGATTGGAGCGGGTCTGCGTCTCGTCCAGACGGATGAGGATGTCGCCGGCCTTGACCTTCGAGCCCTCGCGCACGAGCAGCTGGCCGATCACGCCCCCGGTCGGATGCTGGACCTTCTTCACATCGGATTCGACCACGAGCTGGCCGGGCGCGATGACAGCGGCGGAGATGTTCGTGAAGACCGCCCAGCCGGCGACGCCGAATACCAGGACCGCCCAGCTCAGCGCCAGGAGGATCATGTGGCGGTTCAGCGATCCGTGGGCTCGGGCCGGCGGAAGCTGAACCGGCGAGCGCGGAGGCGCGAAGCGGGCGATACCGGTGCCCGGTCTCAGGGAGGGAACGCTCGTCGAGGACATCACGCACTCTCCTGCAGGGTCAGGGCGCCGGGCACGCCATCGGCCCGCAACTGCCCCGTGGGCCGTGGTCGATTCCGATCGGATTCCGCCTCGGATGCATCGGACTGCGACGTGGGCTTCAGAATCCGCTTCAGGACATCATCCTTGGGACCGAACGCCTGGATCTGACCTTCGGAGATCAGCATCACCGTATCGAGCGCCGCCAGGGCGCTGGGCCGATGCGCGACGACGACGCAGATGCCGCCCCGTTCGCGAACACTCATGATCGCCGACGTCAGGGCGTTTTCGCCCTCATGGTCGAGGTTCGCGTTCGGTTCGTCGAGAACGACCATGAAGGGATCGCGATAGAGCGCGCGGGCCAGTCCGACGCGCTGGCGCTGCCCGGCCGAGAGGCCGATGCCGCCATCTCCGATCGCCGTCTCGTAGCCTTCGGACAGGCGCAGGATCAGGGCGTGGACTCCGGCCGCCTGCGCGGCGGCGATGATGCTCTCGGACGTCGCGTCCGGTTCGAACCGCGCGATGTTCTCCGCGATGGTGCCGGCGAACAGTTCGACCTCCTGCGGCAGGAAGCCCACATGCGGTCCGAGCTCGTTCGACGTCCATTGATCGAGCGATGCGCCATCGATGCGGACCGACCCGCTCGCGCAGGGCCAGATCCCGACCAGTGCGCGCACCAGCGACGACTTTCCGGAGGCCGATGGTCCGATGATCCCCAAGCCCTGTCCGGCCTCAAGGGAGAACGTCGCGCCCTTGACGACGACGCGGCGCGAGCCGGGCGGCGAGATGCTCACGTTCTCGAAGGCGATGGTCTGGGTGGGGGCCGGCAGAACCTGCAGGTCCTTCTCGGGGGCATTGAGGGCCAGTGCATCCGAGAGGCGCTTCCAGGATTGGCGCGCCTGGATGAAACTTTTCCAGTTTCCAATGACCATCTCGGCCGGCGCGAGGGCCCGTGCGACCAGGATCGAACTCGCGATAATGACGCCGCCGGTCGCTTGGTTGTTGATCACCAGGAACGCGCCCAGGGCGAGGACGCCGGATTGGAGGCTCATGCGGAAGACCTTGGTGAGAGAGGCGACGCCTCCGCCAAGGTCCGAAACGTTTTGCTGAATATCCATGTATTCGCGATTGACGTGAGCCCAACGTGCGCCGAACCGGCGCCGCATGCCCATGGCGGCCAGGACCTCCGCGTTCCGCCGTCCGGCTTCCGCCAGGAGGTAGCGTCGCGATCCGTAGTGCACGCTCGACTTGATCTTCCGGCTCGTGGTCCAGTCGCTCAGGAGTGTCAGCAGGAAGAGGATCACCAGACCGACGATGGCAGCGACGCCGATCAGCGGATGGAACAGGGAGCAGATGACGATATAGACCGGCATCCAGGGCAGATCGAAGAACGCGCTCGGACCCGGTCCCGCCAGGAAGGATCGGACCTGATCGAAGTCGCGCATGGGCAGCGACCCGTCATGGTCGGACGGGCCCCGCAGAGGCGCACGCGCGACCACGTCGAAAACCCGGTGGGCGATCGCTTCATCGACCGCCCCGGAGATTCGACCGAGGATTCGCGTCCGGAGCGTCTCGAACAAACCCTGGAAGGCATACAGGACGAGGGCCAGGAGACCGAGACCGACCAGCGTCGGAATCGATCGGCTGGGAATGACGCGATCGTAGACTTCGAGCATGAAGAACGATGCGGTCAAGTATAGAATATTGATGAGGCCGCTGGTGATCGCCACGAACAAAAATGCCAAGCGACATTTGCTGATGGCTGCCGTTATCTCGGGGGTATCCGACGCCTTATGCACAACCCTGACCTCACTTGGAACTTGTACCGACGAACGGAGCCGAGCTGCGAACCTGGAAATGTGGCTCACGAAAAGATTAAGCGCACCCTCCGCGGGTCACTCAAGAGTTGGTGTTCCCTACCTGCGGGTCCGATCAAGGGCCCGATTTCTTCAAGAGCATAGGAACGTGTCTGAAAAACGATGTCGCTTCTGAATCCTGGAAACGGCAAAGTGGGATCGATAACTGATGTTGCGTTTCGGCTCAACTGACAGCCAAAGTCGATCGGAGTTTGTTCTTAAGACGGTAAACCCGTCGCCCGGCATCGGCACGGACATGTCTCGGAAAAACACCGATGGACCGGGTGCCCGAAGCCCTCGACGGGCGCGCGGCGACCTTCGCTGGTCTTGCCCGTTCCGAAGAAGTTGGTTGCCTCTGCCGTCTATCGATTGGGCGATCGATCGAATCGGGGCTGGCGCCTCAGCGTCGTTACGCCGAGGCGCTGCGCCGAAGCCCGGCTTCGATTGCCATTTTGACGAATCCCACCGACCAACTCACATGCATAGCGGCCGCGGCGACCCCCATGCCGAGAACGGCTGGATCGCGCGTGCGAACCGACGCGAAGACCGACCATCCGGAGTAGAGGCAGGCATAGGCGATCGGCACCAGGGCGGCTTCTGGAATGACCGGGATCGCGATCAGGCTGGCAAGTGCGGAGCCGCTGATCAGCAGCGGCGCCAATTGCCTGAGCTTGGGCCGGCTGCGGTGTGCGATCATGTTTCGCGCTCTGCCCCGCCCGTAATTGAAGTATTGCTTCGAGAGGCTGTCGAGGCGCCCGCGCGGATAGTAGGTGATCATCGCCTCGGCGCAGAGCCAGATCCGGCCGCCCGCCGCGACCGCCCGCACATCGAATTCCGCATCTTCGTTGTGGGTGAAGGTTTCGTCGTAGCCGCCGATGCGCAAGAAGAAGGACCTGCGGAAGGCCGCATGGTGCCCGTGATCGACAAATCGGGATTCGGTGTTGCGCCGATGGGCCGAACCGCCATTCCCCAGCAGGCTGTTCTGGGCCGCCGCCACAGCCCGCTGGAAAGGCTGAAGGCCCACCGTCCGCATGGGAACGACCACGGTTTCGGCCTCATGGTCGCGCAGGGCCTCGACGCAGAGCGAGACGAAGTCGTTCGGGTAATCGGCATGCGCATCCGCCCGCACCAGGATTGCACCCGGCATCGATGAGGCAGCGACCAAATTGACCGCGGCGGATTGGATGCGCTTGGGATTCTCCACCAATCTAACAACCGCATGAGCGCTGCAGAGATCGCGTGCGATCTGGCGCGTCGCGTCCGTGCTGCCGCCATCCGCGATCACGATGGCGGTGATGGCCTTGCAATCCTGGCGCAGGAGCGCGTCAATACAGGTCTTGAGGTGCTTTTCCTCGTTCAACACTGGAACGACGACAATAACTCCATCATCCGGTGATGACATTTCACTGCTCCAGCCTTCGAACGTGTAATTTTTACGAAATATTAATTGGTGCGTCAATGTTTTATGTAATTCTGCGGCGATGTATCAAATTAACCTTGACGGCCGACGCTGTGCATTGGAGCGGGCGGATGAACGCAACCTCGACTACATCGGCATCGCGAGATTGAGCCGGTTGCCGGTCGAGCCTATGTCACGCACGGACTACCCGCTGGGTAAGGGATGGAGACGATCCGCAGCATCGAATTCACGTGTCTAAGAGCCCTGAAAACGTTAGCGCGCGGAGCGCCGCAACTGCTCGAGGCGATCGAGCATTCGTTCCTGAAGCGTCTTCACGGTCGATTCACGACTGGGCGTTGTCAGGCGCGACGAGAGGTCAATCAGAGCTTGCGCCGTCCGCTCCGGCGACATGTTCAGAAAACGGCTCATGACACCGGTCTGCTTGATCCATCCCTTCGCGCGATCCTGAAGACGCGGCGGTTTGGGTTCCGAAGTTCGCCGCCGCATCTCCTCCATCGCGGCACCCTCGGTGATGCCGATCGTGTCGCCGAACGGCGCTCCCGGCCGGCCGTACTTGAGGATTCCCTGGGCGGTGGGAGGCGGGACGATCGTGACCGAGAGTTTGTGGCCACAGGACATGGCCCAGTCGAGCCACTTGGAAATCTGGAAGTTGCCCGTTGTCGCAAACGCGGCCCATTCGACACCGTAGGTATCAGCCAGGATGGCACCGTGCAGGGACTCCGTGAGAACGCAGCGCGCTTCGGCGATGCGACCGATGACGGATTCGGGTGAGCCGCGCGGGTCCAGGAGTTCGAATCCGGTCAGGCGCGCGATCTCGTTCCAGCTCGGATCATTCAGGCTTTCCCAATGCGGGATTACCAGCACGCCGCGCTCGCTCACGCGCTTGCGCGGAAAACCTTCGGCCAGAGGGGTGATGACCGCCCCATCCGAAATGGCGATATCGGGGGTGAGACCGAGATGCCGGGCGGATAAGGGCCCGCGCACGCACCAGTAGGTGACGTCGAGGCCGGACCAGCGGCTCAGCGGATCGTTCCCGGCTCCGCTGGAGAAGACGTTCAGCTTGGTTTGCGGCGCGCAGGGGAAGCCGATGATGGTACCGATGCCGACAAACGCTTCTGTCGTGCTGTCGTCGAATAGATCGGGGGCAAAATGCGGCCACAGCTTGGCATTCAGATCATCGCCGAAGTTGGGAACCTTGGTATGATAGTATCGTAGTTTCAAGGCAGGTTCCTAAATTTGCTGATAAGCGCGTCCGTGAACGCCGTGCATTGTCTGTTCATCCAAATCCACTGTCCAAGTCGTGACGGTTCATCGGATTTGGATTCCGAAAGCGATGATTATTACTTAGGTGGCAACGAATGGATCTTGCCGTTCTGTCGAGGGCGTCAACCGGTTCAGTCAGCCTCGCTGCAAGCGCTGATCAATCCCTGTCCGGCGTCTGTCATCCCGTCAAGCCACCTGTGGTCTCTGCGCTGAGCCCCGGTCGCCTCGTCTCCCGATTCGGGAACAAGGCAGGAAGCAGGGGGCCGTAACACGCCTCCGCTGCGAAAGAGGATCGGGCCACGGCAAGGGCTTCCCGGGCGAGATGGGTCCGACGCGCCGTCGCCGTGAGGAGATCGCACACCGCCACCGCGAAGGTCGCCGCCTCGTCGGCCACCACCACGGCGCCCTCGACGAGAGTTTCGACACCTTCCACTGTCGTCGATGTCGCGACAATCGCCTTGCCGAAGCCCATGGCCTCGATCAACTTGATCTTCAGTCCGGACCCGACCGTCAGCGGCGAGATGACGACGCCGGCCTCACGATACAGAGGGGCGAGGTCCGGGACGACGCCGAGGCACGTCGCTCCCTCTGGGAGGCTGGACAGGCTCCGGGCGACCGAGCCCGCGATCTGCAGGGTGGCGGTCGGATGCCGCGCGCGGATCGTGGGCCAGACCGACGCCAGGAACCACTGCATCCCGATGACGTTGGGTGCTGTGTTGCTGCCGACGAACAGGAGGGTTCCGTCCTGCCCCGGTGCCGGTTCGGCCACGACGGACACCGCCATGGGCGCGAGAATGACGGGTTGGTCGGGCAACCGCGCCCGAACGGCCTCCGCTTCGGCGCTCTGGATCGCCACGACGCCGTCGGACTGGGCGAGCAGGGCGTATTCCTGGTCGGCATCGAGAAGTGCCACGGAATCCTGGGCGCTGGCCTTGTCGAAGCGTGCGACACGGCTGGAGAACAGGTCGTGCATGACGATGAGCGAGCGGGCGTCCGGCCGCAGCACATAGGGCCGCGCCGATGCCAGGAAGGCATAGTCGAGCAACATGGCATCGTTGCCCTGGCGTCCCTGTCGCGCCAGGAACAGGCAATCCTGCCGGGTCAGGGGCTGGCTCACCGCGTACGGAGCGCTCGCCATCCGCCGGCGCGCCAAGATTCGCACCCGCAGTAGAAGATCCTCCGCCACCGACAGGCAGGCCCGCAGCCAGACCTTGGGATCCCGGACCAGAAGATAACTTCCGACGCGAACGCTCCCGCGGACCACAAAGGCGTCGAACGCCGATCGTGTTTCGTCGACCACCCGAAGAAACGGCCACCGGCCGAACGTGGTCGGAGAGGGCGAGAGGTAGCTGACCCGGTAGCCGTGCTGGCGCAGAAAACGCGCGATGCTGATGAGGTAGGCCGAACTTCCGTTGGTGGCACCCGCAATGCGCTGGCGGCTCAGCACCAGGATTCCGGGCTGCTCGGTCTGGAGGGCAGGGGGGCGCTTCCAGGCTCCCAGGCGCCGCTTCAGGGCGGCCTTCAGCGGCAGTCGAAGCAGCCACAAGGCCGCCGGCGCGGCGCGCACGGCCCCGAGGACGGCCGCCGGCGATCGCGCCTTCAGCCCGGCGACCAGCATCGCGAATGCCGCGGCACGCTCCAGGGATGCGAGCCGCTCCCGGTGCGCCGCAACGACATCGGCACCGAGCCTGGCATGCTCGCGCATCAAGCGTTGCTCGACGTCGATCAGGCGGCGGGAATCATCCTCGCTGAACCTGTGGGAGATCGAGGCGCTGTGCTTGCGGTAGAAATACAGGAGTTCAGGGTAGATCCGGAAGGTGCGTCCGGCGACGACGAGGCGCAGCAGGAGGTCTGCATCCTCTCCGATCCGGAGCGTCTCGTCGTAGCGCAGGGCGCCGAGGGCCTGCCGCCGGATCATCGGCTTGCAAAAGCCGAGCGAGGGTCGCGGAGCATAGATCACGTTGGATCGGATGAAACCCGCCGCATCGACCCAGAACGGCGCATCGGCCGCCTCCGGCAGCATCGTGGTGATGCCGGGGCTTCGGTCGTTGAAGATCAGCAGATCATCGGCGACGATATCGGCCTGGTCGGCGAGCGCTGCATCGAGCAGGAATGCCAGCCTAGACGGGTGGATCAGGTCATCGTTGTCCACGATGGCGATCCAGTCCCCCGTGGCGACGTCGAACCCGCGATTCCGTGCGCCTGCAGGGCCGAGGTTTTCCTGGAGTGCGATCAGGCGAACGCGTGGATCACGTTCGGCGTAACCCTGGATGACGCTGACGCTGTCGTCGGGAGACCGGTCGTCCACCACGATCAGCTCGAAATCGGTCAGAGTCTGCGCGAGAACGCTCTCGATCGCGTCTGCCAGATGATCCCGACCGCAATAATTGGCCATAATCACGGAAATGCGGGGGGCGCCGGTGGCCTCGCGGGTCCCACCTGGATCGGGCGCCGCAATCGTCCGGCTCGTTCGCGCCGCTTTCGAGGGAGCGTCCATCGATCAGCCTGTCGGGTCATGCCGCGGCGCACCGGCCAGCGGCGACGTCGCCGTGGCGGGAGACCGCGAGGTCATCGAATGTGTGTGCGACCGAACCGTTTCGCGATGCGAAGATCGATTCTCGGCCATCGAACTCTGGCCAACGCTATTGCGGTCTGTGGCTGGCTCATGGGCCGTGCCCGGGCGTCGAAGGCGGACGATGCCCGGGACGGGAACGGCGATCAGGACGATGCCGTCGTATTGCCGACGTAGCGCGAGCCACCCTCGGAGTTCCACGGCATATACCGTCCAATCCGCGAGCGCTGCTTGGTATGCCGATTCGGATCGGTCCGGTTGAAGACGATCCCCAGCACCCGCGTCGTGTCGAACCGGTCGCGCAGAATGCATTCCGCGAGGTCACGTCGGCTCGGGCGATCGTATCCGACCACCATAAGGTATTCGTCGATGAGCTCGTCGGTCGCACGGACATCCGGGAAGTCGAGGGCCGGAGGATAGTCGACGATGATGAAATCGTAGGATGATCTCAGGGCGTTCAGCAGGGCGACATTGTTGGGAGACCGCAGGATCTCCGACGCATGATCGAGCTGAGGGTCGGCGATCGTCGGCAGCATGTGCAGCTTGGTGCCGCGGGCCTGCAGCGTCACCAGGCCTTGCAGCCGTCCTGTGTTGATCGACTCGAGAAGTCCGGTCTCCGCCTCCGGAGCGAGGGCCTGTGACATCGACGGTGAGCGAAGGTCGTAATCGAGAAGGAGAACGCGCTTTCCGGAATGGGCGAGATAATGGGCGAGGTTCGATGCAACCATCGTCTTGCCCTCGCCGGAAATCGCCGAGATCATCCCGATCACCCGACCGCCATTCCCGGCGCGGCTTGACGGGCGATCAAGCAGCATCTTGACCTCCTGCATGGCCGCCGCCGTTCCGGATCTCGGATTGATCACGGCGTCGACCAGCATGGATCTTGAGACCAGGGGAGGCCTCAAGCCCAGCGCGGCCAGGGCTCTCGGCACGATATCCTTGAGGGTCTTGAAGGTCTCGACGCGGGGGATCATCGCCACGCAGGCCAGGCCGGTCACCTGTTCCACGGCCGACGGCGTCCGCAGGCTGCTTCGAACGAGCTCTCGGAACAGGGCGATCATCAACCCGAGCCCAACGCCACCGACGAGGGCCAGACCGATGATGACGAGGCCCTTTGGCCATGACTTTCGCAGGGGAGGCCTGGCCGGGGAGACCACGCGGGCTTCGGAAATCGGGAAGGACTGATCCTGAACCGCCTGCGTGTATTTCTGCAGGAAGTTCTCGTAGAGGGACCGGTAGGTCTGCGAGGAGCTTTCCAGCGACCGCAACTCGACCCGGGAGCGATTGCTGGTTCCCGCATCGGCCACCAGGCCGTCGAGCCGCTTCTTGATGGCCGCCTCACCCGAGAGCGCAACCTCGTAGTCGCTCCTGTAGGCTTCCGCGAGACGGTTGAATTCGCTGCGGAGGGAGCGCTGGAGTTCCGCCATCTCGGCGCGGGCGTTCACGGCTGCGACGTGGTTGGTGCCGTACTTGGCCGAAATGTCGGCTTCGCGCCTCGCGGTATCGAAATATTGCTGACGCAGACGAACAATGACCTGATTCTGCGTGAGATCGGTCATCGATCCATCGGTTATGTTCTTGTCGACGATGTCCGTGATGCGGTCGAGGCGGGCCTTGGCTTCCGCAGTCTTCGCCTGGGCCACGATCAAGCTTCCGTTCAGGTCGCCGACCTGCCGCTCGCTCATCAGACCCTTGTCGGTGTCGACGATATTCATCTTGGCTTTGTAGTCTTGGACGGCCCGGTCGGCGGCCGTCGCCTGGTCGCGCAGCTCCGCCAGACGGCCCTCGAGCCATCCGCGTCCACGACGGGTCGTCTCGTACTTCGCTTCGAGCTGATCGGCGATGAACGCATCGGCGATGGCGTTGGCGTAGCGAGCGGAGCGCGCTGCGTTCGGCGTACGGACCGAGACCTCGATGATGTTGGTGATGCCGACGCGCCGCACCGAGTACAGCGTCATGAGCTTCTCGGCCGCGGCAAGCTCAAGCTGCTCCTGGGTGAGGGGAGGGCCGCTGCCCATCAGCCCCATCACCGGGCCCAACAGCGATTGAAGCAGGCCTTTCTCGTTCAGCTCCTTGTCGACCGACGGGCCGAGCTGTCGAATCGCGCCGAGGGCAGCGGTGTTCGACCTTAAAATCTCGGTCTGACTCTCGACGATGGCATTGAGCACCTGCGCATCGGTGGCGGTGTTCTGCTGCCGGAACAGCTCGGCCTGGCGCAGATCGATCAGGATATCCGCGGTCGCATCGTATTTTGGCGTTGCGATGAAAAGATACAGGATGGCCAGGGCCAGCAGAAAGGATGCTGAAACGGCAACGATGACCCGTGATCGTCTGAGGAAGGCGAACGCCGACGGAAGCCACGAGAAGGCTTCGTTCCCAGCATCCTGATCGGCATCAAGGTAGGATGCAGAACTACCCTTCACATGAAGCATTATGCTGGCCTGTCGCAATCCGTTCGGATCTGGATGAATATAAGACGGATCGTAGCGTTCAATAAACGGATTTCCGGTCGCGAGCAACATGCCGCACTGCGCGCGAACTCGCGTGAGTCCGGGCGATCGGAGCCGATCTGCGAGGCTCCAGCACAGTAAAGGCTGGTCAAATTTTCGAAAGCACGTGCAGAAGCGCATGCATCAATAAAATAAGTCCGAGTTTTTGTTATCTTGTAATACTATCAATCATTGGTGCTGGATGGTTAGATCCGGGGGCGATGACTGGGTGTCCGTCAGCCTGAATTCAAAAACTTCGTGCTTTCAGTCGCGCGGGTCGACCTTTGTTGACTGATTTCTTAGTTCAGAGACGGTGGTCCAACGTATGTCAGGTTGTACCTGCCGGTATGAAAATCAACGTTAAGATTAATATCCCGAAGATTCGAAGCGTGCCGCCGCTGTTGAAGCAGCCGACACATCGGGTTGAACCTTGGATAGCCACGTCCGCTGTGTGAATCTTTACTGCATACTTACGGACGGGCGCCGAATCCGGTCCATCATCACTCTTTGCGTGACTTCGCCAGCGCTGTGTCTCGGCGACGAGATCGCACCCGCGTTCCGCGACGACCCCGGCGCGCCGGAGTCGTCAAATAGTGTGCGGGCACTCGATGGTCCGCTCAGGACATCGTCGGCATGACGAAGTCGGCACCGGCGCGGATGCCGGTGGGCCAGCGGGTCGTGATGGTCTTCAGGCGGGTGTAGAAGCGCACCCCCTCCGGCCCGTGCATGTGGTGGTCGCCGAACAGCGACGCCTTCCAGCCGCCGAAGGAATGGAACGCCATCGGTACCGGGATCGGCACGTTGATGCCGACCATGCCGACCTCGATCCCGTGGGCGAACTCGCGGGCCGCATCCCCGTCGCGGGTGAAGATTGCCGTCCCGTTGCCGAACTCGTGCTCGTTGATGAGCTTCGCCGCCGTGGCGTAGTCCGGCACCCGGGTGATCGCCAGGACGGGGCCGAAGATCTCCTCCTTGTAGATCGACATGTCCGGGGTGACCCGGTCGAACAGCGTTCCGCCGAGAAAATAGCCGCCCTCGTAGCCCTGCAGGCTCAGGCCGCGCCCGTCGACGAGGAGTTCGGCGCCCTCCGCCACACCCGCATCGATGTAGCCGCTGACCTTGTCGCGATGGACCCGTGTCACCAGAGGACCCATTTCCGAATCCGGATCGGTGCCCGGCCCGACCTTCAGCGCCCGCACCTTGGGGATCAGCTTCGCCACCAGCGCGTCGGCGGTCTTCTCGCCGACGGGCACCGCCACCGAGATCGCCATGCAGCGCTCGCCGGCCGAGCCGTAGGCTGCGCCCATCAGTGCGTCCACCGCCTGGTCGAGGTCGGCGTCGGGCATGACGATCATGTGGTTCTTGGCCCCGCCCAGGCACTGGGCGCGCTTTCCGTTGGCCGTCGCCGTCGCGTAGATGTACCGGGCGATCGGGGTCGAGCCGACGAAGCTGACAGCTGCGATGTCGGGGTGGTGCAGGAGGGCGTCCACCGCTTCCTTGTCACCGTGCACCACGCTGAAGACGCCGTCGGGCAGGCCCGCCTCCTTGAGCCAGGCCGCCACCAGCAGCGCGGGCGAGGGGTCGCGCTCGGAGGGCTTCAGGATGAAGCAGTTGCCGCAGGCCAGCGCCACCGGGAACATCCACATCGGCACCATGACGGGGAAGTTGAACGGCGTGATGCCGGCGACCACGCCGAGCGGCTGACGCAGCGAATGGCTGTCGACGCGGGTGCCGACGTTCTCGGTGACCTCACCCTTGAGGAGTTGGGGGATGCCGGTGGCGAACTCCACCACCTCGAGGCCGCGCTGGATCTCGCCCTTGGCGTCCGACAGCACCTTGCCGTGCTCGGCGGTGATCAGGGCGGCGAGTTCGTCGATCCGGTCCTCGGCGATGCGCAGGAAGGCATTGAGGATGCGTGCGCGGCGCAGGGGCGTGGTCGACGCCCAGGTGCGGGCGACCGCCTTGGCGGCGGCCACGGCCGTGTTCACGTCCGCGGTGCTGGCCAGCGCGACACGGCCGGTCTCCTCGCCGGTGGCGGGGTTGAAGACCGGGGCGGAGCGCGTGCCGGTGCCGGCGACGGTGCGGCCGCCCATGAAGTGGGAGATCGTGGTGGTCATCGTAAGTCCTGACAGAAGGCGCTTCGGAAAAGTTCAGGCCGCGCGGGCGATGGCGTCGCCGAGAATCGACGCCATGGTGTCGATCTGGTCGCGCTCCACGATCAGCGGCGGCGACAGGGCGACGATGTCGCCGGTGACCCGGACGAGGAGGCCGCGCTCGAAGCAGTCGACGAAGACGTCGTAGGCTCGCGCCCCGGGGGCTCCGGGCCGGGGCGACAGCTCGATGCCGGCGACGAGGCCGATCGTGCGGATGTCCACGACGTGGCCGGCGCCCCGCAGGTCGTGCATGGCGCTGGACCAATCGTCGGCAAGATCGGCGCCGCGGGTGAGCAGGCCCTCCTGCGCGTAGATGTCGAGGGTCGCGAGACCGGCGGCGCAGGCGACCGGGTGACCGGAATAGGTGTAGCCGTGGAACAGCTCGATCACCGCCTCCGGGCCGTGCATCAGCGCATCGTGGACACGCCGCGCGCAGAAGACCGCTCCCATCGGCAGGGTGCCGTTGGTCAGCCCCTTCGCGGTGGTGACGAGGTCGGGGATCACGCCGAAGTAATCCGTTGCGAAGGGCGTGCCGAGGCGGCCGAAACCGGTGATGACTTCGTCGAAGATCAGCAGGATGCCGTGCCGGTCGCAGATCGCGCGCAGGCGCTCCAGGTAGCCCGTCGGCGGCAGGAGGACGCCGGTGGAGCCGGCCACCGGCTCGACGATGCAGGCCGCGATGGTCTCGGCGCCGTGGAGCGCCACGAGGCGTTCGAGATCGTCGGCAAGGTCCGCGCCGTGTGCGGGCAGGCCCTTCGAGAAGGCGTTGCGCTCGGGGTCGTGGGTGTGTCGCAGGTGGTCGACGCCCGGCAGCAGCGGAAACACGCGGCGGTTGTTGACGAGGCCGCCCACCGAGATGCCGCCGAAGCCGACGCCGTGATAGCCGCGCTCGCGCCCGATCAGCTTGGTGCGCGTGCCCTGGCCAATGGCGCGCTGATAGGCCAGCGCGATCTTCAGGGCGGTGTCGACCGATTCGGAGCCGGAGCCCGTGAAGAACACGCGGTCGAGCCCGGCTTCCGGGCCGCCCGGCGCGATGGCGGCGAGCCGTTCGGCGAAGTCGAAGGCCGCCGGATGCCCCATCTGGAAGGAAGGCGCGAAATCGAGGGTGGTGAGCTGGCGCTCCACCGCCGAGGCGATGCCCTGCCGGCCATGCCCGGCATTGACGCACCAGAGGCCTGCGGTGCCGTCGAGGACGCTGCGTCCATCGGTGGCGGTGTAGTGCATGCCCTTGGCCGAGGCGAGCATGCGGGGCGCGGCCTTGAACTGCCGGTTCGCCGTGAAGGGCATCCAGTAGGCATCGAGCCCAGGAGCATTGGCTGTCGGGTGGTGGTCCATGAAGATCTTCAACCCAGAGATGTCGCTGCCTCCGAAGAAGCGCCGATTGTCGCGGCCGGACAAGTCCTTTTCTGCGCGAGACGAAGTGCTTGATAAGACGGGGGCTCTGCGGGCAATGTCGGCGAATCCTGAACATCCCTAACGGGCGTTCCGCCCTGGGGCCGACTCACGGGTTCCGATGAGCATCGATCTCGGCGCGCGCCTGCGCTTCGTCCGCACCGCCCACGGCCTGTCGCAGCGTGCGCTCGCCAAGCGCACCGGTGTCCCGAATTCCACGATCTCATTGATCGAATCGAACGGTGTGAACCCCTCCGTGGGGGCCCTCAAGCGCATTCTCGACGGCATTCCCATCGGCCTGTCGGAGTTCTTCGCGGTGGAGCCGGAGCGCTCGCGCAAGGCGTTCTACCGCGCCGACGAACTCACCGAGATCGGCCGGGCGCCGATCTCCTACCGGCAGGTCGGCGACAACCTGTTCGGTCGCAGCCTGCAATTGCTGAGGGAGCGCTACGAACCGGGCGCCGATACCGGCCGCGTGCCCCTGGTCCATGACGGCGAGGAGGGCGGCATCATCCTGTCCGGCCGCCTGGAGGTGACGGTCGATTCGGAGCGTCGCATCCTCGGACCGGGCGACGCCTATTCGTTCGACAGCCGCCGTCCTCATCGCTTCCGCTGCGTCGGTCCCGTCGCCTGCGAGGTCGTGAGCGCCTGCACGCCGCCGACGTTCTGAGGTGGAATGCGCCTCTGGCCGTCACCGAACGATCTGGTATACCACGAGTAGACGCAGGCTTCGGAGCGCCGCATGACCCTTCTCTTCAGCCACGAGGCCGCCTTCGGGCACCGGACCCCGCATGGGCATCCCGAGCGGCCGGAGCGCATGCAGGCGGTCCAGGACGCGCTCGGGACGGAGGCTTTCGCGGCCCTCGACCGCCGGGCGCCGGAGCCCGCGAGCCTGGAGACCGTTGCGCTGGCCCATCCCGAGGAATGGGTCCGGGCCATGGTGGCAGCCGCTCCCGCCGAGGGACTGGTCCATGTCGATTCCGATACCGTGCTGTCGCCCGGCACCATCGACTGCGTGCTGCGCGGGGTCGGTGCCGCGGTCCAGGGCGTCGACGCGGTGATGACGGGCCAGGCCCGCAACGCCTTCTCGGCCATGCGCCCGCCGGGCCACCATGCCGAGCGCACCCGCGCCATGGGGTTCTGCCTGTTCAACAACGCGGCGATCGCGGCCCGTCATGCCAAGGCCACCTATGGGGTGGATCGGGTGGCCATCGTCGACTGGGATGTGCACCACGGCAACGGGACCCAGGACATCTTCTGGGCCGATCCCGCCGTGCTGTTCTGCTCCACCCACCAGATGCCGCTCTATCCCGGCACCGGTGCGGTCTCGGAATCCGGCGACCACGACACCATCGTCAACGCCCCCCTCAAGCCGGGAGCGGACGGCGAGCGGTTCCGCGAGGCGTTCACGGCGCGCATCCTGCCCCGCCTGACGGATTTCCGGCCCGACCTCATCATCATCTCGGCCGGTTTCGATGCCCATTGGCGCGACCCTCTCGCCAATTTGATGCTGGAAGCGGAAGATTTTGCCTGGGCGACCCGTGCGGTGATGACGATTGCGGAGCAGGCCTGCAATGGGCGCATCGTCTCCCTGCTGGAGGGCGGCTATGACCTGCGCGGCCTCGCCGAATCCACCGCCGCGCACGTGGCGGTCCTCATGGAGTCGTGACGGGGCTGGTTCCGACGACGCGCCGGCTCGGGCTTTCCGAGGCGGGCGCCTGACCCACCTATGTGACAATGCTGAATGATCGTCGCTTGGCCCGCTTGACGGCCCGTGCCCTCCAGACCTCCCATGGGCGCCTGGGCCAGGACAGGCCGGGCCTGCGCAAGATCGTCAGCTGGAACCTGTTGCGGCGGGTCGGCGCCAACGTCGCCGGCATCGCCGCGCTGATCGAGCGCGAGCAGCCCGACCTCGTGCTGATGCAGGAGGCCACGAAGGAGATCGAGGGTCTGCGGGCCAAAGTCGGCGGCCATTATGCCTGGGCCCAGATGCCCGGGCGCATCCATGGCCTTGCGGTCTGGAGCCCGACGCCGTTCGTCACGGCCCCGAAGGCCATCGCGCTGCCCGCCGGGGCGATGTTCGACCGGGTCAGTCAGGTCATCGATCTCGGCGCCTTCGGCGTCGCCAACGTCCATCTCTCGCACGGGCAGGTGCTGAACCGCCGGCAGTTGCGCTGCATCGAGCAGAGTCTGCCGGAACGGGCCGCCGTCATCGGCGACTACAACCTCGTCGGGCCGACCCTGCTGCCGGGCTTCCGCGACGTCGGTCCGCGCCTGCCGACCCACGCCATGGCGCGGGTCGTGCCCCTGCGGCTCGACCGCTGCCTCGTGCGCGGGTTGACCTGCCACGGCCGCAGCGTGCTGCCGCGCGGGGAATCGGATCACCGGCCGATCATCGTCCACCTGGCGCCGACCCAGGGGTCCACCCTGCGGGACCCGGCGGAGGCCGACAAGCCTACAGGTATGGCAGCAATAATCGGACACCTGCGTCGCGCAGCCGGACGGGGAGGTCGCGGCGGGACAGGTCCTCGAGCGTCAGCCGAAGGCTCATCTTTTCTCGCATGAAGGCATCGAGGTGCCGGGCCAATCCCGGATCGTAGGCCTCGACGTTCAGCTCGAAATTCAGGCGGAAGCTGCGGGTGTCCCAGTTGGCGCTGCCGATGAAGCACCAGGCGTCGTCGATCACCAGGAGCTTGGCGTGATCGAACGGCGGATCGTCGAGCCAGATCCGGACGTCGCTGCGCAGGAGCGGATCGACATGGGCCCGCGTCGCCCAGTCGACGACGGCGTGGTCGCTGTCCATCGGGATGATCACGTCCACGGCCAGGCCGCGCAGGGCCGCGAGGGAGAGCGCACTGACCAGCACCTCGCTCGGCAGGAAATAGGGCGTCATGAGGCGGATGCTGGTTCGGGCGCAGGTGATCGCCTCGAGCACCACCAGTTCGATCTTGCGCAGGTCCGCGTCCGGCCCCGAGGTGACGACCCGGGCCTGGGTCTCGCCGCAGGGGCCGAGGGGCGGAAACCAGAGCGGCCCCTCCAAGTCCTCGTCCATCACGAAGGCCCAGTCGCTGGCGAAAGCCGCCGTGAGCTGCGCCACGACTGGCCCCTCAATGCGGAAATGGACGTCGCGCACCGGCTCGGGCGGGTTCGTTGCCACGCGATTCTCGTCGGCGATGTTGATCCCGCCCGTGAAGGCGAGCGCTCCGTCGACGATCAGCAGCTTCTTGTGGGTGCGCAGGTTGAGGAACGGCATCCGCCAGGGCAGCACGGAATGCATGAAGCGGCCGACGGGCACGCCGCGCCGTCGCAACCCGCCATAGATGGCAGCGAAGAAGTAGCCGCTGCCGATTCCATCCACCAGGACCCGCACCGCGACGCCCCGGTGATGGGCGTCCTCCAGCGCCGACAGGAAGGCGCGCCCGATCTCATCCTTGCGGAAGATGTAGCTTGAGAGCGCCACCGAGTGCTGCGCCTCGCCGATCGCCGCCAGCATCGCCGGATAGACCTGATCGCCGTTGCGCAGGGTCTCGATGCGGTTGCCGGCCTGGAGGGAGAGGGCGGTGATGCGCTGGACCGCCCGGTCGAGGGGGCGGAACCGCTCGGGCAGGGGCGGTCCTTCGGGCTCCTCCGCGCGGTCTGCCGGGTTGGGGCGCGACGGCTTGATGCGCAGCTTCTGCGCCCGGCGCGTGACCCGGTTGACGCCGAACAGGGCGTAGAGCGCGCTGCCGAACAGGGGCGCCAGCCACACCAGTCCGATCCAGCCGATGGCCGCGCCGACCTCGCGCTTGCGCAGGAGGATGTGGATGCTGATCAGGCCCGACAGGGTGGCGCCCGCAAGCCAGACGACCTCGGTGGGAATCGACGCCAGGGCGCCGATCCATGAGAGCAATGCCTGTTCCAACGCCGCTCCCGATCCTCGATCCAGCGGGGAGATACGCCAAGGTCGACCGATGCGCCAATTCCCGGTGCGCGGAGGTCCGAGTGCGCGGAAGTCCGAGTGCGCGGGAGCATGACGAAACATCCAGAGCGCTCGGCCCGGTCGCGCCGGCTTGCGTCCGGTCGAAGCCAGGAAAGCCCTGCGGGTGCTCCAGATCGCGCCGTTGCTTGATCTTTGTGAAGGTAAACTGGTCTTCGATCTCGTAAATGGAGGCGAAGAGGATTTGGCGTAAAACTTGGCCAATATTCAGGGAGGGTGGCGGGGATGTCTCGCTTGTTCGAGGAGCGCGAGCGTGCGGCCGAGATGCGGTTCGTCCGCTCCGAGGAGGCGCGGTTCCTGGCGCATTGTCAGGGCGTGAAGTCGCTGGCGGCCTATGCCGCCGAACTGCTCGGCGTCGACCGGCTCAGCTCGGACGCCTACGCGGACGAGCTGATGGCCTCGGTTATCCAAGGGGCACGCAGCCAGGCCCTCGTGGAGCGGGTCCAGGCCGACCTGAGGGCGAACGGCGTCTCCGCCGAAATCGGAATCCTGGCCCAGCAGTTGTGCAGGCCACCCGGACCCGGAGCCCAGGCGCCTCGCCCGGATTGAACCGCGTTCCGGCCCGGACAGGCGTCGGTACGTGAGGGGGCTGGTGGCGCGGAGGTCCGGAGACAGGAGCGCCCATCCGGGAACGCGTGGCCACCAACGTCCAGACCCATGAACTTCCGGGTGTTTCGGCGGTTGCGTCACCGACGTCAACCGAAACGGACGAATCCATGCATTTCCGGACCCTGGTACACGCGGCGGCATGGGGCGTGTGCCTGTGCGGACCCGCTTTCGCCCAGACGCTGGCGCCCACCGGTGGCGCCGGCAATACGGGCGTGAGGCCGCCCTCGATGGCGCCCGGCGAAGTGCCCGACGCGACGGGTCCGGCCGGCCGCCCGGCTCAGGCGGTGCCCGGCAACCCCAGCCCGACCTCTGTCCCCGGCAGCACCCCGGGCGTCAACATCGGCGGGACACCGACCAGCGGCCCGCCCGGCACCGGCGGCACTTCGGGCGGTCCCTCGATCGGCAACCAGTAGGGTCCGGCTCGCACGAGGGGGTCCGAGAGTCTGTCAGGTTCTTTCTGAACCAGCCAGACCCCCGAGGCTTTCGTTTTCGTATATCTGGTCGGGAGAACCGGTTTCTACCGATCCGCGACAAACTCTAGCGCGAGGGGGTCGTCGCCAGGCGCCGGGCCGTGACGACCCCGAGGATGGCGATCACCAGGGCGCAGAGACCGAGGGACGCCCCTTGTCCCAGGCTCTGCAGGGCTCCCCCCAGGATCGCCACGCCCAGCGCCTGCCCGCAGAAGAACGAGAAGGCGTGCAGCGCGACCGCCGAGGCCCGGGCGGTCGGCGCTACCTCCGTCACCTGCACCTGGAAGGTGTTGTGGAGCATGTAGAAGCCCAGACCCATGGCCACCAGGGCGGCACAGTCGAGCTGCCAGGTGCCGGCGAGGCCGAGGGTGACGAGAGCCCCGGCGCAAATGAACCCACCGCCGATCAGCATTCGCGACATTCCGAGGAAGCGCAGGAGCAGGCCGACCGAGACCGAATAGAGCAGCCCCCCGGCGGCGAAGCCGGCGAGCGCCAGTCCGGCCTCGCGGGCGCCGCCCTCGCCGCGCGCTTCGATCAGCGGCGCGAGGTGGGGGAAGATCCCGAACACCGAGATCGCCTCGATGAAGACGGCCCCGAACAGGATGCGGGCGCGCGGATTGCCGAGGATGGTGCGGTAGCGCGCCACCGCCGTGCGGAATTCCGGACGCCGGGCCGCCGCGGCGTCCCTCCTGTCGAACCCGATCCAGGCCGCGCCGCAGCCCAGGGCCGCCACCGCGGAGGTGATGGCGAAGACCCCGGTCCAGCCGATCACCCCCTCGATCAGCCCCGCGAAGGTCGAGCCTGAGAGCTGCCCGAGGATGACAGCCACCAGAAAGCGGCCGATGGCGACCTGGCGGCGCTCGATCGGGATGCGGTCGCCCATCAGCGCCAGGGCGAGCGGGACGACACCCCCGGCACTGCCTCCCGCGATCATCCGCAGCACGAACAGGGTGTCGAGGTTGGTGGTGACGGCGCAACCGGCCAGCGCCAAGGTGAGAATGGCGAGACAGATCGCGATGATCCGCTCCTTGCCCAGGGCGTCGCCGACGGGCCCGAGGATGGGCTGGATCAGCGCGTAGGGCAGGGCGAAGGCGGTGGAGAGCAGCGCCACCGTATGGGGATCGCTTTGCAGGTCGCGCGCCAGCACGCCGACGAGCGGTTCGATGGAGCGGCCCGCGAAGGTGCTGGCGAAGCCCGCGAAGGCCAGGATCACGATCAAGCGCGTGGTCGAGAACTCCGCCGTCAGGTCCGATGTCTTTCGTGTGATGACGCTCGTCCTGCGAAGGCCGACGAGCCCGGTTTCGACTGGCCTTCGCCATACGTGGTGGAACTGGCCACGTCGATGCGAAGATCATCGCCGCTGGCCGGACGGGCCGTCCGGAGCGGAAGCATACCCACAGATTTCGTCGCAAGCCTCGAGATGTCCAGGTGCCAGGACCAGGTACCCGGAAGAGAATCCACCAAAATAGGCGGGCTCATCTTGCCGGGTCCGCGTTTCTCGACCGGACTGCAATGACACCACGCCCTGTCGGTTACGCAGGCGCTGGCGATCTGCCGCAAGCGGAGCGCGACCTGACGAGATCGATGACTGGCACGCCCGGTCACGCTGTCTCAGGGCTTGGACGCCGTCTCCGTCGCGGTCAGGTCGATCTCGACGCCGACCTCCAGGGCGACCCACTGGCCCGAGGCCCAGGGACCCTGTCCGACGCCGAACTGCGTGCGTACGAGGTCGAGGTGCCCGACCGCCCGGGCGGTCGATCCCGCGCGGGTCAGCCGGAAGGGCAGGATCGCGTCGCGGCGGATGCCGCGGATCGTCAGGGTGCCGACGGCCTCGTAGGCATCGCCTCCCTTGGCGACGAACCGCGTCGCCTCGAAACGGGCCTGCGGCGTCGCCTTGGTGTCGAACCACTCCGCCTGAGGCAGGGCGGTGTCGCGCTGGGCGTCGCCGGTCTCGGCGCTCGCCAGATCGATGTCGACCACGGCGTGCCCGGCCTCCGGGGCCGCGGGATCGAAGTCGATCCGGGCGGTGAAGCGCTTGAACCGCCCCTGGAACGGTACGCCGACCTGGACCCCCGAGAACCCGATCCGGCTCTTGGCCGCATCCACGGTCCAGGCGGCGGCCTCGGCGCCGGTGGGGCGCGCCAGGGAAGCGATAGCCAGGAACGCAAGAGCCAGGGCGGCGACGAGGGCGAGACGGACGGTGATCATGGCGACGATCCAGAGGGAGGCGAGGTTTGGGGCAGCATCCGCCGAAGGGTGTCGTCGCGCAGGACGAGGTGGTGGCGCAGGGCCGCGCCCACATGCAGCAGCAGGAGACCGATAAGGATCCAGGCCCCCCAGGCATGGACCTGCTTGAGCACCGCCTCCATGGCAGCCTTGTCGGCCAGCTCGGGCAGCACCGGGAGGTGCGGCCAGGGCAGGATCCCGTAGAGCACGGTCGGCAGGTTGAAGGGTGAGACCGAGACCACGGCCCAGCCGATCAGCGGCAGGCCGAGGAGGAAGCCGTAGAGCAGGGCGTGCGCCGCGTGGGCGCCGGCCCGCTCACGGGCCGGCAGCGTCGCGGGCAGGGGTGGCGGCCGATGGGACAGGCGCCAGCCGAGCCGCAGCAGCGACAGGACCAGCACCGTGATTCCGACCGACTTGTGCCATTGATAGAGCTGGAACCGGCGCATCGGCGCCAGGTCCCCATGCGACATGACGAGACCGATCGCGATCAGCCCGAGCACCGCCAGCGCACTGAGCCAGTGCAGCGCGATGGCGACGCGGGTGTAGCGCGGCCGGGGCGCAGTGCGGGCGGTCCCGATCATGACGCTCTCCGTGAGTCTGGTGGACGGCCGAGGCTTAGTCCTGGCGTTCGAAGGCGCCCGCGATGGTCAGGTGCAGGTCGTCGCCGATCAGCGGCACGTAGGTCTTCACGCCGAATTCCGAGCGCTTGAGCGTGCCGGTGGCCTCGAAGCCGACCGTGACCTTCTTGTTGAGCGGGTTGACGCCGGCGCCGATGAGCTTGACGTCGAGGGTGACAGGCTTCGTCACGCCGTGCAGGGTCAGGTTGCCGGCGACCTTGGCCTTGTCCTTGCCCTCGGGCGTCACCTTCGTGGAGACGAAGGTCATCTCGGGGAACTTCGCCCCGTCGAGCCACTGGTCGCCCTTCAGCTCGCCGGTCAGCTTGTCGCTGGTCGTCGTCACCGAGGCGACCGGAATCTTGATCGACAACTTCGAGGCGCCGGGGTTCTTCGGCTGCAGATCCAGGGTGCCGGACACGTCCGAGAAGCCGCCCGAGTAGTTCGAGAAGCCCATATGCGAGACCGTCCAGCCGACCTGGGTGTGGCCGGGATCGACCGCGTAGGTGCCGGCCTGGATCTGGGCCGGGTCGCGGGTCGGCGGGGTCTGGGCCAGGGCGGGTGCCGAGAGCGCGAGGGTGAGGGCGATGAGCGACGAGGAGAGACGAATCACGTGGCGACTCCGAGATCGTGGGACACCGAGGGGTGCCGTTCGATGGAGCGCAGATAGGCCGCTTCCCCGCGGTGCGATAGCGCGCTAATCGGGGACACATGGTTGCGCATCTGGAAACCTTCGCTGGAAACCTCGACGACGTGCGTGCGTTCTGCGCGGTGGTCGATCTCGGCAGCATGACCCAGGCCGGCGTGGTCCTGCGCGAGACCAAGGGCAGCGTCAGCCGGCGCGTGGCCCGCCTCGAATCGGTGCTGAAGGTGACCCTGCTGGCCCGCACGCCCCGGGCGGTCTCGCCCACCGCCGAAGGGCTCGCCTTCCATGCCCGGGCGTTGGAGAGCCTCGCCCTCCTCGACGAGGCCCTGCAGACGGCCCGGGGCGCCCGCACGCAGCCCAGCGGTCACCTGCGGGTGACGGCCTCGATCGATTTCGGGGTCGAAGTGCTGCCAGACCTCGTGGCGAGCTTTCGGGCGCGCCACCCGCGGATCACCCTCGAACTTCTCATCACCGACAGCCGCCTCGACCTTGCGGCCAACCGGGTCGACCTGGCGCTGCGCCTCGGCGGTGGCGACCATCCCGACAGCGGCTACACCGCCCCGATCCTCGCCGACCTGACCATCGGTCTCTACGCGGCACCCGCCTACCTGGCGCAACGCCCGGCCCCGGTCGAGATCGCCGCGTTGTCGGCGCACGATGTGGTACTGGCCCGCGAGCGCCTCGGGGCCACCCAGATCCTCGTCTCCGACGGCGATGGCCGGGAGCAGGGCGTCACCCTGCGCCCGGCCGTACGGGCGACGGATTTCGCCACGGTGCTGCGCCTTACCCTGGCGGGAGCCGGGATCGGCCACATCCCCAGCCTCGTCGCCGCCAAGTCCCTGGTCCGGGGCGACCTCGTGCGCGTCCTGCCCGCCTGGGCGAGCCGAGGCGGGACTCTGCGGGCCGTCACCCTGGCGGGGCGGGAGCTTCCCGCGCGGGTGCTGCTATTCCGCGAGCATGTCCGCGCGGAGATGGCCCGGCAGGCCGCGATCTGCAGCATGGCCGGGCATGATCGTCCCACGCGGGTGCGCGCCTCGGTGGCGACGGATCATGCGCATTCAGGCAGAGTGTGAGGGCGCGGGGCGAACGCCGCGCGGCAGCGTTCCGGCGACGAGCGGTCCGGCGGGATCTCGGCATGGTGCAAGACGAGGACGAGGGTGAGGATTGGCGCTCGGTCAGCACCCGGGCGCTGAATCCGGACGAACTGGCGCAGGCGCGCCAGCGCGCGCACGAGCCCGGACGCGGGCGCCGCGCGACCGATCCCGCCGACATCCCCCGGGCCGGGTGGCGGGACATCTTGTGGCGGGTGTTCTGGGCGATACCGCAGGACCGGGTGCTGACTACGGCGGGGGGCGTCGCGTTCTTCGCCCTGCTCGCCGTCTTCCCAGGCCTCGTCGCCGTGGTCTCGATCTACGGGCTGTTCTCGGACCCCAACGTCATCAGCCAGCATGTCAGCCTCCTGGCGGATATCCTGCCCCCTGGTGCCCTCCAGCTCCTGTCGGATCAGCTCGTACGGATCGCCCAGCGTGGCACAGGCTCCCTCGGCACCACATCCGGCATCAGCCTACTGATCGCCCTGTGGAGCGCCAATTCCGGGGTCAGCGCGCTCTTCGATGCCCTCAACGTGATCTACAAGGAGCGCGAGAAGCGCACCCTGGTCCGCTTCTACGCCACCACCTTCCTGTTCACGATCACCAGCGTGGTGTTCTTCCTCGTCTCCACCAGCGCGGTCGTGCTGCTCCCCGCGATCCTCGATCGCCTCGGCGTCGTCACCGCCACCGACACGATCCTGCAAATCGTGCGCTGGCCGGTTCTCCTCGCCATCGTGAGCCTCAGCCTGTCGCTGATCTACCGCTACGGCCCGAGCCGGAACCGGGCGAAGTGGCGCTGGGTAACCTGGGGCGGTACCCTGGCGGCGCTGCTCTGGGTCTCGGCCTCCGGGCTCTTCTCCTGGTACGTGGCGAGTTTCGACAGCTACAACCGCATCTACGGCTCGCTCGGCGCCGGCATCGGCTTCATGACCTGGATGTGGCTGTCGATCGTGATCATGCTGGTGGGGGCCGAGATCAACTCGGAGATGGAGCGCCAGACCGGGTGCGACAGCACCGAGGGACGCCCGAAGCCGCTGGGCGTCCGGCAGGCCTATGCCGCCGACAGCGTGGGGCCGAGCCAGGCGTGAGGGCGGACCCGGCTCCGGCTCCGGACCCGGTTCCGGCATATGGGGAACAGCGCCACGGCCAGCCGGGTTTCTCGATCCACAGCGTCGCGTGGGGCGCACGGACTGCGTCTGGCGAAGGGAGTGGCGGATGGCCGGCGAGACGCCCGACGGCGACAGCATACGGGCCGCAGATGCGGATCATCCCGCACCGGGAGGAGCCGACCGGGGCCGCCGGGGGAACGCCATGACGGGCGGCCGACATTGAGCGGAGCCCCGGCTTTCGCACGCCGCGACCTCGACCGCCTGATCGCCCTGGGGCGGGAGAGGGGCGAACTCACGCCGGCCGACCTGCAGGCGGCCCTGCCGATCCAGAGTATGAGCGCGGAGGCGATCGCGCAGGTCGTCCTGGACCTCGACGCCGCCGGCATCGCGGTGGAATTGGAGGATCTGGTTCCAGGGCTCGCCCATCCGGGTGGAATCGCGCCGGTGCCGCTCGCGCCCGCCCCCGGTCCCGCGAGCCCGGCCGTCCCCGCCTCCCCGCCGCGCGAGTCCGGCGCCAAGCCACGGCAGGAGGCCCCGTCAGCCTCCAGCGAGGGACAGGCCGAGGCCGATCCGCCCGTCAAGGAGGGCCGAGTCGGGCGCGCGGTGCTCGTGGCGGGCCTGATCGTGCTGACCCTGCTGTTCGCAGTCCTGATGCTGCTCGGGCGATGAGCGTGGGCCTGGAATGCCCGAACCTCGGTCCCGCCCCGGCGTTGGCCCAGGATGGCCCCGACAGAATGCGCACGCGGGAGATCGACATGGACATCCAGGGCACCATCGCGGAGGCGATCATCGCCGAGCTGCAGCGTCAGGCCGAGATCGGCGAGCCCGGGCTGACGCTTGATGCCAGCGAGCCGGGGTATCTCACGGTCGACGGGCGGATCGATCTCGACGCCCTCATCATGGTGATCGAGGGCGCGCTGGCCGGAGGGCCGTGAGTGCCGGCCGAACCGTCGTCCGGGACGCCGCGTCGGCCTCCTTCGCTATCACCCGGTTCCTCATCACCCCTTTTCGCCATCGTCCCTTTGGCTAAGGAAACATCGCCGTTGAAAGCCGAGATCCTCAGCCTGCGCACCCTTCATGACGGTTGGAGCCGCTACACGCTGGCCCGGGTTCGCCTCGCCGACGGCAGCGAGGCCGAGCGGGAAATCGAGGACCACGGCAATTCCGTCGGCGTGCTGCCCTACAATCCCGAGCGCCGGGTCGCGACGCTGGTGCGCGAGCTGCGCGTTCCCGCCCTGTACGCCAACGGGGAGCAGAGCCAGCTCGAAGCACCGGCCGGGCTGATCGACGACGGCACGCCCGAGGAGAACGCCCGGCGCGAGGTGCTGGAAGAAGCGGGCCTTCGCCTCGGTGACCTGGACTTCGTCGGCGCCACCTATTCCTGCGGCGGCATCTCGACGGAGCGCATCCACCTGTTCCTGGCGGCTTATGCCGAGGCCGACCGCGTGGCCGGCGGAGGTGGCGCAGAGGGCGAGCACGAGAACATCCGCGTCGTCGAGATGCCTTTGGCCGACCTCGCCCGCATGGCGGAGCGCTGTGAGCTGACAGACCTCAAGACCCTGACCCTGGTGCTGGCCCTGCGGGTCCGCAGGCCGGACCTGTTCGCCGGGTAATCGGCGAACTGGTGGGCGATGGTGTCGGCGAAGGGGTCAGACCGCGTCGCCGATCACGCCGGCCTCGTCCTGGGCCTGGAGCACGTCGGGACGCGGCATCGAGATGATGTTGTAGCCGGAATCGACGAAATGGATCTCGCCGGTGACGCCCCCCGACAGCTCCGAGAGCAGGTACATGGCCGAGCCGCCGACCTCTTCCTGGGTCACGGTCCGGCGGAGGGGCGCATGGGCCTTCTGGTGGTTGAACATCAGGCGCGCGTCGGCGATGCCCGCGCCGGCCAGGGTCCGCATCGGTCCGGCCGAGAGGGCGTTGACCCGGATGCCGTCGGGGCCGAGATCGCCCGCGAGATAGCGTACCGACGCTTCGAGGGCCGCCTTGGCCACGCCCATCACGTTGTAGTTCGGCATGATCCGGGTGGAGCCGCCATAGGTCAGGGTGAGCAGCGATCCGCCCCGCGGCATCCGCTTGGCCGCGCGCTGCGCGATCTCCGTGAAGGAGAAGCACGAGATCGTCATCGTGCGGGAAAAGTTCTCGCGGGTGGTGACGTCGACGTAGCGGCCCTTGAGCTGGCCCTTGTCGGAGAATCCGATCGCGTGGACCACGAAGTCGAGCCCGTCCGGAAAGCGCGCATCGAGGGCCGTGAACAGCGTATCGACGCTGGCGACGTCCTCGACGTCGCAGGGCAGCACGATGTCCGAGCCGACCGAGGCGGCCAGCGGCGTCACCCGGCGGCCCAGCGCGTCGCCCTGATAGGTGAAGGCCAGTTCGGCGCCGTGCCGGTGCAGAACCTTGGCGATGCCCCAGGCGATCGAGTGATCGTTGGCGACCCCCATGATGAGGCCGCGCTTTCCCGCCATCAAACCTGTCATGCACTTCCCCCGGACGCAGAACGCGGGCCGCCTGAGGACCCATCACCGTTGGGGGAGGCTTAGCGCGGCGCTCGTGGCCCTGTCCAATCCCGGGCCGGTCTGCACAGGCCCGAAAACGCACAGACCCCGTCGCGGTGAGGTCGCGTCGGGGTCTGTCGAGAACGATCGGTTGCCGCGTCGCGAGGGCGCGGCCTTCAGAAGTGGCCGTTGGTGTCGCAGTTGGCGCGGTCGATCATGACCTGCTTGATGTAGACGGCGGTGGTCCCGGCAAGAGCGATGCCGCCGACCGTCCCGAGGGCGAACCACAACATGGCGGAGCCTTCCAGAATTCCTTCAGAAACAAGGAACGGCGGAAGACTCTTTTGGGTTCCCCGGAGCCGTGAACGAACCGTTAAGCTGCGGCCGCACGACTGCGCCTGCGCTCCGGATCACGCGGGTCAGGCGTCGACGTGCTTGAGCACCAGCGTCGCGTTGGTGCCGCCGAAGCCGAAGGAGTTCGACAGGACGTGGCCGAGCTTGGCCCCGTCCCGGCGCTGGCGCAGGATCGGCATGTCGGCGAAGGCCGGGTCGATCTCGTCGATATGGGCACTCTCGCAGATGAAGTCGTTGTTCATCATCAGGAGCGCGTAGATCGCCTCCTGCACGCCGGTCGCGCCGAGGGAGTGGCCGGTGAGCGACTTGGTGGCGGCGATCGGCGGACAGGCGTCGCCGCGTCCGAAGACCTGGCGGATGGCGTCGATTTCCTTTGCGTCGCCCACCGGCGTCGCGGTGGCGTGCGGGTTGATGTAGTCGATCTTGGCGCCCTTCAGACCCTCGATCGCCTGGCGCATGCAGCGCACCGCGCCCTCGCCGGAAGGGGCGACCATGTCGTACCCGTCCGAGGTCGCGCCGTAGCCGGCGATCTCGCCGTAGATGGTCGCGCCGCGCGCCTTGGCGTGCTCGTATTCCTCGAGCACCAGCACGCCGGCGCCGCCCGCGATGACGAAGCCGTCGCGATTGGCGTCATAGGCGCGGGAGGCCCGGGCCGGAGTGTCGTTGTACTTTGACGACATGGCGCCCATGGCGTCGAACAGCACCGAGAGGGTCCAGTCGAGATCCTCGCAGCCGCCCGCGAAGATGATGTCCTGGCGCCCGCCCTGGATGACCTCGGCGGCATTGCCGATGCAGTGGTTCGACGTCGCGCAGGCCGAGGAGATCGAGTAGTTCACACCCTTGATCTTGAACCACGTCGCCAGTGTCGCCGAGGCGGTCGAGGACATGGCCTTGGGCACCGCGAAGGGGCCGACGCGCTTCGGACCCTTGTCCAGCGCGATGGCGGCGGATTCGACGATGACCTTCGTGGAGGGACCGCCGGAGCCCATGATGATGCCGGTGCGATCGTTCGAAACGTCGCTCGCCTCGAGGCCGGCGTTCCGGATCGCCTGGTCCATGGCGACGTGGTTCCAGGCGGTGCCGCCGCCGTGGAAGCGCATGGCACGCCGATCGACGACGCCCTCGGGATCGAGGGTCGGGCGACCCTCGACCTGACTGCGGAAGCCGTGCTCCGCGTAGGAGGCCGAGCGCCCGATGCCGGACTTCGCCTCGCGCAGGGAGGCGAGGACTTCCTCGGTGTTGTTGCCGATGGATGAGACGATGCCCATCCCGGTGATCACGACACGCCGCATGGACACGATGCTCTCCGCCGCCGGGGCTTGTTCTTCGCGGTGCTTGTTCTTGAGACGGCACCTTCGCGTGGATTCAGGTAGGACTCGGGCGTCCCGATCTCAACCGCGTCGGGTTCAGCCGCCCGCGGCTTGGGTCTAGAACTGGGTCCAGAGCTGGGCCTAGGCTTGGAATCTAGGCCTGGGCCTGGAACAGCGCGACGCGCAGGTCCTTCGCCTCGTAGATGCGGGTCCCGTCGGCCTCGAGCCAGCCATCGGCGATGCCCAGCACCAGCTTGCCGAGGCGGACCCGCTTGATGTCGATGCCGTAGACGACCTTGGTCACCGTGGGGAGGACCTGATCCGAGAATTTGACCTCGCCGACGCCGAGCGCGCGACCGCGCCCCGGAGCACCGAGCCAGCCAAGGTGGAAACCGACGAGCTGCCAGAGCGCGTCGAGGCCGAGGCAGCCCGGCATCACCGGATCGTTCTTGAAGTGGCAGCCGAAGAACCAGAGGTCCGGCCGGATGTCGAACTCGGCGAGTACGTGGCCCTTGCCGTGGGCGCCGCCCTCCGACCCGATCGAGACGATGCGGTCGAACATCAGCATCGGCGGCAGCGGCAGCTGCGCGTTCCCGGCGCCGAACAGCTCGCCACGGCCGCAGGCGAGCAGTTCCTCGTAGGAATAGTGCGAGGCCCGCTGGGGCGCGGCGGTCGCCGGGGCGGTGCCCGACGGAGCGTTCGGATCGGAAGCGGAAGACATGATGAGCGGTTCGGTCCTCGAGGATGGGTCCGGGGCGCGGGGCCCCTGGGGCTCGTGTCGCCAACCCCGATGCGGACCCGGCGCGAGCCGGTTCCGCCGGCGATGCGGCGCGAAATCGGCGCTTCGTTAACACAGGGCCTGTGCACCTCAAAGCTGCCCCAGCTCCCAAAGTTCTCCCGAAGTCGATGCCTGGGATCGGAAGATCCACCGAGGAACACTGCATGGGAATGCCGGGGGACTTGAAACGGGGAGGCCGACGATGGGCCGGACACGGAGCCCGGTCTGGCAGCCCCGCGCGTGGCTCGGGTTGCGGTAGGACGGCGGGTTCCGTATAGATATTCCCTCATTCTGTTCTGTTTTCCGCGTGGGATGTTTGTCAGCCCGATGTCGAACCTTCTGCCCCTGCAGGCCGTGCTGAACGCGCGGACTTCCGTTTCCGCCGGCGATGCGGCTGCCGGCCGTCGCGGATGTCCGTTGTCGGATCTGCGCGATCGTCTGCGCCGGGCGGGTCTGCGCCCGACCCGTCAGCGCCTGTCTCTGGGTTGGCTGCTGTTCGGACGGGGCGATCGTCACCTCACGGCGGAAATGCTCTACGACGAGGCGATGCGCGCCAAGGTGCCGGTGTCGCTGGCCACCGTCTACAACACCCTGCACCAGTTCACCGAGGCGGGCCTGCTGCGTCAGCTCGCTCTTGACGGCTCGAAGGCCTATTTCGACACCAATCCGAGCGAGCACCACCACTTCTTCCTCGAGGACGAGGGGCAGGTGCTGGACATGCCCGATTGCGGGATCACGGTCGATTCGCTGCCGGATGCGCCCGAGGGCATGGAAATCGCCGGCGTCGAGGTCATCGTGCGTCTGCGTCGCCGCACCCCCTTGGCCCGCAAGGCCTGAACCAAGACCTGAACCGGGACGAGGGCGGATCCCGCAAGACCACGATCGAGGCCCGGGCAACCGGGCCTTTTTCGTTCGCGGCAGCCGTCCCGGTGCCGTCCTCCTCCCGTCGTGAGCGGCGGTGCCGCAACGATGGGGACCGGCCCGGGTTATCGCTGGGCGAATGATCGCTCCGGCGGCTCCGGCCGCCTCTCCCGTCTCCCCTCTGACACCGGACTGGTATGGCTCCCTCCCGCATCGTCTGCGTCCGCCACGGCGAATCGACCTTCAACGCCGCCCATCGGCTGACCGGGCGCGACCCTGGACACGTGGACGCCCGGCTGACCGAGCGCGGCCTGGGCCAGGTCCAGGCGGCCCGGACGGCCCTGCACGACATCCCCTTCGACCTCGTGGTCACGTCGCCGCTGACCCGGGCGATTCAGACCACCCAGGGTATCTTCGGCGACCATCCGAGCCGGCCGCGCATCCTCGTGGAGGTGCTGCACCGCGAATGCCAGGAAAGCAGTTGCGACGTCGGCCGCGCCGCTTCGATCCTGGCCACCGAGTTCCCCGACGTCGCGGTCGATCACCTGCCGGAAATTTGGTGGCACGCCGAGGGCGAGCCGGATGCGAGCGGCGTGCACATCGAGCCCCGCACCCTGTTCGATGCCCGCGTCCTCGGTTTTCGCGACTGGTTGGCTGCCCGGCCGGAGCGCAGCATCGCGGTGGTCGGGCACGGCACCTTTTTCTACCACCTGACCGGGGTCTGGCTCGACAATTGTCAGACCGTCACGTTCGACCCCACCGCCGAGCCGGTCCTCGTCTGACTCGAGCCCGGACCGCGCAGGCCAGCCCGTGCTCGCGCGGCATCGAAACGGTCCCGCGCCAGCCCCGCATCGATCGACGGGGCGCCGCGCCCGAGCGCCAGGGCCTCATCGAGGATCTGGGCGCCCACCGCCCAGGTTCCGTCGATGAAGGGAGCGGCCCCTTCCGCGACCTCGGCGGCACAGCGTGCATCGCAGAACGCCTTCACGGCCGCCGAGGCTGCGCGGGCCACTGCCGACGCGCGGGCGCCCTGGGTCCAGGCGCCCCGTCGTGACGCGGCATCGGCCAACGCTCCACCCTCCCAGGCCGCATCGCGGGCCGCCGCGCGCGCACCCTCGGGGCCACACGCGCCGTCGCAGCGGGCGGCGAGGGCCGGGAGACCAGCAGCGTCGAGGAGGGGAGGCAGGATCCGCCGAACGCTGGCCTCGGCCAGGAAAGCGACGCGCCGCGCCTCGGTCTCGGGTTCGGCGGCGGAGCCGGCAAGGCGGAGCACGAAGGCCATCAGCCGGGGGCGCTCACCATCCGGCATGGCGTCGTTCAGCCCGAGGGCATAGGCGGCGAGGGGTTGCGAGAAGCAGGGCGGGCAATCGGTCGAGGCGCGGATCGCCCGGTAGGGCAGGCCCGCCGCCACGATGGCGGCTTCGTTGATGCAGGTGCCGCCGTCCGGGCCGGGAAAATCATGGGAGCCGGCCAGGAGCCGCCAGTTCAGAATCTGTTCGAAGCCCGCCGCCATGCCTCTGGATCTCCCGCCAGTCTCCGGGAGACTGGCACGTCGCACAGGGCTTTGCGAGAGAGCTTCACGAGAGAGGTTGACGAGCGCCCCCCGCCTTCAGCCGCCGAGATTGGCCGCGAGCCCGGCCAGCATGGCGAGGCCGAGCACCAGCACGAAGGCGCCCGCCAGGAGTTCGAGCGTCCCGACCGCGCGGGCGCCAGCCTGGCCGCGTCCGCCCGCGAGCCGAAGGGCGAAGGCCTTGGCGAAGACCGCGAGGCTGGCGAGCGCGCCCGTGGTCAGGGCGGTGCCGAGCGCCATCGCGAAGGTCGCGGCGATGCCGGCGGCAAGCAGGCCCTGCGAGGCGGAGAAGACCAGGATCAGGACGGCCCCGGCACACGGACGCGTGCCGGCTGCCAGCACCACCCCGGCCCGCTCGCGCCAGGTGTGGAGGCGTGCGAGGGCGGTCGCGTCGGTGAGGTGGACGTGCCCGCAATCGGGCGCGCAGGCGGCGTTCCCGAGCCCGGCGAGCCGCCCGGCCTTGCGCCAGGTGACGCTGAGGCCGAGGAGGACCACCAGGGCGAAACTGACGGTCTCGATCACCGTGCCGGCGCGGGTCATGCCCGCGGCGGTGGCGCCGAGCACCAGCGTGCCGATCCCCACGAGGGCGATGGCCACGAGCGCCTGCAGCAGGGCAGCGGCAAAGCTCAGGGTGAAGCCGCGCGTCAGGGCTCGCTCGCCGGCGACGATGTAGCCGGCGATCACCGCCTTGCCGTGGCCCGGGCCAGCGGCGTGGAAGACGCCGTAGCTGAAGCCCAGCAGCATCATCGGCCCCCAGGGGCCGTCCTGCTTCAGCGCCTGGACCGAGGCCTGAAGGCTGCGCGAAAAGCTCGATTGCAGGGCGAGGATCCAGCTGCCGAGGCCGGTGGCGGCAGGGGCGGCCTCGCGAAAGCCGATCCCGAAGGGGGAGCGCGGCGCCGGCGCCCGCATCTCGGGGCTCACCAGCCAGACGAGGCCGGCGACGATGAGTGTCGCCGCCACCACCGCCCCGAGGGCGAGGAGCGCCTGTCGGCCGAGACGCCGGGCGGACCGGGGCGATCCGGTCTCGAGGGCGGCGCCTACGGACACGCGACGATAACCCGGTTGGCGAATTGGAGCCCGTAATTGGAGGCCGAGGTCAGGGCCTCGAAGAAGGCTTCCGACATCCCCGGCTTGGCATCCGCCGTTTTGCCGTCCGCAGATCTGCCGTCCGCTCCCGGATCGGTCTTCGGGCGCGTCACCGTGGCGGCGCACCCGGCTGGCGCTCCGGCGAGGCGGGCCGCATCGCTGCCCTCCGCCAGGGCGAACGAGACGAAGAAGGTCGGATCGTAGACCTCCAGGGCGGTGACGCCGCGGCCCTGCGCCACGGGCGTCTTGAGGGGCAGCAGAAAGCTCAGCGTGAGCTTGTCGCCCTCCATGACCATGCGGGGCTCGATTGGATCGGCGAAGGCCTGTTCCTTGCCGCCGACCTTCATCTTGGTGAAGTAGGCGAATTCGGCGAGATTGGCGGTGTTCTCGGCGGCGAGGCCGGCGAGTTCGTCAGGCGTGAGCTTGCCGTCCTTGTTGGCGTCGAGCCCCTGCGTGACGAAGGCCGAGTAGGAGGCGTCGAAGCTCCAGGCGTGCCGGATGCCCGTCACCCGCCCGCCTTCGCCATAGGCAATTTCGGCTTTGGTCGTCACCCAGACGTGCGGATGGGCAAGGCTCGGCGTGGCGAGGCTGGACGCCGCGAGCGTCAGCCCGCAGAGGGTCAGGAGGCGGAACGGCGACGCGATCGGCATGGCACGGGACGCTCGCGACTTAAGGTGAAGACATCGTTAACAGGCGCTGACCGCGTGGCTCTGCGCGATCCGATGTCTCCGGGGTCAGTGGGGCGAAAGCGAGGCGCCGGACCGGGAGGCCGTGGGGGCGGCCTCCGATCAGTCCCGCCGGGTCAGCGCGGTGATCTCGGCCTGCTCGGCGGCGCTGAGGCCTTCGGGGGCCGACTCCACCCGGCGGCGCGACAGGCGCCAGAGACCGAACAGTCCGAGGATCACCACTGCGATCGGGGTGAGCCAGAGCAGCAGGGTGTGCAGGGCAAAGACCGGGCGCAGAAGCACGTATTCGCCGTAGCGCCCGACCACGTAGGACTGCACCTGCGCGTCGTCGTCTCCCGCCTTCAGGCGCTCGCGCACGATGAGGCGCAGATCCCGCGCCAGGGGCGCATCGGAATCGTCGATGGACTGATTCTGGCATACGAGGCATCGCAGGCCCGACGAGATGTCCCGTGCCCGCGCCTCCATCACAGGGTCCTTGAGAACCTCGTCCGGCTGAACCGCGCGGGCGCCGCCCGTGGCTGCGAGTAAGAGGGCGAGCGCGACGGCCGCGCGTCTGGCGGGCGCGCGGCTCATTCGGCGGGCGCCATGCCGGGGGGCAGCGCCTTGGCCTTCGCCCGCGCCGGGGCGCCGACCCGCATGCGCCGGTCGGTCAGCGACACCGCGCCGCCGAGCGCCATCACCACCGCCCCGAGCCAGATCAGCAGCACGAGGGGCTTGTAGTACAGCCGCAGGCCGATGGCGCCCTCGGGCAGCACCTCGCCGAGGCTGGCATAGACCTGGCTCGCCCCGATGGTCAGCAGGCCGGATTCGGTCACCGTCATCTTGCGGCTCGGATAGAACCGTTTGCCGGTCTCCACCGTCCCGATGAAGTCGCCGCCGGTATTGCGGATGGTGAGGAAGGCGGCGGTCTCGGCGTAGTTCTCGCCGGCGCGCGGGCCGACCCGGTCGAGGGTGGCCACGTAGGGGCCGGACGCCAGGGATTCGCCGGGCTTCAGGGTCTTCAGGCCTTCCGTCGCCCAGCCTTGGGCGGCGATGCCGAGGACCACCACGCCGACGCCCGCATGGGCCAGGGCCGTGCCCCAGGCCGAGCGCGGCAGGCCGGCGGCGCGGCGCCAGATCGCGGCGGCGCCCCGGGTGCGATTGGCGCCATAGCCGCGGGCCCGCGAGACGATCTCCATGGCGGAGCCGACCACGAGGTAGGCGCCGAGGCCGATGCCGACCGGGGCCATCATCGGTCCGCCCCAGGTCAGGGCCAGGACGGCGAGTCCGATCACCAGGGCGACGGCCAGGGCCGCGAACAAGCGCTGCGTCGCCGCGTGCACGTCGCCACGCTTCCACGCCAGGGTCTGGCCGAAGGGCACGATGAGCAGCAGGGGGATCGCCAGGGGAATGAAGGTGTAGTTGAAGAAGGGTGGTCCCACCGAGATCTTCTCGCCGGTCAGCATCTCCAGCAACAGCGGGTAGAGCGTTCCGACGAACACCGTCGCGCAGGCGGCGGCCAGGAACAGGTTGTTCATCACCAGCGCGCCCTCGCGGGAGATCGGCGCGAAGATGCCGCCCTGGCGCAGCATCGGGGCCCGCCAGGCGAAGAGCGTGAACGAGCCGCCGATGAACAGGATCAGGATGGCGAGGATGAACACGCCGCGGGTCGGGTCGGTGGCGAAGGTGTGGACCGAGGTCAGCACGCCCGAGCGCACGATGAAGGTGCCGAGCAGCGAGAGCGAGAAGGTCAGGATGGCGAGCAGCACCGTCCACACCTTCAGGGCGTCGCGCTTCTCCATGACGACGGTGGAGTGCAGCAGGGCGGTGCCGGCGAGCCAGGGCATCAGCGAGGCGTTCTCGACCGGGTCCCAGAACCACCAGCCGCCCCAGCCGAGCTCGTAATAGGCCCAGTACGAGCCCATCGCGATCCCGAGCGTCAGGAAACTCCAGGCGGTCAGCGTCCAGGGCCGCACGGCCCGCGCCCAGACGGCGTCGATGCGGCCCTCGATCAGCGCCGCGATGGCGAACGCGAAGGTGATCGAGAAGCCGACATAGCCGACGTAGAGCAGCGGCGGATGCACCGCGAGGCCGAAATCCTGCAGCAACGGGTTGAGGTCGTTGCCCTCGGCCGGGGCCGGGCTCACCCGGGTGAACGGGTTCGAGGTCGTGATGATGAAGAGCACGAACACGAAGGTGATCAGGCCCTGCACCGCGAGGGTGTTGGCCCGCAGGGTCGGGGGCACCGAATCGCGCGCCACCGCCACCAGGGCTCCGAACAGGGCCAGGATCAGGACCCAGAGCAGCATCGAGCCCTCGTGGTTCCCCCAGACGCCGGAGATCTTGTAGAGGAAGGGCTTCGTGGTGTGCGAGTTCTCGATCACGTTCTGGACCGAGAAATCCGACGTGGCATGGGCGTAGGTCAGCGCGCCGAAGCTGAACAGGATGCAGGCGAAGGCGCCCAGGGCCGCCGGCGTGGCCACCGCCCGCAGGGCCTGATCGCCGGAACGCGCGGCCCAGACCGGCATCACCGCCTGAACCAGGGACAGGGCCAGCGCCAGCGCCAGCGCGAAATGGCCGACCTCGATCAGCAAGGCTGGGGTGTCCTTCCGGGAAAGAGTGACCGAGGGGCGAAGGGTCGAAAAGCGGAGGGTCGCGAGGCGAGATGTTGGACGCGGCGGCGCATCATCGCTCGCTGCGCTGACCGAGGGTCTTGTCCCCCACCGAAGGCTTGGCCTCGGCGGCCGGGCTGGGTTTGTCGACCATACCCTTGTCGACCATGCCCTTGTCGACCATGCCCTTGCCCTCCTGCCAACGGCCCTGCGCCTTCAGCGCATCGGCGACCTCGCGCGGCATGTAGGATTCGTCGTGCTTGGCCAGCACCGTATCGGCGCGGAAGATACCGCCGGGCTGCAGCGTGCCCTCGGCCACCACGCCCTGGCCCTCGCGGAACAGATCCGGCAGCAGGCCGCGATACTGCACCTGCACGGTGGCGTTGGTGTCCGTCACCGAGAAATCCACGGTCTGGTCCGGCCCGCGCTGAAGGGAGCCGTCCTTGACGAGGCCGCCCAAGCGGAAGCGCGTTCCCGGCGCGACCGCCTGGGAGGCCACCTCGGTGGGCGAGCGGAAGAACACGATCGATCCGCTCATGGCTGACAGGATCAGGCCGAGCGCCAGGGCCAGCACGGCACCGCAGGCGGCGATCAGGATCAGGCGGCGGCTCTTGCGTGTCACGGAAAGGGGTCCGGTTCGGTGGCTCGGGGCGGTGCGGCGGGAAGGGTGTGCCCCGCCGGCGTTGCAGTCCGGTGGACGTGATCCAGGATAAAATCGGGTGGCTCACGGTGTCGGCCGAGTGGCTGGCGCGGTCAAGGGCCGGGGCCGGGGCCGGGACCGATTGTCAGGGGCCGCGCGGCTCCGGCGCAGCCCCGAGCCCGTATCGGGACGTCCGTGGGTTGAGGTGTCGGCGGGTTGCGATGTCAGGGTTTGGGCGCCGGCCGGGGTGCCTGAGGGCGAAGCTGAAGTTCGCGCGACAATTCATCGAGGCGCTCGATCGCTCCGGGATCGGGGCTGAGCGCCATGCGGGCCCGGTCGAGGGTCTGAGCCGCCTTGTCGCGCTCGCCGAGGGCGCTGTAGGAGCGCACGAGGCGCAGCCAATCGTCGATGCTGCCGCCCTTGGAGGCCAGGCGGCGGTCGAGGCCCGCCACCATGCCACGGATCGCGGCATCGCGCTCGGCCGCCGGCATCGCCTTGACGGCCGCCACGGCGGCCTCGGTCCCGGCGCGCCCCGCCTCGTCCGGGTTGGCCGCCGGCGCGACCGGCGCGGCATTCGCCCCGAGGGCGATCTCGCGCGCCATCTCGTCCAGGCGATTCTTGGCCTCCGGCTCGTCGGCCAGGGCCTTGCGCGCCCGCTCGAGGGCGGCGGCCGCCTTGTCGGTCTCCTTGAGCACCCCGTAGGAGCGCACCAGCCGCAGCCAGTCCTCGAGCGTGCCGCCCCGGTCGGCGAGGCGCTTGTCGAGGCTGTCGACCATGGCCCGGATGGCGCCGTCCCGGCTCGCCGGCGGCAGCGCCTGGAGTGCGGCGGCGCGATCGGAGTCAGGGGAGGCCGGGGCCGCTTCGCCCTTCAGTCGGGCGAGGTTTTCGCGCACGAGGGGCAACCAGGGCGCATCCGCGGGGGCAGCCTCGGCCATGGCCTGCAGGCGCCGGATCGCTTCCGGGATGTCGCCGTCGAGTTCGGCGCCGCGCGCCAGGTAGAAGCGCGGCTTGGCCGCCTGAGCATCGAGGTCGACCGCGCGCTGGAAGATCGCCTTGGCCTGGGGTGTGACGGCGCCGTTGCTGCCCGCCACCAGGGCCTCGCCCCAATCGGACAGGCGCTGCGGCGTCTCACCGAGGAGGCGGGCGGCCGCCTCGTAGGCGTGGGCGGCGTCGTCGAACCGGCCCATCCGCATGTAGACGGGGGCGAGCACCGACCAGCCGCGCCCGTCGGTCGGATCGGCCGCGAGCCGGGCTTCGATCTGGCCGATCGCCTTGAGGAGATCCTGGTCGCCGGTCTGGGCGGCCGAGCGCTCGGCCTGGCCCTGGGCCGGCATGTGCGGCGAGCCGTAGAGGCCGTACGCGATAAGGGCGACGAGCGGGATGGTTGAGAGGGCGAACGCCGAGGCCGCCCGGCGCTGGCGCAGGGCCGGCTCGGCGATGTCCTGCGCCGCCGGAACGCCGGCGCGGTTGGCGCGCAGCAGGCGACGGGCCGCCTCGGTGCGGGCGGCCTCCGCCTCGGGTGCGGCGATCAGGCCCCGGGCCTGGTCACGCTCGATCTCGCGGAGCTGATCCTCGTAGAACCCGGTCTCGGTGGCGAGACCGCCGGCCTCGGGCGGGGCGGCGGGATTGGCCCGGCGCGACATCGGCCAGAGCAGGGCGAACACCGCGGCACCCGTCATGACCGCCAGTATGAACCAAAGTGCCGTCATCACGCCCCGAACGCTGCCCCGCTTGCATGTAGACGCGGGTTCCCGCCAGCACGATGCAGGCGTCGGGCGACACGGTGTCACGCGCAGCCCTTCGGGGGAGCGCGCAACCCTAGCGGATATGCCGGGCGGATCAATCCGCCCCAGTCCGGTCGCCCCAGTCCGGCGGGTCAGTGTGGGACGATGCCCGCCGGCGCGTCCCCCGGCACCTCGATCACCGCCCGCAATCCGCCGAGCGCGGCCTCCTCCAGGCGGAAACGGCCGCGGTAGAGGGCCGCGAGATCGGCTACGATCGAGAGGCCGAGGCCCGAGCCGGGCTTCGACTCGTCGAGGCGCCGGCCGCGCCCGAGGACTGCGGCCCGATCGTCCGGGGCGAGGCCGGGGCCATCGTCCTCGATCGCCACCAGAAGGTGGGGATAATCGTCCTTGCCGACCGCCTCGGCCCGGATCGCGACGCGGCCATGCGCCCATTTCGAGGCGTTGTCGACGAGATTGCCGATCATCTCCTCGAAATCCTGGCGTTCGCCCCGGAAGCGCAGGCCGGGAGGCACATGGACTTCGTAGGCGATATCCTTGTCGCGGTAGATCTTGCCGAAGGTGCGGACCAGACCGGCCAGCGCCGGCTCCACCTCCGTCGAGGTGCCGAGGGTGCCGGCCAGGGCCGCCGCCCGGGCGCGGTCGAGATGGTAGTTGACCTGGTCGCGCATCACCGCCGCCTGTTCGCGGATTTTGGCCGCGAGGTCACCGGGCGCATCGGCGGCGCCGACCTCGTTGACGATGATCGAGAGCGGGGTCTTGAGGGCGTGTGCGAGGTTGCCGACCTGCGTCCGCGCCCGCTCCAGGATCTCCCGGTTGGTCTCGATCAGCAGGTTCACCTCGCCCGCCAGGGGGGCGATATCGCGCGGGTACTCGCCGGTGATGCGGTCCGATTCACCCCGCCGGATGGCACCCAGCGCCGTGCGCAGCTTGGCCAGCGGCGCGAGGCCGAAGCGGATCTGCAGCAGGGTGGTGAGCGCCAGTGACAGGCCGAGCAGCCCGAAGGTGACCATCAGCGAGAAGCGGAAGCGGTCGACGTCGTTCTCGATCTCGTCGGCGGGGCCGGCCACCCGCACGGTGTAGCGGCCGTCCTCCCCGATATCGACGTCGCGCTCGATGATGCGCAGGCGGCGCTCGTCCTGGGCCCGCCCGTAGCCCTGGCGGATCTGGCCGATGCCCGCCTTGCTGTCGGAGGTGGCGGCGGCCTTCAGGGGCACGCCCACCAGGGAGCGTGAGGTGCGCAGGTCGCGCGGCTTCGCGTCGGGGCGCCCGATCTGCCAGTACCAGCCCGACAGGGGCAGGTCGAAGCGCGGATCGCTCAAGGTGAAGGACCGGCTCTCCGGGTCGTTGGGCGAGACGAGATCGGTGGCGAGGTTGTTGGCATAGACCAGCAGGCGGCTGTCGAAGGCCCGCTCGGTGTTCTCGCGGTACAGGGTGGTCAGGATCCAGGCGGCGATCAGCAGGATCGCCGAACTCGCCAGCAGCGCCGAGGTGGCGAGGCGTACCGCGATCGAGCGGCGACGCATGGGCAGCCAGGACGGGGAGGGGATCATGTGGACCAAGTCTACGCCACGGCTGCAGGTCTGAGCCACAGATTGGAAGGGAAATCGTCGCGGTCGATGATGGTGGCGTGACCGCTGGCGACCTGAACCGATTTCAGATCGCCGACGGTCAAATCATAGCCTGCGCCGAGCCGCATGTCTCACCTCGCCTGTTGCAGGTTTTCCGTAATCTACGGGTAGTTCGCGATAATTGTTTGCGTGCGAGCGCGGCATGAACCTGTTCAAGCTCATCCACGGTCGATGACCCCCGGACGACATCGCCGACGCGATCTTGAGCGCCAAGGTTTCAGGGGGACTGACGGACCCGGATTAGCGCGGGCCGCGGACGATGATCCCGGGTGAGCCGCCGATCGTCGGAACCGTGATCCGCTACGCCTTCCTCTGGTCGAACGAGGACCGCGACGGTCAAACGGCGGCGCAGACGGATCGACCCGCCGTCCTGGTGATCGCACGAAAGCCCGCGGACGGAAGCTGCATCGTCGCCCTCGTGCTTGCGCCCATGCAGACGCGGATCAAGGGCAGGTGCCTCGCGATGAGCCCGCGCCCCTGACATCACCCCCGCGCCACCGGCTGGTTCGGGTCGACGAGGTAGCCGAGGCCCCGGACGGTCTGGATCAGGTCGACCGCGAGCTTCTTGCGCAGGCGGCCGACGAAGACCTCGATGGTGTTGGAATCGCGGTCGAAATCCTGGTCGTAGAGATGCTCGGTCAGCTCGGCGCGCGAGACCACCCGGCCGGTATGGTGCATCAGGTAGGAGAGCAGGCGGTACTCGTGGCTCGTCAGCTTGACCGGGTTGCCGTCCACGAAGACCCGGCCCGAGCGGGTGTCGAGCACCACCGGCCCGCAGGCGATCTGGCTGGTGGCATGGCCGGCCGCGCGCCGCAGCAGGGCGCGCACGCGGGCCATCAGCTCCTCCATGTGGAACGGCTTGGTCACGTAGTCGTCGGCCCCCGCATCGAAGCCGTCGACCTTGTCGGACCAGCGGTCGCGGGCGGTCAGGATGATGACGGGGGTCTTGATCCCGGCCCGGCGCCACTTCTGCAGCACGCTGACGCCGTCGGTCTTGGGCAGGCCCATGTCGAGAATGATGGCGTCGTAGGGCTCGCTCTCACCGAGATAGCCGCCTTCCTCGCCGTCGAAGGCCTTGTCGGCGACGTAGCCGGCCTCCTCCAGGGCGTTGACCACCTGCCGGTTGATGTCCCGGTCATCCTCCACGACGAGCAACCGCACGGTATCGAACTCCTACGATGATGGCCCGAACCCGCGGGTCGGCGCGCAGCGCACGTTAGCCGTCTCCGGCCGCCGGCGAAACGGCGTCACGGACCGCTGACCTGCCCCGTGGTCGCATCCACGATGACGTGAACGAACTGTCCGTCCCGGCGCAGGGCCGTGAGCAGGTAGACGAGGGTCTCGTCCTGCCGGCACAGGCGCGCGCGCTGGATCTCCGCCCGGGGAATCACCTGTCGGGCGGCGCGGATGGCCGCCACCGGGGCGATCACCCGCTTGTCGGCCACCGCTTCGCGCAGATCCGCCGGACTGAGGCAGGTCTCGCTGCGGGGGATCGCGACCAAGGGGGCCGCGACCGAGCTGGTGCCGGTCGTGGTCTCCTCCGCGAACGTGTCGATCGAACCTGTCGCGAAGCCCGCGACGGTCAGTCCGATCAGCAACAGGGCGAGGAGGATGCGCATGTGGGAACAGTCTAGGGGGGAGGCACTGAATGCGCCCTGAATGCCAGCGCGCGCCGGGGTCGGGCCGAGGGCGACCCGGCAAGCCTGGTCCGGCTCAACCCCCGACCCTGCTCGGCACAACCCCAAGCATAACCTCGGCCAATCGGTTCCCGTGCGGTCCGACCCGGTGCTCAGGCCGTCCCCGCCAGGGCCGAAAGGCGGGCGAGGGCCATGCGCAGGCGCGTTCCGGCCACGGCGTGACCGTCGATATGGTCGCGCGCGGCGCGGCGCACGGCCGCCGCCGAGCGGTCGAAGCGGATTCGGGCAGCGCACAGGCGCAGGGTTGCCGCCCGGCGGCGGTTCCGGCGTCCGTGCAGGAGATGGGCGATGCGGTCCATGGGACGTCCTCAAGATCGGGGCCGGGTCTCGGCGAGACGGCGCAGGATGTCGTCCAGCTTCTCCCGGGCGCGGGCGTCGTTGCGCTCGATGTCGCGTGCGGTCTCGGTCGCCAGCCGCGACAGGTCTTCGAGCACGCGGGTTCGGCTTTCGAGGGCCGCCGCCACGGCGGCGTTGGTCTGCGAGGCCCGTTCCAGGGCGGTCGCGGTCGCACCGATGTCGCCGAGGCGCGCCTCCTGCACGCGCAAGGATTGACGGTGGAGGTGGATGCAGGCGAGCCCGAGGAGGACGGCGACGATCCAGCCGGCGCCCTCCTGCGAGACCAGGAGCCGGGCGGCTTCGAAGGCGATCTTTTCCAAATCCGGTCCTCCGTCTGCCCGGTCCTCCGTCTGCCCGGTTCTGCACCTGCCCGGTCCTGCCGTCGTCAGGCTTCCGCGCCCGGCCTCGCGCGCGCGGCCTCTCGCCCGCCCGGCCTCGCGCGTCATTCGGCTTGCCGCGTCCGGGTTCCGCAGGGTCAGGGCGTCCGACGCCGGCTTTCCACCTCGGCTGCGCGCAGGGCCGGCACCAGGGTGTTGGCGACCGTCGCCTCCTCGGTCAGCGGCAGGCTGCGGAACACCTTCTCGCCGAGGCCCGCGCCGCCGCCGGCCGCCCGGATGAGCCAGCCCGGCGCGGCGTCGAGGCCGCGCTGCACCGCGCGCGCGATCACCAGCGATCCGACCGGAACCGTCAGTGTCTGCCCGCGGGTCGCGCCCGCCACCGCGTTGACCGCGTAATCGGCGACGTTGCGGACGAGGCGTTCCACCAGGCTGGCGGTAATCAGGAGGCGCAGCGGGCCGGTCAGCCGGGCCACGGCCGCCATCGCCGCGGTCACGGCGAGCGGCACCAGCACGCTCCCGAGGCCCTGGATCGCGGACGCGACGGCGTCGCCCCAGGGCAGCGCGACGGAGGCCATCTCCGCCGCCGTACCCGGACGCGTGGTCGCGACGAGAAAGAGGCCGGTGGCGGCGAGGAAGCCGGCGCGGCGGATGCGAGAACGGATCATCGGAAACTCCATCGGGGGCAGGGCGGGACGCGGGGGCGGGGCAGGACGCGGTGGATGGGCGGAGCAAGGTGGATGGCCGCGAGGGCCGGACGTCAGGCCTCGCCGCGCAGGCGGCGACGCACCGCCGACCACAGCGTCGCCAGGGCGCCCGGTTTCACCGGAACCCTGAGCGCCACAGAAGTCTTGGACGCCACAGAAGTCTTGGGCGCCACAGAAGTCTCGGGCGTCACGCGAGCCTCGGGCTGGACTGGCGCCTGAGGTTTCGTTGGCGCCTGGGCAGGCGCTCGGGGCGACAACGGCAGGCGCGGCACGGTCCGGCGCGCGGTCGGCAGCGGCGGGGTGGCGGCGTTGGGCATGGGAATCGCCGCCGCATCGCCCCGTCGCGCCCGGGGCAGGGCCTCGGCATAGGGCGTGCGGAACTGGTCGACCTCGGCGCCGCGTCGCGGGATCAGCTCCGCCGGACGGTTCCAGAGCAGGAACGCCTTACCCGCGCCGTCGCGGTCGCCGACCTTCAGGCGTCGGACCACGGTGGAGCGTGCGAAGGCCGTCGGCCCGATGTTGAAGCAGAGCGAGACCAGGGCGTCGAAGGCGTGGTCCGGCAGATCGTCGCCGACCGCCGTGGCGACGGCCTGGATGTAGCGGGCGACGTCGCGGCGGAAGAGCGCGTCGCAAGCCGCTTCGGTCAGGCGAAGGCCCGGCGTCACCAGGGGCGGACCCGCCGCCGAAGTGTGCCCGATCCCGATGGTCCAGACGCCGACGCTGTCGCGATAGGCGCTTAAGCGCCGGCCTTCGCGGGCGATGAGCACGGCTTCGCCGATGGCACTGAGGGTCATGCCGCGTCTCCGGATGATGAAAGTGAGAGAGCACTGAAGTGATGAGCGCAGAAGTTCCGGTTGATTTGCCGGAATCTCTACGCGACAACTGATTCCGACGCGGGATCAGGAGGGGGATGTGTTGCGAAAGCTCATCTCGGCTGCTTTGAGGCAGAAATCAGGGGGGCAGGACCGGTCCGGCGGCGGGGCCGCGCCGGCGCTCAACCGGACCTTCCCGTCCATGCGGCCCCTCGACCTTCCCCCGGCTGAGAACGACAATCCGCTCGCCGATCTGTGCGCCGCCGTCGAGGCCGACCTGCGGGCGGCGGGCTACCTGCGCTGAGGGGCGCGGGAGGGATGGCGAGCCCCCTTTCGGTCAGGCCCCTCTCGGTCAGGCACCCTTCGGGGCGGCTTCCAGGGCGGTGAGCCGCGCTTCGAGGCCCCGGGCCAGGAACAGCAGCAGCTCGTCTGTGCGGAAGCCGTAGCGCTCCCCGGCGGCGCGGCCCGGCACCGCGTCCTCCGCCGGAACGGCCGCGACGATCTCGGCGCCCGCCGCATCGACCTCGGCGGGGGAGGCGGGGATCGTCGGCCGGGGCGGCACGGCCGGCCACGCGTCGCGACACAGGAAGCCGTAGGCGAATGGGTCGAGGCCATGGGCTTCGAGGATCGCCGTCGCCCGCTGCACGGTCAGGCCGACATGTCGGCGTGCCCCGGCGCCCTTGCGCGCCAGCGCTTCAAGGAACCGGAAGGTGCCGATCTCCCGGGCGAGCGCGTGCGCCGCCGCGATCTCGGCCTCGGCCAGGGGAACGACGGGCGTCTTCTCGCGGGCATCCGAGGTGTTGATCGCGCCCGTGCCGGCATACAGCACCGCGGCGCGCAGGGCCGGGGTGCCGAGGCTCCAGGTGTTGTCGGCCGTGTGGGCGATGATGCCCGCCACCCCGAGCTTCGTCGTCAGGGTGGCGCTGGTGCCGAGGCCGAGATTGCCGTCCGGGCCGAAGCGCGCCACCTCGCGCAGGGTGCCGGGGCGCGCGCCGTCCGCCGGCTTCACGAAGATCGCGAGGCCGCCCGGATACCCGCTCGACGCGCCGGCCGTGCCCATCGTGCCGGCAAGGCCCGCCAGGGGCCAGGGAGTGCCGCCGCTGGTGGCCTGCACGGTCAGGCCGCCCCCCAGCAGGCTGCCGTCCGTGGCGAGGTCCTGGGTCAGGCGCAGGGCGGGCGCGCCGAGGAGCGGGCTTGGCATCGGCCCTTTGAGATCGACCCGGCCCGATGCCCGGTCGATCCGCAGCGCCTCGCGAAACCCGCCCGTGTCGGGCGCGACCTTGATCGCGAAATCGTCGTTGCCGGACAGTCCGATCTCGGCACGCCCCGTGAAGGCGCTCTGGAACAGCAGGGACAGGATGTTGCCGGCGGCCTGCTTGTTCAGGGTGTAGCGCAGGTCCCCGGTGCCGCCCTCCGCCGTCGTCAGGGCGGTCCAGAGGGCGGTGTTCAGCTTGGCGGCGAACGGATTGGCGGCGTCGGCCGTGGTGCCGATGCCGAGGCGCGTCAGGTTCTGGAGCAGCTTCGGAGCGGAGCGGAGTCCGATCCATCCGGTTGCCGTGAAGGCGTAGAGTTCGTCCTCGTCGAGCATCCAGGCGAGCCAGCCGGGCTTGGGCGCGAGGCCGCTCCAGCGCCCATCCTGGAAGCGGGCGATCTGTCCGGACAGACTGGCCCAGGCCCCGGTCGGGCTCGGGCTCAGCACCAGGTAGCGATCGCCCTCGGCGGGGGTGGGCGGCGGCGCGCCGAGGTCCTTGTCGCGGCAGGCGAGCTGGACCAGCGCGTCGAGGCCCATCAGCGCTTCGTTGTGCGTGACGTGCTTCTGCGCCTGACCCGCCGCGATCAGCGGCAGCGCCAGGCTGGGGGTCGTCTCGGGCATCGGTCGGCTCCGGCTTGAGGGTCGAGAATCTCCGGCGGCGTCGCGGCGGATCAGGCGGACGCGACCGCCACCTGCGCGCGGGTCTCGGGGCCGACCCCCGCCGCCAGACCGACCTGCGCCACCGCGACGTCGAGGCGCCCCTGGGGGCCGCCGAAATCCGCCGCCTCGTCCGTCGCCGGGTAGAGGAGGCCCGGCGCGGCCGCCGTCAGAACCCGCAGGGGCCGGCCCTCGGGCGAGAACACCGTGACCCGGTAGGCCTCGGGCTCCTCCAGCGGGATCTCGGCGGCGTCCCACGAATCCCCGTCGCGCCGGGTCCGGCGAATCCAGGCGAGACGCACGCCTTCGGGCTCCCGCTGCGCCCGCAGGTGGACGGGGCTCGAGGGGCGCAGGGCGGTGAGGCCGGCCGTGGCCCGCAGGGCGACATGGGCCGGATCGGCGGGCTCGCCCGTCGCCGGGCCGATGCGGTAGCGGAAGGGCCGTCCGGCCTCGTCGAGGCGTTCCACCAGCGGCACCACCGCCCCGTCGAGGCGCACGATCAGGCTGCCGGCGGGGCTGGCCCGGGCGGCCTGCGCCTCGCTGCCGGCCAGACCGCGCAGGAGCCCCGTCAGCCGGTAAGTCCCGGGCCCGATCAGCGTCACCCCGGCGGCCGCGATCAGCTCGATCGCCCCGTCTCTCGTGCTGCGGACCGCGAACAGGTTGCCGCCGGCCAGCGCCGCCGCCTCGCCGATGGCGGCGAGATCGCCGGCGTGGCGCAGGCGGACATCGAGCCGGGCGCCGCGATCGAAGCGCCAGAGCGGGCCGGGGGGCAGGGCGGTCAGGGTCTCCCCCAGGCAGGCGGGAAGATCGACGAAGCCGTGGGGGACGAGCGCCGCGTCCTCACCCTCGGCGCGCCAGATCGCCACCGGCCCGGGCCACGGGTCCGCCGCCACCGCCAACACCTGAAGGGCGGTGGGGCTGCCGCGATCGGCCGGCAGGTCGAGGGCGACGGCGAAGGGCGGCCCGGCCAGGGCCGGCACGGCGCGGCGGGGGCGCATCCCGGCGCGGTCGTCCGTCCGGGGCGTCCGGCCGTGGAGGGGCACGCCGCGGGTCTCGATCTGGCGCCCGCGCGGGCTGTCGGCGATGCGCAGGATCCGGTGCGGTCCGGGCTCGCCCGGCAAGGCGAGGAGGTCGCCCGGCGCGAGGTCGATCCGGCGCGGGCTCAAGGTGAAGCGGGCGGTGTCCCGGGCCGCGAGGCGGGCATCGAGGGCGGCCTCCGCCAGGGCCTCGGCGCAGGCCCGCCGGGTCACCACGGCGGCTTCCATCCGGGTCTCGCGCCGGCGGGCACCGCTGGGGCGGATCGCGGCGGCGCTCGCCCGGCGGTACTCGGCGGTGTCGCCGTCGGTGAAGCCGATCTCCAGCGAGCGCGGCAGCTCCGCTTCCTCCGCCCGGACCCGGGCGAGGGGGGCTTCGGCTTCGCGCAGCACCACGAGGTCGTCGGCCGCGATCGCCAGCGGCACCTCCCGGCGCGGCCCCCGGATCGTCAGGGCGCCGGCCTGGGCCGAGACGTCGAGGCCGTAGAGCTGCGCCAGGGGCTCGAGGGCGGCCCGTGCCGACATCGGCCGGTCGATGACGTAGCCGTCGAGGAAGGCGTTCGCGGTGATCGCCGCCGGCACCGTGATGCCGAGGTCGGACAGGATGGCGGCGACGAGCTGGTCGAGTTCCAGCCCCTCGATCCGGCCGGTGATCCAGTGGCCCACCGACCAGTTGCCCGCATCCGCCCAGACGCTGTCGAAGTCCGGGAAGGCCGGGTAGGGTCGCGCGTCCCAGCACCAGACGAAGATCGCCTCCGCCGGCACCATCGGGCCGCCATACAGGGACGAGACCGGGTTGTGGGCGGGTTCGAAGCCCGGCAGGGCCGGGTCGAACCGCTCCAGGATCGCGGCGAGACCGCGGGCCTGGATCAGGTCGTCGCGGGTGCCGCGCGAGGCGGGCGGGCTGGCGTTCTCGGCGGATTTCGGGTCGGGAAAGACGTTCGGCCCGTTGGTGCCCTTGTCCACCGCCGGCACGCCGATTTCGGTGAGCCAGATCGGCTTCGAGCGCGGCACCCAGGCGGTCGCGCGGGTCTCGACCCCGCCGTCCCGCTCCACGTGGCGGTTCGTCCACCAGCCCACCAGATCCTTGGCCCGGAAGGTCCAGGGCTTGGCGTAGCGCCCGTCGGTGATCGGCGTGCGCCGCTGCGCCGCCCGGTCGGCCGCGTCGGCATAGTACCAGTCGAAGGCCTCGCCGGCGCCGACCCGGTCCTTCAGGTAGGCGGGGTCGTAGATGGCGTCGGCCAGCGCCAGGTCGGCATGGGCGGCGCCGTCGCGCCAGTCGGTGACGGGCGGGTAGTAGTCGATGCCCACCGCGTCGATGGCGGGATCGGCGAACAGGGCGTCGAGGGGAAACCGGAGAGTGGCGCCCCCGTCGCGCACATCGGCGCCGTACTCGGTCCAGTCGGCGGCATAGACGAGGGCGACGTCGGGGCCGAGGCGCTGGCGCAGGGTGGCGGCGAGATCGCGAAATCCCTCCACGGCGGGGTAGCGCCCGGCTTCCGCCCGCACCCGGGTGAGGCCGACGAACTCGCTGCCCACGATGAAGCCGGCGAGCGGTAGGCCCTGCGCCGCCCAGCCGGCCGCCAGCGCGGCGTAATGCAGCGCCAGGGTGCGGTACTGGGTGAAGAACGCGGCCACCTGGGCGCCGGCCACCTCCGTGCCGTCGGGGCTTCCCGGCCGTCCGGGAGCCGGGTCGCAGGTGATGCGCCCGCGCCAGGGATAGGCCGGCTGGCGCCCCGCCTGCCCGTCGTGCGGGTCCGGCAGCGCGTTGTCGGCGGCGACATCCATCATCACGAAGGGGTAGAGCACCACGCCGAGGCCGCGCCGATTCAGCTCCGCCACCAGCCGGGTCAGGCCCGCATCCGAGGGCGTGCCGCCATAGGCCGGGCCGCCGCCCGGGGCCGTCGAGACGGGCGCGACCGCGTCGCGGCGCAGGCCCGCCACCGCCCAGGTGTCGCCGCTGGTGACCTTGGCGGCGTTGTCGACCCGGGGCCGGATGGTGCAGCGGCCGGCGCGCAGGTCGTCCCCGAACCAGCTCGCGACCAGGGAGACCCGGGTGAGGCGCGGGCACAGGGCCTGGAGCGCGTCCAGGGAGGCGACGACGTCGGCACCCGCCTGCATTTGGAACCGGTTGGCGGGGCGCGTGGTGCCGTAGCCGGCCTCCTCGGTGACGCGGAGCGGATCGAGGCCGAACTCGGTGGAGCCGGGGATGAGGCAGACCGCCCGGATCATCCCGGCGAGGCCCGCCACCGGGCGCAGCACCTCGAAGGCGAATTGCGGAATCCGGTTGCCGAATTCGGCGAGCGCCAGCCGCTCGAACACCACGTAGGCGAGGCCCCGATAGGCCGGCGCGTTCTCAGGCCCCTCCTTGGCGACGATGAGCGGGTCGGGCTCCTGGTCCGCCGCGCCGCGATGCAACCGCAGGGCGACGGTGGTCAGGTCGATCTCGCGCCCGTCCGCCCAGACCCGCCGGACGCCCGCCACCGGGCCCTCGCACAGGCCGATGGCGAGATCGACGAAGTAGGCATAGGCGGTGCGCTTGACCTTGCCGCCCCCGATCGCCTTGCCGCCGGCGGCCGTGACGGCGCCCGTGCTCGCCACCTCCAGGGGCCGCGTCGCCCAGATCAGGGTGCCGCCGATCCGGGCCCGGCCGTAGACGCGCGGGATCGGCTCGCCCTCGGTCGAGCTCAGGCCCGCCACGTCCGACAGGCGCGGCCCCTCGACGGTGCGTCCCCCTGCGAGGCCCCCCAGCAGGGCCGCGTCGAGGCCCGACCCCGCCATCGTCCCGAGGGCGCCGCCGATGATCCCGCCGATCGGGCCACCCAGCACCGTACCCGCCGCCGCCCCGGCGGTTTGCAGGATCAGCGTGGCCATGGCGGACTCCGGAAGAGGGGGCGAGAGCGGGGGCGGTGCGGCTAGCCTCCGTCTCCCGAAATCGGGAAGCGGAAGACGTGGGCGAGGTGGCGCCGCCACCAGCCCGTCAGGGCCACCTCCGTGACGACGGCGCCGTCATGGGCGTGGATCATCGTGCCGGCGCCCGACGCGAGGGCGCAGTGCCGGGCCGGCAGGTGGGCGCGAAACCGGAACAGCAGCACGTCGCCGGCCCGCGGCTCGGCGCGGGCAACCGGCGCGAGGTGGCGCCCGGCCGCCTCCGCCAGCGGATCGGTGCCGGGCGGGGCCGATTCCGCCCAGGATGCGCCGTAGGCCGGGGCGGCCTCCGGCTCCGATCCGAACGCCTCGCGCCAGACCCCGCGCAGCAGCCCGAGGCAGTCGCAGCCGACGCCCTTCAGCGAGGCCTGATGGCGATAGGGCGTGCCGATCCAGCCGCGCGCCAGGAGGACGATCGTCCCGGGCGTCATCCCCGTTTCAGGCGTCATGGTGTGCCTCACCGGAACAGGCTGCCGCCGTCGAGGCCCGGGCCGGAGCCCGGGACGGGGCGCAGCACGAAGTCGTTGCCCGGCAGGTGCGGGAAGCCCTGGAAATTCGGCACGTTGGCGAATTTCTCGCGGCAGGTGGCGAGGCGCTTGTCGCAGCCCGCATGGAGGCGGAAGCGGTCGCCGGGCGCCACCGGGCGGGCCGGCGCCTGCCACAGGTCGAGCCGGATCGCCCTCGCGTCGCCGGTGCGGTCCTGAACGTCGGCCTGTTCGCGGATGTCGCCCTCCTGGCCGACCTGGGTACCGCTGGTCCAGGTCAGCCGTCCCCCGGTGAACCAGCCGGGTGCGAACACGCCCGCGAGGGTCACGCCGAGCGTGCCCGGTTCCGGCACGGCACGCACCGTCCCGGTGGTGGAAACGCGCGCGTCGGCGAGATTCACGCGGCATCGGGCATCGCCGAGATCGGCGCCGCAGGTGGCGCGATAGGTCCGGCCCCGCTCGGCGTCGAGCTGGTCCATCAGCCCGCGCAGTTCTGCCACGAAGGCGGTGCCGGCCCGGCGCACCTCGCCGATGGTGCCGATATCGAGGAGGAGCCGCGTCTCCGGTCGGCTCCAATCCACCAGCCAGGTCTCCACCGAGGCCCCGTCGTAGAGCCCGCCCGCGATGTCGGCGTCGGTGAGGCCGAGGGCCGAGAGGGCGCCCGCCACCTCGCCGCCCCCGATGGCGAAGCCGAGTTCGGCGCTGGCCTCGGCGGCCTCCAGCCCGGACCGGGCGGCGTAGGTCAGGCCGCCGAAGGTGAGGTCGCGGTCGTGGTCGGTGAAGCCGAGGCGGGCACCGTCGCGCCGGCTCAGCGCCCAGGCATGGCACAGGGTGGTGGCCCCGCCGGCGAGATGCGCGGCGAGGTCGGGGGGCAGATCGCGCATGGTCCAACCTCCTCAGGAATGGGTCGGGTTCACCCGCGGATCAGCCCGGAGGCGCGCCACGGCGAGGTCGATGAAGGCACGCACCTTCGCGGGGGCCCGGCGCCCCTCCGGGCTCACCACATGGACCGGCATCGCGGCGGCGGCCGGATCCTCGAGCACGAGGCGCAGACGCCCCTCGGCCAGGGCCGGCGCGACCTGATAGGACAGCAATTGCGCGATGCCCTGGCCTGCCAGCGCGGCCGCCAGGACGGAATCGATGGTGTTGCAGCTCAGCCGGGACCGCAGGGCGACGGCCGTCCCCGGCTCGGGGCCGAAGCGTCCGTCCGCCCCGAGCCCCTGGCTCGCCGAGCCGATGACGGCGTGGTGGCGAAGGTCCCGCAGGGTCGCTGGCTGGCCGTGCCGCTCGAGATAGCCCGGCGCGGCGCAGAGCACCCGGCGGACGGCGCCGACCCGGACCGCCGTGAGCCCGGAATCGGCGAGCGGACCGATGCGGACGCCGACATCGGCCCCCTCGTCGATCAGGTTGATCACCCGGTCGAGGAACAGGGCGCGGGCGGAGACGGCGGCATGGCGCGCGAGGTAGTCGGTGATCACGGGCAGCACGTAGAGGCGGCCGAACTGCACCGGCGCGGTGACGGTGAGCGTGCCGGACGGCGTGGCGTAGGACCCTGCCGCGGCGGCCTCCGCCTCCTCGATCTCCGCCAGGATGCGCCGGCAATCCTCCAGGTAGCGCCCGCCCGCCTCGGTGAGCTTCACCGAGCGGGTGGTCCGCGTCAGCAGCCGCGTGCCGATCCGGTCCTCGAGGGCCGCCACCGCCCGGGTCACGGCGGGCGGGCTCATGGCGAGCTGGCGCGCGGCCGCGGCGAAGCCCCCGCCCTCCGCAACCCGGACGAAGACCCGCATCGCCTGCCACCGATCCATGCCTGCGCCTCCCGATGTCCAGACTATTCCATTCAGCGGAACGGTGGCTTCCGAAGAAAGAGCATTCTCCTGGTCCGGTGGAGGGTCTTGAATGCGGATGTCGCCGACGCTCCGGCCCGACAGGAGATCTCTCATGAAGCTGTTCCACTTTGCCCTGTCCGGTCACGCCCACCGGGCCCGGCTGTTCCTGTCCCTCGTCGGCCAGCCCTGCGACATCGTCGAGGTCGACCTCGCCCGGGGCGAGCACAGGGCGCCGGACTTCCTGACGCTCAATCCCTTCGGGCAGGTGCCGGTGCTCGTCGACGGCGACACGGTCGTCCCGGATTCCAACGCCATCCTGGTCTACCTCGCCAAGCGCCTCGGCCGTACCGACTGGCTGCCGGAGGATGCGGCCGGCGCGGCGCGGGTGCAGCGCTGGCTCTCGGTGGCGGCCGGCCCCATCGCCTTCGGGCCGGCGGCGGCTCGCCTGGTCACCCTGTTCGGCGCCACCTTCGACGCCGCGGAGGTCATCGCCCGTGCCCACGCCATCCTCGGCCGCGTCGAGGCCGAACTCGCAGACCGGCCCTGGCTCGCCGGCGACCGCCCCACCGTCGCGGACGTGGCGCTCTACAGCTACGTCGCCGCCGCACCCGAGGGGAACGTCGACCTCGCCTCCTATGTGCAGGTCCGCGCCTGGCTCGCCCGTATCGAGGCCCTGCCGGGCTTCGTGCCGTTCCCGCAAAGTCCGGCCGGCCTGCGCGCCGCCTGACCGTCCCGGCAGGTGGCTGGCTCCGAACGGTCGCAAGCTGGCGCGGATCCGACTCGTCCTCTGGGAAACACGCGCACAGCACCCCGTCATCCCGGGGCCGCGCAGCGGAGCCCGGCGACTGTCTTACGGTGCAAGATGTTATGCCGTCGGCGGCTCTGGATCGCACGCCGCCGGCGCGCCCCTCCGGGGCCGGGCTCATCTGTGGCGCCCCGGAAAGACCCTGTGGTGCCGTCCGCCGTCACCGCGCCGGTCAGGAGGCGGAGTGCCCAATCCCGCCGAGACCTTTCATCGGATCATGATCAAGCTCAATCTCGGGAGATTCCCCATGTCCCTCCCCAACGCGCGCTCGGAGATCCGCCCCGCCGGGCCCTGGCATCCGGGCGAGGTCGCGATCCAGGCGCATGTCGGGGTCGCCGGGCGGATGGCCGAGCTCGGTCCCCGGGTGATCCGCGACCACCTGATCGACCAGCACCGCGCCTTCTACGCGCATCTGCCCTTCGTGGTGCTGGGCACGGTCGACCCGGCCGGCGAGGCCTGGGCGACGGTGCGGACCGGGGCGCCGGGCTTCCTCGACGCCCCCGATGCCGAGCACCTGCGGGTGCGGGCGGCGCCCCTGCCCGACGATCCCGCCGAGGCCGGGCTGGCGGACGGCGCCGCCATCGGGCTCCTCGGCATCGACCTCGCCACCCGGCGGCGCAACCGCCTCAACGGCACCGTGGCGTGCCACCGGCCGGAGGGCTTCGCGATCCGCGTGGCGCAGAGCTTCGGCAATTGCCCGCAATACATCCGGGTTCGGACCGCCCCGGAGCCGGTCCCGGCGGCGCCGGTTGCCGCCCAGGTGTCGGATCACCTCGATGCGCGCGCCCGCGCGCTGATCGAAGGCGCGGAGACGATGTTCGTCGCCAGCTACGCGGTGGGCACGGACGGGACGCGGCAGGTCGACGTCTCGCATCGCGGCGGCCCGGCCGGCTTCGTCCGGGTCGGATCGGACGGCGTGCTGACGGTGCCGGATTATTCCGGCAACCGGTTCTTCAACACGCTGGGCAACATGCTGGCCAACCCGCGCGCCGGGCTCCTGGTCATCGACTTCGCCAGCGGCGACCTGCTGCAGATGACCGGCCGCCCCACGGTGATCCTCGATGCCCCCGACTGTGCGGACTTCCCCGGCGCCGAGCGCCTGTGGCGCTTCGCCCCCCGCACGGTGATCCGGCGTCCGGGCGCGTGGCCGCTGCGCTTTGCTGCGCCGGCTACGGCACGATCTCGATGAGCGGCACCTTCGGGATCTCGCCGGCGCTGAAGGCCGACAGGTCGATGGTGAGATCGTCGGTGTCGAAGCGGACCGGCACGTCGAAGGTGAAGCCCGCGGTGACCCGGAGGCCTGCGCCCGGCACCGCGTCGGCCGCGAAGGTGAGACGCCCGGTGGTGCCGTCGCAGACGACCTGGGCGGGCGCCACCGCGACGCCGTCCACCGCCACCCGCACGCTCTCGGCCACCGGCTTGGCGATGATCCGGCGATAGGGCATCGGGCCGGTGCCGTAGGTCTTGGCGAGCTGGAACACCCGCGTGGTCCCGTCGCCGAGCCCGAGAACCTGGTCGGTGGCGGCGATCGGGCCGGAGGGCGGCCCCGAACGCGCATCGACCCGGTCGCGGTAGCGGAAGCCGTAGAGCCGGCCGCGCCGCTCCTCGAAGAAGCTCAGCACCGCGTGCAGCGCATCGAGGGTGCGGATGCCGAAGCCGGCATCGTAGCGCCGGCGCGAATCGGCCCAGCGGCTGTTGCGGTGCTCGCGGCCCGAGGCCAGGGTGACGATCTCGGTGAGGCGGCTCGGCCCCCCGCTGCCGCGCAGGGCGACGTCGAGGGGAAAGCGGACCTCGTGGAAGTCGCTCGGCGGTTCGATGGCCATGATGCGCTCCTGCGATACCTGCCCCGCCCGCTCACAGGCCGCGCCGGCCCCGCGCCACCGCGCGGGCGAGGCCGGCGGCCACCTGCGCCTCGGAGCGGCGGAAGCTCTCGAGGTCGGGCGTCGCGATGTTGACGGTGATGGGGCTCGCGCCCTGGGCGCCGGCGGCGACGCCGAGGCGGCCGTCGCTGCCGCGCTTCAGCGGCAGGATCGCCTCCGGCCCGGCCTCGCCCATCAGGCCGAGGCCATCGCGCATCGGAAAGTAGGTCGGGGCCGCCACCACGCCGCCCGCCGCGAACGGGCGCACCCGGCCCTGCGCCACCACCCCGCCGCGGGCGAAGGCGGCCTCGCCCCCGGCCGCCCCGGCGCCCGCGCCCATCAGCCCGTTGACCAGCCGGGTGATGCCGGCCTTCACCGGGCTCAGGGCCGCCTTGAGCGCCACGTCCGAGAGCTTGGTGGTCAGGCTGCCCAGGACGCTGTCGAGCTGGCGCCCGGCCCCGACATTGCCGGTCAGCGCCTTCGAGAGGCTCTGGCCGAATTTCTGGGCGAGCTTGTCGAGGGTCTCCAGTTGCTTGACCCGGGCGGTGTCGGCACGGGCGGCGGTGCCGCTCCCGGGTTCGGTGTCGGTCATGGCGGATTCTCTCGGCTCAGGGGGGATCGGGATAGCGGTCGATCAGGTCGCGCAGGCCGGTCCCGTCGAGGGCGGCCCGGGGGCCGGACAGGCCGGCGGCGGCCATCAATTCGCGCGGCGTGGCACGCCAGAAATCGCGCGGGCGCCAGTGCAGACGCCCGAGACCGAGCGCCAGCGCCTCGTCCCACGGGAAGGCGGAGGGGGGCTCCGGCGCCGTCCCGCCCGTGGGACTCAAGGGGGGGCGGGGCTCTCCCCGAAGGCGGCGGCCAGCACCGCCCCGATGGCCGTGCCCATCGTCTCCAGGTCGCCGGCCAGCGGCAGGTCCGCCACCGCGGAGGCGTCGAGGTCGTGGCCGCCGCCCCGCAGGGCCGCGCCGAGCAGCGCGATGAGGTCGCGGCTCTTGAGGCGGCCCTCGCCGAGGCGGGCCGCGAGGTCGGTGAGGTCGGCGGCACCCAGGGCATCCTCGAGTTCGGCGAGCGCGCCCAGGGTGAGGCAGAGGGTGTAGCGCTCCGTTCCGAGGGCGAGCGCCACCTCGCCGCGCCTGCGATTGGCCATCAGGCGGCCGTGAAGGCGAGGGGGCCGGCCGAATCGAGGGCCATGTCGAAGGTCACCTCGCCGGCATGGTCGCCGCGATATTCGAGGCTGGCGATCTGGAACGCCCCCTCCAGGGTGCCGAAGCCCGGCACCACGATCTGGTAGGTCTCCAGCGTGCCGTCGAAGAACACCTGCCGCAGGCGGGCATCCGAGGCCTCGTCGCGGAAGACGCCCGCGCCCGAGACGGCGGCGCGGCGCACCCCCGCCCCGGCCAGGAGTTCGCGCCAGCGCCCGGCGGAATCGGCGTTGGTCACGTCGACGGCCTCGGCGTTGAAGGCGATCTGGCGGGCGCGCAGGCCCGCCACGGCCAGGAAGGCGCCGCCGTTGGCGATGCGGATGAGCAGGTCCTTGCCGCGTTGCGCTGCCATGGTTCAGCTCCGGATGTTCGAGGGGGGCGAGGGGGGAGGGGGGATCAGGCGGGCCGGCGCTCGGTGATCGCCCGCAGGGTCAGGGTGGCGCGGGCCTCGCCGCTGGCGGGGTCGCGCCGCACCGCGATGGCCTCCATGTCGAGGCGCACGAGGGTGTGGCCGGCGAGGCTCAGCGGCGCGTCGTACAGCAGGTCGGCGATGCGCTCGGCGGCATCGACCGCGCTGCGGATCGAGCCGGGCCGGGCGAACACGGTCACCCCGAGGGCGTGCCGGTGGCGCCGGGCGCCGTCGACGGAATCGTCGCGGATCTCGGCATCGCCGAACAGGGCGTAGACGGGGGCGCTGCCGCGCGGCGGCTCGTCGCCGAGGCGCACGGAGCCGCCCATCAGGCGGGCCAGGGCGGCGTCGGTGGCGAGATAGGCCAGGATCGCGGCGCGCAGGGCGAGCAGCGGGCTGGTGGGGGAAGGGGGCAGGCTCATGCGGCACCGGCCTCGCCGACGAGTTCCTCGACCTGGCAGACCACCTCGCGCCGGCGCCCGTCCGGGTCGCCCGCGCTCTGGATGGCGAAGCGGCGCGGCCCGCTCGCGAGCCGCATCGCCGGGGTGATCTCGGGTCCGAACCGGAATCGGATCCGGTGGGTGGCGACCGCCTCGGCCCGCCCGAAGCGCGTCCGCGCGACGGGCCGCAGCGGTTCGATTGCGCCCCACAGCAGCGGCCCGGCGACGTAGCGGCGCACCACGCCGCCGAAGCCGTCGGGCTCCTCCAGCGGGCGTTCGAGCACGAAACGGCGGCGCCGCGCGCCGATCGGCACGCCGGTCGAGGGGTCAGCCATGGGACGATCTCCGGGAAACGGCGCTACAGGCGCAGGCGGCGCAGCGGGTCGATCAGGGCGGCGATCGCCGGCGGCGGCGACCCGTCGCCGGGGCCGTCGCCGCGATGCTCGAAGGCGTGCGCGACGAGGAGCCGGATCGCCTGGACCAGACCCGGCGGGATCGGCGGCCCGGCGCCCCCGTGCCCGGCATCGACCTCGATCAGGGCAGCGCGTTCATTGAGCGCCGGCACGGCCGGATCGATGATGAGGCCCGGCGCCTCGATGGGGTCCGCCCCGACCCGCACCAAACCGGGCGCCAGATCGATGACGAGGCCCGCGCCGTCGACCAGCCCCGCCCGCGCCACGGCCACCACGGGGCTCAGGGATAGCGGCAGCCGGCCGTCGCGCGGCCAGGCCGTGAGCATCAGGCGATAGCGGCCGGGCACCAGGATGCGGCCGGCGGCCAGCTCCACCTGCGCCCGGGCGCTCGCGATCAGGCTCTCCACCAGGGCGTTCTCGGCTCCGCCGTCGTCGGGATCGAGGCGCAGGTAGCCGCGCATCTCGGCGAGCGTGACCGGCTCGACGATGGCGGCATCGACGCGTATCGGGGTCATCGTCGTCTCCGTCTGGGACATTCGAAGGAAGGATCGCGATGGCGCGCGAAGGAAGGATCGCGATGGCGCGCGAAGGAAGGATCGCGATGGCGCGCGGATCGAGGCCGCTTGTCCGCCTGGCATTGCCGGGCGCCCTGGCCTGGCTGGCTGCCGCCGGACCGGCGGGCGCGGTGGTGGGCGGGCGCCCGGCCCCGGAGGCGGCGGCCTCGGCCGTGATGGTGCTGTCCTCGAACGGCGGCGTCTGCACCGGCATCGTGGTGGCGGCCGATGCGGTGCTCACCGCGGCTCACTGCGTTGCGGCCCGGGCCGAGCACCGGGTGCATTACAAGGACGCGGCCGGCGCGCCGGTGCTGGCCGAGATCGCCGCCCGCGCCCTCCACCCCGGCTACGATGCCGGCGCGGTGGCGGGCCGCCGCCGCTCCATCGACCTCGCCCTGGTGCGCCTCGCGGCCCCCCTGCCGGCCCGGTTCGTGCCGGCGACCTTGAGCGCCACGATGCCGGGCGCGGGCGAGCGCCTGACGCTCTCGGGCTACGGCGTCGCGGCCCCGGGCGATGCCCGCAGCACCGGCACCTATCGCAGCGTCGATCTCGGCGTGGTCGCGCCGCACGGCCCGAGCCGCATTCTGGTCTGGCTCGGCGCCGGCCCCGGCGGGGCGAGCGCCTGCCACGGCGACAGCGGCGGCCCGATCGCCGCCGGACCGGCCGTCCTGGCGGTCTCGGCCTGGGTCGCCGGCAAAGCCTGCGGCGGCATCTCGCAGGGCATCCTGCTGGCCCCGCAGCAGGCCTGGATCGACCGCACCCTGGGGGGCTGGCAGAGTGCCGCGCGCTGGTCCGCCCCCTGAGCGCCCGCGCCGCCGCGTGACCCTCGACCTGCGGTGATCGGGCGGCGGGCGGAACCAGAGCTTGGCCGAGCCATTGCGTTCCGGTACGCTCCGTTCCGTTCACGTCCAGACCATCGCCGGACGCGGGAGAGACACGATGTTGCCGACCGCGCCGCGCCCGTCTGCCCTCATCCAAGCCGCTCTTATCCAAGCCGCCTCCTTCGGAACGGGCCGCACGGCGGCGTCCCTGGCCGGGGCCGCGCTCGTGCTGGCGGCCCTCGGGACGCCGGCCTCGGCGGTGATCAACGGTGAGGTCTCGCGCGATCCCAACGGGCTGCGCGCCTCGGTGGTGCGGATCGAGAGCACCCAGGGCGAGATCTGCTCGGGCACCCTGATCGCCCGCGACCTCGTGCTCACCGCCGCCCATTGTGTGATGCACCAGGCCGGCTACAGCGTGGTGGCGGTCGACCGGGCCTTCCGCTCACGCCGCATCAACGCCATCGCGGCCTCCATGCACCCGGATTTCGTGCCCGGCACCACGCCGGAGGACCAGCCGGGAATCGACCTCGCCCTGATCAAGCTGGCCGAGCCCCTGAGCGACGACTTCCTGCCCCTCGACCCGCGCGGCGGCGCCATCAACACCGGCGACGCCGTCGACATCGCCGGCTTCGGCGTCGTCGCGGAGAACCGCCGCAACACCGCCCGCACCCTGCGCCAGGCCCATCTCGTCTCGATCGGCTCGCTTCAGGTTGCCAACCGGGTCACCGTGGTCACCGACCGCCGCCGCATGGCCGAGACGGCGGGGGCCGGCGCCTGCCTCGGCGATTCCGGCGGGCCGATCCTGCGCGCCGTCCCCGGCGGCTACCAGATCGTCGGGGTGGTGAGCTGGTCGAGCGGCGCCATGCGCCAGGACCGCAAGGCCCGCACCGCCTGCGGCGGCTTCACCGCCGTGACCCCCACGGGCGAGCATGCGGGCTGGATCAGCCAGCGCGCCGCCGAGTTCGCCCGCATGCCCTCCGGCGCCTCGATCGGCGCCACCCGCTCGGACTGGATGGCCAAGCCCGGCCGGCGCTGATCCGGTCTGCGCCGGCGCGACCCCAGTCAGGCGTCGACGCCACCCCTTCATGCGGGTCTCAGGTGCGGTCCTTCACCGGTCGGCTGAAGGTCTGGGCCACCGACGGGAACCCGGCAACCGCCTGTTCACGGACGCCGAGATTGGCGGCGAGCATCGGGCGCGGCACCCGGGCCAGCCAGGTCGCCAGCAGAGTTTCATCGAAGAGGCCGCTGTCGTGCACGCCGACGATCTCGGCGGTCTCTGCACCGATGTTCTCCACCGAATGTCCGCAGGCGCGGGGCAGGTAGGCGCAGTCGCCCGGCCCAAGCTCGGCCACGCCCATGTGCTTGTCCTGTGCGAACAGCGTGACGCGCGTCCGGCCCCGCACCACGTAGTGCCACTCGTTCGCGCGCGTGTGCCAGTGAGGGGCGTGCACCGCGCCCGGCGCGAGGCGCACCAGAAAGCCGGTCATCCCCGACGAGACCGGGAAGGCGCTGGCGGGCGCCACCCGCATCGCCGAGCCGGCGCCCTCGGCGCATGCGGCGGCATCGGCCAGCGCGAAGCGATGGCTGCGCGCCGGCGGCAGGAGGCGCTCGGCCCGCGCGGCCACGCTGTCGCGGGGTACGACCGGCCCCTGGATGATGTAGGTCTCGCCGCCCGGCAGGGCCGCCAGCGTCGCCTCCGGCACATTGAGAGCGCCGCGTAGGAGGGTGGGGTCGATCCGGCTCATCCAGTCGGTCAGCCCGAAGGTCCCGTGCTCGCCGAACAGGCCGTCGTCGAAGGCCAGGATGGCGTGGCACGGCTCGGTCCCGAGGGTCTGGATCGCGTGCGCGTGGCCGCCCGGGAAGTACCAGGTGTCGCCGGGTCCGAAGTTGACGACCTCCATCTCGCCGGCCTCGTCGATCACCGTCGCCTGGCAATGGCCGGCGATGATGTAGCCCCACTCGGCCGAGGCGTGCCAATGCATCTCGCGCACGCCGCCCGCATTGAGGAAGATATGGGCGCCCGCGATCCCGGTGGCGATGGGAAGCTGGTGCGTGGTGATCTCCCGCGCCCAGCCGCCCGAGGTCGCCTTGATCGGTCCGCCGTCGAGGGAGGCCGTGAAGGCGGGCGCGGTGCCAGCTTTACGCGGGATCGTGCGCAGGAAGGTGGAATCGGGGGCCACGTCGGCTCCCGACGCATGGCCGTCCTCCACCGCCCGTGCCCCACCGGCGGCCAGGCTGCCTCCGGCCGCGAGCGCGCCGAGAAACATGCGGCGGTTGGTCTGGTCCATGGTGCCTCCTTCGAGCGCGGGCGCCGCCGCGACGACAGGTCTCCGGCCGGCGGGAGCGCCCCGGAACTGTTTAAGCGCCCGCGTGCGTCTTGAATTTCCTGCCGCGCCCGAGTGTATCCACATCTTGGTCTGACGATCGCGCGACAGCGTTTCCGTTTCATCAAGACCAGGGCCGTGTCGCCCACGCAGCTCCAGGAGCTCCAGGAGCCCCGGGAGCCTCAGGAGCCTCAGGAGCCGCAAGGAGTCCCCGGACCCGAAGGTCCGGGGCGCCGGTGTCAGGCCGCGAAGGCCAGGAGCTTGAGCGCGTCGAAGTCCTGCACGCCGCCGCCGACGCGCTTGGTGGTGTAGAACAGCACGTAAGGCTTCGCCGAGTAGGGGTCGCGCAGCACCCGCAGGCCGGCGCGATCGACCACGAGGTAGCCGCGGCGGAAATCGCCGAACGCCACCGAGAGGCTGCCGGCGGCGGCGTTCGGCATCGCCTCGGCCTCCGAGACGGGGAAGCCCAGCAGGGTCGCGGAGGCCCCGGCCGCCAGCGGCGGCTGCCACAGGTAGTTGCCGTCCTGATCCTTGAACTTGCGGATCGTGGCCTGCACGCGCCGGTTCATCACGAAGGTGGCGTTCTGCCGGTAGCCGGCGCGCAGGGCATAGACGAGGTCGAACAGCACGTCCGACGGGTTCGCCGCCGGGAAGGCGCCGGCGACGCCGGTCGACACCGTCCCGAGCTTGCCCGGCACCCAGGCGGTGTTGGCCACCGTCTCGTAGCTGAGGAAGCCGCGCGGGCGGCTGACGCCGTTGCCGGTGACGAAGGCGGTGCTCTCCTGCTCGGCGAAGGCGGTCTCGACCTCGTCGGCGAGCCAGGCGTCGATGTCGACGATGGCGTCGTCGAGCAGCGTCTGGGTCGCCGCCGGCATGGCGTAGAGTTCCATGGCGGGGAAGCTCAGCTCGGACAGGACCGGGGTGTCGGTCTGCGGCCGGGGCGCGGTCTCGGCGACCCAACCCGAGACGGCATCCCGCACCGAGACCGCCCGCTTGTACTGGCCCGACGAGATGACCCGCACGGTGGCCAGCGCCCGGATCGGCGACAGGTTGGAGAGCCGGGTCAGCACCATGCGCTCGACCTCGGCCGGCACGAGGTAGCCGCCATCCGGGCCGGAGCCGGCCGAGAGGGCCTTCGCCTCCAGGCGCTTGAGACCGCCGCTCTCGCCGGCCCGGACATAGAGGTCGAAGGCCGCCTTGTGCTCGATGCTGGCCCCGTCGCGCGGAGCCGGCGCGCCTCCGCCCAGGGGCGGGCGGCGGTGGTCGAGGGTGAGCCGGTCGAGGCGGGTGCGGGCCGTGTCGAGGGCGGCGTCGATGCGGGCGAGCTTCTCCTCGGTGAGGACGTCGCCGGGGGCGCGGCCCTCGAGTTCGGCCAGACGGGCGTCGTTGGTCTCCTTGAAGGCCTCGAAGGCGCGGGAGAGGTCGGTCAGCGCGGTGCCCACCGCCGGGTCGGCGGTGGTGGCGGCCTTGTCCTCCAGGGGCGGCAGCAGGCCTTTCACCTCGGGTGCCAGACGCTGGGGGTGGCCGGAAATCTGGCCGGGAATCTGAACGGTCATGCGAACCTCGCTGAGCGGGCGGGCAGGATGGCGCCGGGCCGAGGCCCGGGCCGGGTGGAGGGAGAAGCCGCGCGCCGGTGCGGCGCCATGCGGTGGGCCAGGGCCCGGATGTCGTTGGCCAGGGCGACGCCCGCCCGGATGCGAGCCGCGGCGTCCTGATTTGGCGTGGCGGCGGCCTGATTTGGCGTGGCAGCGGCCTGGGCCGGCGCGGTGATCCGTGCGCCGGCCTGGAGCGGGAAGGTCACCAGCGAGATCTCCCACAGGTCGATCGCCTCAAGCCGGCGGTTGCCGCCGCGCTCGGGCCGGGCGCGCAGCGTGCGAAACCCGATCGAGAGCCCGTCGAGCGAACCGTCGCGCAGCAGGGCGTCGAGTTCCCGGGCGCGCTGGACCGCGAGGTTGAGCTGGCCGGCGACGCGCAGGCCCCGGGCATCCTCCCGCAGGCTGAGCCAGCGCCCGACCGGCTCGGCCGGATCGTGCTGCCACAGCATGCGGACGCCGGCGACGCCGCGCGCCGCGAGGCTCTGCGCGAAGGCGCCGGGCGCCACCACGTCCCGCCCGAGATCGGGCACGCCGAAGAGGCTGGCATAGCCGGTGAAATGGCCGTCCATGGGGGGCTCCGCCGCATGAGTTGGAATTCGAACCGCCCGCGCCCGGCTCGTCGTCCGAGCCGCGCGGGCCGACGAATCTGCGAGAGGTCAAGAACCCGGCAGAGGCCGGATGGCCGTGGTGATCGAGTCCGGACGGCCTGATGGCACGTCCCGTTGACCGTTCGCGCCAAATGTGGACACATCGTGTGTACACGGTGGAGGCAGAGCATGGCCCAGGACGACAAGACGGTTCCGCGCGCGCTCCCCAAAGTCGGCGTGCGCGAATTTCGCGGTAATTTTTCCGGCTTCATGCGCCAGGTCCGTCATGGCGCTTCCTTCGCGGTGACCGCCCGCGACGAGGTCATCGCGATCGTTCACCCGCCCCAGCCCTTGCCCCGGCGCAGGCCTGGCACGCTGCGCGGGCAGATCGAGATGGCGCCGGATTTCGATGTCCTGCCGCCCGAGTTGCTGGCCGCCATGGAGGGACGTGCGATGGACGGAGAGGTCTCGGAGACCGAGGAGGAATGAAACTTCTCCTCGACACGCATGCCCTGCTCTGGTGGCTGCTCGCGGACCCGAAGCTCGGTCCGGCCGCTCGGGACCTGATCGCAGACCCCACCAACGACGTTCTCGTCTCGGTTGCCTCGCTCTGGGAGATCCAAGTGAAGGTGCGCGTCGGTAAGCTGAGGGCCGATCTCGGCGACATCCTCGACGCGGTTCGGGACCAGGGCTTCGAAGTGGTCGGGATCACGCCAGCACATCTGCTGGCACTCGGCGACCTTCCCCGGCACCATGGGGACCCGTGGGATCACCTGCTCATCGCCCAGGCGAAAGCCGAGGACGCCGTCTTCCTCTCCGAGGACCGACACGTTCCGGCCTATCCGGTTGCGTTCGTGACCTGCTCCGGGTCTGCGCAGGCGGGACGGGGGATGTCCGCACCAGAACCGTCGGGTCCATTCTGAACCAGGCAGATTCTCACGTCTTTCCTGTTCGCTTGTCGTGTCGGGATAACCGGTTTCCACCGATCCCTGACAAACTCTAACGCGGCCCGTAGCCCACCGCCTCGCGCTTTTCCGCCTCGGTCAGGAAATCCGCCGCTTGGACCCGGCGCCACAGGCTCTCGCGCTCGGGCGCCAGGGCCTCGATGGCGTCGAGGTCCGGTTCCAGGCGGATGGGGCCGAAGGCGGGTGCGAGCCAATGGGCCAGGGCCTCGGCGGTGCGGCGCACCAGGGGGATCACGGTCTGGCGGTAGAAGGCGCGGTTGGCTTCGGCGTAATTCGCCAGGGTGTTGTCGCCGGGCAGGCCGAGCAGCAGGGGCGGCACGCCGAAGGCCAGGGCGATCTCGCGGGCCGCGCCGCTCTTGGCCTCCACGAAATCCATGTCCTTGGGCGAGAGCGCCAGGGGCTTCCAATCGAGCCCGCCCTCCAGCAGCAGCGGCCGCCCGGCATTGCCGGCGCCCTGGTAATTGGCCTCCAGCTCGCCCTTGAGCCGGCTGAACTGCGCGTCGCTCAGGGTCGAGCCGGCGGCGGTGGCGAACACCAGCGCGCCGGAGGGCCGCGCCGCGTTGTCGAGGAGCGCCTTGTTCCAGGCGCCGGCCGCGTTGTGGATGTCGAGGGCCACCGCCGCCGCCTCCATCGGCGAGAGGCCGTAATGGTCGTCGGTCGGGTGGAACAGGGTGAGGTGGAGGATCGGGGCCACGCCCTCCGTCACCTGGTCGAATCGTAGCATGCGCCCGCCGACCGCGTAATCGTAGGCCACCGGCCAGCCGTCGGGGCCGGGCACCACCCGCATCCGGTCGGGCCGGAGCGCGTGCAGCTCGCGCGGCACGCCGTCGAGGCCCGTCGCCTGGAGGTAGGCGTTGCCGGAGACCATCAGGTGTCCGTACAGCGCTTCGAGCAGTCCCGCCCCGCCCTGGCGCGGGTTCGGCCGGGCCAGCAGCGTCTCCAGCGGATGGGGTCCGGCGGCGCTTTCGCCCACCCGTCCGAGCGGCAGGCTCGCGGCGGCCTCGGCCACCAGCCGCACCGCCCGGTGGACGATGGCGTTGCGCTGGAACCCCTCGCGGGCCAGCGCCCCGATGTCGCGCGGCGTCCACGAGGGCCGACCCTCGCCATAGAAGGCGACACCGAGGCCCGGCACGGGGGCCGCCTTGGTGTCGGGCGCGGCGCGGCGCACGAGCCGGGAGAGGAGGTTCGCCATCGGGGCCTCGCGGAAGCGATGAGAGTCGGTCGGGTGTCAGAGCCGCCGGATGCGCGGCTCCGGCGCGCTCCGCAGCAGCAGGTGCGTCAGCGCCCAGACCAGGGCGTCGAGGCGGTCGGGCGAGGCCCCGGAGGAGAGGCCGTCCGGGCCGAAATCGCAGAGTTCGTCCTCCAGGTCCGGCAGGGCGCCGACATGGTGGACGCGTCCCTGCGCGTACAGCACCGAGACCGGCTCGGCCCGCAGGTACTTGCCCCGCGTGGCCCGCACGGCCGTCACCGGCACGGCGGCATCGACCTGGGCCAGGACGGCGATCGCCATCTCGCCCCCCTGGTTGACCTCGACCACGAGGCCGTCGGCGGAGAGCCGATGGTAGAGCGCCAGGGCCGCCGAGGCCCAGGCTTCCGGCGCCGCCCGGGCGAGGGTGGCGTCGGCGAGCACGTAGGCGTGGCCGGCGGCGTCGAGCCCGGCCGCGACGATCCCGCAGGCATCGGCCCCGGCCCGAGAGGAGGCCGGCGGGTCGATCGCCACGACGATGCGGCGCAAATCCTCCGGCGCCCGCGGGACCCGGTGGGCTTCGAGGCCGTCGCGGATCCACAGGGCATCGGCCCGGTCCTCGATCAGCTCGCCGTCGAGTTCCTGGCGCCCGAGGCGGGTGCCCGCGTAGCGCCCCACCACCGCGTCGAGGAAGGACGGCGCGAGGTTGGCGGCGTTGTCGGCGGTGCGCGCCCGGCTGACCACCGTCCGCGAATCCGTCAGGATTCGCCGCAGCAGCGGGATCGGCCGGGGCGTGGTGGTGACGAGGCCGCGCGGGCGGTGCCCGAGGCGCAGGCCGAACTGGATCATGTCGTAGGCGGCCTCGGCGTAGCGCCACTTGGCGATCTCGTCGGACCAGGCCGCCCCGAATTGCGGCCCGCGCAGGGAATCCGGCTCCTCGGCCGAGAAGACGAGGCCGACCGCGCCGTTGTCCCATTCGAGGCGTCGGCGCGAGGGCGACCAGCGCGGCCGCCGACCGGTGAGGCCGAGGAGGCCGGAGGGCCCGTCCACCATCACGTCGCGCACATCCGCGAAGGTCTCGCCGATCAGGGCGATGCGCCCCACCGGCCGCCGGGTGAAGGCCGGGTCGCCGAGCGCCAGGGCCCGGACCCACTCGGCACCGGTGCGGGTCTTGCCCGCCCCGCGCCCGCCGATCACCGCCCAGGTGGTCCAATGATCGAGGCCGGGGCAGGGCGGCAGTTGGTCATCCCGCGCCGTCAGCAGCCAGTCCGTCGCCAGCGCCCGGATCAGGGGCGGCGGCAGGCTCTCCAGGAGGGCCGGCATCCGCCCGCTCGCCGCAGAGCGCCGCAGCGCGCCGCGCGATCTCCGCGCGCAGGGCGGGCAGATCGCCGTCCGGCCCGTCGCGGGCGGCCGCCTCGTCGTCGCCGGAGCCTGCTCCATCGCTTCCTCCCGCCGTGTCGTCGGTGGTCTCGTCGAGCAGGCGCTTCAGGCCGCCGAGGTCCCGCAGCACGCGAGCGCTGTCGAAGGCCCGGTCGCCGGCGGAGGCCCGGTCGCCAGCGGAGGCCTGCGTGCCCGCCACCCCGTTCAGCGCCGCATCGAAGAGCAGGATCTGACGGGCGATCTGGGCGCGGAGCGCCGCCCGCATCCGGCGGGGATCGGCCTCCCGCCCCAGGGCACGCCCGACCTCGCCGGGCCGGCGCCCCTCCAGGCCGCATTGCGCGAACAGGGCCTCGGCCCGGTGCCGGGCCGTGCCGAGCGCCAGCGCGAGGTCGCCGATGTCGATCCAATCCTCGCGGTAGAGCCGCGCCACCGCCGCCCGCCGTTCCGGCTTCCACCGCTCGGGCGTGAAGGCCGTGGAGGCCGTCGCCGCGGTCGGGCGCCAGCCGTAGCGCTTGTTCCAGGTCCGGATGGTGGTGACCCGCACGCCGGTCTCGGCCGCGATGGCGGTGACGGGACGCGCGGTGTCCCGCATGGCCGCCGCGACGGCATCCCGGATCGACGCGACGATCGGCTCGAGCTTCGCCACCGCCGCCTCCCCGTCATTCACACTTCTGGAGCGTAGGCTCTTGATACCTCAGGAGCGTCGCGCTGTCAAACATAAAGTCCTAATTTCGGACTTTATTCTGGAACGGCTGAGCGCAGATCGGCCTCCGGTGCTGGGTCTCGGTGGGCGCAGCGAACCGTTCCTCGTACCCGCCCGATCGAACCACGCGGCTTCACGCACGCACAGGTCCCGTCTGTCGGACGGCAGGCCTCTCGGAAAAGAGGCGCGATCGTAGAGGGGGACACGCCGTCATTCCGGGGCGCCGAAGGCGAGCCCGGCTCCGAAGGGGGGCGCCATCGGCGTGCAATCCAGAGCCGCCGACGGCGTTATGTTTTGTGCCGCCGATCGTTCAAAGCTTTGCATCACCTGTGTTTCTGGGTCCCGGGTTCCGCTGCGCGGCCCCGGGATGACGGTGAGCCTTACAAGACTGTTCGGCGTGCAAACTGGCGCCTGCGGTCGGCTTTGCCTTTCAGGAGAGGGGGCCGGATGGGCCGCCCCGCCGACGCCACCTCGCGTTACGGCGCCTTCTTGGTCCCCATGCAGGTCGACAGGTCGGTGAAGGCCTGCTGCATCGGGCCGAGGGCGAAGGGCACCGCGATGCCGTTCGCCTGGATTACGAGGCTCTTGCCGGCGGTGAGCCGCGTCACCGCTTCGACGGTGTTGGGGACATCGATCGAGACGGTCCGAGCGGTGTCGATCTTGGCGGCGAAGTCGGTGGCCCCGGCCCCATCCACCGTCCAGGCGCCCGCGACGGCACTGCCCTTCGGGAAGGGGAACTTCGCCGAGGTGGCGATGAGGCCGAGGCTCGGCCCGACCGCCACAAGGGCGAGGCCCGCAGGCTCGTTCAGCGCCATGCAGCCGGTGAAATCGGCGCCTTCGCCGATGGTGGTGATCTCATAGCGCCCGGCCGACGCGAGGGCTGCCGGTGCGGGGGCTGCGGGGGCCGGGGCAGGGGCCGGCGGGGCTGCCACGGGGGCCGCGGCCACGGCGGCTCCGCCCTTGGGAGCTTCAATCTTGGGAGCCTCAACCTTGGGAGCCTCAACCTTGGGAGCCTCGCCCTTGGGAGTTTCAACCTTGGCGATCTCGGCCTTGGCGGCGTTGCAGCGCCGGAGGGACTCGTAGCCCTCCGCAAATCCGCCGATCTCGAAATCGGCGTTGCCGTTGTCGAACTTCAGGATGATGGTCTGGGCCGCCATCAGCCTGGGGACGATGCTCGTCGGGAAGGTGGCGGTGAGGGATTGCCCGTCGCCGATCCAGCGCGCCTCGGCGTCGTAGCGGGTCTTGTCGAGGAAGAACGGCACCTTCACGCTCTCCTGCTTGTCCCACGTCCAGTTCTCATAGACGAGGCCCAGCGCCGCTTCCGTCTCACCCAGGGCGAAGATGATGCCGTTGACGGCGTTGCCGTCGTCCTTGTCCTGGTAGGTGTGGCTCATCAGGCAGGCGTGCGGGCTGGTGTCGCCGATCGTGCGCTCGATCTCCCAGCCCTTCACCATCTCGAAGGGCTGCCGCTCGGCCGCGAGGGACGGACCCGCGCCGAGGATGACGACGAGGGTCGCGACGCGCGATCCTCCGAGACGGCCACAACGCATGGTGTTTCTCCAAGTCCGAAAACGCGCGCGACCGGACGATCGCAAACGTGCAGGGGCCGCGAAACCAGACTTTCCGGGAGTTTCGCGGTCTATCCTCATGACCGCGATGGGACTTACGAAGTCTTCAGGCGCGCAGGCTTTTCCGCTGAGATTCCTAACGCTTCGTTCCGGGAGGGCCGCCGATCAAAAGCCGGCGAACGTCCGTGCGCCGCACGCGGCGTCCTCCTGTTCGCCAGGCCGATGGGGCGTGGATCGCTCGTGCGCTGCCGGAGGCCACACGCAACGAGCCGCCTGCCCAAGATCGGCCGATCTGCGCGCGCGATGGACTTACTGAAAAATAAAAGAGCAAGTCTGATTAATTCAGTTGCAGCTTGATCGTCGCAAGATCGGAGCGGGACCGATAGTGATGACCCAGGGGGCCTCGTCCGCATGGGTGTGGGGCCGGTGGGAGTCGCGCTCGCGATGCGAAGCTATATCGATGGTCGGCCGCAGGAACTCGGCGCGGCCTTCGCGCCCTTCTTCGATCCGGCAACGACCGTGGTCGTCTCCATCGACCTGCATCGCGGTCATCTCGATGACGACCCGGCCTGCCCGTGCCCGGCGCCCCGCGCCCGGGCGATCGTACCGGCGGTCGACGCGTTTCACCGGACCGCGCGGGCGGCCGGCATCCGCGTCATCCACGTGCGCAGCAGGCTTCGCGCAGGCGGCGTCGACGATGTCAACGGCCTGAAGGCCGCTTGGCGCCTGGTCTTCCCGCTGCATGTCGGAGACATCCCCAACGCCGACGAGCATGCGATCGAGGGAACACGCTGGAACGACTTCGTCACCGAGGTCGAGGACCGGGATCTGATCGTCGAAGGCAAGAAACGTCTCTCGGCCTTCCATCCGACCGACCTGGATTTTCTGCTCCGCAACCTCGGCACGCGCACCATCGTGTTCGACGGATGCCTGGCGGATTGCTGCATCCTCAACTCGGCCTTCGACGCTTCGAACCTCGGCTACCACGTCGTCGTGGCGGCCGACCTCGTCGCCGGCACCGACGCCGCCCTGGAGGCGTCCGCCCTGCGCATCGTCGCCACGCATCTCGGCCTGGTCAGCGACGCCGCGATGATCACGCAGGCCTGGCGTTGCCGCCTGCCGTAGGTGCGCAACCTGTGCTGGCATGGGGTTTGCCTTACGGTTTCTGACCATATGGTCAAACTAAGGACCTCGCCATGACGCTTCTGCAGGTTCCCGTGATCGATCTGACGCCCTACCGTGCGGGGACGCCGGAGGGCAAAGCCGCCGTCGCCGCCGAGGTCGATCAGGCGTGCCGGGATATCGGTTTCCTGGTGGTTTCGGGCCACGGCATCCCGGAATCGCTGATCGAGACGACTTACGCGGTCTCGAAGGCGTTCTTCGAGCGTCCCCATGCCGAGAAGCTCGCCGTCGAACGGCCGGCCCCCGATCAGGTCCGGGGCTACAGCGCCGTGGGCGGGGAGGGCCTCTCCTTCAGCCTCGACGCGCCGACGCCGCCGGACATCAAGGAATCGCTCTCGATCGGCCCGGTCGACGTGCCGCCCGACGATGCCTATGCGTTCGGCGCCGCCGCCGGGCCGCACTTCGCCCCGAACATCTGGCCGAATGAACCGGCGGAGTTGCGGACGGTGTGGACGGCGTATTTCCGCGCGGTCGACCGCCTGGCGCGTGACCTGATGCGGATCTTCGCCCTCGGGCTGAAGCTCGACGAGACCCACTTCGATCCGACCATCGACAAGAGCATCTCGATGATGCGCGCCCTGCGCTACCCGGCCCAGACCAACGCCCCGCTGCTCGATCAGCTCCGCGCCGGCGCCCATTCCGATTACGGCAGCATGACGATCCTGCGCAAGGAGATCGGCGACAGGAGCCTGCAGGTGAAGAACAAGCTCGGCGCATGGGTCGATGTGCCGGTGATTCCAGGCACCTTCATCGTGAACATCGGCGATCTGATGCAGCAATGGACCAACGACATCTGGTCGTCGACGGTCCATCGGGTGGTCAACCCGAGATTCGATACGGAGGAGAACGTCGATCGTCTGTCGATCGTGTTCTTCCACCAGCCGAACTACGACGCCGAGGTGGCCTGCCTGCCGACCTGCCAGGGACCCGGCAGGCCCGCGAAATATGCGCCCGTCACCTCGGGCGCCCACCTGCGCGCGAAGTTCGTCAAGCAGACGACCTTCGGCAGGGTCGCGCGGGCAGCCTGAGATGGCGCGCCGCGCCTCCGTCGACACCGTCCGGGTCACGCCGGCGTCGTGACGCCAGCCGGCGCCCCGCCCCGTCCACCCACCACCCCTCACCGCTCTCTGCGCCCCCATCCGGCGGCGTTTCTCCTGGAGGTTTCCACGACATGACACGACCCTTCTTCAAAGCCGCCGCGGTGGCGCTGGCTCTCCTGCTCCCGCTCGCGCCGGCCGTCGCGGCGCCCTTCAAGCTGAAGGCCGAACCCAAGATCGCCATGGTGATCTTCGGGCAGAAGAACGACGGTGGCTGGTCGCAGGCCGCCGACGAGGCCCGCGTGAAGATGGAAGCGGCGCTGGACATGAAGATCCCGGCCGTGGACGGGGTGAAGGAGAACGCCACGGCGATCCGTCCGGTGGTCGAGCTCTTCATCAAGCGCGGCTACAACATCATCATCGGCACCGCCTTCGGCTATTCCGACACCTTCAAGGAATTGTCCGAGAAGTATCCCGACGTCGCCTTCCTCAACCTGTCGGGCACCACCAACGGGCCGAACCTCGAATCGGTCTACGGGCGCACCTACGAGAGCCAGTATCTGTGCGGCATGGCCGCCGGCGCCGTGTCCAAGACCGGCAAGCTCGGCTTCGTCGCGGCCAATCCCTTCGGCGTCGTGAACTGGACGATCAGCGCCTACGAACTCGGCGCCCGCAAGATGAACCCGAACGCCACGCTCAACGTGGTCTATACCGGCATCTGGAACGACCCGGTGAAGGAGCGCGCCGCGGCCGAGGCCCTGGTCGACCAGGGTGTCGACGTGCTCGGCCAGCACGTGGACACGCCCGCCACCCAGATCGTCGCGCAGGAGCGCGGCATCTACGGCACCGGCCACCACCGCGACATGCGGGAATTCGCCCCCAAGGCGACCATCTGCTCCTCGGTCTGGACCTGGGACAAGGCCCTGCTCCCCGAGATCAAGAAGATCATGGCCGGCACGTGGGTGCCGGCGCCCAACGGCGCCTTACTCAGCATGGCCAAGGGTGGCACCGATATCGCTTGCTGCGGTCCGGCCGTGCCCCCGGCGGCGGTCAAGGAGATCCTGGCCGAGCGCAAGGCGATCATCGAGGGCAAGCAGATCTATGCCGGCCCCCTCGAGGATCGCGACGGCAAGCTGCGGGTCCCGGCCGGACAGGTCCTGAGCGACGCGGACCTCTGGAAGATGGACTGGTACGTGAAGGGCGTGATCACCCAGAAATGACCGTTCGGCGGCCGGGCTTCGCACCCGGCCGCCATCCCGTGTCCGACGAAGCGATCAACCCCATGGACGGTGCAGCGATGGGCATGGCCCTCGAACTTCTCGGCGTCTCGAAGACCTTCGACGGCTTTCAGGCGCTCGCCAAGGCCGACTTCGCGGTGGAAACCGGCGAGGTTCACGCCCTGCTGGGCGAGAACGGCGCCGGCAAATCCACCCTCATGAACGTGGCGGCGGGCCTCTATCGGCCCGACCAGGGCCGCATCCGCGTGCGGGGCCGCGAGGTCGAGCTGAGCGGGCCGGTCGCGGCCCGGCACCTCGGCATCGGCATGGTCCACCAGCATTACAAGCTCGTCAAAGCCTTCAACGCCGTCGAGAACATCCTGCTGGCGCAGGGGGCGCCCCGCTACGGCACCGGCCTCGCCGAGGTCGAGGCGGCCATCCGCGCGCAGAGCGAGGCGGTGGGCTTCGCCGTCGATCTCCGGCGGCCGGTCGGAAGCCTGTCGGTGGCCGAGCAGCAGCGCGTGGAGATCCTCAAGGTGCTGGTGGCCGGCGCCGGTATCCTCATTCTCGACGAGCCCACCGCCGTGCTCACCGACCGCGAGGCGGAGGCGCTGCTCACCACCATGCAGGCCCTGGCGCGCCAGGGTGCGGCCGTCATCCTCGTCACCCACAAGCTCGGCGAGGTGCAGCGCCATGCCGACCGCGTCACCGTGATGCGCGGCGGCCGCATCGTCGCCAGCGCCGATCCGGCGAGCCTCACGGCGGCCGAACTCACCACCCTGGTGGTCGGCGCCACCGCGAACCCCGTCCATTGCCCGGCCACCCGGATCGAAGGCCCGGTGCTCGCGGTCGAAGACCTCGCGGGCACCCGGTCGGACGGGCTGCAGACCCTGCACGGCCTGAACCTCACGATCCGCGCGGGGGAGATCTACGGCATCGCGGGCGTCGGCGGGAACGGGCAGACCGAACTCGCCGAGATCCTCATGGGGGTGCGCCGCGCCGGGGCCGGGCGCATCGCGCTCGCGGGCGACGACGTCACCGCCACCGGTCCCAAGCTGCGCCGGGCGCGGGGTCTGGCCGCGATCCCGGCGGACCGTCAGGTCTACGGCCTGGCCGGCGATCTCTCGGTCGCCGAGAACTACGCGGTGGGCGGGCTGACCTCCGGGCGCTTCGGCGGCTGGCTCCGGGTCGATCGCGCCGCGATCCGCGCCGGCACGGAAGCCGCCATCGCGGCCTTCGACATCCGGGGCGCGCGCAGCCCGCGCCAGAAGGCCAGCCTGCTCTCGGGCGGCAATGCGCAGAAGCTCGTCATCGCCCGCGAATTCGCCGGCCGGCCCCGCTTCGTCCTCGCCCACTCTCCGGCCCGCGGGCTCGACGTGCGGGCGACGGCCGATATCCACCGCCGCCTGCGCGAGGCCCGCGACGCGGGCGCGGGCGTGCTCCTGATCAGTGAGGATCTCGACGAGGTGATGCTGATGTCGGACCGGATCGGCGTCATGAGCCGGGGCCGAATCGTGGGCGAGTTCGACGCGCCCGCCGACCGGCAGGCCATCGGCGTCGCCATGGTGCACCATGCCTGAAACCCTTCCCATTCCCCTCCTGTCCCCCGCCCCCGAGCTGCCGGTGCCGGTGCCCGAATTGCCCGCGGCCAAGCTGGCGGGGCGCGGCCGCGTCACGGTCGAGATCCGGCAGCACGTCTCCGGCTGGTATCAGGGCGTCGTGCTCGCCTGCGGCCTCGTCGTCGGGATCGGGCTCGCGACCGCCATCCTGGTCGTCTCCGGCGTCGGCCTCGCGGATCTCTTCCAGGAATTCGTCGTCTCGATGGTGACCAGCCGGTCCAGCCTGGCGGCGGTGCTGGTCCAGGCGGGCCCCCTCGCCATCGTCGGGCTCGCGGCGGCCGTCGCCTTCCGGGTGCGGTTCTGGAACATCGGCATCGAGGGTCAGATGATCCTGGGCGCGATGGCGGCGACCGCCATCGCGATCCACGATGTCGGTCCGGCGCCCGCGCGGCTCGGCCTGATGATGCTGGCGGCGGCGCTGGCCGGGGCAGCCTGGGTCCTGATCCCGGCCGTCCTCAAGATCCGCATCGGGCTGAACGAGGTCATCTCGACGCTACTGTTGAACTACGTCGCGTTCAACGGGCTGCTGCAGCTGCTGTACGGGCCCTGGCAGGACCCGGTGAGCAGCTTCCCGAATTCCAAGCAATACGACCTCGCCGAGCGTCTCGGCAGTCTCGGCTGGGGTGACCTGACCTGGGCGCTGCCGCTGGCAGGTCTCCTCACCCTGCTGTGCTGGTGGCTGCTGAACGTCAGCCGCTTCGGGTTCCTCTCCCGCGTGGCCGAAGCCAATCCGCGCCTGGGCGAGGGTCAGGGCCTGCCGATGACGCGGGTGATGCTGGCCGCCGCCCTGCTGTCGGGGGCGCTGGCGGGTCTGGCCGGCTTCAGCATCTGCGCGGGCGTCGAGTACCGGCTGACCCAGTCGTTCTTCAACGGCTACGGCTTCTCCGGCATCCTCATCGCGTTCCTGGCCCGCAACAATCCGCTCGCCACCTTCGTCACCGCGGTGCTGGTCGGCGTGCTCTACGTGGTCGGACAGAGCCTGCAGGTGTTCTACGGCATCCCCAGCGCGATGGTGCAACTCATCCAGGCGGTGATCGTCATCGGCGTCGCCGCCTCCGATTTTTTCTTGCGGCACCGGGTGCGATGGGTGCCGGGAAGGCGTCCCGATGTTTGACTTCCTCGTCAACTGGCTGGCCAACGTGCCAATCTTCGCGCTGCCCTACGCGCTCGCCGCGCTCGGCCTCATCATCACCGAGAAGGCCGGCGTGCTCTCCCTGGGGGCCGAAGGCTTCCTGCTCATCGGCGCCATGAGCGGCATCGGCGTTCTGCTCGGGGTCGGCGACTATCCGCTCCTCGCGCTGATCGTGGCGGCGCTCGCGGCGGCTCTGCTCTCGCTGGTCTATGCGCTGCTCGTGGTGACGCTGCGGGTCAACCAGGTCATCGGTGGCCTCGCCCTGGTCTTCCTGGCGCAGGGCATGACCGGCGTGATCGCCACGCGGGCGGGCTGGACCAGCCGGCCCGTGGCGGGCCTGCACAACGTTCCCCTGGGGTCGCTCGCCGAGATTCCGGTGCTGGGGCCGATCCTGTTCCAGCACGATCCCCTGGTCTTCGCCACGGTCCCCCTCGTCGCCCTCGTCGCCTATGTCCTCAACCGGACGATGTTCGGGCTGCGGCTGCGGGCCGTCGGCGACGGCCCCGACGCGGCCGATGCCGCCGGCATCGGCGTCGCCCTGACCCGGTACGGGGCCATCGCCCTCGGCTCGGCACTGGTCGGGCTCGCGGGCGGCTATCTCGCGGTCGGTGTCGCCAAGATCTGGGTCGAGGGCATGACGGGCGGGCGCGGCTGGATCGCCGTCGCCCTCGTGATCTTCGCCCGCTGGCAGCCCTGGCGGGCGCTCGGGGGCGCACTCCTGTTCGGGGGCATCGAGGCGCTGATCCCCCGCATCGCCGCCGCCGGCCTCGCCCTGCCGCAATACCTCCTCCTGATGACGCCCTACCTGGCCACCCTCGCGGTCATGATCTGGATCTGCCTGCGCCAGGACGGCCGGAGCCTGGAGCCGCGGGCCCTCGGCGTCGCCCACATGCGCGAGGAGCGTCGCTGAGCCGGCCCGAAACCCCCGTCACCGATCCCGCGGCCAGCTCAGCCAGTCGAAGGCCAGGGCGAGGTCGGCGGGATCGACCGAGAATCCGCCCCCGCCCTCCGGGTCGGGGGCGCCGATCAGGTAGCCGGTCTGATGGCCCATCACGGCGTCGAGGCCCGATTGCAGGAAGCCGAGGTCGGCCTGATTGTCGCGGGCGGCCAGGACGAGGCTGCCCGGCTCCGCGAAGATCGAGCCGTGCAGGCCCGAGCCGTACTCGCCGACCAGGATTTCGGCCGACTGGAACAGGGCGACCTGCTCGCGCAGGCCGAGGCGCTCCGGTGTCACGCGGGTGAAGCCGCGGGCCACGGCCAGATCTTCGAACAGCTGCCGCTGCACCAGCTGCCGGGGGCTGTGGGTGAGGGCGTTGGCCGAGCGCGCCACGAACAGCTTCGTCCGGGTGCGCGAGCCGCGCCCCCGCCCGAGGGCGGCCCGGCGCAGGCCGGCGGCGGCCTCGGCGAACAGAGGCGACACCCGCGTGCCGAACCGCAGCGTCGAGGGCACCAGGAGTTCGTCGCAGGCCACGCGGTCGCGGGTCCGGTCGTAGAACCGGCACTGGCTCTCGCCGATGCCGAGGAGCGCCAGCCAGGCCCGGGCGAAGCCGGGCGTGTCGTCGGGCAGCAGGAAGCTCAGGCGCTCGACCCGGTAGCCGGCTGCCCGCAGCAGGTGGAGCTTCGGCAGGAAATCGACGAGCCAGTGGCCGTAGCCGAGATGACCGGGGCCGGCGAGCAGCACCGACCGGCCGGGGGCTTGGACGCGCCTGGCCTCGGCCTGCCGGGCGCGCGTGCCCCGGTGGTGGCGGTTGAGGTAGTCGAGGTCCGTCTGCAGGTCGAGGCTGAGGTTGAACCGGCCCTCGGTGAGGATCATGCCCTCGCCGACGATCTCGGCGTCGGGCAGCGCGTAGACCGCCGTCCCGAGCACCACGTGCTGGGCGTGATAGAGCCCCAGCAGGTCCGGTGTGACGGCGCCTGCCAGGAAGGCCGGCGGCATCAGGCGAGAGCGCTCCGCCCGGGTCACGTCGATCACCGTGCCGCGCCCGCCCTCGACGTTGCGGCGGAGATCGATCACGTCGTCGGCCGACAGGAGGTCCGGTTCACTCACCGCCATGGGCCGCTCCGTCCGCTCCGCCTGCCAAACCCGCTCCCTCGCCGGCCTGCGGCCTTGCGCCCGGGGCGCCGCGCCGGGGGACGATGCCCAGGGACCCGCCGCCGTGGCAAGCCGGACTGGGCAAGCCGGATTGGGCAAGCCGGATTGGGCAAGCCGGATTCGCCAAGCCGATCCGGTCGTGCGAACCGGACTTGCGATCCGGACTTGCGAACCGGTTCCGGCCCCGGTCCATTGTCCGGGCTCCCGGGCAGCGCTTTTTCCGCTAGGATGGCGCATCGCGCGCGAAAACCCGCGCCATCAGGATCGAGTGGGGCACCCGAGTGATGCGGACCGACACCCTCGCGGAGAATGCGGACCACCCGACAAGCCTGCCGGCGGACCCGGAAAGTCTGACGGCGGCCCTGACAAGCCTGCCGGCGGCCCTGACAAGCCTGACGGCGCATGGCGTCTTCGACGTGGCGGCCTATGCGGCGCGCCTGCCCGAGACCTCGGACACCATGGTGGCGGATCATCGCTTCACCGACGATCCGGCCGCGAGCGCCCGGGTGTTCCGGGTCTACCACCCGACGCCGCCCCACAGTCATGCCTCCTGCGACGAGTACCTCTACGTCCTGTCCGGCCGCTGCCGGATGGCGTTCGGCGACGAGGCCCCGGTCACGGTCGGCCCCGGCACGCTGGTGTTCTTCAAGCGCGGGGTGGTGCATTCGGTGCCCGAGATCCTGGAGCACCCGATGGTGTTCCTCTCCGTCGACACCCCCCGACGCGAGCCCCGCGACATCCGCTTCGTCACCGACGGCACGGGGACCCCCGACACCTTCATGCGGCAATCCTGACCGGCACAACTTCTGACTGACAGCAGTGCCGAGAGGCAAAAATCCTGACGGGCCGATCGCCTAATCGACCTTCTCGTTGGGATAGACGCCCCAGAGCCGGTCCTGGCGGATGTAGCCGTCGACGTCGCCCCGCTTCGACGGCAGGGCCACGACGATGCGGCACCAGGTCCCGGTGCAGGATTTGACGTTGCCGATCACGCCGGCCTGGAGGCGGGCTTCCTCGCCGGAGGCGGCATCGGCCTTGGCGTAGAGCGGCACGGCGGCCTTGTCCGGGTTCTTGTCCGCGCCCTTTCCGGCGGTGACCACGGAGGTGCGCCGCCCGGACAGCAGCGAGTGCAGCACCCAGCCCTCGGTGCCCTCCGAGTCGCGGATGCGACGCCAGGTCTCGAACTCCGCCACGATCTCGATCGGCAGCCCCGCCCGCTGGAACACCCAGAGGGTGCGGTGGTCCTTCGAGGGTCCCTCGCGCAGGTTGACCCGGTCGGTTTTCAGGCTGGCGTAGCGCGGCAACGGCAGCTTGGTCACCGGCCCGAGCGCGACGTCGGGACCGGCGCCCGCCGCCGGGGCCGCCGCGACGGGGCCGGTGGACAGGAGGGTGGCGAGCAACAGGGCCGGCAAGGCGGTGGAAAGGGTCGGGAGCAGGGCAGGCGCGCGCATCGTCCGGTGATCCTTCACGCTGTCCGGGGCGGGCGTCGCCCCAGGGTGGCGGCGGGCCCCGGCGTGCATTGTGTTCCGCCGCCTCTCTGGTAGAGAGGCCCACAGGGTCGCAAGACCCCCGGGGTCGCCACAGCCTTGTGGGCTGCCGGCCCGTCGTCTCGAATGTCTTGACCGGTGCGTGGTTAACGCACGGTAAGCTTGCGGCGTCGTCCGCCGCGTCGGATCTCGGGCCGGGTCTCGGTTGGATCGGACGTGGACGCCGAGCGACACCGTGCGCGGGGAGGGTGCATGTCGTCGTTGAAGCGCAAGCCGCTCGTGGTCGTCACGCGGCGTCTGCCCGAGGCCGTGGAGACGCGCATGCGCGAGCTCTTCGAGATCCGGCTCAACACCGACGATGCCGCCCTGGCGCCCGACGCCCTTGTGGCGGCCCTGCGCGAAGCCGACGTGCTCGTGCCCACCGTCACCGACGAGATCGATTCGGGCCTCCTCGCCCAGGCCGGCCCGAACCTGCGGCTGATCGCCAATTTCGGCAACGGTGTCGATCACATCGACGTGGCCGCCGCCCTGGAGCGTGGCATCACCGTCACCAACACCCCCGGCGTCCTCACCGAGGACACCGCCGACATGACCATGGCGCTCATCCTTGCGGTCGCCCGCCGCGTCACCGAGGGCGCCCGGATCATTCCGGACGACGCCTGGACCACCGGCTGGTCGCCGACCTGGATGCTGGGTCGGCGAATCACCGGCAAGCGCCTCGGCATCGTCGGAATGGGTCGGATCGGCCAGGCCCTGGCCCGCCGGGCCAAGGCGTTCGGCCTGCAGATCCACTATCACAACCGCCGCCGGGTTCCGGCCCAGATCGAGCGCGACCTCGACGCGACCTACTGGGAATCCCTCGACCAGATGCTGGCCCGCGTCGACATCGTGTCGGTCAACTGCCCGCACACCCCCGCGACCTACCACTTGCTCTCGGCCCGCCGTCTCAAGTTGCTGAAGCCCGAGGCCGTGGTGGTGAACACCGCCCGCGGCGAGGTCATCGACGAGAACGCCCTCGCGCGCCTGCTCGAGGCCGGCGACATCTCCGGCGCCGGGCTCGACGTGTTCGAGCAGGAGCCTGCGGTCAGCCCCCGCCTCGTCAAGCTCGCCCGCGCCGGCAAGGTCGTGCTCCTGCCGCATATGGGTTCGGCGACGCACGAGAGCCGCGTCGATATGGGCGAGAAGGTCATCATCAACATCAAGACCTTCATGGACGGGCACCGGCCCCCCGACCGTATCCTTCCCAGCATGCTCTGAACGCAGGCCTCCCGGCGATCGGCACAGGTCCCTGGGGATGACGGCGTTCGTCACAACGTAGGATCGGAACGGGCCCATGCCCGGCACGTTGACCGGCACTGGCCATGGCGGGGTCGGTACCAGGAACGGGTGGATCAAAGTATCATGGCCGCGGACACACCGTCGACCGAGGCGGCATCGGTGAGCGTAATGGGGTGCGGCGAATTCCGCCGTTTCGCGGATTTCGTGCCCCTGATGATGTGGCGTGCCGATCATCACGGCGCCGCCGTTCATCACAACGAATCCTGGCTGGCCTTCACCGGTCGGTCGCCGGACGAGGAACTCGGCCACGGCTGGCGCCGCGGTCTCCATCCCGACGACCTTGAGCGTCACGCCGCCCTGGTGGCGAAGGCGTTCGAGGCGCAAGAGCCTTTCACGGCCGAATTCCGTCTCCGGCGTCACGACGGGGCGTACCGATGGCTTCTCGATACGGCCAAGCCCCTGCGGGAGAACGGCGATTTCGTCGGGTTCCTGGGCACCTGCTTCGATATCACCGATCGCAAGCACGCCGAGGAGGATTCCGAGCGCGCCCTGGTGGAGAAGGAGGCCTTGCTGGCCGAGGTCTACCACCGCGTCCGCAACAACCTCCAAGTGATGGTCAGCCTGATCGGTCTCTACGGGCGTGCCGCGCCGGCTCCGTGCCGGGGCAGTTTCGAGGCGCTCGGGCAACGGGTGCGCGCCATCGCGCTGGTGCAGCAGCACCTGCACGAAGCGCCGCACATCGCCTCCATCGACCTGCGCGACTACCTGCACCGCCTCGCCTCCGGCCTCGGGCAACTGCGCCGGGCCGGGCGGATCGGTGTCACCGTCGGCGGACGCGGGACCAGTCTCGTCGAGCCGCGCACTGCCAATGCCCTCGGCATGATCGTGGCCGAAGTGGTGTCCGAGTGCCTCGACACCACGGCTGAATCCGTCGCCTGCGCCATCGCGATCCAGATCGATGCGGCGGCCGGCGGTCCGGTGCGGCTGAACATCGTGTCCGGTGCGGGCGAGGGCGCCGCGCCGGGGAAGCTCGAGGTGCCGAACCTCGGTCCGCGCCTGATCGCCGCCTATGCGTCGCAAGCCGAGATCGCCGTGCGGGGCGTCGGCACCGCCGCCGAGCCCCTGGAACTGCAATTGCCGGAGGTGCTGGCTCAGCCGTCCTGAGGATCGCATTGGCGCGCGCAGGGACTATATGCGGAAGACACCCGACGCAGAAGACATCCGACGCAGAAGACATCCGACGCAGAAGACATCCGACCCAGGCGAGCCCACCCGGACCATGCTTCCACCCATCGAGACCATCGTCGACAATTTCGGAATCCTGGATGAGGGTCCGGACCGTTACGAGTATCTGATCGAACTGGGGCGTGCCCTGCCGCCGTTTCCCGAGGACATGCTGACCGAGGACAATCGGGTCCACGGCTGCGAAAGTCAGGTCTGGGTCGAGTCCCACATCGATCGCTCGCAGGAGCCGCCCCGCCTCCATCTGAGGGGAACCAGCGACTCGGTCATCACCAAGGGACTGATCGCCCTGGTGATGGCGCTTCATGACGGCAAGACGCCGGAAGACATCGCAAAGGTCGACGTCTTCCAGGTCTTCAAGGAGATCGGCCTCGGTGCCCATCTCACCTCGAAGCGCTCCAACGGCGTTCGCGCCATGGCGGAGCGCATCCACCGGGATGCGGTCCGTCTCACGGCAGCCTGAGGCAAGGCGCACCGCCTCAGTTCAAGCCTGCGACCGGCTCACGCCACTGGCGCAGGCGGCTGCGGTTCGGCCCCACGGCCTCGCGCTCCAGGCCATAATGCTCGGCCAGCCGTGCCAGGGCGATACGAGCGACAACCTTGGCCGAGCGTGCCGGCCATCGCCGCTCCGCCTCGATCCGCTCCAGCCCCTTCAGGAAGCCGCAGAGGTCGATCAGCAATCCGGACAGGTCGTTACCGACGGCACCGAGGGCTGCACGCACGCGCTGGCGCGCAGCCAGCATCGCGTCGGACCCGGCGGCCGGATCGCGCGGACCCGAACCATCGACCTTCACGCCACTCCAGTCCTGTCCCATCCGGGGCATGAGCGCCGCCCCCGCGAGATCGCGGCGCAGGCGCTCGCCCGCCTCGAAGCAGGCCGCGTCGATGAGAGGCGTACCGTCGCGGTCGCGTCGGCGTGCCATCCAGGCGAGAGGACTTTCCGTGGCGTCCCGGACGGGTCGGTCTGGCCCGGGACCCCGTCCCACGAGTTCGAGATGCTGGGCGAGATAGGGCGGATGGGCGCCCGCGCTCTCGCGCCGCAAGCGGGCGCGTCCGGCCGGACTGATCGTCAGCCGGGCACGCCGGCCCGTGCCGCGTTCCGCGAGATCCCGAGCCAGCAGTTCGGCCCCGGCGCCCTGGCGGAACCGGCCGCCTCCCACCGAAATCCCTTTGCCTCCCTCTCGAACGATCCAGCCCTCGGTGTCGGTGGAATCGGGAAGCGCATAGGCGCCTTCCGGTGCCAAAGCCGCGAGCAGACGCCCGGCCTCCGGGCCGATCGCCGTCCCCTCGGGATTAGCGGACGGATCACGTCCGGTGCCGCGGTCGGTCGACGGGGTCGTGATGGCGACAGGCGGGGTCGTGCGAGATTTGTTCATGATTTGTTCCATTACTCAGAACGGTGGCGGGCAAGCGCCATGCCCTCGATAGTAAGGGAAAAAAAGCCTAGATCAAGTCTTGACGCGTTTTCCAGGAAAGCGATTCCGGGTTGGCGCATCGTCGGCGCCCGGACCAGACAATCCTGGGATCGGTCCCCGAGACGGGGGTCGACACCCCCGCCGCGGTAGCGATCGCATCGACCGGAGGCCGGTCGCGGCCTGTTCAGGCGGCTTCGTCGTAATTCCCGTTCCGGGTCTGGCCAAGGCCGATCGCCTTCGCGAGGTCGGAGCGCGCCTTGGCGTAATTCGGAGCAACCATCGGATAATCGGACGGCAAGCCCCATTTGGCGCGGTATTGCTCCGGGCTCATGTCGTACTTCGCGCGCAGATGACGCTTCAGCGACTTGAAAGTCCGCCCATCTTCCAGGCAGATGATATGGTCTGCCGTGATGGATTTTTTCACGGAGATTGCCGGCTGAAGCGGTGCAGACGAGGCCTTCGCCTCGATCTGACCGGTGGCAATCTGCTTCAGAGCGCTGTGAGTCTGCGTGATCAACTGCGCCAGCTCACCGGAAGGCACCGGGTTGTTGCTCACATAAGCTGAAACAATGTCGACGGTCAGCTCGACATAATCCGCAGAATGTTCGATGTCGCTCATGATCGGAAGAATTCTCCTAATGCGATGCGTTTGAAAGGGTTACAGGGAGTTCGGACGCTTGCGCGTCCACGCCCATAGGCTCTGCGGATCGGTTCCGCCGCGTCGCCATCTGTCCCGCATGCGCTATAGAATGCGCAGCAACTTCGCCCGCCACGATTTCTGGATATGCTATTCCTGATCAGGTCGCAAGACGCCAATGCGCGTCTTCGGTAATCTTAAGCAACACCTTAGAACAATATTTCAACAATCTCTGATCACCAGAATTTGACATCGAAACCATTGGGGGATGGTCTCGAGCCACTTGGCGGGTCGATTTGGCAATCTTGTCCGTGCCGATCCGGCAGAAGGTGGGCCTGTCTCCGGGCTGCTTGCCTGTCGGCCTCGTCCGGGCCACATGGCAGGACGAGGGGACCGAGACGGCCCCTTCTCACGCACCTGTGACAGGATTTTCGCGATGGCGTCCCAGTCCGCATCGATTTCCACGCCCTCCGTTGCTCCGATCGCGGATGTGAGGCCGCACAGCTACGAGGTTCATGGTCGTGTGCTGAGCGACGATTACGCTTGGCTGAAGGCTGAGAACTGGCGCGACGTCCTGAAAGATCCTGCCGCTTTGCCTGATAGTATTCGGGAGTATCTGGCGGCTGAAAACACCTACTCGGAAGCGGCTCTAGCCGAGACCGCGGACCTGCGCCGGACGCTCGTCGCCGAAATGCGGGCGCGCATCCGCGAGGATGACAGCAGCGTGCCCGAGCCGGACGGGCCCTATGCCTATTACACCCGGCATCGTGAGGGCGGCCAGCATCCGCTGGTGTGCCGGCGCCCGCGCACCGTCGTCGTCATGCCGGGTCAGGGGGCTGAGACGGCGGCGGATGGTGGACCGGAGGAGGGGGAAGTGATCCTCCTCGATGGGGATCGGGAGGGGGAGGGGCTCGCCTTCTTCGAGATCGCCTCGGCGGTCCACTCCGAGGATCACGCGTTGTTGGCCTGGAGCGCCGACACCAAGGGATCGGAACTGCATACCATCCAGGTCCGCACGCTCGAGACCGGAGCGGATTTGCCCGACCGCATCGAGGCGACCACCGGTGAGGTCGTCTGGACGGCCGACAACCAGGCGTTCTTCTACGTCGCCGTCGACGAGAACCATCGCCCCGCCCGGGTCATGCGCCACCGGATCGGCACCGGGCAGGAGGCCGACACCCTCGTCTACGAGGAGCCGGATTCCGGTTTCTTCGTGCATATCGAGGAGACGCAGTCGGGCGATTTTCTAACGGTCACCGCCAGCGATCACGAGACCTCGGAGGTCCATCTGCTGGACCGGCGGGTGCCCGACGGAACCCTGATGGTGGTGCAGCCGCGCCAGCCCCTGTTGATCTATTCGGTCGAGAACTGGGCCAATCACCTCTTCATCCTCACCAACGCGGAGGGTGCCGAGGACTTCAAGATCGTGACCGCCCGCCTGGAAGCGCCGGCGCGCGAGAACTGGACCGACGTCATCGCCCATCGACCGGGCGTGATGATCCGCCATCAGCACGTGATCGCTGACCATCTGGTCCGTCTCGAGATCGAGAATGCACGCCCTCGGATCGTCGTGCGCGACACGCAGGGCAGCGAGCACGTGGTGGCCTTCGCCGAGGAAGCCTATTCGCTGGGTCTCCAGCCCGGCCACGAGTTCGAGACGGCGGTGATCCGCTTCACCTACTCGTCGATGACGACGCCGGCCGAGACCTACGATTACGACTGCGTGACCCGGGCGCGGCAGTTGCGGAAGCGGCAGACCGTGCCGAGCGGGCACAAGCCGGAGGATTACGTCACCCGCCGTCTCTTCGCCACGGCGCCGGACGGCGAGACGGTGCCGATCTCGCTGCTGCACCGCCGTGACTGTCCCCTCGACGGCTCGGCGCCGCTGCTGCTCTATGGCTACGGCTCCTACGGCACGCTGATGCCGGCGGCTTTCCGCACCAACCTCCTGTCGCTGGTCGATCGCGGGTTCGTCTACGCCATCGCCCACGTGCGCGGCGGGACCGAGAAGGGCTGGCGCTGGTATCTCGATGGCAAGCGCGAGAAGAAGCCCAACACGTTTTCGGATTTCGTCGCCTGCGCCCGGACGCTGATCGAGGCGAACTACACGGCCGAGGGCCGCATCGTGGCCCATGGCGGCTCGGCCGGCGGCATGCTGATGGGGGCGGTGGCCAACCTTGCGCCGGAACTCTTCGCCGCCATCGTCGCAGACGTGCCCTTCGTCGATGTTCTCAACACCATGCTCGACGGCGAACTGCCGCTGACGCCGCCTGAATGGCCCGAATGGGGCAATCCACGCGAGAGCCTGACGGCGTTCGAGACGATCTTGTCCTACTCGCCCTACGACAACGTCGCGGCGAAGCCGTACCCGGCCATCCTGGCGCTTGGCGGACTGACCGACCCACGGGTGACCTATTGGGAGCCGGCCAAATGGGTCGCGCGCCTGCGAGCGACCATGACCGGCGGCGGCCCGATCCTGCTGCGCATCAACATGGAGGCGGGCCACGGCGGCGCGGCCGGACGCTTCGACCGCCTCGAAGAGGTCGGCTTGATCCAGGCCTTCGCCCTCCGGGCCGTCGGTAAGGCCTGAGCCGGATTTCTCAAGCCTGTCAGGTTCATTCTGAACCAACCAGACTCGCGAGCCCCTCGTTTCCGTTTGTCTGGTCGGGATCACCGGTTTCCGCTGATCCCTGACAAACTCTAGGGCTGAGGCGTCGCCTCGGGCTGCGGTGCCTCCGCCTCCGGGCGCAGGCGCCGCGCGGCCTCGCGGGCGGCTTCCCGGGCAGCTTCGGCCTCGCGAGCCTGCGCGTCCCGTGCTTCACGGGCGGCCTCCTCGGCCGCACTCTTATCGGCGGCTGCCTTCAGGGCCGCCGCGCGAGCCTTGTCCATCTCGATGCGGGCGCGGCGGCGCTGGCGCTCGCTCTGGTCGGCCTCGAAGATCTCGATCTTCTCGAGTTCGCGCTGGAGCACCAGGGCCGCAAGGCCGTTCGTCGCCGGCCCGGCATCGATGCTGCGCTCGGGGGCATGGATCGGCCCGCTGAAACCGAGCTGGATCGCCGGGTTCCCTCCGGTCCAGCCTTTCGGCGGCTGTCCTGCGCTGAGCGTCCCACGCGCGTCGAGACGTGCGGTTCGCAGGTCGAAGCCCCAGGTGCCGCTCCACTTGGCGACACCCAGCTCCAGGGTGAGGGGACCGGCCCGCAGCGTTCCGCCGACGAGGCTTGCCGGGCTGGAGACCGGCCCCGGCACCGTCAGTGGACCTGCGCCGAGTTCTTCCACCACGAGGGCCTGGAGCCGCCCCTCGCGAAGGGGATCGTCTTCCCCGAGCACTCGCGTCACCGCCCGCTGGAGTCCCGCCGGATCGGCACCCGGCAGGCTGAGGCCCGCCAAAGTGATCTCTCCGCTGCCGCCGAGATTGTTCATCAGGCCGGTGAGGCTGGTACCGGAGGCCCCGAAGCGCAGTTGCGCCGTAACGCGACCCGCCACGGGGCCGCCACCGGCAAGGCCGGAGATCGCCGCATCGGTGAGCGTGCCTTCGCCCGAAACGGCCGCGCCGCCGCCCTGACGCGTCACGGTCGCGCTGCCGGCGACCCGACCTTTCGCGAGGGTCGCGTCGAGGTCGCGGAGGGTCAGGGTCTCCCCGTCGAGGCTGACGCCCAGGGCTGCGCCGGTCGCGACCAGTCCGCGTCCGAGGTCCAGGGTATCGACCCGGAGGGCGAGGGAGATGGAGGCTTGCGCGGCCGGAACCGGCGCGAAGCGCGCGCTGGCCGGATCGGAGGCCGCGGCCTTGGACGGTTCGGACGGCAGGACCGTGGCGGCGGCCAGGAGCGGCAGCGACAGGCGCGCGAGGCTGGCGCTGCCGTGGATCTCGCCCTCCGGCGTGCGCGTGAGGTCGGCCGACACCGGCGCGCCGTCGACTCGGCCGACGAGGCCCACCCGTGCATCCGGCCCGGCCCGGGACAGGCGCAAGCCGAGCTCGGCCGGAAGTGGACCCGGGATCGGCACGGCACTGCCGGCGAGGGTCAGGAACGGCGCCACGTCCGGCAGGCTGAGGTGCAGTTCGCCGGCGCTGGGCAGGCTCTCGCGGCCGTCCAGCAGGACGGGCTGCACCGTCGCGATCGTGACGTCGGCGACGGACCCGCTGACCCGCAGGGCGAGCCCGAACGGTCTGCCATCGGCTTCGGCAGGGCCGGGCGTACCGACGAGGCGAAGGCGGCCGGGGCGCCGCAGGGCCGGGATGTCGCGGCGTTCGAGCCAGGTTCCCGCATCCGCCGTCGCGAGGGTGAGGTCCAGGCTGTCGATGCGGCCGGAACGGCTCCGGAGGTCGAGGTCGAGGGGGCCACCGGCGGCCTCGCCCTTGGCGGCGACCCGGAGGGTATCGGCCGTGCCGGCATCCCGTTCGAGGCTGACGGCAAGGTCGAGGGCTCCGGCGCGCAGGAAGGCCGGGATTCGCTGGGCTTCCGCCAGCCAGACCCGGTCGAGGAGCGCGAACAGGGGGGCGGCCACCGCCGCCGAGACCCGCCCGGCGATCCGGCCCGTGCCGTCCGGATCGATGCGTCCCGACAGCTTGGCGTTGGCGCCTGCCAGATCGCTGATGTCGAGGCTGTCGACCACGAGGCTCGGGCCGTCCGACTGGAGGCTGGCCGCGATGGTGCCGCCACCCGAATGCGCGCCGGACGGGCCGTAGCGGACGTCGCGGGCCAGGAGGGTGAGCCCGACATCGTGGCCCCGTAGGTCGGCCAGCGTGCCTCCGAGGACCGGCAGGGTCGCGATGTCGAGGCCCTGCGCGACCAGTTGCGCATCAAACCGCCCCCGATGAGCGCCGTCGGCTGCCGCGTAGCGGGCATTCCCGGTGACGCGCGCCTCGCCGAGGCCGAGCCGCAGGTTGCGCAGCGACACCGTCAAGGCGTCCACCGACAGATCGGTGGCCAACTGGACCGGTCGGCCATCCATCACGGCCACGGCCGGACCCTCGAACCCGAGACGGCGCAGGTGGCGGCCGAAGCTGTCGGAGGCCGGGGCGTCGACGGACAACCGTCCAGTGAAGCGCAGGCCCGCTTCGGTGTCGATCTCGCCGCTGGCCCCGAGCACCGCCGCACCCGGCGCGGTCACGTCGAGCCGACGCAGGACGACCCCGCCGGTGCGGTCGAGGGTGCCGCTGGCGGCGAGCCGCGACCATTCGTCGAGGCCGAGGGCCAAGCTCTCCACCGCGAGGTCCAGATCGACCATCACGGGCAGGCCGAAGCCGTTCCGGCCGCCGATCGCCGGAACGCCGCGCGCGATCAGCGCCTGTCCGGCCGCCGAGGTCAGGAAGGCATCCAGGTCGAGGCGCCGGGTCGAGAGGGCGAGGCCGGCGCGCCATTGCTTCAGGTCGAGCTGCCCCGTGCCGCCGAGGCGCAGGGCCTGTCCGCCGGGATCGATCTCCAGGGCGACATCGGTGAACCGGGCTGTGAGGCCGCGCCCGGTGAACTTGCCTCCGAGAGAGAACGGCAGATAGGCGCCTGCCGCCTGGACCGGTGGCCCGACGACGATGCGGGCGCTGCCTTCCGCGACCGCGGTCGCCAAGCGCCGACCGGACGCGCCCGTTCCGGCGGGCGCAAGGCTGAGACGGGCATCGGCTTCGAAGCGCGGCTGCGTATCGCCACCGCCGGCGATCTTCACGCTGACGCCGTCGGACCCGATCTCGCCCGTCGAGAGCCGGAAAGGTACGCCGCGACTGGTTCCCTCCGCGCGCCAGGGTCCGCCCAGCGCCGGGGCCGAGATCTGCAGGGCTTCGGCATAGAACTGCTCGGTCCGCCCCGTCGCCGGCACCTGGGTTGTCAGGACGAATTGCCGGATCGTCAGATCCTCGATGGCGAGGTCGCGCCGCAGGGCCTCCGCCAAGCCGCGGGCCGGCAGCAGTATGGCCTCACCGTCGGTGACCGGCAGCTTGACCTCGGCCCGGCCGATCCGGGTCTCGGTGAAGCGGATCTCGCCCTTCAGCAGGGGTGCCAGTGCAAGTTCGGCCCTGACGCCCTGGAGATCGAGGAGCGGGTGATCGAGCTTCGGCGCCGATCCGGCGGCGGCGCCGAGCCGGAGGCGATCGAGCTTCAGCCTGGGCGAGGGAAGGAGGCGGACGCCGATCCGGCCCTCCGTCTGCGCCGTCACGCCCAGCGAGCGGCTGATCGTGCGGTCGAGGGTGGCGCGATAGCTTTCCCAGGCCACGAAGGGTGGGACGGCGAGGGCCGCAACGAGGAGCAGGATGACGGCGCCCGCCAGCGCGGTCAGGATGTCACGCACCGTGTTTGTTCCGCCTCGTCACCCGGGGGCTCGCCCCTGCTCCGTTCGCGGACATAGCACAGGGGAGGCCGACGCGCGCCAGAGCCCTGGCGCGGTCAAAGTCGCTCCGTCCGACACGAGGCCTGCGTCAGTCCCGCCGATCCCGGCCCGGCCGCAGCTCAGCGCCGGCCCGGAACCACGATCGGTGCCGCGGGTGCGCTCGGCCGGAACAGGTCGCTGCGCTGGATCTGCATCCGCGTCTGGTTGGTGTCGAACTGTTGGCGCTGCTCGATGCCGCGCAGCTGGCTGCGGTCGGAGAGCCGGTCGTTGGTGGCGTTGAGGCTGTCGATGGCGCGCGAGGATTGCGCCAGGGCCGGGCCGGCCGTCAGGAGCGCGAGGCCGGCAACGAAGAACAGGCGGGGGCTAAGCATCGGAACGTCCTTGTTCGGTGGGGTTTCGTCCTGATCTGGTGAGACCGCGCGTCGATGGAAAGGCGGCTTCCCGAATCTCGGCATCCTGCCGCACGTCCCGAACGGCACCGACCGGTCGGCCGACCCCCGAAGACCGGGAGGGGACTGGCATCACTCTCGACGCCGTTCGCGTTTTGGTCCAGGGATGCGCGATGACGAAGCCTCTCGACGCGGCCGGCGCTTCCGCCTCCGACGCCGCCCCGACCTCCATCGCCGCCCGTGCCATGGCCTCCCTGCGGCCGCAGGCGAGCCCTTATCTCGAAGGGCTGAACACCGAGCAGCGCCGCGCCGTTGAGGCCACGGATGGCCCGGTCCTGGTGCTTGCCGGCGCCGGTACCGGCAAGACCCGGGTGCTGACGACGCGCATCGCCCACCTCATCGCCACGGGCAAGGCGCGACCCTTCGACATCCTCTCGGTGACCTTCACCAACAAGGCCGCCCGCGAGATGAAGCACCGCATCGGCGGGCTCATCGGCCCGGCCGGCGAGGGCATGCCCTGGCTCGGCACCTTCCATTCCATCGGCACCAAGATCCTGCGCCGACACGCCGAGCTGGTCGGCCTGCGCTCGGACTTCACGATCCTGGGCATGGACGACCAGCTCCGCCTGATGAAGCAGGTCATCGTCGACCAGAACATCGACGAGAAGCGCTGGCCTGCACGCGCCCTGTCCTCGGCCATCGACGGCTGGAAGAATCGCGGCCTCCTGCCCGAGCAGGTGCCCCCGGGCGAGGCCCAGGCCTTCGCCTTCGGCAAGGGCGGCACGCTCTATTCGGCCTACCAGGCCCGGCTTCTGACCCTGAACGCCGCCGATTTCGGCGACCTTCTGCTGCTCTGCCTCAAGCTCTGGCGCGAGAACCCCGACGTCCTGGAAAACTACCAGAGCCGTTTCCGCTACATCCTGGTGGACGAGTATCAGGACACCAACGTCGCTCAGTACCTGTGGCTGCGCCTGCTGGCCCAGGGGCACCGCAACGTCGCCTGCGTGGGCGACGACGACCAGTCGATCTATGGCTGGCGCGGGGCCGAGGTCGACAACATCCTGCGGTTCGAACACGACTTCCCCGGCGCCGTGGTGGTGCGCCTGGAGCGCAACTACCGCTCCACCGGCCACATCCTCAGCGCCGCCTCCGGCCTCATCGCCAAGAACGAGGGGCGCCTGGGCAAGACCCTGCGCACCGAGGATGTCGCCGGCGAGAAGGTGACGGTCTCCGGCGCCTGGGATTCGGAGGAGGAGGCGCGCCAACTCGCGGAAGCGATCGAGAGCCTTCAGGCCAAGCAGCATCCGCTGTCGGAGATCGCCGTGCTGGTGCGCGTCTCGGCGCAGATGCGCGAGATCGAGGACCGCTTCGTCCAGCTCGGGCTGCCCTACCGGGTCATCGGCGGGCCCCGCTTCTACGAGCGGGCCGAGATCCGCGATGCGCTGGCCTATCTGCGCGTCACCGCCAACCCGGCCGACGACCTCGCCTTCGAGCGCATCTTCAACACCCCGAAGCGGGGCCTCGGCGACGCCACCCTGCAGGCGCTCCACGCCTATGCCCGCGCCGAGCGGGTGCCGCTGCTTCAGGCGGCCCGGCTCGTGGTCGAGACCGACGAGCTGAAGCCCCGCGCCCGCTCCGGCGTGCGGGCCCTGGTCGAGAGCTTCTCACGGTGGTCGCGCCTGGTGGGTACGCAGCCGCATTCCGAGGTGGCGCAGACCATCCTGGAGGAATCCGGCTACACCGAGATGTGGCAGAAGGATAAGTCCGCCGACGCGGCCGGGCGCCTAGAAAACCTCAAGGAGTTCGTGCGCTCCATGGAGGAGTTCCCCGATCTCGCGGCCTTCCTCGAGCACGTCTCCCTGGTGATGGAGGCGAGCGAGCAGGAGGGGGCCGACCGCGTCTCGCTGATGACGCTCCACGCCGCCAAGGGCCTGGAATTCGACACCGTGTTCCTGCCCGGCTGGGAGGACGGCCTGTTCCCGAACCAGCGCGCGCTGGACGAGAGCGGCCGCGCCGGACTGGAAGAGGAGCGCCGCCTCGCCCATGTTGGCCTCACCCGGGCCCGCAAGCGCGCCAAGCTGTCCTTCGCGGTCAACCGGCGCATCCACGGCCTGTGGTCCTCCACCGTCCCGAGCCGCTTCATCGACGAGCTTCCCGAGGACAGCGTCGATGTGCTCGACGCACCCGCACACTTCTCGGCCGGCGCGTCGCGTTTCGATTGCAACCCGACTCCGTTCGGCTCGTCCTACGGCACGCCGGGCTGGCAGCGGGCGCAGGCCAACACGGCGCAGTACGCCAAGGCGAACCCCAACGGCTTCGGCGTCGGCAACCGCGCTCCCGCGGCGCGCGGCGGACCACGCCAGATCGAGGGCGAACTGATCGCCACGTCGACCGGAGCGCCGTCGGCCTTCTCGGTCGATATGCGAGTGTTCCACACCAAGTTCGGTCCCGGCACCGTCGCGGGTGTGGACGGCAACAAGCTCACGGTGGATTTCGACAAGGCCGGCCGCAAGATGGTGCTGGACAGCTTCATCCAGGCGGCCTGATCCCCGAGGCCCCGGCGAAGCGCGGGGGAGCGCGCGACCGATGAGGGCCGAGACTGCGTCTTTGCCGACACAGGGCCGACCCAATCGACGTCGTTGCTGCATTGCACCCGGCGCGCCAGGATCAGCGCAGACTTTTTACATCATTGCCAAGAATAGTGGTTGTCACGCCCCTGTCGCGCCTGTCGCGGCATGGTGCGTGCAACGCAACGGTCCGCGGCCCGCCGGGTCGCGACGGGCATCCACAGGCACGATGGTCCTTGCCGGAACTCGCGGGCAAGATCCGGATTGGCTGTGAAGCGGGCGAAGCAGAAAGGATCGCCGGAACGGGATCGGTTGTAAGATGACGCGAAGCAAGTTCAGCAAGTCAGGCTCAGATTGAATCCAGGTTGGCAAGTCCGGTTGGAGTGTTGATCGATGAAAAGACGCCGTACACGACTTGAACTCGTTGAGGACCGTCCGGTCCGTCTGCACAAGACCCGTTTCGACGAAGAACGTAATCTCAGTCCGATCCAACCACTCACCGACCGGCAGGCGCAGTATCTCGACGCCCTCGCCCTCCACAAGCAAGTCATCGTCCTCGGGCCCGCCGGCACCGGCAAGACCTACATCGCCGGCACCCGCGCCGCGGACCAGCTCCGCCAGCGCCGCATCGCCAAGGTCATCATCACCCGCCCGAACGTGCCCTCCGGCCGCTCACTGGGCTTTTTTCCCGGGACCCTGGAAGAGAAGATCGCCCCCTGGGTCGCGCCCCTCACCGAGACCATGAAGGAGCGCATGGGCGAGGCCGCCTTCGAGATCGCGGTCAAGACCGGCGACATCGAAGTGGTGCCCTTCGAGGTGATGCGCGGACGCACTTTCAAGAACTGCCTCGTGATCCTCGACGAGGCGCAGAACACCACTACGGCCGAGATCAAGATGTTCCTCACCCGCATCGGCGACGATTGCCAGGTGATCATCAACGGCGACGTGTCCCAGACGGACCTGCGCGAGACGTCCGGCCTTCGGACCGTCATCCACCTCATCAAGAGCCGGATGATGCCAGTGCCCGTGGTGGAATTTACCCTCGACGACATCGTGCGCTCGGGAATTTGTGCTGAATGGGTCCGGGCGTTCGAGGAAACGAATCTCTGACTTGCGGGTTGGGGTAGCGGCGGACCGGAACGGGGTCCGCCGCGTACTCCGGTGCGCGACAGATTTTCCAGGCCCTGTGGCCTCGGGAACAAACCGGGTGCCGCGCTCGGACACAAAAGAATGGGAGTCTTCACGTGAGGAAACTGACCCTTGCTTTCGCCGTGCTCGCCTCGCTCGGCGGTGCCAGCCTCGCCACCTCCGCCTCTGCCGCTCCCGGCGCCCCGATCGGCGTGACCGCCCCCGAGACTGTGTCCACGGTGCAGATGCGCATGGAGCGCCGGATGGAGCGTCGCATGATGCACCGTCGCATGGAGCGTCGGATGATGCGCCGCGATATGGAGCGTCGCATGATGCACCGTCGTATGGATCGCCGGATGATGCGCCGCATGTAATCGATCGCTCTGATCGATGGAGAGAAGGGTCCCTCGCGGGGCCCTTTTTTCGTTGCACGCTCGGCTGCCCCGCGTGTCGGCGGGGGCGTCACGCCGTGCGAAGGCCTGATAGGACGGGAGCGATCGTCGCGTCGGAGCGTACGCGATCAGGAGTGCCCGGCCGTGACCTTTCAGACCTGGTGGCTGTTCCTCAGCGTCGTCTTCCTCCTGTCCGGCACGCCCGGCCCGAACATGCTCCATATTCTGGCTCGCAGCGTCCGCGTCGGTCTCCGTCGCAGCGTCGCCGCCATGGCGGGCTGCCTCAGCGCCGTCATCCTGGTGCTCGTCGCCTCCGCCGCCGGATTGAGTGCGGTTCTCCTCGCGTCGCCCGTGCTGTTCGACGGCTTGCGCTACGCCGGCGTCGCCTATCTGGTCATCCTTGGCATCCGGGCTTGGCGCGGCCACGACGGGGCGTTGGAAATGCCCGGCGCCGCGGGTGCACCGGCATCGGTGAACTTGAGGCGGCTCTATCGTGACGGACTGCTCATCGGTCTGAGCAATCCCAAGCTCCTGCTCTTCGCCAGCGCCTTCCTGCCGCAATTCGTCGATCCGTCGCGGCCGCAAGCGCCGCAATTCGCGATCCTCGTCGTCACCTTCGCGGGGGCGGAACTGTTCTGGTACGGGGTCTATGCCCTGGGCGGCCGGCGGCTCGCCGCGTCGCTGACCCGTCCGGCGCTGCGGCGTGCCTTCGACCGCATCACCGGTGGGATCTTCCTCGGCTTCGGAGCGATGCTCCTCGGCACGCGCTGAGCCGGAAGGATCCGGGCTCGGCCGCGTCAGTTCTTGGGCGTGGTGGACCCCGTGGTCTTCGGCGAGGCACCGATGGACGAGATCACCTTCGAGGCCGGTTTCGCCGCCTTGTCGTCCGCGGGCTTGCCCGTCTTGGTCGGAATCAGCGCGGCATGGGCGGCCTTTGCCGGCGCGTGCTTCGGTGCGGACTTGGCCGCGCCGACCTCAGGCTTCGGGGCGACGGCCGGCACGGTGGCGGCATCGGTCGCCGGGGTCGCCGGTGTGCCGTTGCTGAACAGGTTCCCGAGCACCTTCTTGTAGGCCGCCGGGTCGCCGTCCGCATCCGCCACCATCACGCGGGCGGGCTTGGCGGGCTCGGCCACCACGGGCTCGGGCTTTGCCGCCGGACCGGCGCCCTTCCTGGACAGGTTCGCAGCGGCGGTTTTGGTCGGAATCGTAGCGGCGGTCGCCATCATCACCGGGCGGCCCTTGGCGTCGACCTCGATCTCGCGCTCGCCGGCCGCCAGGCTCTCGGGGCGGCTGACGTCGCCGAGCCGATGCTGGGCATATTCCTTCGGGTCGATCGGCAATTCCGGCTCGGGCTTGCCGAGGCTCGCGAAGGTCAGGGTGTTGGCGGGGGTCTGCTGGCTGCGGAACACCGGGTTCTGGCTGCCGTCGTCATAGACGAGGCGGGTGGCCGGCGTGCCCTTCGCGATGAGGTCGGCGACCTCGCGGTTGTCGCGCTCGCGCTTCTCGGCGACCATCGGATCGACCTTGGGTGCGCAGGAGCCGGCCGCCGCATCGGCCCCGCCGAAGACATACTTGGTGCCGCAGAGGCCCACGCGCGGCTCCTCGCGCAGAGCCTCGAAATAATCCGAGCCCTCCTTGAGGTTCTTCCAGAACGGCGCGTTCGGGTCATTGCGGAATTTGGCGATGTTCGCCGCCGTCATCCGGAAGGGATAGGACTGAAACTGGAACGCGCGCTGTCCACCCGCGAAGGAGTCGCGCGCGAGGGCGTAGAGTTCACCCATCGACTCGTCGGTCATGGCAAAACAGCCGGCCGACGAGCAGGTGCCGTGGACCATGATGTAGTTGCCGGTGCGCCCATTGGCCCGGTCGTAGGCGTTCGGATAGCCGGTATCGAACGAAAGGTAATAGGACGAGTTCGGGTTCATCTGACCCGGCGTCACGGTGTAGAACCCCTCGGGGGCCTGTCGGTCGCCTTGCTTGGTCTTCGGACCGAGCTGGCCCGACCAGCGGCAGATCGGAAAGGTCTTGAGCAGCGCGTACTGGCCGTTGGAGGCCCGCTTCCACACCTCCATCTCCGCTTCCTTCTTGAAGGCGCGGATCAGGATCGGGTCGTTCTGCGACATGCCCTTCTGGGTCATGAGCGCAACGGTCTTGGGGGACACCGGGGCGAGGGCCCGAAGCGGAACGCCGCCGCCCGTCGAACCGTCCTGGCAGGCGCCGAGCGACAGGGCGAGCAAAGCGAAACCGGCGGCCACGAGCGGGCGCATAGCCATGGGGAACCTATCCTCAGTCACGCGTTCCGGGGGCTCACCCCTGGAATGCCACTCCCCAACCCCTTAGCGTCGTTAAACTTACCCGGTTGTTACCGCAAGGCGACGCGGCGGGCCGGCCCGGCCGCATGTGGATTGCGGTCACGATCGCTTGATCTCCCCGATCTTGCCGCAATTGGAGCCGGGCTTCCCGGCAGACGGGTTCAGGGCCACCAGCCGGCTTGATTCCGCAGGGCTTTCCCGGCCTCGCCGGTCGGCACAGGTGTGGCGAAAATCAGGCCGGCGCTCGGAGGAGGAAGTCCGATTGGTTCCAAGGCTCGGATGCGGCAGGGTGTCGCATCGGTCTGCTGTGCCTCAGAGCTTTCGCCCGATGTCGAGGAACTTGGCGGCTCGGCGGTCGCGGATCTCGTCGGGGCTCAGGCCCTGGAACTCGGTCAGGGCCGCCACGATGGCGGAACCGGCGGCCTCGATGGCGGCCTCCCGCCCGCGATGCGCCCCGCCGGTGGCCTCGGGGATGATGCCGTCGATGATTCCAAGGCGCAGCAGGTCCTGCGCAGTGATCTTCATGGCGGTCGCGGCGTCAGCGGCGCGGCCCTGATCGCGCCACAGGATCGAGGCGGCGCCCTCCGGCGAGATCACGCCGTAGATGGCATGCTCGAGCATGAGGACCCGATTGGCGGTGGCCAGCGCGATGGCCCCGCCCGATCCCCCCTCTCCGATGATGACGGCGATGTTCGGCACGCCGAGCGCGAGGCAGGCTTCCGTCGAGCGGGCGATGGCCTCGGCCTGTCCGCGCTCCTCGGCCTCGATGCCCGGAAAGGCGCCGGCCGTGTCGACGAAGGCGAGGACGGGCAGGCCGAAACGGTCGGCGAGTTGCATCAGGCGCACGGCCTTGCGGTAGCCCTCCGGTTTGGCCATGCCGAAATTGTGCCGCAGGCGGGTCTCGGTGGTGGAGCCCTTCTCCTGGCCCAGGACGCAGACCGGACGCCCGCGAAAGCGCCCGAATCCGCCGACGATGGCCTGGTCCTCACCGAAGGCCCGGTCGCCCGCCAGGGGCGTGAAATCCGTGATCAGGCCGGCGCAGTAATCGATGAAGTGCGGCCGCTGCGGATGCCGGGCGACCTGCGTCTTCTGCCAGGGCGTCAGCCCGGCATAGATGTCGGACAGGGCGGCGGCGGCCTTGGCCTCCAGGCGTCCGACCTCCTCGCTGATCGAGACCGCGCCGTCGCGCGCCGCCATGGTCTTCAGCTCCTCCAACTTGGATTCGAGTTCGGCCACCGGCTTCTCGAAATCGAGATAGGAGCGCGTCACCGACATGGGTCAGGGATCCTTGTTCGTCGCCCTCGCGCGCGGGGCGGCCGGGTCAGGGACGATCGCGGCGGAGGGCGTGCGGCAAAAGCCGCGACTGGGCGGGGGGTGTTGGCGAAGCAGCCCCGCCTGTCAACCATCGGTGCGTCCTGCGAGGGGCCTCGGTCCCACCTCGGCTGACAATGAGCGCGGTTCGTCCCGCCCCTGGATGGCGATCACGGTGGCCCTGCGTCATGGTGGCGTCACCCGGATCGAGCAACCATCGGTTGGGTCGCGGGCGGCGGGTCGGCTCGGGAGACCCGCCGAGGCGACACCCGCTTCGGACGATTGAGAGGACCCTGGTCGTGACGGCATTTCCCAGCGGAGAATCCAACGTCCTCGTGCTTCAGGGCGGTGGAGCGCTCGGCTCCTATCAGGCCGGGATCTACGAGGCGCTGGCCGCCGACGGCCGCACCCTGGATTGGGTCGCGGGCATCTCCATCGGCGCCATCAACGCGGCTCTCATCGCGGGCAACCCGCCCGAGCGTCGCGTCGAGCGGATGAGGGCCTTCTGGGAACTCGTTTCCTCGGCGGTGACCGGGGTTCCCTGGTTCCCGGGCGAGAAGGCCCGGGCGGCGTTCAACGAGGCGAGCGCGGGCTGGATCGCCACCTTCGGCGTGCCCGGTTTCTTCAGCCCCCGCATCCCTCCCGCCACCCTCTATCCCGCCGGCGCGCCGGAGGCCCTGAGCTACTACGAGACGGGGCCGCTCAGGGCGACGCTGGAGCGGTTCGTGGATTTCGATCTGATCAACGAAGGCCGAACCCGGCTCAGCGTCGGCGCGGTCAACGTGCGCACCGGCAACTTCGCCTATTTCGACAACCGGTGCGACCGCATCACCCCCGAGCACATCATGGCCTCCGGGGCCTTGCCCCCGGGATTCCCGCCGGTCACCATCAACGGCGAGCCGTACTGGGACGGCGGCATCGTCTCGAACACACCGCTGCAATACGTCCTCGACGAGGAGAGCCAGCGCGACCTGCTGGTGTTCCAGGTCGATCTGTTCTCCGCGCGCGGAGCCATGCCCCGCACGCTGATCGAGGCGGCCGAGCGCGAGAAGGACATCCGCTTCTCCAGCCGGACCCGGCTCAACACCGACGTGACCATCGAGATCCGCAAGGCCAAGGCCGCGACCCGCAACCTGCTGGCCAAGCTGCCGCCCGAATGGCAGGGCGATCCCGACGTCGAGTTCCTGCGGCGGATCAGTCGCGACAACGCCGTCACGATCATGCAGCTGATCTACCGTCGCAAGGCCTACGAGGGAAACTCGAAGGATTACGAGTTCTCGCGCACCACCATGCTGGAGCATTGGGCCGCCGGTGTCGGCGACATGCGGCGCTCCCTGCGCAGCCCGACCTGGCGCGACCGGCCGCACGACGCCAGCGGCGTCTCCGTGTTCGACCTCACCCGCGACGCGCGGGATTGAGCCCACCGCACCGTCCCGAGGGATCCCCGCGTGCCCAGGGGATCCCATCCTACAAAGGGAGATGACCCCGTGACCCGCGACGACATCCTTCAGGTCCCCTCGATGCCGGCTTTCAGCCCGAGCTATCCGCGCGGGCCGTATCGCTTTCTCCGGCGCGAATACCTGATCGTGACCTACGAGACCGATGCGGACGCCCTGCGCCGGGCCCTGCCCGAGCCGCTGGAGCCGCATCCGGACAACCTCGTGTACTACGAGTGGATGAAGATGCCGGATTCCTCGGGGTTCGGCGATTACGAGGAGAGCGGCTCGGGCGCGCTGGCCACCTACAAGGGCGAGGCCTGCAACTTCTCGATCCAGATGTATCTCGACGACGAGCCGCCGATCACGGCGGGGCGCGAGATCTGGGGCTTTCCGAAGAAGTGGGGCGTGCCGCGCCTCAAGCTCACCAAGGATACGCTCACCGGCACGCTTCATTACGACGACGAACGGGTGGCGATGGGCACCATGACCTACAAGCACCGGAGCCTCGGGAACGATCTCGGCGCGGTGAAGGCGGGCCTCGGCAAGCTCAACGTCAACCTCAAGCTCCTGCCCGACGTCGACGGCGGGACCAAGGTGGCGCAGCTCGTCGGCTACCGCCTGGAGGACATCACCGTCCATGGCGCCTGGGAGGGCGAGGCGCGGCTTCACCTCATCCCGCACGTCAATTGCCGGGTGGCCGACCTGCCCGTGCGCCGCATCGTCGGAGGCCGACACATGGTGGTCGACTTCACATTGCCCTACGGGCAGGTGCTGCACGATTATCTCGCCTGATCGCCCGGACGTCTCGACCCGTGCTCCGGCTCGCCGGACCACGAGTCCCGGGCTTCGTTCGCCCGCGCTCGCCGAACCGGCATCCGCCTCGGTAGAGCGTTCAAGGAGGTTTTCATGATCCTGACATCCAAGACCGCCGTCGTCACAGGCTCCACCAGCGGCATCGGCCTCGCCTATGCCCGTGCCTTCGCCAAGGAGGGCGCCAACGTCGTCATCAACGGCTTCGGCAAGCCGGAGGACATCGAGAAGGAGCGGGCCGGGATCGAGGCCGAGTTCGGCGTGAAGGCGGTCTATTCGCCGGCGGACCTGACCAAGCCCGGCGAGATCGAGGGGCTGATCCGGCTGGGCGCGGACAGCTTCGGCTCGGTGGACGTGCTCGTGAACAATGCCGGCGTCCAGCACGTCGCGCCGATCGAGGAGTTTCCGCCGGAGAAGTGGGAGCAGATCATCAGCCTCAACCTGTCCTCGGCCTTCTACACCATGCGGGCGGCCATTCCGGGCATGAAGCAGCGCAGCTGGGGCCGGATCATCAACACCGCCTCGGCACATTCCATGGTGGCCTCGCCGTACAAGTCGGCCTACGTGGCGGCCAAGCACGGCCTCGTCGGCCTGACGAAGACGGCGGCGCTCGAACTCGCCACCCACGGCATTACGGTGAACTGCATCTCGCCGGGCTACGTCTGGACACCCCTGGTGGAGAGCCAGATTCCCGACACCATGAAGGCGCGCGGGATGACGGAGGACGAGGTCATCAACGAGGTGCTGCTCAAGGCGCAGCCCACGAAAGCCTTCGTCACCATCGATCAGGTCGCCGCCCTGGCGGTATTCCTGGCCTCTGATGCGGCGAGCCAGATCACGGGCGCCAACATGGCGATGGACGGCGGCTGGACCGCGCAGTAGCGCGGCACCGCTCCGTTCCGTGACCCTCCGTTCCGCCCTGCCTCGATGGAGGGCGGAACGGAGGCCGTGACGATCCTGCGATCAGCGGCGGCTGTGCAGGAGCAGGGCGAGGCCGTAACCCACGGCGCCCGCGATCACGAGAGCGACGAAGGGGTTCTCCTCGACGCGGTGGCTGACGACGCGGCCGCCATCGCGCAGGTAGGAGCCGCCACGCTCATAGGCGTCGCCGGCATAATCCGAGACGTTGTCGGCGACATCCCGCAGGGTGTCCTTGGCCTGACCGTAGATGTCCTGGGCGCGGCCCTCCGCCTCGCGGTAGCGGCCCTCGGCCGAGTGGCGCGAGGAGCCGGCGAGGTCTCCCGCAGCGCCCTGAACCTTGCCGCCGACTTCCTTGGCGGCGCCGACGATGCGATCCGTATCGACCATTCTCTCTCTCCTCAACGCGGATGATGCGGGCGGCCCGTCCGAGGCAGTCGTATCCGAGGCCGGGGTACCCGCATCCGACCTTCACAGAACGCCCGACGGCGCCAACGGGACCCATGCGGTGAGATGAAAATCTTCCGGCGCCGGCAAACCACCACCGACAAACCAAGGCCCCGCGATCTGCGCGGCGGTAAGGCAGCGGCAAGCCAGCCGCAAGGCAGCCGCAAGTCAGCGGCGGGCGCGGGCGCGCAGGACGAGACGGCGCGCCACCTCCGCGCAGGCTTGGGCGAGGGTCTCCCCGGGGGCTTGGCGTAGCCTGCGAACGGCCTTGGCCGGCCGCCTGGTCCTGGGCGGCAGCGGGATGTGCAGGAACAGCGCCGGAGGCCCCTCCCGGAGGGCGCGGAAATAGGTGGCGTTGCAGAGATAGCACCCGGCATCCCGCGACGGGATCGCGGCGATCCCGCTCCGGCGCAAAATCGCCAGGGCGGGCGCCGCCGCCGGCGAGCGCCGGGTGGCCGGGCCGCCGGGTTCCAGCGTCGGTCGCGCCGCGATCCGCCCCGAGGCATCGGGGAACAGCCGGCTGGTGCGGTTGCGGCCCTGCACCTCGACCCGGACCCGCTTGGCGCGGGACGCGACCCCGAACAGCAGAATCGCGGCCGGAGCCTCGGCCAGGGCCGGCTCCAGCATCGCGGGGATCGCCGCGTAGGTTGTGTGCAGGATCAGGACCCGCACGGGTTCGCCACCGACCTTGGCACGCGCGAGGGCGCCGACGCGGCGTGCGAGCGCCGCGCTCGGGTTGCGAGGCACGCCAGGAAACGGGCCGAAGCCGGTGATCAACAGGCCGCCGGGCACTGGCCCCTACAGGCCGATCAGGGTGGCGATGGCCTCGGCCCCGGCGGCGGGCGAGGATTCCCCGCGTCCCACCGCGCCTTCGGCCTCCGCCGTCTGGCGCCGCACCTCGGCCGAGCCGACGAGGCGCTGGTGCAGGCGCTCATGGACGAGGGCCCACATCCACTTCACGTCCTGGGCACGGCGCTTCTGGGCGATCTCGCCGGTGGCCGTGAGCTTGTTGCGGTGATCGACGATCCGCTCCCACAGGCCGTCGAGGCCCTTGTTGTTCAGACCCGAGATCGTGACCACGGGGGGCGTCCAGGTCGAACTCGGGGCCGAGAGGATGTGCAGGGCCGCGCGGTACTCGGAGGCGGCGGCGCTGGCCCGGCGCTCGCCCTCGCCGTCATCCGCCTTGTTGACCGCGATCATGTCGGCCAGCTCGAGAATGCCCTTCTTGATGCCCTGCAGTTCGTCGCCGGCTCCGGGCAGCATCAGCACGAGGAAGAAGTCCGTCAGGTCGGCCACCGCCGTCTCGGACTGGCCGACGCCCACCGTCTCGACCAGGATCACGTCGAAGCCCGCCGCCTCGCACAGCAGCATGGTCTCGCGGGTCTTGGCCGCGACGCCGCCGAGCGTGCCGGAGGAGGGGGAGGGCCGGATGAAGGCGTTCGGATCGAGGGCGAGGCGCGCCATCCGGGTCTTGTCCCCGAGGATCGAGCCGCCGGTGCGGGTGGAGGAGGGGTCGACCGCCAGCACCGCCACCTTGTGCCCCGCCGCCGTCAGATTGGCGCCCAGCGCGTCGATGGTGGTCGACTTGCCCACCCCGGGCACGCCCGTGATGCCGACGCGGATCGCGGTTCCGGTGTGCGGCAGCACCGCATCGATGAGCGCCCGTGCCGCCGCCCGGTGATCGGCCCGCTTCGACTCCGCCAGGGTGATGGCCCGCGCCAGGGCGGCGCGGTCTCCCCCGAGCAGCCGCTCGCGCAAGGCATCGATGTCGAGGGCGGGTGCGGATGAGACGGCCATGGCTGCTTCTTTGCCGGTCCCGCCGGGTTTCGTCGAGGGGGGCGCGCCTGCCCGGGAGCGCTTCCCCCGCAAACCGGCGTGATCCCAGCCGGGTCCGAGACAGGTCCGAGTCCTGTGGGATCGGGGACACAGGACTGCCTGTGCCCGCAATCCACATCGCCACGGCCACGCTCACGCCCCGCCATGGTCACGATCCTCGTCGACAGGATAGCTCCACGTCAGGCCCGCCCCGGGGCCGCCACGTTCAGGGCTGCCTTGCACGACATGATTCGATCCGAGATCCGCCCCCACGCTCCCACCCGTCGCGCGCTCCTGCGTTTCGCCGCCCTCTCGGGGGTGGCCGGCCTCACGCCGGGGCTGGCGGGCTGCGTGGCCGACGGTCTCGTCAGCGACGCGGTGGGCGGCGGGGTGCCCGAGCGCCAGTCGGCCCTCGACGTCAGCCCCATCCTCCTCGTGGCCACCACGCGCAAGCCGGTCGGCTCGCCCCCGAAGAGCCCCTATTTCAGCTCCGAGCGCGGGCGCGGCCTCAGCTTCGCCGAAGTGCGGCTCTCGGCGCCCGACCGCTCGCTGATCGGCAAGGTCTCCTCGGTGGTCACCGGTGACTGGGCCGTGACCGCCGTGCCGCAGGTGGAGACGGGTCCGGGCGCGGCCGCGGCCTTCGCCCAGGCCGCCCTCGGACGCGACGTCCTGATCTACGTCCACGGCTACCGCGAGAGCTTCCAGTCAGCAGCGGTCAGCGCCGCCAAGCTCTCGGACGGCATCCGCTTCCGCGGCGCCTCGGCGCTGTTCACCTGGCCCTCGGCCGCGGCCACCTTCGATTACGGCTACGACCGCGAAAGCGCCCTGTGGTCGCGCGACGGGTTCGAAGATCTCCTGAAGGCGCTCGCGAACTCGTCATCCGGCGGGCGCATCAACATCGTCGCCCATTCCATGGGCACGTTGCTGACCCTCGAGACCCTGCGCATGCTGCGGGCCGAGGCCGGCGAGGCCGCCATGGCCCGCATCGGCGCGGTGGTGCTCGCTGCGCCCGACATCGACATCGACCTGTTCACCAGCGCGGTCGAGCGGATGGGGCCGGACGTGCACAAGATCACGGTGATCTCCTCGACCAACGATCGCGCCCTGGAACTCTCGGGTGCCATCGCGGGCGGCGTGGTCCGGGCCGGGGCGGCGGATCGCGAGCGCCTGGAGGCGCTGGGCGTGCGCGTGGCCGATGCCTCCGACTATGGCGGCGGGCTGATCAACCACGACCTGTTCCTGTCGAACCCCGACGTCCAGGGCGTGGTCAAGCGCGCCATCGCCCGGGCCAGCGGCGGAGCCTGAGTCGCGGCTGCCGTCGGGAAACCAGCCCTTGGCCTGCGCCGCGTTCGCCCCTACACGGACGGCGGCCCCGGCCGCAGACAGGAAGGATTCGCGATGTTCACTCTCGAGATCGATGGCGTGGCCATCGCGGTCATCAATGGCTCCGAGGAGGTCGCCAACGACCTCTTCACCTGCGATGGCTTCAAGGACGACATCCAGACCATGAAGAGCGACGGCAAGGTGCTGTGGAACGGCACCTCTCCGCTCAAGATCCGCCCCGCCACCGAGGAGGAGACCGAAATCTTCGAGGACGCCCTCGCGGAGGACGATTCCGAGGAGGACGAGCCCTTCGAGCCGGATGCCCACCACGCCCAGGCGTCGAACGACGACGAGGACGAGGACGGCGATGAGGAAGACGACGCCGACATCGTGTTCCTGGTCGATATCGACGAGGATGGCGGCCTCGATTCCTGACCGTCGAAGGGTCCGGTGGCCCGATCGCGGGTGACCGGACTGAACGTCGCCTTCGTTGGCCCCGCGCCAGGCCCCGCCGGTCGCGATGATCGGCGGGACGGAGGTCAGGCCGCGCGCTGCCAGGGCGGGAACGGATCGGGCAGCGGGCGATAGGGGGCGGCATCGAAGGTGCCCTGGTCCGGCCCGGTGTCGATCAGGCAAGCATCAAGGGCGGCCCGGATGGCCGCCTCGTCCATGCCCGTCCCGATGAAGACCAGCTCCTGGCGGCGATCTCCCCAGGTCTCGCTCCAGACCGCGTCGAGACGGCTGCGGAACTCCGATTCCTCCGGCCACCGGCTCCGCGGAATCGCGTGCCACCAGAAGCCCATGGCGCTGACCCGGGCCACGGCTCCCGCCAGGGAGAACTCGCCGACCCAGTCCGGCCGGGAGGCGAGCCAGAAATGCCCCTTGGCGCGGATCAGGCCCGGCCAAGTCGCGTCGACGAAGGCGTTGAACCGCGTCGGGTCGAACGGGCGCCGCGCCCGGTACACGAACGTGCCGATCCCGTATTCTTCCGTCTCCGGCACATGCTCCGCGGCGCCGTAGAGCTCCTTGAACCAGAGCGGGTGTTCCTGGGCCTTGTCCTCGTCGAAGAGGCCCGTGTCCAGGACCGTCGACAGGGGGATGCGGCCGTGGGAGGCCTCGACGATCCGCGCATCGCCGTTGAGGCCCCGCACCACGGAGCGCACCAGGGCGAGCGCTTCGGGTGAGACATCCGTCGCCTTGTTGATGACCACGACGTCGGCGAACTCGATCTGCTCCACCAGGAGGTCGACCAGGGTTCGTGTGTCCCCTTCGCCCGCGGTCTCGCCGCGATGGCTCAGGAAGTCCGCCGAGCCGTAATCCTTGAGCAGGTTCACCGCGTCCACCACCGTCACCATGGTGTCGAGGCGGGCCACGTCGGAGAGCGCCCGCCCCTCCTCATCCCGGAATGAGAAGGTCGAGGCGACAGGCAGCGGTTCGGCGATGCCGGTGCCCTCGATCAGGAGATAGTCGAAGCGCCCGGCCTCGGCGAGGCACCGGACCTCCGCCAGTAGATCATCCCGCAGGGTGCAGCAGATGCAGCCATTGGTCATTTCCACCAGGCGTTCGTCCGTCCGCGACAGGTTGGCCTCGCCACCCCGCACCAGGTCGGCATCGATGTTCACCTCGCTCATGTCGTTGACGATCACGGCGACGCGCCGCTGCTCCCGATTGTTCAGAACGTGGTTGAGCAGGGTGGTCTTGCCCGCGCCAAGAAAGCCCGACAGCACGGTCACGGGCAGGCGTAGATCGGGGTGCAGCATGAACACAGCTCCTTTAGGAATGTTATAACGTAACATTCGTAGGAGTTGCTCGGCGTTGTCAAGGTTGTGGATCCCCGTCCGTCGCCCGTCCGCCCGAGTGGATCGGACGGACCCTCCGCTCATTTCCGGGTTTCGGAGCCCCGGATCGCCGCGTGGGCCGAAAGCCGATCAATCCACAGGCGGAAGCGCGGCGCGACTCGGGATCGAACGCGGCGGAACCGGATCGTTCGTCGCGGCCGTCTCGGTGACCGGAGCGGACCGGACCGGCTTGGCCGCGCCCGATTTGGCCGCGCTCGATTTGGCCGCACTCGATTTGGCGACTGTCGGCTGGGCGACGGTCGGTTTGGCAACGGTCGACTTAATATCCGTTGACTTGATATCCGTCGATTTGGCCTTGGCCGGCGGAGCGATCGTGCCCGTCGCCGCCACATCCGGCATCGGCACCGCCGGGCTGTCGATGCCGTAGATGTCATCGCGAAAATGGGCACGGCCGTCCGGCGTCGCGTAGCCGGTGAGATACACGAAGGTCACCGGGATCTGCTTCGGCAGCTTGATGTCCAGGCGCTCGTTGGTGGCGATGCTGGTTTCGATCTCGATCGGACCCCAGGTCGAGCCCTGGCCGTTGGGGCCGGGCGTGCCTTCGAGGAGCCAGCCGGCCAGCTCCTTCACCTGGGCGACGCGCACGCAGCCATGCGAGTGAAACCGGACCTCGCGGGCGAACAGCGATTTCGACGGCGTGTCATGCATATAGACCGCCTGCTTGTTCGGCATGTCGATGCGGACCTGACCCAGGGAGTTCTCCAGGCCGGAATCCTGACGCAGGGTGTAGTTGGCCGCCTTTTCAGTCGACCAGTCGATGGCGGTCGGATCGACCTCGACGCCGCCGGGGCCGAGGATGCGGATGCGCTCGCGGGCGAGATAGCCCGGGTCTTTCCGCATCTTCGGAATGATCTCCTTCTTGATGATGGAGACCGGCAGCGTCCAGGTCGGATTGAGGTTCACGTCGGTGATGCGCGCCTCGATGCGGGGCGTCGCCTTGTCGGGCTTGCCGACCACCGCCACGTAGCGGCGCACCACCATGCCGTGATCGACCGCCTCCACGGTCGCCGAGGGAATGTTCACCACGACGTAGCGGTCGCCGTAGGGGAAGTTCGAGCCGATCTGCCGGGCCGCGGAGGCGGCGAGCTGGCGCTGGCGCGTGGCCGCCGGCACGTTGAGCGCCGCCACCGTCTGGCGCCCGATCAGGCCGGTCTCGGGCAATCCGTGGCGGGCCTGGAAGGACTTGACCGCCGCCACCAGGGGCGCGTCGAGCTGATCGCTCATCGCTGTCTCGGCGGGGAGATCGCCGACCAGGACCAGATGCTTGCGCAGGGCGGGGATCGCCGGACTGCTGGCACCGGGCTTCACCACGAGATCGGCGGGCAGCGCCGTCCATCCGCCGGCATCGACCATGGCCTGGTAGCGGTCGGCCATGCGCAGGGTATCGAGGAAGGTGGCGGGGCTGAGGGTCGGGACCGGGTCGGTGGAGACCCGCGCCACCACCAGGGGCGGCAATTCCCGCGACTTCTTCACCGGGGCCGGCGCCGCGTCGGCCGCATTCGGCACGATGGCCTGGACGGCGGGCGTCACCGGCGCGGTGGCCGACAGGGTCTCGACCTTCGGAAGCTCCGTCGTCACCCTGGCGGGAGGCTCCGACGGGGCCTTGGCCGGCATGCGGGCGTCCTGCGCCCAGGCCGTGCCGCCGAGGGCCAGGACGAGCGCCATCTGCGACAGGCCCGCGCGCAGGCGGATTGATCGAGCGGGTGGGCGGACGGACCGCGCCGGTAGGCGGAGGAGAACGGCACTGTGGCGCGAACGCATCGCGGGTCTCTCGCGTGTGAAGTCTCCCCAACCATGCGCATAGAGGGTTACCAATCTCCTGTGCCCGGCTGCCGGCCTCCACGGGGTGCCCTACCTGACGCGTGCAACGGCACCTCCACACAGGGCGTGCCCCGCAGACTTCCGTCCGACAGGAGACAGCATGAGCAGGCATCCGGCATTTCAGGCGGGGCGAACCGCCATCGTCACCGGCGCGGCCAGCGGGATCGGGCTGGCGGCGGCCAAGCGCTTCGCCGCCGAGGGCCTGGCGGTCTGGCTGGCCGACCTGCCCGGTTCCGCCCTGGACGCCGCGCAGGTGGCGGTCGCCGCCGTAGCGCGGGACAGCTCGGTCCAAGCCCCGGTCTACACCATGCCGACCGATGTCGCCCGTCCCGAAGACGTCGCTGCCCTCCGCGACGCCGCCACCACCGGCGGCGCACCGGCCGTCGTCATGCTGAATGCGGGAATCGAGGCCGGCGGGACGCTGTTCTCGGACGCGGAGACCTGGCGGCGCATCCTCGACACCAATCTGTGGGGCGTCCTCAACGGTATCCAGGCCTTCGCGCCCGGGATGATCGCCGGTGGCGCGCCCGGGGCCATCGTGGTCACCGGTTCGAAGCAGGGCATCACCACACCGCCGGGCAACACGCCCTACAACGTGTCGAAGGCGGGGGTGAAGGTCGTCACGGAGGCGCTGGCCCACGACCTGCGTGGACGGGAGGGCGCCCGGGTCAGCGCCCATCTGCTGATCCCGGGTTTCGTCTATACCGGCCTGACCCGGGCGCGGGGCGTCACCGAGAAGCCCGAGGGGGCCTGGACGCCGGAGGAGACGGTGGATGTCCTGATGGCCGGCCTGGCGCAGGGCGATTTCTACATTCTCTGCCCCGACAACGAGACGACCCGGGCGCAGGACGCCAAGCGCATCGCCTGGGCCGCCGGGGACATCATCGAGAACCGTCCGGCGCTCTCGCGCTGGCACCCCGACCACGCCGCCGCGTTCCAGCGCTTCGCCGGGTCCTGATCGCCGCGACCGACGCTCGCCCGGACCATCTCCGTTCTGCACGCCGCGCAGGTGGCGGACGCCTTGCATAGCGGCGCCGGGAAGCCGACACAGCGGGTGCGATTCTTCGCGCCCTGTCCGTGCAGGGCAACCGCGTGACGATCCTCCTGCGAGCCGACGTGCTGCGGGCCGACTTGTAAACCGAACGGGAGCCGCCCTTGGCCACCATCATCCCCGTCGCCTCCTTCGACTGTGTCGTCTTCGGCGCCACCGGCGACCTGACGACACGCAAGCTGCTGCCGGCCCTGTACTACCGCTTCAAGGATGGGCAGATCCCGGGCACGAGCCGGATCATCGGGGCGTCGCGCTCGGAGATGAGCACCGAGGCGTTCCGCGAGCGGGCGCGCGATGCGATCAAGCGCTTCGTCCCCGCCGCCGATCTCGCCGAGGACACGATCGCGGCCTTCCTCGACCATCTCGACTACGTGGCGGTCGACGGGGCCGGGGACGACGGCTGGGAAGATCTCGCCGCCAAGCTCGCCGAGCGTCCGGATCAGGTGCGGCCCTACTATCTCGCCACCTCGCCCGACCTCTACGGCTCGATCTGCCAGAACCTCGCCCAGCACGGCCTGATCGGGGAGAAGTCCCGCGTCGTGCTGGAGAAGCCGATCGGCAAGGACCTGAAATCGGCGCGCGCCATCAACGACGCGGTCGGAAAGGTGTTTCCCGAGGAGCAGATCTTCCGCATCGACCACTACCTCGGCAAGGAGACGGTGCAGAACCTACTCGCCCTGCGCTTCGCCAACACCATCTTCGAGCGCCTGTGGACGGCGGACGTCATCGACCACGTCCAGATCACGGTGGGCGAGACCGTCGGCGTCGAGGGCCGGGCCGGATATTACGACACCTCGGGCGCGCTGCGGGATATGGTGCAGAACCATATGCTGCAACTCCTCTGCCTGATGGCGATGGAGAGCCCGCTCTCCCTCGACGCCAATTCGGTCCGCGACGAGAAGCTGAAGGTGCTGCGGGCCCTGAAGCCGATCACCCCGCACGACGTGCAGACCGTGACGGTGCGGGGCCAGTATGCCGCCGGTGCCGTCGCGGGTAAGCCGGTGGACGGATACCGCACCGACCTCGGCGGCGACACCGACAGTCGCACCGAGACCTTCGTGGCTCTCAAGCTCGAGGTGCAGTCCTGGCGCTGGGCCGGGGTGCCGTTCTACCTGCGCACCGGCAAGCGTCTGCCGCAGAAGCTCTCCGAAATCGTGGTGCAGTTCCGCGCCTCGCCGTTCTCGATCTTCCCGGAGGAAGCCTTCGGGCGCGAGCCCAACCGCCTCGTCATCCGGCTCCAACCGGAGGAGGGGATCAAGCTCGAAGTCATGACCAAGGACCCGGGGCCGGGCGGCATGCGTCTGCGCCCGACCAACCTCGACATCTCCTTCGAGGAGACCTTCAAGCAGCGTTACCCCGATGCCTACGAGCGCCTGCTCATGGATGTGGTGCGCGGCAACGCCACCCTGTTCATGCGCCGGGACGAGGTCGAGGTGGCCTGGGCCTGGGCCGACTCGCTGCTCAAGGCCTGGGCCGACCGGCCCGAGCCGCCGCGTCCCTATCCGGCCGGCAGCTGGGGGCCGACCGCCGCCATCGCGCTGATCGAGCGCGACGGCCGGACCTGGCACGAAGAAATCCGCTGACGCCGGGGCGAGGACCGGGGGTATAATTCCGCACTCTCTCGACAGGTCTCAGACGAGGGATTACCACGAAGACGTATTCTTCATTTCTCTTCCAGACGTCGTGGACCCATGAACAAGATCGAGACGGGCCTCGGCATCAACCGGCGCTACCTTCACGATGAGGTGGTCGACCGCATGCGCGACCTGATCTGTTCGGGCGAGCTCGAACCGCGCGCCCGGATCAACGAGAGCGAGTTGACCGAGCGCTTCGGCATCTCCCGCACGCCCCTGCGCGAGGCCATCAAGATCCTCGCCACCGAGGGCCTGCTGGAACTGCTGCCGAATCGCGGCGCCCGGGTCGCCAGCCTGTCGCAATCCGAGATCGAGGAAATGATCGAGGTCATCGCCGGCCTCGAGGCAACCGCCGCCGATCTTGCCTGCCGCATCATCACCGATGTGGAGATCGACGGCATCTCCCGCGACCACGACGCCATGGTGACGGCCTGGAAGGCCGGCGAGGAGGGCGTCTACTTCGCCCTCAACCGGGCGATCCACGAGGGCATCATGCGGGCGAGCCGCAATGCCACCCTGGGGGGCATCTACGACAGCCTCTCGGGCCGCATCCAGCGCTCGCGCTACGCCGTGCACCAGACGCCGGAGCAATGGGCGCAATCCGTCCGCGAGCACGAGCAGATGATCGCGCTGCTCCGCGCCCGGGACGGCGAGGCGCTGGCTCCGCTGATGCGCGCCCATATCCGGGCCCGGACTCCGGTGATCGCCGAGAATTTCGGGACGGCAGGCCAGGACGCTTCCGGCACAACGGCCTGAGCCGGGCGCCGGTCAGGCCGCCCGGACCGTCCCGAGGAAGCGTGCCAGTTCCTGCGCCAGATGCTCGGATTCGTGTGAGAGTTCGGAGGCCGACGCCAGGACCTGGGACGCGGCTGCGCCGGTTTCCTCGGCCGCTCCGGCGACCCCGGTGATGTTCGTGGTGACCTCGCCGGTGCCGGTGGCTGCCTCGCCCACGTTGCGCACGATCTCCTGCGTCGCCGCGCCCTGCTCCTCGACCGCCGCCGCGATCGAGGTCGCCACGGTGCTGATCTCGCGGATGCGGCTGCTGATGCCCTCGATCGCGGAGACGGCCTGACCGGTCGAACCCTGGATCCGGCCGATCTGCCCGCTGATCTCCTCGGTGGCCCGCGCGGTCTGGTTGGCGAGTTCCTTCACCTCCGCGGCGACCACGGCGAAGCCGCGACCCGCCTCACCGGCGCGGGCCGCCTCGATGGTGGCATTCAGCGCCAGCAGGTTGGTCTGGCCCGCGATGCTCGCGATCATCGCCACCACGTCGCCGATCCGCGCGGCCGCGGCGCTCAGTTCCTGAACCTGCGTCGCGGTCTCGGCGGCCTCGTCCACCGCCCGCTGGGCGAGCTGGGTCGAGCCGTCGACCTGACGCCCGATCTCCTGCACGGAGGCTCCGAGTTCCTCGGCTGCCGCCGCCACCATGCCGACATTGGCCGCCGCCTGTTCCGCCGCCGCCGCCACCGTGGTGGATTGCTGCGCCGTCGCGGAGGCGGTGCCGGCCATGCTCTGGGCCGTTCCGCGCAGCTGGCTCGCCGCCGCCGTCACCCGGCCGAGGATCCCGCCGACAGCGCCCTCGAACCCGTCGGCCATCTCACGCATCGCCGCCTTGCGCTGGGCTTCGGCGCCCGCCCGGGCGAGGCGGGTTTCATCCTCCAGAACCCGGCTGCGCACGAGATTCGCCCGGAAGGTGTCAAGAGTGTCGGCCATGGCGCCGATCTCGTCGCGGCGGCCCACGCTGGGAATCTCGGTTTCGGCGTCGCCATCCGCGACGCGCCGCATGGCCGCCGTCATCGCGCCGAGCGGGCGGGTCACCCCCAGGAGGGTGTAGCCCATGGCGGCCAGCGCCATCAGGGCCGACAGCCCGAGCATGATCTGGGTGACCCGCATCGCGCTGGCCTGTTCGGCACGCGCGGCCGCCTTGGCGGCTCCACCGACCTGGTCGTTGAAGGTGACCAGCTTGCGCAAGGCGCCCGAGGTCGCGAGATAGTCGGCGTTCATGGCACCGCGAAACAGCGTCAGGATCTCGTCGCGCCGGGCCGGGTCCATACCCTGAAGCCGGCTCCAATCCTGGCTCATCAACGCGAGTTTGCCGGTGACGTCCGCGTACAGCGCCCCCTCCTCGGGGGAACTCACCAGGGCCTGGTAGGCGGCCCGCTTCGCCTCCAACTCCTTGGCCAGACCGGCGGCCTGGGTGACGCTGTTGCCGCGCTCCTCGGCGGTCTCGGCCAGGACGTAGCGGAACTGCCAAAGGCGGATGCGCATCACCAAAGCATTCATCGTGTGCGCGGAATCAACCGAGGGTAGAACGTTGTCGGACAGCACTGTGATGCGGTCGCCGATGGTGTCGAGCTTTGCCAGCGAGACGAGCCCTTGGCCCGTCGTGATGACCGTCAGCAGACCGAAGAGTCCGATCAGCGTCTTCTTGAGGGAGGGGCGCATGGCAAGGGTCCGAATAGCGGCAGGTCTGTCAGTGTCACCACACGGTTAGAATGACGCCCTTAAGAATGGCTTTCCGGAATCTTCTCGGATTCAACCTGTGGGATCAGAGTTGCGTGCCGCGACAAGGACTTGCGTAAAGCCCGGCGCTTGTCAGGCCGCGGCGTTGATCGAGCGCAGGCCGGCCACGAGGTCGGAGAAGCGGTCCCCCTGCACGATGACGTGGGCGCGCAACCGGTCGGACGCGGCGGCCTCGTCACCCGATACGATCGCGGCGACGATGGCTTCGTGCTCGGCGAGCGATTGCCCGAGGCGGTTGCGGGCGCGGAGCTGGAGGCGTCGGAAGGGTGCGAGCCGCCGGTGCAGCTGGCGCGCCTGCTCCTCGAGAAAGCCGTTCCGGCAGGCCCGGTAGACCACCGTGTGGAAGACGTAGTTCTCGGCATAATACGTCTCGGGATCGCCGGCCGCCGCCGAGACGCCGCAGGCCGCCAGGGCAGCCTTCAGGGCCGCCTCGTCGTCCGGCACCAGACGCCGCGCCGCGAGGCGGCCGCACGAGGCCTCGATCTCCGCCATGGTTTCGAACATGGCGATCAGGAGCTGCGGATCCGGGGCGCTGACGATGGCGCCCCGCCGAGGCTTGATCTCCACGAGGCCGGTCATCGCCAGTTGCAGCAAGGCCTCGCGGATCGGCGTGCGCGACACCCCGAAGCGCTCCGCCAGCTCCGTCTCGTCGAGGCGTGCCCCGATGGACAGACGCCCATCCACGATCTCGGTTTCGATGGTGTGCCTGAGGCGACGCGATTGGTTCATGCGCGGAGATCCCAGTCCGGTTTTCATCCTGCCCACTCACAACAATCAGGCGCGCTCCATTATTCATCTTCGTTGACAAAATATACAAGACGTCGTTTCATGTATAAAGAAGTGGCGGTGCAGTATAAATGCTGCGCTGCAAAAAGGAGGCGGCCAGAGGCCTGCCCAGGGAGAGACTCGCCATGATGTTGACGCGCCGTGCCCTCGTCGCCGGCGGCCTCGCCGCCCCCGCCATCCTCTCGCTCGGCTCCCGCGCCCGGGCTGCCACCACCACCCTGAAGCTCTCGCACCAGTTTCCCGGCGGCACCATCGATGAGGGCGATTTCCGCGATCGTCTGTCGCGGAAGTTCGCCGCCCTGCTGGCCGAGCGCTCGAAGGGCGCCATCGAGGTGCAGGTCTATCCGGGCTCGTCCCTGATGAAGACCAACGCCCAGTTCGGCGCCATGCGGAAGGGCGCGCTCGACCTGTCGCTCTACCCGTCGCCCTATGCCGGCGGCGAAGTGGCGGAGATGAATATCGGCCTGATGCCGGCGCTGGTGAGCTCCTACGAGCAGGCCATCGCCTGGAAGAAGGCGCCGGTCGGCCGGAAGATCACCGAGATCCTCGATTCCAAGGGCATCCTCCTCGTCTCCTGGGTCTGGCAATCGGGCGGCGTCGCCAGCCGCGAACGCCCGCTCTACACCCCGGCGGATGCCAAGGGCCTCAAGGTCCGCGGCGGATCGCGCGAGATGGACCTGATGATGAAGCAGGCCGGCGCCGCGACCCTGTCGATCCCCTCCAGCGAATCCTACGCCGCCATGCAGACCGGGGCCTGCGATGCGGTCATCACCTCGTCCACCAGCCTGATCTCGTTCCGCCTCGAGGAACTATCGAAGGCCCTGACCTCGGGCCGCGAGCGCTCCTACTGGTTCATGCTCGAGCCGCTCATGATGTCGAAAATCGCGTTCGAGCGCCTGCCCAAGGACCAGCAGGAGCTCGTCATGGCGATCGGCGAGGAGCTCGAGCCCTTCGGGCAGGCCGGTGCCAAGGCGGACGACACCAAGGTCGAGGAGATCTTCGGCAAGGCCGGAGCCAAGGTGCAGAACCTCGACGAGAAGACGCTCGGCCAGTGGCGCGACATCGCCCGCGAGACGGCCTGGAAGGACTTCGCGGGCAAGTCGGCGAACTGCGCCGAGCTCCTCAAGCTGGCGGAGCAGGTGTCGTGAGCCACGCCTTCGACGCGGCCTCGGCCGCTTCCGAAACCGCGGCGGTCGCCCCCGAGCCCCGGATTCCCGGCCTGCTCGGGCATCTCGACCGGGGCATGAAGGCGATCAACCGGGTGATCATGCTGCTCGGCGGCATCGCCCTGGTCTGCGCCTGCCTCGTGCTCAGCTACAGCGTGGTGGTGCGTTACGCCCTGCACGAGCCCACCGACTGGCAGGACGAGATGGCGGTGTTCCTCATCGTGGGGGCCACCTTCTTCTCGGCCGCGGCCGTCCAGGCCAAGCGCGGCCACGTGGCGATTGAGGCCCTGAGCGGACTGCTCTCGCCGCGCGTGAACCGGGTCCGCCTGCTGATGGCCGACCTCATCAGCATCGTGTTCGTCACCTTCTTCGCCTGGAAGAGCTGGAGCCTGCTGCACGAGGCCTGGGTCGACGGTCAGGTCTCGCAATCCTCCTGGGGGCCGCCCCTGTGGATTCCCTACGCGCTGATGGCTTTGGGCATGAGCTTCCTCGGCCTGCAATTCCTGCTGCAAATCATCGAGGCGTTGACCTACGGGCCGCGCGCGGCCGGCTGGGCCAACCCGAAGGTCGGCCTCGGCGCCGATCTCAACAAACCTTCTCTGAAGAACCCTTCCCTGAACAACTCTTCCCTCAAGACGGGCTCCCACCCATGAGCGTCGCCGCCATCGGCTTCCTGTATGCGGGCGCGACGCTGAGCGCGATGCTCGCCGGCATCCCCATCGCCTTCGCCCTGGGCTTCGTCGCCCTGGCCTTCATGTACGTCTTCATGCCCGGCGCCTCCCTCGATACGGTGGCGCAGAACGTCTACGAGGAGATGGCCTCCATCACCCTGCTGTCGATCCCGCTCTTCATCCTGAAGGGCGCCGCTATCGGCCGGAGCCGGGCGGGCCAGGATCTCTACTCCGCCATGCATGCCTGGATGCACCGCATCCCCGGGGGGCTCGGCATCGCCAACGTCTTCGCCTGCGCGCTCTTCGCCGCGATGGCGGGGTCCTCCCCCGCCACCTGCTCGGCCATCGGTTCGGCGGGCATCCCCGAGATGCGCAAGCGCGGCTACTCGCCGGGCTTCGCCGCCGGCATCATCGCGGCGGGCGGCACGCTCGGCATCCTGCTGCCGCCCTCCATCACCATGATCCTCTACGCGGTGGCCGCCGAGCAGTCGCTCGGGCGCCTGTTCCTCGCCGGCATCGGGCCGGGCCTACTGCTGGTCGCCCTGTTCGCCACCTGGTCGGTCTATCGCTTCCGCGCGGAATACGCCGCCGCCAAGGACGCCTACGAGCGCCACGGAACCCCCTCGGCCATTCTGGCGGAGGACACCTACAGCATGCGCCAGCGCTTCTCGACGCTGCCGCGGGTGCTGCCCTTCGTGATCCTGCTCACCGGCGTGATGGTGGCGCTCTACGGCGGCTACGCCACGCCCTCCGAGACCGCCGGCCTCGGCGGCCTGCTGGCGCTCGGCCTGATCGCCATCATCTACGGTGTCTGGCGCCCCCGGGACGTCAACCCGATCCTCGCCGCGACCCTGCGGGAATCCACCATGCTGATGCTCATCATCGGCATGTCGCTCCTCTACGCCTACGTGATGAGCTACCTGCACATCTCGCAATCGGCCGCGAGCGCGATCGTGGCGATGCAGCTCTCGCCCTGGGTGCTGCTGGTGACGATCCTCGGCCTCGTGATCCTGCTCGGCTTCTTCCTGCCGCCGGTCTCGATCATCCTGATGACGGCACCGATCATCCTGCCGCCGCTCAAGGCGGCCGGATTCGACCTCGTCTGGTTCGGCGTCGTGATGACCATCACCATGGAGATGGGCCTGATCCACCCGCCGGTGGGCCTCAACATCTTCGTCATCAAGAACATCGCCCCCGACATCCCGCTCAGGGACATCATCTGGGGCACGCTGCCCTTCGTGATCCTGATGGCCGTGGCGATCCTGATCCTCTGCCTCGTGCCCAGCATCGCCATGTGGCTGCCGAATTGGCTCCTGCCCACCACGCGGTGAGGGCCGGCGCCGCGCAAAGGGCCGGCGCCGCGCAAGCCGCGCCATCGTCGAATCGACCCGGCCCCGGATGGGGCGTGCGACAGGGGCAGTCCGTCGCGCGCCCCGGCCGGGGCCGATCCGTTTCCGGGGTGCGGGGAGGGGATCGGGGCGAAACGGGGCCGAACTCTGCGCCGGACTCGGGGGCGCCCGGCCCATCCTCCCATCCCTGGATCATCGGATCAGAGGAAAATGCGCGCCTTTAATCCTTTGAGCACGGGTTGTTAACGAAGCGGTAACCATACCGGGCATCAATGGTCTGGTAAGGAATCGCGAGAGCCCGTGACTGACACAAGCCCTCCCCGCAGACCCGTTCAGCTTCGTGGCCGTGCCTTCAAGTCCTTGGTGCTGGCTCCGGAAACTCCGCTTCCGGATTGGTTCGCCGATCTGGACGAGGCGCTGAAGCGCTCGCCGACGCTGTTCGACGGGCGCGCCCTGATCCTCGACGTGGCGGCGCTGGAGCCCGCCGCGTCGGACCTCGACACCCTGCTGGCCGAACTCGGCAGCCGGCAGATCCGCATCCTCGGCATCGAGGGAACGCAGGTCTCCCTCCTCGGACCGGGGCGCCCGCCGCTCCTGGTCCAGGGGCGGCCCCTGAGCTCGATCGAGGTTCCGGTCCAGCCCGAGCCGGAGGTGCTCGAGGCGCCCCCGGAGCCGGCCACGACCTCCCTCACCATCGAGGGTTCGGTCCGGTCTGGGCAATCCATCGTCCACCCCACCGGCGACGTCACCGTGATGGGGTCGGTTTCTTCCGGCGCGGAGATCCTCGCCGGCGGCTCCATCCATGTCTACGGCGCGCTGCGCGGCCGGGCCATCGCCGGTGCCGCCCGCAACCCCCGCGCCCGCATCTGCTGCCGCAAGTTCGAGCCCGAGCTTCTCGGCATCGACCGCCTCGTCCGCACGGCCGAGGAGATGGGTAACCACCTGCGCGGCAAGCCCGTGCAAATCTGGCTCGATGGCGGCGCCATCAAATTCGCATCCTTGGATTGAGGGAGACAGCTCATATGGCCAAAGTTCTGGTCGTGACATCAGGCAAGGGCGGCGTCGGCAAGACGACGACGACGGCGGCCCTCGGCGCGGCGCTCGCGCAGGCCGGCAAGAGCGTGGCGGTGGTCGATTTCGACGTCGGCCTGCGCAACCTCGATCTCGTGATGGGCGCCGAGCGCCGGGTCGTCTACGACCTCATCAACGTGGTCAACGGCGACGCCAAGCTCAACCAGGCGCTCATCCGCGACAAGCGGCTGGAGAAGCTCCACCTCCTCCCCGCCTCGCAGACCCGCGACAAGGATGCGCTCACCGACGAGGGCGTCGCCCGCGTCATGGACGAGCTGCGCGAAAAGTTCGACTGGGTGATCTGCGACTCCCCGGCCGGCATCGAGCGCGGCGCCACGCTGGCCATGCGCCACGCCGACGTCGCCGTGGTGGTGACCAACCCCGAGGTTTCCTCGGTGCGCGATTCCGACCGGATCATCGGCCTGCTCGACTCCAAGACCCTCAAGGCCGAGCGCGGCGAGACCATGGAGAAGCACCTGATCCTCACCCGCTACGACCCTGCTCGGGCCGATCGCGGCGACATGCTCAAGATCGAGGACGTGCTCGAGATCCTCTCGATCCCGCTGCTGGCCATCATCCCGGAGAGCATGGAAGTGCTGCGCGCCTCCAATGTCGGCTGCCCGGTGACCCTGAACAACCCGCTCTGCGCCCCGGCCCGCGCCTACACCGACGCCGTGCGCCGCCTCAACGGCGATGCGGTCCCGATGTCGGTCCCCACCGACAAGAAGTCCTTCCTTGACAAACTCTTCACCCGGAGGGCAGCATGAGCCTCCTCAACATGTTCAACCGGCGCGGCTCGGCGCCGGTCGCCCGCGACCGCCTGCAACTCATCCTCGCCCATGAACGGGCGGGGGTCGGCGGCTCCGATCTCGTGATGGTGCTGCGCGAGGAAATCCTCGCGGTCATCGCCAAGCACGTCGAGGTCAACAGCGACAAGGTCCAGATCCGCCTCGACCGCGGCCAGGACATGTCGACCCTCGACATCGATATCGAGCTGCCGCTCACGGCCGTCGCCAAGGCCGGTCCCGCAAAGGTCAAGGCGGTGAAACTCGCCGCCGCATGACCCTCCGCGCAAGCATCCCGGCCGGCACAGCCGTCAGGCCCCGATGAACAACCCGGCGAGCGTCGCGCTCGTCAGGTTGGACAGGGTGCCGGCCAGGATCGCGCGCAGGCCGAAGCGGGCGATTTCCGCCCTGCGCTCCGGCGCGAGGCTGGCCAGGCTCGCGAGCTGGATCGCCACCGAGGTCAGGTTGGCGAAGCCGCACAGCGCGAAGCACAGGATCGCGGCCGTGCGCGGATCGAGGGTACCGCCCTTGAGCACCGGCGAGAGCTGCGCGTAGGCCAGGAACTCGTTGAAGGCGATCTTCTGACCCAGCGCCCCGCCGACGAGACCGGCTTGATCCCACGGCACGCCCATCAACCAGGCCAGCGGCGCGAACACCGCGCCGAGAAGGCCCTCGAGGCTCAAGGCGGGATAGCCGAGCAGGCCCCCCGTCCAGCCCATGAAGCCGTTCAGCAGGGCGATCAGCCCCGTGAACGCGATCAGCATCGCCCCCACCGAGACCGCCACGGCCAGCCCCTTCTGGGTGCCGTCGGCCGCCGCCTCGATCACGTTGACCGCCCGCGTCTCGCCGAAGGTCACCCGCGTGGTCGTCACCCGCGTGGGCTCCGTCGTCGGAACCAGGATCTTGGCGTAGAGCAGGCCCCCCGGGATCGCCATGACGCTCGCCGCCAGCAGATAGTCCATCGGAACGCCGAGGGCCGCGTAGCCGGCCAGGATCGTGCCCGCCGTGGAGGCGGCCCCGCTCGACATCACGGCGAACAGCTCGGCCGAGGTCAGCGCCATCAGGAACGGCCGCAGCGCGATGGCGATCTCGCTCTGGCCGATGGCGATGGTGATCACCGCCGAGAAGGTCTCGATCGGCGAGGTTCCGATCAGCCGCCGCAGCACGGCGCCGATCCCGCGCGCGGCCGCCTGCATCACCCCGAAATGATAGAGCACCGCGATCAGCGCCGAGACGTAGAGGATCTGCGGCAGGATGCGCAGGGCGAGGATGAAGCCGCTGCCACCGAACAGCTCGAACATCCGCGGTTCGACGAGGCCGCCGAACAGGAAGGCGGTGCCCCGGTCGCCGTAATTCAGAACGGTCTGGACGAAGCCCGCCGCCGCCGCGAGGCCGGCCCGGCCGGCCGGCACGAACAGCACCAGCGCGCCCAGCGCCACCTGCAGCGCCAGGGCCGACAGCACCACCCGGGGCGAGATCGCCCGGCGGTTGGTGGAGAACAGCACCGCGACGGCGAGCAGCAGAGCCAGGCTCGCGCCCGCGTGAAAAAGCTTCTCGACCATGCCGCCCCGCTGTTTTGACGGCGCAGAGCAAGCCCGATGCCGCGGCGTTTGTCGCGGGCGAAGTCGGGGCATCCACCGAGAGCTGATCGCGGGGCGATCGGATGCCGTCGCCCCTTCGTCTCTGGACGCAGAGCGTGTTGCGCTCGTCCTCGTGGAGCGAGGCTCGCAGTCCGGTCCCGGCGATGGATTCCGCTGCGGAAAATAACGGTGGTCGTCGTTCAATCCGGACGAGGCCGCGCACGCTTCTTCGGCTTGGCCTTTTCGAGGCGCTCAGTAACCGCCTTTGTCGATGCCGACGCCAGCAACGTTTGCCAGTCGTCGGGAGGGTTGCCTTTGTCGAGCATTCCCTTGAACACAAGATACGCGTCGGTCTTCGAGCCGTAGGTCCGCAACGTGTTCTCATCGTTCACCCAGGCATAGATGACGACCTTTGCCTTGCTGTCATAACGGAAGAACAGGCGGAATCGGCCGTTGCCGAACTTGGCCCGAAACCAATGCTTTCGGGACCGCCCGAGTGTGTCGCCCTGGCGATATTCCTGCCGTGTCGGATCGGACGGAATCGTCTCGAAGATCAATTTCGCGATCATGGCGAGGAGCTTCGCCTGCGCCGTGGCCTGATAGCCTTTCGGATCGGCCGCCTTGGCTGCTTCGACAGCCGCCGTCGCCCTCTCGAGCTGATCGAGGAACAGTGGATGGGCGAAGATCGTCCAGCCATCGGTCATCATGGCTCAGAGCGTCACGGCTCCGTCGATATCTTCATTGAGATCGACGTTCATCCCGTCCGTGAGCGCCGTCATGCGTTCCGCGAGGCCAGCGGGGAAAGCCGCGATGTTCGCCGGGTTGCGGACCATGTCCTGCGCGAGGAACGCCAGGAATCCCTCGATTACCGGGTCCGTCTCCTCCTCCGCCTTGAGCAGGCTCACGCGACCGAACTCGTCGACGACGTAGGCGATCTCGCCGCCATAGCTCACGCCAAGTGCCCGACGCACGGCCTTGGGTACCGTCGTCTGACCCTTCGTGGTGATCTTGCTCCGCTCGCGAACCAGGATCGCCATCATAGCCTCTACCGTTTGTAAGGAAAATTCCTTACTTCGCGGATGGGTAACTGGCAAGACGCGAAGTTCGCTGACGGTTCAGGATCGCGCTTTGCGATCGGGCGCCGAGCGTCCAGATTCGCTCGTGAGGCGTGACGGTGTCCGATGATCTTGGACCATCGGCGGGGGGTGGAACGCCCCAGATCTCAAGGCATCCCTGAAGAACGGGCTGTCATGACAGTGTCGCCCGCGCCTGCGATCCAGCCGCGACCGGCGGCGGTTTGCCGGCAACGGGGCTGCCCGCGATGCCGCGCCTTCTCACCGACGTCACCGACCTGCCGTGCCTGCTCTTCGCCATGGTGTTCGACGCCGAGGGCTGCGGGCGGCTTCTGGAGACCGGCGGCGGCCTGCCCGAGCCCGTCGCCGACGGCTTCCTCTGGCTGCATCTCGACCTTGTCGATGCGCGCCTCGACGAGCTGATCGCCGCCGGGCGCTTCGGGCCTCCGGCGCTCGCCGCTGCCACCTTCGCCCGCGACGGTCACCAGCGCGTGGTCATCGAAGGCAGCGATCTCGGCCTCGTGATCGCGGACCGGGAGCGCGAATTCGGCGGCCGCACCGCGGACGAGCCGGCCGGGCGTCTGCATTGCGTCCTGGGCGAACGCCTGCTGGTCAGCGGGCGCCGGCATGCCACCGCCGCCGCCGAGGCCGCCCGCGATGCGGTGCTGGCCGGGCGCTGCGTTCCGGCTCCGGCGGGGCTGCTGGAGCTGTTCGTCACCAGCGTCGCCGCCGCCCTCGATGCCTGCGCCCGGCGCTTCTCCGACGACCTCGATGCCATCGAGGACCGGATGCTCGACGAGGACCAGCCCGACGACCCGAAACCGCTGGCGCCGATCCGCCGGCAGGCCGTGCGCCAGCATCGCCAGCTCGCGGGCCTCAGCGCGGTGTTCCACCGCCTCGAATCCGAGACCGAGGAGGCCGACGACGCCCTGCCGGTGGCGGTGGTGAGCATGGCCGCCCGCGTGGTCCAGCGGCTCGATTCGCTCCACCGCGACATGCTGGTCCTGTCCGAACGCAGCCGCCTGCTGCAGGACGAGATCGCCGGCCGCACGGCCGCCGAGACCAACCGCCAGCTCTTCACCCTGTCGATCCTCACCGCTTTGTTCCTGCCGCCGACCCTGGTGACGGGCGTGTTCGGCATGAACACCAAGGGGCTGTTCCTCGGCGATTTCGAGAACGGCTCGCTCGTCGCCCTGGTCCTCTGCGGCCTCGCGGCGCTGGCCGTCTACGGCATGATCCGCCGCCTCGGGCTCGTCAAACGGCGTGCCGGATCGTAAGCCGGCTTTCTGTCGCACGGCCCGGAGCCTGAAAACACCGCCGCCGCCGCAGGATCGTCATCGAAGCGTCACGTCCCGTCGCGAACGGTGCGCCAACAGCCTTCTGGAGCCTTTCCCCGCATGGACTTCTTTCGCCGCTTCACCGTCCTGATGTGCGCGCCGAACTTCGATCCGGACGACCTCGAGGGTGTGCGCGTCCAGCAGATCATCGGTTCGGTCGAAAAGCTCGGCTTCGAGGTGGTACGGGCGCGCCGCGTCGAGGACGCGGCCATCGCGGTCCAGACCGATTCGGCCATCGGCTGCATGGTGGTGGATTGGGGCAAGCGCGGCCTCGACGGCAAGGCGGCCGCCCTCATCAACCTCATGCGCAAGCGCGGGCTGGAAATGCCCATCGTGATCATGGTCCGCCGCAAGCGCCTGGAGGACATCCCCGTCGAGGTGCTGGACTTCATCGACGGCTACATCTTCCTCGCCGAGGAAACCCCGGACTACATCGCCCGCGGCCTGGTGAGCCGGGTCAAGCAATATGCCGAGACCCTGAAGACGCCGTTCTTCGGCGCGCTGGTCGACTACGCCGAGCAGGGCAACCAGCTCTGGACCTGCCCCGGCCACAACGGCGGCATCTTCTACAACCGCTCGCCGATCGGGCGCATCTTCGTCGAGCATCTCGGCGAGGCGGTGTTTCGCGACGACCTCGACAACTCGGTGCTCGATCTCGGCGACCTCCTCGTCCACGAGGGGCCGGCCCTGAAGGCGCAGAAGGAGGCGGCCGTCATCTTCGGGGCCGAGAAGACCTACTTCGTCCTCAACGGCACCTCGGCCTCCAACAAGATCGTGCTCTCGGCCCTGGTGGCGGAGGGCGACCTCGTGCTGTTCGACCGCAACAACCACAAGGCCGCGCATCACGGCGCCCTTTTCCTCGGCGGCGCGATCCCGGTCTTCCTGGAGACCGACCGCAACGCCTACGGGCTGATCGGCCCGATGTACCACGAAGCCCTGGACGAGACGCGCATCCGCGAAAAGATCCGCGACAACCCGCTGATCACCGACCCGGAGGCCTGGCGCCGCGAGCGGCCGTTCCGCGTGGCCGTGGTCGAGCAATGCACCTACGACGGCACGATCTACAACGCGCAGATGATCCTCGATAAGATCGGGCATCTCTGCGACTACATCCTCTTCGACGAGGCCTGGGCGGGCTTCATGAAGTTCCACCCGCTCTTCGCCGGACGCTTCGCCATGGGCCTGAAGGGCCTCGACGAGACCTCGCCCGGCATCATCGCCACCCAGTCGACCCACAAGCAGCTGGCGAGCTTCTCCCAGGCCTCGCAGATCCACACCAAGGACAGCCACATCCGCGGCCAGACCCGGCGGATCGAACACCGGCGCTTCAACGAGACCTTCCTGGTCCACGCCTCGACCTCGCCGTTCTATCCCCTGTTCGCCTCCCTCGATGTCGGCGCGCAGATGATGAAGGGCCGCTCCGGCGTCGTCCTGTGGGACGATACCATCCGGCTCGGCATCGAGTGGCGCAAGAAGGTGCGCGCCATCCGCCGCGAGTTCGAGGAGAAGGAGGGCGATCCGCTCAAGCGCTGGTTCTTCGACCCCTTCGTGCCGGACACGGTCAAGGGACCGGACGGCCGGGTGCCGTGGGAAAGCCTCTCGACGGACGAGCTCGCCAGCAACGTGAAATATTGGGAGCTGACGCCGGGCGCCGACTGGCACGGCTTCACCCACGTGGCGCCCGACTACGCGATGACCGACCCCAACAAGCTCACCGTGCTGACGCCGGGCTTCAACCGGCACACCGGGGAATATGCCGAGCATGGGGTGCCGGCGCCGATCGTTGCCCAGTACCTGCGGGAAAACCGCATCGTGCCGGAGAAGAACGACCTCAACTCGCTGCTCTTCCTGCTGACGCCGGGTGTCGAATCCTCCAAGGCCGGCACGCTGATCTCGGGGCTGGTCGCCTTCAAGCGCCTGCACGACGACAACGTGCCCCTCGAGGAGGCGATGCCCGAGTTCGTGCGGCGGCGGCCCAACCGCTACAAGGGCGTGCGCCTGCGCGACCTCTGCGCCGACTTCCACGCCTTCCACCGCGAGCACGGCACCAGCACGCTCCAGCGCAAGCAGTTCGAGCCGGGCCACCTGCCCGAGATGGTGATGACGCCGAAGGAGGCGGTCCAGCAGCTCACCCGCAACAACGTCGATTACGTTCCGATCGCGGAGGCGGAGGGTCGTGTGGCGACGACCTTGCTTCTGGTCTACCCGCCGGGCATCGGCACGGTGCTGCCGGGCGAGCGATTGGACGAGCGGGCCAAACCTATGCTGGACTACTTCAAGATGTTCGAGCGCTCCGCGAACCTGTTCCCGGGCTTCGAGGCCGAGATCCAGGGCGTGTTCCGCGACGTCGATCCGGATGGGACGATCCGGTTCCACACCTACGTCATGCGAGAGCCCCGCGTCATGCGCGAGAGCCGCTGATGGCGGGCGCGGCCGAGAGTGATCCCGACCTCGTCATCCGGCCCTCGTCGGATGCCGACGTGCCCGACATGGTGGACATCTACGCCCATCACATCCGGCGCGGCGTCGGCGATGTCGGGGATTTCGAGGCGCACCCGCTCCACCCGGACGACCTGAAGAAGCGCCGGAAGGCCATGCGCAAGAAGCGCCTGCCGCACCTCGTGGCCGACCGCGACGGGATCGTGGCCGGCTACGCCTACGCGGTTCCGTTCCGCAAGCGCCCGGCCTACCGCTACACCCTGAAGCACTCGATCTATGTCCACCACGAGCACCTGAACGCCGGGATCGGCCGGCGCCTGCTGCCGGCGCTGATCGAGGCCTGCGCGGCGGGTGGATACCGCCAGATGATCGGCTACATCGACGCGCAGAACGAGGCGTCCCTGCGCCTCCACGAGGCCTGCGGCTTCGTCCGCGTCGGGCTGCTGCCGGCGGTGGGCTACAAGTACGGGCGCTGGAGCGACAGCGTCATGGTCCAGTGCGCGCTCGGCACGGGGTCTTCCGACCAGCCCGGCACCTGGACGCGCCCGGTGGAAGCCGTGGTCGCCGAGCACGACTGGATCGGCAAGTAGGAGGCGGACGCGGACGCGCCGAGGCGCGTCGCAGGTTCGCCGCCCCGGCCTATTGCTGCGTCCGGTTGATCAGCGCCTGAAGCGCCCGGGCGACCGCCTCGCTGACGTTCTTGCGGTACTTGCGGTGGACGAGCTGACCGTTGTGATAGATGTCGTGCTCGACATAGAGCTTCTCGCCGTCCCAGCGGACGATGTTGTCGGTCTCGGTGGTCTCCTCGACGCCGAGATCCTCGCGAAAGGTAACGCCCCCGGCTTGCGCAAACATGGCTCGTCCCTGGTGATCGAAGCGGCTTTCCGGCTTCCTGGGCTGGCATTGTAGGCAGGCGCCGCGCGGTGCGCTACCCGAAACGGGTTTCAGCGCACCGTGACCTGATCCTTGATCCGCTCGTACACCGCGCGGCTGAGGACGCGCTTCGACAGCAGCTCGCCGACGGAGGCATAGGGGCGCTTCTGCGCGATCGCGCGTCCGATCATGCCGCCGCCCCTGAGGGCGTTCAGCTCCGAGACGCTGCCCGTATTGAGGTCGATCACCGCCACGCCGCGCGGTCCCGCCGTTTCGGCGGCGTTGTCGATGGCCTGCTCGCCGGTGAACGGCGACGCCGGGCGGGCAGGGTGCCCGTTGCTGCGGCCGGGCGCGGGTGAGGCGGGCGGCGAGGAAGGCGGAAAGGCAGGCATCCGCGCGTCGGCGGTTGGAGTGGGAGCCGGGGCGGCCATCGGCGGCGAGGTCGGGGCTGGTGGTGATGCCGGGGCGGGCATGGGCGATGCCTGCGGCGCGGGTGCCGGCACGACAGGGCTCACCGGCCGCGTCACCGCCGGCGGGACCACCGCCTGGGTTCCGGCCTTCCCGACGGAGGGCGGAGGAGTCACGGTCCGCGTCTCGGCCGAAGGCTCGGTCGCCGTTTCGGTCGCGCCGTCCCCATGCGGCCGGAGAAACTGGATGATCCCGGCAAGGACAGCCGCCACCACGATCAGGATGCCGACCCGCAGGATCGCTGAACCGCTGAGCATCGTGGGCGGCCTCGCCTTGGTGAACATTCGGTGACGACTACCATAGGGCGCAAAGCCACGTCTCGCCGTCGAACCCTCTGTCCTCAAGAGCTTAGGGCCTCCGGCTGCGACACGGACGCGGCCTGGACGCGACGCGAACGGGATCGACGGGGGCACCGGTCCCGGTCATGGTCCCGCTCGATGCTCGAACGTCTTGCTCTTCCCTCCGCGTGGACCGCGCGCCTCGGCGCCCTGCGCCACGTGCCAGCCCTGTTCCGCCTGGTCTACGCCGCCAGTCCCCGCCTGCTCATGGCGAGCCTCGGCCTTCGCCTCGCGCGGGCGAGCCTGCCCGTCGCCATGCTCTACCTTGCCAAGCTCATCCTCGACGCGATCGTGGCCGAGCATGCCCGGCCCCACCCGGGCGGCCTCGGCCCGGAAGCCTGGCTGGCCGATCCGGCCCTCCGGCACCTCGCCCTTCTGGTAGCGGCGGAGTTCGGGCTCGCCATCCTGGCCGACCTCCTGGGGCGGGCCAGCACCCTCGTCGACGGGCTGGTGGCCGACCTCTACGGCAATGCCGCGACCCTGAAGCTGATGCGCCACGCCGCCGATCTCGACCTCGAGCAGTTCGAGGACAGCACGCAGCAGGACCAGCTGGAGCGGGCGCGCCGTCAGGTCACGGGCCGCTCGAACCTTCTGTTCCAGCTCTTCGGCCAGGGCCAGGATCTCATCACCCTGGTGGCCTTCGCCCTCGGCCTCGTGGCCTTCGCGCCCTGGCTGATCCTGCTGCTCGTGGTTGCCCTGGTGCCGGCCTTCCTCAACGAGACCTACTTCAACCGCGAGGGCTACCGCCTGGCCTGGACGCGCACGCCGGAGCGGCGCGAGATCGACTACCTGCGCTTCCTCGGTGCCAGCGTCGAATCCGCCAAGGAGGTGAAGCTGTTCGGCCTGAACGGCTACATCGCCGAGCGCTACCGGGGACTCGCCACCAAGCTCGTGGCCGACAACCGCGCCCTGGCCCTGCGCCGGGCCGGCTGGGGCGGGGCCTTCGCCGCCCTGGGGACGCTGGCCTACTATCTCGCCTACGCCACCATCGTCTGGCGCACGGCCGCGGGACAGTTCTCGATCGGCGATCTCGCCTTCCTGGCCGGCTCGTTTCAGCGCCTGCGCAGCCTGATCGAGGGCCTGCTGCTGGGCTTCTCGCAGATCGCCGCGCAGGCGCAGTACCTCGACGACCTGTTCTCGTTCTTCGGGGTGGTGCCGGCGATCCGCTCGCCCGCGATCCCCGCGCCCCTGCCGCGCCCGATCCGGAGCGGGATCGTCTTCGAGGCGGTCGGCTTCCGCTATCCCGGCACCGAAACCTGGGCGGTGCGCAACCTGAGCTTCCATCTGGCGGCCGGCGAGGTGCTGGCCCTGGTGGGCGAGAACGGCGCCGGCAAGACCACCATCGTGAAGCTGCTCACCCGGCTCTACGACCCGACGGAAGGCCGCGTGCTCCTCGACGGCCTGCCCCTCTCCGCCTACGATCTCGACGACCTGCGCAGCCGGATCGGGGTCATCTTCCAGGACTTCGTGCGCTTCAGCTTCACCGCCCGCGAGAACGTCGCGGTGGGCCGCATCGATGCGCGCGACGATGACGAGCGGGTCACCCGGGCCGCCGGCCGCAGCCTGGCCGACGAGGTCATCAGGCGGCTGCCGCTCCAGTACGACCAGCCCCTGGGCAAGCGCTTCGCCGAGGGCGTCGACCTCTCGGGAGGCGAGTGGCAGAAGATCGCCATCGCCCGCGCCTATATGCGTGAGGCCGAGATCCTGATCCTCGACGAGCCCACGGCCGCCCTCGATGCCAGGGCCGAGTTCGAGGTGTTCCAGCGCTTTCGCGAACTGAGCCACGGGCGCACGGCGGTGCTGATCTCGCACCGCTTCTCCACCGTCCGCATGGCCGACCGCATCCTCGTCCTCAATGGCGGAACGGTCATCGAATCGGGAAGCCACGCCGAGCTACAGGCCCTCGGCGGCCGCTACGCCGAATTGTTCGAACTCCAGGCGGCCGGCTACCGCTGAAGCGATGTGACCGGCGTGCGGACATTCGGCCACCCGCCCGCCGCCCGAGGGGGCGAACGGGTGTGGGCAAACTCTGAGCGCCTGGGACCGTCTGCTGCCGGCCCCGTGCAGACGGTCGGACGGTCTGCTTTCAGACTTGATGAAACGGCGCCGTATGACCGAAGCAGGGGAAAAATCCGGCGCCATTGAGGGTAATAAGGTTCGCGGTGAAGGGCTGGAGTTCCCAAGCCACTCCTCCCGCACCTTCGGTGCGGGGTCGGAACGTCAGATGTCGCTCACGCGCCGCCGAGGCTCGCCAGATAGGCCGGTGCGAGGGAGAGGCCGAGGGGTTGCGGGGCGCGGGGCGGCGGGCTGCGCACGCATTCGCTGAAATACGCGATCGTGTCGAAGATCGCGGCTTCGGTGAAGGGCTTCGGGATGGCGCCGGCCGCACCCTCGAAATGATCCGGGATGTGCTGGGCGTTGGCCGTGACGAAGATCAGGACCATCGCGTCTTCGCTGCGCAGGGCCCGGACGATGTCGATGCCGGACGAACCGCCCCGCAATTGGAGATCGACGAAGACGAGGTCCGGCCGGGTCTCCCGGGCGACCCGGATCGCCTCGTCGGAGGTCGCGGCGGTGCCGACCACGATGTGGCCGGCATCCTCCACGAGAAACTCCAGCTGCATCAGGATGAGCGCTTCGTCTTCCGCGATCAGGACCCGCAGGGGCTCGCTCACGTGCTGTCCTTTGCGCCCGGCGTTTCGCGCGGCAGGCGGATCTCGATCAGGGTCCCGGGATGGCCCGGCTGCCAGGTCAGGCTGGCATTCAACTGGCGCGCCAGGCTCTCCACCAGGCGCTTGCCGAAGGAGCGCGCCCCCACGACGTCCGGGGGCATGCCGATGCCGTCATCGACGATCCGGATGCCGAAGAAGCGACCGTCGGGATGGACGCGGATCGAGAGGCGACCCGGCCGGTCGCCCGGGAAGGCATGCTTGAGCGCATTGGTGATGAGTTCGTTCATCATCAGGGCGACGGGCGGCGCCTTCTCGACCGGAACCTCCACGGGCTCCAGGTCCAGGTGCAGGGTGATGCCGGCATGGCCCGAGCCGCGCACGAGGTCCGTGGCGAGTTCCCGGGTGAATTCCGCGACGTCGAAGCGCTCCACGTCGCGCGACTGGTACAGGCGCTTGTGCACCGTGCCCAACGCCTCGACGCGCGTGAGCATCGACTTCATCGCGTCGCGGGCCGTCGGATCGGTGATACTGCGGGTCTGCATGGTGAGGAGTGAGGCCACCATCTGCAGGTTGTTCTTCACCCGGTGGTCGACCTCGTGGACCAGCATGGTCTTGGCCGCCAGGGCATCGGACAGTTCCCGCGTCCGCCGCGCGACCTCGCGCTCGAAATGCTCCTTCTCGTTCTGCGTCCGCATCTGCGCGTCGACCCGGTCGGTGACGTCGAGCTGCGAGGCGAAGAAGAAATGCAGGTCCCCGCCTTCGGTGATCACCGGGCTCATGTACAGCGCGTTCCAGAACGGGCTGCCGTCCTTGCGGTAGTTCAGGATGTCGATGGCGATGTCGCGCCGGGCATCGACCGCGGCCCGGATCTGCCCGATGGCGTTCGGGTCGGTGTCCTGCCCCTGCAGGAAACGGCAGTTCTGCCCCATGATCTCGGAGCGCTCATAGCCCGAGAGACGCAGGAAGGCGTCGTTGACGAAGACGATCGGGTTGTCGTCGAGGCGCGGGTTGGTGACGATCATCGCCATACGGGTGGCACGGATCGCGGCGGCGAAGGGATCGCCCTTGCCGCCCTCGACCCTGAGGTCGCTCGTGAGGTGCCACGCGTCGTCTCGTTCCATCGTCTCTCGCCTCGTCCTCGTCCCGCTGACACGTGGGGCCTTCCCGCCCGCGCCGACCTCGTCACGACCGTCGACGGCATGCGGGCGACACGGCTGACCCGCGCGGGGCGATCAGTCGGCGTGGGCAGGCTTCACGATGGTAATAGGGACGTCGGATCACCCCGGCGGCGGACAACCGCTGCCGTACGGTGCTCCAACGGCTTCGCCCCTTGGAAGTTCATTTGACATCGCCGCGCGCCGGGATCGCGGTTTTCCGCACCCGCGCGTGGCGAATGTCGGCGGACGCGCTCGGATTGCTGCGCGAATGCCACACCCCGCATCTGTCGCGAGGCTTGGCCGCAAGACGACAACTGCCAAGCTGCTTTTCCCGTGCTAGGATTACCCCGGGGTTGGGCCTCCGGAATTCTGGCAGTGGACATCTCGAACATGCGTCGTCTCCGATGGGCTCGGGCGGGCTTTGCCCTGCTCCTGGCCGGACAGCTCGCAGCCTGTGGCTCCACGCCGCGCATTCCCTATACGGCCGATGAGGCCGCCGCCGCCGTGCTGCCGGGGCTCGATCCGAATGTCCGCGCCTACGCGGATGCCTCGGAAAAGACCTTCACCGAGATGTCGGCGCGGCCCGAGAACAGCCGGGTTCCGTTCGCGTACCTGGCGCTCTCGGGCGGCGGCGGCGACGGGGCCTACGGGGCCGGCCTGCTGAACGGCTGGACCGAATCCGGCAAGCGTCCCGAGTTCTCCCTGGTCTCCGGCGTCTCCACGGGCGCGCTGATCGCGCCCTTCGCGTTCGTCGGGCCGGAATACGACGCCATTCTGAAGGACATCTACACCAGCGGCATCGCCTCGACCCTGGTGCAGTCGCCGAGCTTCGCCAACGTGCTGTTCGGCTCCGGCCTGTTCGGGGACGGGCGCCTGCGCGACCTCGTGCGCCGCTACGTCACGCCGGACCTGCTCACGGCCATCGCCGCGCAGCACGCCAAGGGCCGGCGCCTCCTCGTGGTGACGACGAATCTCGACGCCCAGCGCGCCGTGATCTGGAACATGGGCGCCATCGCGGCCAGCGGCGGCCCGGCCGCCCTCGACCTGTTCACGGACGTGCTCACCGCCTCGGCCAGCATCCCGGCCGTGTTCCCGCCCCAGCTCATCGACGTCCAGGCAGCGCAGCGCACCTTCCAGGAGATGCATGTCGACGGCTCGGTGGTGACGCCGGTGTTCACCCTGCCGCAATCGTTCCTGCTGCGCGACGCCCGCTTCAAGGCGGGCGCCAAGTCGGACATCTACGTCATCATCAACGGGCGCCTGGAGCCGGAATTCGATCTCGCCCAGAACAACACGCTCTCCATCGTCGAGCGTTCGTTCACCACCGCCAGCCGCGCCCGCAGCCGCGCCACCCTGGCCTCGACCTACGCCTTCACCCGCGGCAACGGCATCGGCTTCAACCTCGCCTATATCGATGAATCGGCGCCCAACACCTCGACGGCGCGCGGCTTCGACACCGGCTACATGCGCAGCCTGTACGAGACCGGGTACCAGACCGGCCGCACCGGGACATTCTGGCGCAAGACCGTGCCGGTCGCGCCCCTGGTGAAGGCGTCGGTGGTCGCGGCCCAGTAATGCGCGTCGCACGAGGGGGTCGGATGCGTGCCGCCCCCCTCGCGCTCCATGGTGCGCTGCGATAGAGCGAAGGCATCGCGTCAGGGTTCATTCGGTGCCCGCGCCCCCGGCGAGCCCCCCGCAATGATCCAGATCGAAGACCTCACCTTCAGCGCCTGGGGCCGACGCTTCTTCGACCGTGCCAGCGTGGCGGTGCCGCCCGGCTCGAAGGTCGGGCTCGTCGGTCGCAACGGCGTCGGCAAATCGACCCTGTTCAAGATCATCCTGGGCGAGCTGCAGCCCGACGGCGGCGCCATCCTGCTGCCGAAGACCGCCCGCGTCGCCTCCGTCGACCAGGAACACCCCGCGACCCCGGTCAGCCTGATCGACACGATCCTGGCGGCCGACGTGGAGCGCGATGCGCTGAACACCGAACTCGAGACCGCCGAGCCGGAACGCCTGGGCGAGATCTATGCCCGCCTCATCGAGATCGATGCCGACCGGGCCCCGGCCCGGGCCGGCGAGATCCTGGCCGGCCTCGGCTTCTCGGTGGAGGACCTGACCCGTCCGATGGCGGAGTTCTCCGGCGGCTGGCGCATGCGCGTGGCCCTCGCTGCGGCGCTGTTCGCCGAGCCGGACATGCTGCTCCTCGACGAACCGACCAACTACCTCGATCTCGAGGGCGCCCTCTGGCTGGAAGCCCGGCTCAAGCGCTATCCGCACTCGGCCCTGATCATCAGCCACGACCGCGAGCTGCTCAACAATTCGGTCGATGCGATCCTGCACGTGGCCGGAGGCAAGCTCGAACTCTACACCGGCGGCTACGACGATTTCGAGAAGCGCCGGGCCGAGAAGGCCCGTCTCCAGGCCTCGACCAAGCAGAAGCAGGAAGCCGAGCGCGCCCATCTGCAGAGCTTCATCGACCGCTTCAAGGCCAAGGCCTCGAAGGCCGCGCAGGCGCAGTCCCGCGTCAAGCGCCTCGCCAAGCTGGAGCCGATCGCCACCACCATCGAGGAGCACGTGGCGCCGTTCCACCTGCCTTCGCCGAAGCGCCCCCTGGCGCCGCCGCTGATGCACCTGACCGACGCCACCATCGGGTATGGCGACGATGCGCCGGTCCTGCGCGACCTCAACCTGACCCTCGACGTCGACGACCGCATCGGGCTGCTCGGGGTCAACGGCGCCGGCAAGTCGACCTTCGCCAAGATGGCGGCGGGCGCGCTCCAGGTGCGGGACGGGCGGATGGTGCGGGAAGGGCGGGTGCAGGTCGGCTGGTTCCACCAGCACCAGATCGAGGCCCTCGACCCGAAGGACACCCCGCTCGCCATCATCCGGCGCGAGCGTCCCGACGACAGCGAATCGGGGAGGCGCGCCAAGCTCGCGAGCTTCGGGCTCGGGTTCGACAAGCAGGAGACGACAGTGGACGCGCTCTCGGGAGGAGAGCGGGCGCGCCTGCTCCTCAACCTCGTGGCCATGCAGGCGCCGCACCTGCTCATTCTGGACGAGCCGACCAACCACCTCGATATCGACAGCCGGAGGGCGCTCCTCGACGCGCTGAACGATTACGGCGGGGCGGTCATCCTCATCACCCACGATCGCTCGCTGATGGAGCTGGTGGCGGATCGCCTGTGGCTGGCGGCCGACAACACGGTCAAGCCGTTTGCCGGGGACATGGACGATTACGCGAAATTCGTGCTCGACCGGACCCGCGCCGGTCAGCGCGCGCCCGGGCAGGGCCGCGAAAAGCCGGGTCGCGACAAGAAGTCCAAGCGCCGGGCGGCCTGAGCCGCCCGGCTTGCCGGCTTCACTTCCGGAGGATCTTGGTCACGAGGCGGCCGAGGGGCGTGCCGGAATCGTAGTTGCGGTCGTCGCGGACCACGGGACGGTCCTCGTTGCCGAGGAGCTTGGTGACGATGCGTCCGATCAGGCTCATGGTGTGACCCTCTTGCGATGTGGGGCGCCGGGCAGGAACGGCGCAGCTTGACCATCAACACGCAGGGGCCGGCGGACGTTCCCTCCGGGCCGCCAGTCCGTATCCGGCCTGTCATACAACCGTGATCTAAGCCCCTCGGTTTCCACGGCAGGGTCTGGGGTCGGGCATGGACAGCGCGCAGCGGGCAGCGGAGGTCGAGGCGATCCGCCGCGAGGTGGCGGACGATTTCGACGAGGAACTCGAACTCGAGATGGAGGACGAGCGCCTGGAGCGACTGGCCGACGAACTCGGGCAGCCAGCCCGTCCGCCCGGCCTCGACCGCAAGGTCTACTTCCGCGAGCTGTTCCGGCTGCAGCACGAGCTGGTGCGGCTGCAGGACTGGGTCCAGGCCCACAAGCTGCGCGTCGTCGTGATCTTCGAGGGCCGCGATTCCGCCGGCAAGGGCGGCGTCATCAAGCGCATCACCCAGCGGTTGAACCCGCGCGTCTGCCGGGTCGCGGCGCTGCCCGCCCCGAGCGAGCGCGAGCGCACGCAATGGTACTTCCAGCGCTACGTCTCGCACCTGCCGGCCGCCGGCGAGATCGTGCTGTTCGACCGCTCCTGGTACAACCGCGCCGGCGTCGAGCGCGTGATGGGCTTCTGCTCCCCCGACGAGGTGGAGGAGTTCTTCCGCTCGGTGCCCGAATTCGAGCGCATGCTGACCCGTTCGGGGATCGTGGTGCTGAAATACTGGTTCTCGATCACCGACGAGGAGCAGGAATTCCGCTTCAACATGCGCATCCACGATCCGCTGAAGCAGTGGAAGCTGTCCCCGATGGACGTGCAGTCCCGCCGCCGGTGGGAGGATTACACCAAGGCCAAGGAGGACATGCTGGCCCGGACCCACATCCCGGAAGCGCCGTGGTGGGTGGTCGAGGCCGTCGACAAGAAGCGCGCCCGTCTCAACTGCATCAGCCACCTCCTGGCGCAGATTCCCTACGGCGACGTCGAGCATCCGCCCGTGCACCTGCCGGATCGCGAGCGCCACGAGGACTACATCCGCCACCCGGTTCCGGCCGCGATGTTCGTGCCGCCCGTGTTCTGAGGACGCTGATTCGAAGCCGGCCGCTTGCCCGGACCGAGTGCTCCGGGCGAGAGGGTGTGGGACGCTTCCACGCCTCTCGCCCGCCAGTCCTCCGTCCAGCCCCCGTCCAGGTATCCGGCATGACCAGCACCGACGAACTCCTCTTCACGGCCGAGGGCGGCATCGCCCGCCTGACGCTGAACCGGCCGCAGGCGCGCAATGCCCTCACCTTCGGCATGTACCAGGGGCTAATCGATCACTGCGCCCGGATCGAGGCCGATACCGGCATCAAGGCGCTGATCATCACGGGCGCGGGGGCCAAGGCCTTCGCGGCGGGCACCGACATCGCCCAGTTCCGGAGCTTCGAGACCGCCCAGGACGCGATCGACTACGAGCGCTTCATGGACCGGGTGATGGGCGCGCTGGAGCGGCTGGCGGTGCCGACCATCGCGGCGATCGCCGGCGCCTGCACCGGCGGCGGCGCGGCCATCGCCGCCGCCTGCGACCTGCGCATCGCCACCCGCGACGCCAAGCTCGGCTTTCCCATCGCCCGCACCCTCGGCAATTGCCTCTCGCTCGGCAACCTGCGCCGGCTCTCGGCCCTGATCGGCCCGGCCCGGGTCAAGGACATGATCTTCACCGCCCGCCTCGTCGGCGCCGAGGAGGCGCTGGCCATCGGGCTCGTCGGTGAAGTGGTGGCCGATGCCGACGCGCTGGCAGCGCGGGCCACGGACCTCGCGACCTTGATGGCCGGCCACGCGCCGCTCACCCTGCGGGCGACCAAGGAGGGCCTGCGACGCCTCCAGGGCGAGGATGCGACGGGGGCCGAGCGTCCCGGCGACGACCTCATCCGCCTCTGCTACACCAGCGCCGATTTTCGCGAGGGAATGGAGGCCTTCCTGGCCAAGCGGCCGCCGAACTGGACCGGCCGGTAGGAACGGCGCTCGCAGCCGATCCGCGCCCGCGACCAACGGACCGTTCAGATGTCTCGCCCCAGATCGACCCCGGGAGGATCGGAAGGCTTGCTTGGCTGCGGTCGACCAAATCTCGACAGGCGATCACGTCGCAACAGGCGACCATCGATGGCCGCAAGGCCGCAGCCGATGAGGGCCATGCCGAGGTAGTGCCGGAAATCCAGGCGCTCGCCCAGCACCAGGGTGCCGAGCAGGATGGCCGAGACCGGAATCAGGAACGTGACGAGCAGCAGGTTCGTCGCCCCCGCCGTCGCAAGGATGCGGAAATAGAGCACGTAGGCCAGGGCGGTGGACAGGGTGGCGATGCCCAGCACGGCGCCCCAGACCGGCAGACCCGGCATCGCCAGCGTCCACGGCCGATCCACCACGAGGGCGATGGGGAGCAGCAGGAGCGTCGATGCCGTGACCTGCCCCGCCGCCGTTGCGACCGGCGGGACGCCCATCTGCTTGAATCGGCGCCCGAAGACGCCCGCCACCGCGTAGGAGAGGGCTGCGGCCAGAACCGCGATCTGCGCCAGGACGTTCGTCCCGAGAGCGGTCAGTAGGGCAGGCCCGATCATGACCGCAACCCCGCCCAGGCCGACGAGAACGCCCGCGAGCCGGTTGCCCGTCATCCGTTCGTCCGAGGTCGACAGGTGGGCCACCGCAACGGCGAAGAGCGGCGTCGTCGCATTCAGGATGGCGGCAAGCCCGGAGGCGATGTGTGTCTGTCCCCAGACGATCAGGCAGAACGGCAGAACGTTGTTCAAGAGCCCCATGCCGGCGAACGCCGTCCAGACCGCGCGCGTGCGGGGCAGGCGCGATCCCGTGAGCGGCAGGGCGAGGTTGAGGACGAGGGCCGCCACGCCGACCCGAAGGACGACGAGGGTGAAGGGCGGCAGCGCCTGGAGCGCGATACCGGTGAAGAAGAACGATCCCCCCCAGAGCACCGACAGGGCGAGCAGCATCGCCCACTCGGGCGCGGACAGGGTGTGAGGGACGGAGCGGGGCACGGCGGAGGTCCTTCCGACTTGATCCTGCTCCCGCCTACGACGCGCCGCGCCGGCACGCCTCCCGTTCCTTGCTCCGCAATCCAGAAGAGGCGCGCGTGCGATCGATGCCCGTTATCCGTGTGGAACAGGCCCGCACGGCCCGCCCCGCTGCGCCGCCTCGCCGCGGCTATTCCAGGCCCGCCACCTTGATCGCGTCGCCCTCGAGCCGGACCTGGGCCGGCAGGCCGCGCTGGACCGGGCCGAGATCATCGGCCGTGCGATACAGGCCGTCGATGGCGATGAGTTCCGGTTCGAACTTGCGGCAGGTGATGCGGGCGTCCGGGTTGCCCGCCGCCCCGGCGATCGCCCGACCGCGCAGGGCGCCGTAGACGTGGAGCGAGCCGCCGGCGATCACCTCGGCGCCCGAGGCCACCGAGCCCATCACGGTGATGTCGCCCTCCAGGTGCAGGATGGTCTGGCCGGAGCGCACCGGGGCATCGAGGATGAGCGAGCGGAACGGCGCCGGCGCCGACGGCATCACCGGCGCGTCCGCCTCGGCGTCCGGCGTCGCCTCCGGGGTGGGAACCGCGTCGACCGGACGCCCCCCGGCCGGGGGCGGCGGCAGGCCGGCGCCGAGCTGGCCCGGATCGGCTCCCTCGATGCCCATCACGGCGACGTCGCGGGCGGCGAGATCGGCCACCAGGGCGACGAGGGTTTCCCGTTCGAGCCCGAGTCCGGCCACGTCGAGGATGACCGGGCGCCCGACGAAGAAGGCGGGCGAGCGCCGGGCCAGCGCGTCGAGTTCGGCAAGCCACTCGGAGACGGGCAGCACCGGGGCGAGCACCAGGGCCATGAAGGAACGGCCGCGAAAGCGGATCGGGGGACGTGTTGAGCTTGCGGTCACGATCGGGTGTCTTGTTCTCGGGCGGTGTTCGCGGAAAGCGGGCGCTGATCGCCACCTTATCCTAACCCGCGTTCCGGGGGCACAGGGCGCGACCTGCGGTCCGTCAACACGATTTCCGACGCCGTTCCATCCCGGGCCTTTGAGGATGTCGCGCCTCTTGCAGCGTTTGAATGTCGAATTGGAATGATTCCATAACATAGCGTTTGCAGGCTCAAGACGAGGATCGCTATAGCGGAGCAAATCCTCGCGACATCCGGGGGTCGGCCGGCAGGTTTGGCACGGCCGGGACTGCCGCTCTTGCCTGATCTTGCGGGTGTGCCCCGCGCGCGTCTCGAAGGTGCTGCCCGTGGTTGATGGTTCCGCTTCCCTGGACAGGGTCCGCGCGCGACAAGGCTGGCGCTACCGCGCAGCCGTGGCCGGGCGCGTGGTGCTCGCAGCCTTCGGCGGCTACGCCCTGGCGGCGCTCGCCACCGCGTTCCTGTCGCTGACCCTGCCGATGGTGCGCTCGGAGGCGGTGGCCACCGCCACACTGCTCAGCTTCGCCATCCTGGCCGGTGCCGTCATCTGGGTCTTCGCCGCCCGCACCCTGCTGCGCGCCGCGATCGGACTCGGAATTCCCATGGCGCTCGTCGGCGTGGGCCTGTGGGTCGCCCTCGGTCTCGTCGCGGCGGGGCCGCCCGCATGAGGCCGGGGTTCCGCCAATCCATGGCCTGGCTCCACACCTGGGCCGGCCTCGTCACCGGATGGGTGATGTTCGCGGTCTTCGTGACCGGCACCGCCACCTATTACCGTGCCGACATCTCGCTGTGGATGCGGCCGGAACTGCGCGCCGGACCCTCCGACCCCATCCCCGCCGCCGAACGCGGGATCGCCTACCTGAAGACGCATGCCCCGAAGGCCATGGCTTGGTATGTCTCGGTGCCGCAGCCCGACCGTCCGGTGATCGGCGTCTACTGGATGGACAGCCTGGAGGCGCCCCTTGGCCAGGCCCTGCTCGATCGGGAGACGGGAACCCCCACCCGGGCGCGGGACACCCAAGGCGGCGACTTCTTCTACCGCTTCCACTACGAACTCCAGATGATGCCGACGCTCGGCCGCTGGATCGTCGGCGGGGCGGCCATGATCCTGCTCGTCGCGCTGATCTCCGGCATCGTCACGCATCGGCGCATTTTCGCCGACTTCTTCACCTTCCGACGGGACAAGTCGGCCCAGCGCGGCTGGCTCGACGCCCACAACGTCACCGGCGTGCTCGCCCTGCCGTTCCACCTGATGATCACCTATACGGGCATCGTCACGCTGGGCTTGATGTACATGCCCTGGGGGGTGACGGCCGCCTACAAGGGCGACGACCTGCGCTTCTTCGTGGAATCCGCCCAGAGCACGACCTGGCGCCCGGCCGCCGGCCGTCCGGCCGAGGCCCTGCCGTTGGCGCCGCTGCTGGCCCGCGCCCAGGGCGAGGTGTTCGAGCCCCTCGAGATGGTCATCGTCAACAACCCGGGCGACGCCGGCGCCACGGTGGTCGCGGTGTTCGAGGAGCCGCACGGGCTGGCCCACCAGCATCCGCAGATCGCCTTTGATGCCGTTTCCGGCGCCGTGGTCGAGCGGGTGGGCACGATGAAGCCGGCCGCGCACGTCTTCACCAGCTTCATGGGCCTGCACGAGGCGCATTTCGCCAGCCCCGTCCTGCGGGCGCTGTTCTTCCTCTGCGGCCTGATGGGCGCGGCCACCATCGCCACCGGTCTCGTCCTGTGGAGCGTCGCCCGCATGCCGAAGGCCGGCGAGGCGCCCCGGTTCGGCCTGCGCCTCGTGCGCGGCCTCAACATCGGCACGATCCTGGGCCTGCCCATCGGGATGGCGGCGTTCTTCCTCGCCAACCGGCTGCTGCCCGTCGACCTCGCCCACCGGGCGACCTGGGAGGGCGGCGTGTTCTTCGGCGCCTGGGCGCTCGCCGCCCTGGTGCCCCTGGCCCGGCCGCACCGACGGGCCTGGGTCGAGATGGGCCTGTCCGCCGGGCTCCTCTTCGGCGCCGTGCCCATCGTCGGTGCCCTGACCACGGATCGTGGCTTCGACTTCCTGGCCTTCGATGCCGCGATGCTGGGGCTCGGCCTCGTCCTGGCGCTCGGGGCCCGGGCGGTCTCCCTCTACGAAGGTCGTCGCGCGGCCGCCCGAGCGGCCCGCCCCGCCGGCGGTCTGGCGCCCGAAGGTCTCGTCAAAGCATGACTCCGCTCTCCATCGCCCTGAACCTCGCCCTGAGCTTCGCCGGCCTCGCTGCGCTGTGCCTGTCGATGGACCGGCACCATCGGGCCATTGCCGGACGGGGCCAGAGCCGGACGCGCGCGCGGGGCCTGCGCCTCGCCGGATGGGCGGTGATCGCGGTGTCCTTCGCGGCCGCCATCCTGACCTCCGACTGGAATTTCGGACCCGTGCAGTGGATCGGCTCCCTCACCGGCGCGGCCCTTCTGGTGGTCGCGCTGGTGTCCTACCGGCCCGCCTGGATTCGCCCGGCCGCCCTGCTCGCCCTGCCGCTGGCCCTGGCGGCGGTGCTCCTCGCCTGATCGCCCCGGCCTCGCTATCCTGACGCGATCCGTCGCCGCGCAGGAGAGCCGATGCCCCCCGATCCCGCTCTCAGCCCCGCGCTCGACCCAGATTTGGCCGCCCGCATCGCCGAGGCCGTCGCCGCCGGGTTTCCCGAGCAGGTCGCCCACACCCAGGCCCTGGTGCGGTTCGAATCGACGCGCGGGGCCGAGCACGCGATCCAGGATTTCGTGTTCCGCGCCTTCCGCGACCGCGGCTACGCCATCGATCGCTTCGCCATGGACGCGGCGGCGCTCGCCGCCCATCCGGGCGGGGGCGCGCTGTCGGAGACGCATTCCCGGGCGCCCCTGGTGGTCGGCATCCATCGGCCGCGGGCCGAGACCGGGCGCTCGCTGATCCTCCAGGCCCATGTCGACGTGGTGCCGCCGGGGCCGGCCGATCTGTGGACCCACCCGCCCTTCGAGCCGGTCATCGATGGCGACTGGATGTACGGGCGTGGCGCCGCCGACATGAAGGCGGGCCATGCCGCCAACCTGTTCGCCCTCGACGCTCTGGCGCGGCTCGGGCTGCAGCCGGCCGCCACCGTGACCCTGCAATCCGTGGTGGAGGAGGAATCCACCGGCAACGGCGCCCTGATGACCCATCTGCGCGGCTACCGCGCCGATGCGGTCCTGATCCCGGAGCCCGAGGACGAGAAGCTCGTGCGCGCCAATGTCGGCGTGCTGTGGTTCACCGTCGAGGTGCGCGGCCGCCCGGTCCATGTCCGCGAGATGGGGGCCGGGGCCAACGCCATCGACGCCACCTATCGGGTGATCGGCGCCCTGCGGGCCCTGGAGGCGCGCTGGAACGCCGAGAAGGCGGCCCATCCCCACTTCGCCGACCAGCCCGACGCCATCAACCTCAATGTCGGCCGGATCGAGGGCGGCGACTGGGCCTCGTCGGTGCCGGCCTGGTGCCGGATCGACTGCCGCATCGCCCTGTATCCCGGGCTCTCGGCGGCGGAGGCCGCCCGCGCGGTGGAGCAGGCGGTGGCCGATTTCGCCCGCGACGACGCCTTCCTGTCGAACACCCCGCCCCGGATCGCCTTCAACGGCTTCTTCGCCGAGGGCTACGCCCTGGCGGAGGGCTCCGAGGCGGAGGCGGTGCTGGGGCGGGCGCACCGGGCCGCGACCGGCCGGGACCTCGAGAGCTTCATGTCGCCGAGCTATCTCGATACCCGCGTCTACGCGCTCTACGACCGGGTGCCCGCACTCTGCTACGGCCCGATCAGTCAGAACATCCACGGCTTCGACGAGCGCGTGAGCCTCGCCTCGGTCCAGCGGATCACTACCGCGATGGCGCTGTTCATCGCCGAATGGTGCGGGACGGAGCGCCGGTCCGCGCCCTGACCCGAGCCGCATCCGCGAAAACGTGACGCAACGCGATGTGGATGGCACCCGGTCGCCGCCTTGCCGAAAGGCCCCGGCGCGCTACCCCTAAGGCCCGTGACACATCAGCGTTTTTCCCCACCCGCCGCGCCGTCCGGCGCCCATCACCGCGCGTCGGCGCCTCTGTTGGCCGGCCTGATGGCGGCGCTGGGCATCTCCGGGGCGGCGGCGCAGACCACCGATACCAGCTGCTACGTCACCGGCGGCGGCACCCTGGAGATCTGCCGGGGCGGCGAGGCCGAGGGCGTGTTCTTCACCCCTCGCGCCTGTGAATCGGCCGGCAGCGTCCAGCTCGTCCGGACGACGCCCGCCACCGGGCCGCTCCAGGCCGTCTACCAGGCTGAGACGCCGTTGGCCGCCCCGAAATCCAGGCGCGGCGAGACGGAGGCCTGCGCGCCGCGGCGCGCCACCGAGGCCCTGGACGGCGGCTCGATCCGCTCCGGCGCCATGCCGGAGCAGCTCGCCACCGCGATGCCGCCGACGCAGGGCCGCCTGTGGGAGATGGCCCGCACGGTCGCGCGCAGCCAGGAGCGGCGTCGGCGCGGCGGCCGGGGCCGGGCGGAAGCGCCCCCCGCACCGGTGCCGGTGGAGGAGGGCATCGCCGCCCGCCATCCGATGACCGTGGCCGGACGCGCCTGGGGCGGGGATGCCTACAGCTACGTGTTCTTCCTCGCGGCCGTGCCCACCGAATCCGGTCAGCGGCACGCGCTGCTCCAGGCCCGCACCCTGGACTTCACCCGCTTCGACATCCGCAGCCGCAGCCTGGACGGCATCGCCTGGACGCCGTTCGGCGAGGGGCGGGCGGAAGGGCGAGCGCAGGAGCGAGCAGAGGGCCGGTCACGGCGTGGCCGCCGCAGTCGCGCGCAGGCTGCTGCCGATGCGCCGGGCCCCAGCGCCGTCCTCGACGAGACCGGCGCCCCCGTCCTCGGCAACTGCGCCGGCCAGGGCCTCGACCGCACCGACCTCGTCGGCGCCATCAGCGTGGTCGATCAGGTCTATCACTACTACTACACCGACGTGCTGCCCTCCGATTGCGGGGCGCCGATGGCCAGCCGGCGGATGGGCCTCTACCTGCGCACCAGCCGCGATCTCACCGCCGACCGCGTGTGGTCGGCGCCCCGCACCATCGCGGAGCCGCTGCCGGCCCAGAGCCTGATGCGGGTGGCCAAGGCCCGGGACATGGACCGCTGGGTGGTGGCCTACCGCTGCAACCGTCCCGCCAACACCATGGACGGCCCCGTCGCCGACATCTGCGTGCAGTACAGCGCCGACCTCGCCCCGGGTTCCCTGGCCGGACTGACCTGGTTCTCGGACCCGCAGGCGATCATGCGCTCCACCGCCTATCTCGGCCTGCGCTCGGGCGGCGATGGCTCGGGCCGGTTCGGCCGCAGCCAGCATTTCTGGATGACCGACCGCTACGGCAATCTCGCGACCCCGACGAGTTATCAGGCCAAGGCCGGGTTCCTGACCTGGCTCGACCGGGTGGCGCCGGGGCCGGGCGGCGCGAACGGTTCCAGCGTCTTCGGCCGCCCGGTCTACTGGGCGACGTGGTCGGTGCGGCCCGTGGCGGCGAAGTAGCGGCTGGGCGACCCGCGCGCATCCGGTCGCGCGGGGCGTCAGGATGGGCCGAGGGCCTGACCGCGCGGCGCGGTCCGGGGCTTGCTGGTCCGTCCGGCCGCCCCGCTCCTTCGCCCGGGAGACCACCCCATGTCCGCGACCCCGAGACCCGATCCCGCGCCGCGCCAACCGGCCCGGGCCGCCATCGCGGCCTTCGTCGGCACCACCATCGAGTGGTATGACTTCTTCATCTACGGCACCGCCGCCGCCCTGGTGTTCGGGCCGCTGTTCTTCGCCGAGGCGACGCCCTTCGTGGCGACCCTGGCGGCCTTCGGCACCTTCGCGGTCGGCTTCTTCGCCCGGCCCCTCGGCGGACTGATCTTCGGGCATGTCGGGGACCGGCTCGGGCGCAAGAAGGCCCTGGTGGTCACCCTGGTGATGATGGGGCTGGCCACCACCGGCATCGGCCTGCTGCCGACCTATGCCAGCATCGGGATCTGGGCGCCCATCGCCCTCGTGGGCCTGCGTATCCTCCAGGGCATCGCGGTCGGCGGCGAGTGGGGCGGGGCGGTTCTGCTGGCCGCCGAGCACGCGCCGAAGGGGCGCGCGACCTTCTTCGCGTCGTTCGCCCAACTCGGCAGCCCGGCCGGGCAGATCCTGTCGCTGCTGGCCTTCCGCCTGGCCGGTCTCATGGATTCGGAGCGCTTCCTGGCCTGGGGCTGGCGCCTGCCGTTCCTGGTCAGCGTGGTCCTGCTCCTGGTCGGCCTGTTCATCCGCCTGGGCGTCGGCGAATCACCGGATTTCAAGGCGGATTGCAGCCGGGCCGCCCGGGCGCCGGCCCCGATTCGGGAGGTTCTGGCCACCAGCCTGACGCCGCTGGCCCTGGCGGCCGGCGCCAACACCTTCGCGATCGGCTCGGTCTACCTCTTCAACACCTTCATGATCACCTACACGACCCAGTATCTGGGCCTGCCCCGGGCCACGATCCTCGACGCGCTGCTGGTGGCGGCCTGCGTCCAGTTCGTGATGACGCCGGTGGGCGCGCGGATCGCGGAGCTGATTCGCAACGAGCGCCTGTTCCTCCAGGGCACTCTGATCTGGGCGATGCTGGCACCCTATCCGCTCTTCCTCCTGGTCGACATGGGCTCTGTGCCGGCCCTGACCCTCGGCCTCGCCCTCAACGTGCTCGGCAGCGCCACCTTCTACGCGGTCATTGCCGGCTACGTGGCCGGCGCCTTCCCCACGCGGGTGCGCTACACCGCGATCTCCGTGGCCTATCAGGTGTGCGGCGCCCTTGCGGGCGGGCTCACGCCGATCGTCGGCACCCTCCTGGCCGAACGCTTCCAGGGCCATTGGTGGCCCATCGCCGCCTTCGGCACCACCCTCGCGGCGATCTCGTTCGTGTGCGTCACGGCGCTCGGCCGCTACCGGGTCCGGGCTTTGCGCGCGGAAACCGCACGCACCTGACGGGGGAGGGGCATGCCGCGCCCGGCGGATGTCGCCCCTTGCCCCGGAGGCCCACACCTTATATTGCGACGCGATAGCTCGATCCCGTGACCCGGCGTAGCCGGCCGCCTCCTGCGGCCCGTCGCGTGACGGGCTCTTCTCGCTTCGGATACCCCATGAAGCTTCGTAATATCGCCATCATCGCCCACGTCGACCACGGCAAGACGACGCTCGTCGACAAGCTGCTGTCGCAATCCGGATCGTTCCGCGAGAACCAGCGCGTCGAGGAACGCGCCATGGACTCGAACGATCTCGAGAAGGAGCGTGGCATCACCATCCTGGCCAAGGCGACCTCGGTCGTCTGGAAGGACACCCGCGTCAACGTCGTCGACACCCCCGGCCACGCCGATTTCGGCGGCGAGGTGGAGCGCATCCTCTCGATGGTCGACGGCGTGATCGTGCTCGTCGACGCCGCCGAAGGCCCGATGCCCCAGACCAAGTTCGTGGTCGGCAAGGCCCTCAAGATCGGCCTGAAGCCGATCGTGGCGATCAACAAGGTCGATCGTCCGGACGCCCGCATCACCGAGGTGGTGAACGAGGTGTTCGACCTGTTCGCGGCGCTCGACGCCACCGACGATCAGCTCGACTTCCCGATCCTCTACGGGTCCGGCCGCGCCGGCTGGATGGCGACGGCGCCCGACGGCGACCAGACCGAGGGACTCGCACCGCTGTTCGACCTCGTGCTCGCGCACGTGCCCCAGGCCAAGGTCGAGGAGGGTCCGTTCCGGATGCTCGGCACCCTGCTGGAGGCCAACCCGTTCCTCGGTCGCATCATCACCGGCCGCATCGCGTCCGGCACCGTCAAGCCGAACCAGGCCATCAAGGTCATGGACCGCACCGGCAAGCTGGTGGAGACCGGTCGCGTCTCGAAGATCCTGGCCTTCCGCGGCCTGGAGCGCGCGCCCATCGACGTGGGTGAGGCTGGCGACATCGTCTCCATCGCGGGCCTCGTGAAGGGCACCGTGGCCGACACCTTCTGCGACCCGCAGGTCGAGACCCCGATCCAGGCCCAGCCGATCGATCCGCCCACCGTCACCATGTCGTTCATCGTCAACGATTCGCCGCTGGCCGGCACCGAGGGCGACAAGGTCACGAGCCGCATGATCCGCGACCGCCTGTTCAAGGAGGCCGAGGGCAACGTCACGCTCAAGATCGAGGAGGCGGCCGACAAGGATTCGTTCTTCGTCTCGGGCCGCGGCGAACTCCAGCTCGCCATCCTGATCGAGACCATGCGCCGCGAAGGCTTCGAGATCGCCGTCTCGCGTCCCCGCGTGGTGCTCTCGAAGGATGAGAACGACAACGTCCTCGAGCCCGTCGAAGAGGTCGTGGTCGACGTCGACGAGGAGTATTCCGGCGTCGTCGTGCAGAAGATGTCCGAGCGCAAGGCCGAGATGATCGAGATGAAGCCGTCGGGCGGCTCGCGCCTGCGCCTCGTCTTCCATGCGCCCACCCGCGGCCTCATCGGCTACCAGGGTGAACTCATGACCGACACCCGCGGCACCGCGATCATGAACCGCCTGTTCAAGGCCTACGAGCCCTACAAGGGCGAGATGCCCGGCCGCCGCAACGGCGTGCTGATCTCGAACGACAAGGGCGAGGCCGTGGCCTACGCCATGTGGAACCTGGAAGATCGCGGCCCGATGATGATCGAGCCCGGCGCCAAGGTCTATCAGGGCATGATCATCGGCGAGCACAACCGCGAGAACGACCTCGAGGTGAACGTGCTCAAGGGCAAGAAGCTCACCAACATCCGCACCACCTCGAAGGACGAGGCCGTGCGCCTCACCCCTCCGATCCGCATGACCCTGGAGCGCTCGCTCGCCTGGATCCAGGACGACGAGCTGATGGAAGTCACGCCGAAGTCGATCCGCCTGCGCAAGACCTACCTCGACCCCAACGAGCGCAAGCGCTTCGAGCGCTCGGGCGGGGTGGCGTAAGCGACCCCAGTCACAACCCACTTGTGCGACGAAAGGCCGGGCGAAAGCCCGGCCTTTTTACGTTGGAATACGATCTCAGGGCGTCCCGGTACCACCGATCGACGGGGTCCCGACCTGCGATCGATGACCGTGATGCCGGCTCAACTCTCCTTCGCGCGCGCGCGCAAAAGATACTTCTGCACCTTGCCGGTCGACGTCTTCGGCAACTCGCCGAAGACGATGTGGCGGGGGAGCTTGTAGCCGGCCAGCCGGTCGCGGCACCAGGCGATGAGGGCGTCGGCCTCCACGGTGGCGTCGGGCTTCAGCTCGACGAACGCCATCGGGGTCTCACCCCATTTCGCGTCCGGCCGGGCCACCACGGCGGCGGCGGAGACGGCGGGGTGGCGGAACAGGGCGTCCTCGACCTCGATGGACGAGATGTTCTCGCCGCCCGAGATGATGATGTCCTTCGAACGGTCCTTGAGCTGGATGTAGCCGTCCGGGTGCTTGACCCCGAGATCGCCGGAGCGGAACCAGCCGCCCGCGAAGGCCGCCGCGGTGGCTTTCGGGTTCTTCAGGTAGCCGCGCATCACCACGTTACCGCGAAACATCGCCTCGCCCATCGTCACGCCGTCGGCCGGCACCGATTCGCAGGTTTCGGGATCGCGGATATCGAAGCCCTCGAGCACCGGGTAGCGCACGCCCTGGCGCGCCATCTTCTCCGCACGCGCCTCGGCGTCCAGGGCGTCCCAATCCCGATGCCAGGCATTCACCACCGCCGGACCGTAGGTCTCGGTCAGGCCGTACAGGTGGGTGACGTCGAAGCCGGCCGCGCCCATGGCACCGAGGACCGCCTGGGGCGGGGGCGCGGCCGCCGTCAGGAAGGCGACCCGCCGGGGCAGGGGGCGGCGCTCGGCCTCGGAGGCGTTGAGGAGGAGCTGCATCACGATCGGCGCCCCGCAGAGATGTGTTACCCCGTGCTCGGCCAATGCCGCATAGAGCGCGCCGGCCCGCACCTGCCGCAGGCACACATGGGTGCCGGCGACCACCGACAGCGTCCAGGGGAAGCACCAGCCGTTGCAGTGGAACATCGGCAGGGTCCAGAGATAGACCGGGTGCTGGCCGAGATTGCCCGTGATCACATTGCCGAGGCTGAGAAGCGCGGCCCCGCGATGGTGGTAGACCACGCCCTTCGGATTTCCGGTGGTGCCCGACGTGTAGTTGAGCGAGATCGCGTCCCACTCGTCACCCGGCATCGCCCAGTCCCAGGCCGGGTCGCCCTCTTCCAGGAGCGTTTCGTAGTCGAGGCTGCCGACCGTTTCGTCACCCTCGGTGTATACCAGGTCGTCGACATCGATCACCAGTGGCCTCACCCGGGCCTGAGCCAGGGCTGCGGCCACGACCTTGGCGAACTCCCGATCGGCGATCAGCACCTTGGCCTCGCCGTGGTCGAGGCAGAACGCGAGCCCGGCGGCATCGAGGCGGGTGTTCAGGGTGTTGAGGACGGCGCCCGTCATCGGCACCCCGTAATGGACCTCGATCATCTCCGGCGTATTGGCCAGAATCACCGCGACGGTGTCGCCGCGCCCGATGCCACGCGCCGCAAGCGCCGACCCGAACCGGCGGCAGCGCCTGTATAGCTCGGCATAATTGCGCCGCAGGGGACCATGGATGACGGCAATGTGGTTTGGAAAGACGCGCGCCGCCCGGTCGAGGTAGCTCAGCGGGGTCAGCGGCTGGTAATTCGCCGGGTTCCGGTCGAGGTCCCGGTCATAGATCGATGGCGCGGCCCTGTCGGCCGTTGTCGAGGCATTCATCGGCGGATCTCCCTGATCCGCAGAGTATCGCGTCGCTCCCATCTCACAAGGAGACAGGGGGGCTTGGTGGAAGTCGATCGTTCGCTGGGGTGCCGGTTACGAACGCGCAGGACGGGCACCGCACGGAGCTCTGCCGGTTCGGCCGGCAGCAGGATACGCAGATGCTCGACGCAAATCGCGGAATCACTGTCGCTACACTAAATTTCAAGCCGGCGTTGACTGGCGCCTTCGTCCGAATTCTCCCCGATGTGCTTGCTGGATCGGAGAGCGTCTGGAGCCGTGGCGCGGGAGCGTTCCCCGTCAGCCGCTGCCGGGGTCCGTCTCGCCATCCGGCTGGTTACCGCCCTTCGGCCCTTGCCCCGGCTTGCCGTCCGTCTTTTCGTTCGGATCCATCACCGCGTCGGGCGCGGTGTTGGCGGGCTTGCCCTTCGCCGGGGCATTGTCCTTCGGCCGATCCGTTTCGTTCTGCGCCGTCATCGCATCACTCTCCAGAACTCATTTCGGAACCGGTGCCGCCGGGCTGGCGTCGATCCGACTGACCATCCGACGAACCACCGACCGGAGCAGGGTTGCGACCCTTCGGCGTTCCGGTCCAGGCGGCGTTGCGGCGCGTATCCGTCTCGCCACCGGAGCCCTGTTGCGTGATGGAGGTCTGCGCAGCGGATTGACGGCCCCCTGCCACGGCAGGTGCGCCGGGTTTGCCGACATCGGCGTCCGGCTTGCGGGTGCCGACGATGGGAATTTGGTCGTTCGGCATCGCTACTCTCCCGCATCCTTACCGTTGGGCGCGGTTGCGCGATCGATCGCTTCCTTCGCGGCGCCGGACGGTGCGGACCCTGCGTTCTGCGCGGCGTCGCCGATCTGCTTGAGGTTGGCGGAGGGCGTCTCGGCCGCCGTCTGGTCCGAAGCATCCGATCCGGGCGTGCCGGAGGCGATGCGGGCAGTCTCGGCTTCACCCATCGGGTTGCCCTTCAGGTCACCCTGGGTCCGAGAGGGGAGGCCGACATCGCGGGCGTTGTCCTGTCCCAGGTCGTGGCCATTGCGATCGGCGTAGGCGTCGAAATCCTTCAGCGAGGGTCGCTCGCGCGGCTCGTCGGTCATGGTGTCCTCCTGATCTTGGAGGCTCAACCCGTCGCGGCCCACGAGGTTGCCTCGTGGGCGGACGCACATCCGCACAGACGGACGAGGTGGGTCCGGCCGTGTTCTGCCGGACCCGATCGCTGATCAGAGACCGTCGAACAGCGCCGACGAGATGTAACGCTCCGCGAAGGAGCAGGCGACGGTGACGATGCGCTTGCCGCGGAAGTCGGGACGGGCGGCCAGCTTCAGGGCCGCAGCCACGTTGCCGCCGGTGGAGATGCCACCGGGAATGCCTTCGAGACGTGACAGCTGACGCGAGGTATCGAATGCTTCCTGGTTCGAGACCGTGATGACTTCGTCGATGATCGACTTGTCGAGGTTGTCCGGTATGAACCCGGCGCCGATGCCCTGGATCTTGTGCGGGCCGGGCTGGCCGCCGGAGATGACCGGCGAGTCGGTGGGCTCGACGGCCACAATCTTCAGGCCGGGCAAGCGCGGCTTCAGCACCGAACCGACACCCGTGATGGTGCCGCCAGTGCCGACACCGGCCACGAAGGCGTCGAGATGGCCCTGGGTGTCGTTCCAGATCTCTTCGGCCGTGGTTTTGCGGTGGATCTCAGGGTTGGCGGGGTTGGAAAACTGCTGGGGCATGATCGCGCCCGGGATCTCGTTGAGGAGCTCTTCGGCCTTGGCGATGGCGCCCTTCATGCCCTGCGGGCCGGGGGTCAGCGCGAGTTCGGCTCCGAGGAACGCCAGCATCTTGCGGCGCTCCAGAGACATGGTCTCGGGCATCACTAGGATGAGACGGTAGCCGCGGGCGGCCGCCACGAATGCCAGGGCGATGCCGGTGTTTCCCGAGGTCGGCTCCACCAGGGTGCCACCGGGCTTCAGCTTCCCAGAGGCTTCCAGGGCGTCGATCATGTTGACGCCGATGCGATCCTTGACGCTCGCGATGGGGTTGAAGAACTCGAGCTTGAGCAGGATCTCGGCGTCAACCCCGTGCTCCTTGGTGATGCGGTTCAGGCGCACCAGGGGCGTGTTGCCGATGGTCTCGGTGATCGAGCCGAAGATGTGGCCGTGGCCCGGCATGCGGGTGGAAGCGGGGCTCTGGGACGCGGCCATAGATCTCTCCTGAACAGCATGTGGGTGGCGCGCAGGCGGCCGGCACAAGGACGCGCCGGATCTCGCATGGGACGACCTCAGAGCCGGGAGATATCGTGTCGTTTCCATGGAAGCAATCGGCAAAGCCCGGAGGTCAAAGACAATCCTTCTCTAATGCCGACCTTATTGAAGCACGGTAGGATTTTTCTACTGTTCCAAGCTTAAGCCGGAGAACTTAGTTCTTCGCGCTAGGCAGGCTGCAGAGAGGCTCCGGGGATCAGTGGATCAGCAGGGCCGCGCAAACGATCATCACCGTGGCGAGTGCGGGGCTCGCCCCCGCGATTATCGCGGCACCCGCATGGACGCTCTGGGGCCAGGCGTACCGGGTTTCCTCCCGGAGGCCGGGCCGAAGGCCATTGCTGCCGGTCGTCCATGACAGCCTCGTGCTCATCACATGCTCCCCATCCGCCAAGAGACTCGGCGATGGGGTAAGAAGGCGCAGGGCGTCTTGAACGCGGCGTAAATCCGCGGTCGCGACCGCGGATCGTCGTCAACGGAGCCTTAAAGCCCGCGTTTCAGAGAGCCCGGTCGAAACGCAACTCGCCCTTCTGGCTCTTGATCACCAGTTGCGACCCGACCAGATCCCATTGCCCTGCGGTACGGAGCGCAATGAAGAAATCCTGCTCGCTGGCACCCAGACCCTTGTCGCAGGGCTTCTTGGTCAGTGCGAGCGGACCGACGGCAAGGTGCTGTTCCCTGAGCGGGAACGCGGTTGCCGCGAAGGTGTTGCATCCGCCGTAGCCGCGGGCTCGATACTGCTTGTCGATCATGAAGCTCGGACGGTCGTTGCCGCCGAAGGGCTTTCCGTTCAGGCTGACCGCCGTCCAAGTCGCGTCGAGCGGAAAAATCTTTTCCTGCGGTTTGGCGGCCGGAACGTACTGCTTCTTCTCCGGCTTTTCGCGAGCGTCGCGGCCGAATCCCGTGACGTTGTTGCCCATCTGCGCGTTCGCCGCCGTGGACATGATCCCGGCCACGATGGCGCCGGCGACCACGGCGATTGGGATTGCTCTCATCGTCTGGCTCCCTTTCAAGCGCGCTTCGCGTCGCGTCGAACGTTGCAACCGCGCCGGTCCCGATCCGGGGCTCGCCGCGGCATCGCGCGCGCAACCGTCTAGCAGGACGTGCGCTGCGGCCAATCCGATAAGATTCCAGCACAAATATGGTCAAGTCCACGTGAGGCTGGATTCGGCTCGATCCCCCACAAACCAACACGCCGACAATTTTTCCATGCTCGCCATTTCTCATTGAACGATCGCCCCATGCTGCCGTTGTCCGGCGGAGTGTCACGATGTGGGAGTTTGCGCGGTGGTGGGATCGGACGAGGGTATCCCGAGCGGATTGCAGGCCGAGGCCTCCGGCCCGAATACCATGACGCCGGCTCAGTCACGCGCCGCACGCGCGCTCCTCAACTGGTCGGAATCGGATCTTGCCGGCAAACTCGGGCTCGGTGAGGATTTCGTGCGCGATTTCGAATCGGGTGGGCGCGAGGCACCATCGGGTCAGATCGAAGCGCTGCGCAGCGTCTTCATGACCCAAGGGGTCCTATTCAGCCAGGACGGAGGCTCCGATGGTGTCCGTCTCAGCGAGCAGGGTCGTGGCGAGGGCACACGGGTGGATGCTCTCAACACCGAGAACGACCGCTAGAGACTGCTCCGTTAAATCCTATCGGGCGGTGGCAAGAGCTTTCAGGTCGCACGTCGCGTCCGCCGCCTGTTCGGGACTCAAACGGAGACCAAGGCCGAGGATGCGCCGGGCCGCCATGTGATCGGCGGCTCTGTCCACTGTCTCGACGCCGGTGAGATCTCCCGCCCTGAACCGGAACACCGACAATCCCGTTGCCGACGGACGCAGCACGCTGACATCGTCCGGCCGTGTCAGACCTGCGATCTGGAGCTTATGCGGCCCTTGATCGCTCCAGAACCACGGTACCGCGGCATAGGATGTCGGGCGCCCGGTCAGGCGTGCCGCCAGACAGCGAGCCTGATCCACGGCGTTCTGGACCGATTCAATCCGGACGGGTTGCCCCGCCGCGAACCGACTTGGCACGCACGCACAATCTCCCACCGCCGAAATCCCCGGATCGGATGTCGCCAGAACCGCGTCGGTGTGAATACCGTCGCCAACGGCAAGACCAGCGGCCTCGGCCAGATCCTCGTTGGGAATGACGCCGATGCCGACCAGGACAAGATCGGCTGCGATCGAGGAGCCATCGGCCAGTTGAACCTCGGCCACGCGACCATTCTTGCCCTCCAGCGCCGAAACCCCGGCACCGAAGGCGAAGCGTATCCCGGCTCGGGTGTGCGCGTTCGTGAAGAAGCGAGCTGTCTCGGGCGAGACGGCCCGGGCCATCGGCCGGTCCGCCGCCTCGATGACGGTCACGGGAATGCCGGAGCCGGCACAGATGCCGGCGAATTCCAGGCCGATGAAGCCCGCACCGATGATCGCGATGGCGTTTGCTCTGTCACGGGCCGCCCTGAGAGCGTCTGCATCGGCGAGGGTCCGCAGTTGATGGACGCCTGCCAGGTTTGCCCCTGGGACCGGTAGCGATCGATTGCGGGCGCCAGTGGCCAGCACAAGATGGTCGTAGGCCAGCGCGCTTCCATCGCTGAGCGCCACGCGTCGTTTCCGGCGGTCGATTGCCGTCGCGGTCACACCCGACCGATGGGTGATCCTGTGTTCGACGAAATAGGATGGCGGCCGCAGGCAGAGGCCGGCCGCATCGGTCTTCCCAGCCAAATAAGCCTTCGACAGGGGGGGGCGCTGATAGGGCAGGCCCTCGTCGCCCAACAGGGTGATGGGATCGGCAAAGCCCGCCTCGCGCAGGGAGGCCGCGACCTGGAAGCCGGCCTGACCGGCGCCGACGATGACGACACCGGCCGTGCTCATGCCTCGAACTCCGCGGTGACCGACGACGGGTTCTGCGAAAGCCGGAGTTGGGGCAGCCAACGGCCACCGTCCTTGGCAACGTAATCCCAGAACGCCGCAGCAGCGGGGCCCAGAACCTTGTCGGCCCTGCGTACCGCGTACCAGTCGCGTCGGATCGGCAAGCCCTCCACGTTGAGGACGGCGAGGCGCCCGCTGTCCAGTTCGGCTGCCACCGTATGGGCAGAGATGAGGGCGATGCCGAGTCCTGCCATCACAGCCTGCTTGATCGTCTCGTTCGAACCGGAATCGATCCCCAGGCGGGCGCGCTTGATCATGACGCCTGCCATGAACTCCTCGAACACCGTGCGGGTGCCAGAGCCTTCCTCGCGGACGAGAAAGGATTCCTGAGCGAGATCCGCTCGCGTCAGGCCCGCGCGACCGACGAAGGGGTGGTGCGGTCCTGCGATGATCACGATCGGGTGTGGCCCGAAGATTTCTGCTTCAATGGCGAAATCGCGCGGCGGACGGCCCATGATGGCAAAATCGATCTCGTAGTTGCGCAGAGCCTCGACCATGGCGCCGCGGTTGCCAACCGTGAGATTGATCTCCACCGCCGGGTGCAGGCCGACGAAGCCGGCGATCACCCCCGGAGCGAAGTACTTGGCCGTGGAAACCACCCCCATGGCCACACGTCCGCCGCTGCCCCCCTTCAGGGTCTCCAGGCGGTCGGCGCAGGTTTCGAGCACGGTGTTGATGCTGTTGATCGCCCACAGCATCTCGCGCCCGGCATCGGTCGGTTTCAAGCCTGTGGGCGTCCGGTCGAACAGCATCAGGCCGGCTTCCTCCTCCAACTGGCGGATGCGCGCGTAGAGGGCGGCCGAGGTCACGTTGAGCTCCTGCGCGGCACGCGTCATGGTGCCGAGGCGGGCGACCGCGGCGACGGCCTGGAGCTGTTTGAGGGAAAGGTTGCGCATCAGGCGGTTTTAGTTTTTTTGGAATCGCTCGCAAGTTTTTTCAGAATTCTTTCGGTGATACGATGTGGGCCGTGAGGGGGCCGAAGCTTTCGAAGCCCTGGTGTCGCTGGCCGCTCTCGTGCCAAGGGGCAGGATGCGACGGTGAACGGTCGGTGAGCGAAAGCGGAGTCTTCCGCTTCGAAGCTGTCGGCCGGGACCTCCCTGTCAGGAATGAAGAAGGACGGACGTTCATGTCGACGGTGTCTCTGGAGTTCGGATCCACTCTCGCGGATTGCCTCGCGACAATGGTAACGGCCGATGCGCAACTCGCCGATGCGGCGGCCGTGGTCGCCGCCTGTGCCGAAGCCGCCGTCGATGTCAGCGAGGTGATCGGCCGGGGCATGCTCGGCGGAGCCGATCTCGCCGCCACCGGCGAGCACAACAGCGACGGCGACGTCCAGAAAGCGCTCGATGTCCTGGCCCACGAGCGATTCACCGAGGCTCTGCGCGGTGCGCCGGTCGCTGTGGTGGCTTCGGAAGAGGCCGAGGGCATGATGCAACTCACCGCCGGCGCACCGCTCGCGGTGGCGATCGACCCGCTCGACGGCTCATCCAACATCGGCGTGAATATGGCGGTGGGGTCGATCTTCGGCATCCGTCCCGCTGTGGCCGGAGACGCGGATTCGATCTCCTCCTTCACCACCCCCGGCACTGCGCAGATCGCAGCAGGGTTCGTGACCTATGGGCCGGCGACATCCCTGGTCGTCACGCTCGGCCACGGCACGCAGATCTACACGCTCGACCGCGCCGAACGCACCTTCCGCCTGACGCACCCGCGCCTGGACGTCGTTATTTCGGCGAAGGAATACGCGATCAACGCCTCGAATGCCCGGCACTGGGACGGACCTGTGAAGGCCTATGTCGAGGATTGCCTGCGCGGTTCGGACGGTCCCCTGGACAAGGACTTCAACATGCGCTGGCTAGGCTCGCTGGTCGCCGATGCTCAGCGCGTGCTCCTGCGCGGTGGCGTCTTCCTGTATCCGGGCGACAACCGGAAGGGCTACGCCCAGGGGCGCCTGCGTCTCCTCTACGAGGCCGCCCCCATTGCGATGCTGATGGAGCAGGCCGGTGCCGGTGCGATCGATGGCGAGCGCCGCATCCTCGATATCAGCGCCACCGGCATTCACGAGCGCGTGCCGCTGATCTTCGGTTCGCTCGACGAGGTCGCGTGCGTCGCGAAGTACTACGACGGTCGCAACGCCGCTGCCGGCCGCTCGCCCCTGTTCGGGCAGCGCGGCCTGATGCGCAGCTAGCGCACCGGCGCGGGTCAGCACGAACAACGATGTCTGCGCGTCACCCCATCATCTCGGTCACCGGCTCCTCGGGGGCGGGGACCACCTCAGTCCGCAACACTTTCGAGCAGATTTTTCGCCGCGAGGATGTGAGCGCGGTCTATATCGAGGGCGACGCATTCCACGCCTATGATCGTGACACGATGCGACGGATGATGGCCGAGGAGCCCAACCTCAGCCACTTCGCGCCGCGAGCCAACCTGCTGCCCGAACTTGAGGAGGTGTTCCGCACCTACAGCGAGTCAGGTCGTGGGCGAACGCGCCACTATGCGCATGACGGAGCGGACGCGGCGCAGTACGGCACCGAGATCGGGACCTTCACGGCCTGGGAGGAGTTCCCCACGGGCTCCGACCTGCTGTTTTACGAGGGGCTGCACGGCTGCGTTGTCGACGACAATGTCGACATGGCCCGCTACGCGGACCTCAAGATCGGCGTCGTGCCGGTGATCAATCTCGAATGGATTCAGAAATTGCACCGGGACCGCTCGTTCCGGGGGTATTCCACCGAGGCCGTTACCGACGTCATCCTGCGTCGCATGCCAGACTACGTGCAGACCATCTGCCCGCAATTCACCTGGACTGACATCAACTTCCAGCGCGTCCCCATGGTGGATACCTCGAATCCGTTCATCGCGCGGTGGATTCCCACCGCCGACGAATCGATGGTGGTGATCCGCTTCAAGGACCCCAAGGGGATCGACTTCTCCTACCTGATCTCGATGATCCAGGGCTCGTTCATGAGCCGCGCCAATTCGATCGTCATCCCGGGCGGCAAGCTTGATCTTGCCATGCAGCTCATTCTGACGCCGATCATCATGCAACTCGTCGAGCGCAAGCGCCGGATGGCATAAGGCTCCGGTGATGCGCAGCAGAGGACCCCATTCATGAACGGCCCGATCATCTCGCCCTCAATTCTCTCGGCGGATTTCGCCAAGCTCGGCGAGGAGGTGCGCGCGGTGTCCGAGGCGGGTGCCGACTGGATCCACCTCGACGTGATGGACGGACATTTCGTGCCCAATATCACCTTCGGTCCGGCTGTGATCAAGGCGCTACGACCGCACTCGGCCAAGCACTTCGACGTGCACCTGATGATCGCCCCCGCCGACCCCTACCTCGCGGCTTTCGCGGAAGCCGGCGCCGACACGATCTCGATCCATGTCGAGGCCGGCCCACACAGTCACCGCTCGCTCCAGGCGATCCGCGATCTCGGAAAGCGGGCCGGAATCGCCCTCAATCCGGGTACGCCGGCCTCTGCGATCGAGCCGATTCTCGATCTCGTCGACCTCGTCCTGGTGATGACGGTGAATCCCGGATTTGGTGGCCAGAGCTTCATTCCCTCGACGCTGGAGACCATCCGCCGAATTCGCACGATGACCGCCGGGCGGGATATCGACATCGAAGTCGATGGCGGCATCAGCCCCGAAACGGTGGCGCTTGCAGCGCGTGCCGGCGCCAACGCCTTCGTGGCGGGCAACGCCGTGTTCAAGGGCGGTGCGGCGGGCTACGCGGAGCGCATTGCCGCGATCCGTGCCGGTGCCGCGTCTGCGGGAGTCGGCCCCCTCGCATGCTGAGGGCACTCATCTTCGACGTCGACGGGACGTTGGCGGAAACAGAGGATCTGCATCGGCAGGCCTTCAACGGCGCCTTCGCGGATATGGGCCTGCCGTGGTCGTGGTCACCGGCCCGCTATGCCGATCTTCTCACGGTAATGGGAGGCAAGGAGCGCCTGCGCCACTACGTCGAGACCGAGCATGCCGATGAGGTTGATGCCTTGCGCTCGCGCATGGGGGAGATCCATGACCGCAAGACCCGTCGCTACGGAGACCTAGTGAAGGGTGGCAACCTCGCGCTGCGCCCAGGCGTCGGCCGACTGATCGCCGAGGCGCGGGCCGCGGGCATTAAACTCGCGGTGGCGAGTACGACGAGCCGCCCCAACGTCGACACGCTGCTGCGGATCAACTTCCCCGCGGGCGATGTGCCCTTCGACGTGATCGCCTGCGGCGACGAGGCGGCCCGCAAGAAACCGGCCCCCGACGTCTTCGACCTAGCCCTCCGGCGACTGAACGTCACTCCTTCGGAAGCCGTCGCCTTCGAGGATTCCGCTGCCGGCATCCGCTCGGCCCTCGATGCAGGCCTGCCGGTGATCGCCACCCGCAGCCGCTACACCGAGAGTCACCGCCTCGACGGCGCGTTCTCCGCGGTCTCGGATCTCGGCGAGCCCGGCGCGCCGCACCGACACCTCTTCGGACACGCGTGGCCGGGTGGCATCGTCAGTTTGAGTGCCCTGCGCGCCTGGCACGCCCACGTCGCTTCCTGAGTGCGCGCAACGTCAGACTTTCGGGCGCCCTCCACGTGAGCGCCCGCGCGTTCCGATCTGTCCGATGGGTTCGCCCTCGGCACGCTTCGGGAACAGGATCGCACCGGCAACCACCCCGAGGATTCCCGCGATCCCCAGCTTAAGCCAGCGTTGCGTCATCTCAGGCTGGGTTCGGGCGTCCGCAAGGAGCGTCTCGGAGCGTTCTCGATGGATGGCATCGTGCGTCATTCCAACAGGATAGCGTCCGCGAAGCGGAATGCCACCGCGCCGATGCCAGGGTTGCCCACGGTGCGCCGCAGCGTTGTCATCGGTGCGGCGGGCGGCCTATAAGCCGGCCAAATCCGTTCGTCCGGCATCGCGGGCGTGCCGCCCCGGCAGATGGCCCTCGCGATCCGCCCTCGTTCTTCCAGTCTAGGGTCACGTCATGGCCGGCCATTCCCAGTTCAAGAACATCATGCACCGCAAGGGCCGTGTCGACGCGGTCCGCTCGAAGCTGTTCGGCAAGCTCGCCCGCGAAATCACGGTGGCCGCCAAGCTCGGGCTGCCCGATCCGGCGATGAATGCCCGCCTTCGTGCCGCCATCATCGCGGCGCGCGTCGAGAACGTGCCCAAGGACAACATCGAGCGCGCGATCAAGAAGGCGCAGGGTGCCGATGCCGAGAGCTATGACGAGATCCGCTACGAGGGCTACGGTCCAGGTGGTGCCGCGCTCATCGTCGAGGCGCAGACCGACAATCGCAACCGCACCGCTTCGGACGTGCGCTCGGCCTTCACCAAGTCCGGTGGCAGCCTCGCCGAGACGGGCGCCGTCTCCTTCATGTTCGATCATGTCGGCGTCGTCGAATTCGACGCCAAGGTTGCGGATGCCGATACCGTGCTGGAAGCCGCCATCGAGGCCGGCGCGGACGATGTGCGCTCGGACGAGAACGGTCATGAGATCATCTGCGCTCAGGACGCCTATGGCGAAGTCTCGAAGGCGCTGGAGGCGCGCTTCGGCGAGCCGCGCCGGACTGCCCTGGTGTGGAAGGCCCAGAACACCATCGAGGTCGATGACGAGACCGGCGAGAAGCTGATCCGCCTCGTCGAGGTGATCGAGGACCAGGACGACGTCCAAAACGTCTTTGTCAATTTCGCGCTCTCGGACGCGCTCATGGAGAAGCTTCAGGGCTGAATGCTCTGGAACCGGTTGCTTGAGCCGGCCTTCAGAATGTCGCGGTCACGTTTGATCTCGTCATCGAGAATGCCGGCCTCACGCGCGCGTTTTAAAGGCCGAAGCAAGAACTCTGGCGGCGATCACGCCAATCTCTCGCAAGAGAGTTTCGACGCTGATCTGACGTGGGGCTGACGCGTTCGCATATCCGAACGCCGTGGCCGTTGGCATAACGCTCCGTTCACGGTATGTCCCTAACGCTCGGATCGGCGCGAAGTCCGCGCCTGGAGCCGACCCGTCCATGATTGTGTTCGCATGACGCTTCCCGTCCGCATCCTTGGCATTGACCCGGGCCTGCGGCGCACCGGTTGGGGCGTCGTGACGGCCACGGGTACGAAGCTCGCCTATGTCGATTGCGGTGTCGTCACCTCTGACGGAGATTTGCCGCTCGCCTTGCGCCTGCGTGAACTCTACGAGGGCATCACTCGCATCGTGGAGTCGTTTCGGCCCGATGAGGTCTCCGTCGAGGAGACCTTCGTCAACAAGGACGCGCAGGCGACGCTCAAGCTCGGCCATGCCCGCGCCATGGCCCTTCTGGTGCCAGCTCTGGCCGGAACGCCGGTATTCGAATACTCGGCCAATCTCATCAAGAAGACGGTCTCCGGCTCGGGGCATGCCGAGAAGGCGCAAATCCAGGCCATGGTGAAGTTCCTGCTGCCGCTGGCGCAGTTCAAGGTCGCCGACGCAGCGGATGCACTTGCCATCGCCATCACCCACAACAGCCATCGGGGAGGGCATGCGCTGAAGCGCCAGCACGCTCCCGTCGCCGGGGCGAGCAGCCTCGCGGCGGCCCGGATCGCGGCCGCCCTGGCGCGCAACTGAGGCGGTGCATGGCCCCGACTTAGACGTCGAGGCCATGCACCCATCCCGGCTAGGCGGTTCGCACCTTCTGAGCATCCCAGCGGATTGGGTGGAGATCGAGCGAAATGGCTGATCCTGGAATGACGCGTCCGACGCTGCCGATGGCGGACACGTTTCGGAATGCGTTGATCGTCGCGCCTCCGTCCATGCGCAGTCTCGGCCCCGCCACAACCTTCGCGTTCCTCGTCGTTCTTGCCAAGGAAGCGGCGCACACGCTGATGGCTGATGCGGCCGCACCCGTCCGCTTCCACGAAGACATCTTCCTGGTCGATGGGATCTGTACGATTCTACTCGCCCCCTACTGGATGGCGATGTTCCGGACGATCATCGGAGTCGATGGCTCCGTGCAGGCGATCGTCACTGGGCGAGCCGGCCCCTTCCAGGACTTCCTGGCTCTCGAACTGTTCTGGCTTCTGGTCAGTGGTGTATTGGATCGGGTGCTATCGACCGACACTTTCGGATCAGCCCGGGTGATCCCGGCCTCTCGGCGTGGATCGCCATCCTGATCCTGCAGATCTGGAGCAGCATGCTTGCGCCTGCGCTGGCAGCTGGCGCTCCCGATGCGAACCTGCGCGCGGTGATCGCGATGACCCGTGGGTCGGCGGGACGGATCGGCCTGATCCTCGTCGCAGCCATTCTGCCCCTGGGCTTCATCGACCGCATGCTTCACGGGTCCGAGCGGGCTGGCGCAGATCTCTCCCCGTTCGTTTTGGCGATTCGGATTCTTGCTTCCGCCTTGATCGAAATGGCGATGCTGGTGCTGGTGACGGCTCTGCTCGCCGAGATCTATCGCTGGCTGCGGGCGCCGGGGCGTGGGGTCACTCTAAAGCCTTGAATTCACCCTCGAGACGCAGGGAAACTTCGTCGCCGATCATCGGCAGGTAAGCGCTGATGCCGAAATCGGAGCGCTTGATGACAGCCCGTCCGTCGAAGCCGACGGTATAGGCCTTACTCACCGGATTGGTCCCGGCCTGATTGAAGGTCGCGTCGAACCCGAACGGCTTGGTCACGCCCTTCAGGGTCAGGTCGCCGTTGATCCGCGCCGTGGTCGGGCTGGTCGGTTCGATGCTGGTGGCCGTAAAGGTCGCCCTCGGAAACTTCGCGGTATCGAAGAAGTCGGGGGACTTCAGGTTCTGATTGAGGTGGTCGTTGAGGCCATTGATGCTGTCCGTACCGATGGTGACCGTGAGACTGGATTTTCCGGGTTCCTTCGGGTCGAGCACCGCCCGAGCGCTCACATCCGTGATCGACCCGTAATAGGTCGAGAATCCGAGGTGGCTCACCGACCAGGTGATCTTGCCGTGTGCGGGATCGAGGACATAGGAGCCCCGACGCACCTGAGTTGGATCGCTGGAGGGCGCTGCCGAAGGCACAGTGGCAGTCGCCGGTGTCTCGACGGCCGCGACCGCGCCGGCGGTGAGCAGGAATCCGAAGGCGAGAAACAGCGCGGTTTGGCGCATCGGGTCGGTCATCCGTGTGTCTGGGGTCAGGCGCCTTTGATTTCACGAACCTCGCCCGGCCTCAAGACATACGAGGCCGGGGAGGGAACAGTCGCTTGTCGTTGGCGCGACGCGGCACATGGCGCTCCGGTGTGCCGCCTTGTAGGCATTCCGGCGGCAGGAGAATGGTTGAGGCGATGATTGGCAAGCTGAAGGGGGTGATTGATTCCTACGGCGAGGACTTTGTGATCCTCGACGTCCAAGGGGTGGGGTACGTGGTTCACTGCTCCGCCCGGACGCTCCAGCGCCTGCCTGGAATCGGCGAGGCGGCAGATCTGGCGATCGAGACTCACGTCCGCGAGGACATGATCCGGCTTTACGGCTTCCGCTCGGATGCCGAGCGCGAGTGGTTCCGCCTACTCCAGACCGTACAGGGAGTGGGGAGCAAGGTCGCTCTCGGGTTGCTCTCGGTGCTCGAGCCGTCGGCCCTGGCCTCGGCTATCGCCATGGGGGACAAGGGGGCGGTCGCGCGTGCACCCGGTGTCGGTCCGCGTCTGGCCGCCCGCCTCGTGGCGGAACTCAAGGACAAGGCCCCCGCCTTCGCAGCGATCGATCCTGCGGTGATCGCGCTGTCGGGTGCGGTCGAGAATCGCACCGCGCCACAACCCGTCACGGATGCCATCTCGGCCCTGGTCAATCTCGGCTACGCTCCTGTTCAGGCGTCCTCTGCCATTGCCGAGGCGTTGAAGCAGGCTGGAGAGAGCGCAGAGGCGAAGACGCTGATCCGGCTGGGCCTGCGCGAACTCGCTCGCTGAGGTGGACATCGTCTCGCGCGAGACGATTGCGTCCTTGACTTCGCCATCATCCGTTGCCAGATCGGGTGCGAAGACCTAACCTTCTGATAACAAAGCAGTTTTCAATAATTCTAATCTGGCGACCAATTCGATGCATGGGTTCGGTTTTCGCGCTCAAGCATCACTGTCGCTCATCCTTCGACGGAGCAATCGGGGTCATCCTACCCGATGGCCTCACCCAGCGGCACGAGCCACGCACGAGTTACGGTCCCAATGATCGTCTGTTCCTGCAACGTCCTGTCCGATCGAGCTGTGCGCGCCTGCCTGCATCGTGGCCCGGATTGTCCGCGTACGCCGGCCCAGGTTCAGGCCTGCCTCGGGTGCAGCCCGAAATGCGGGCGCTGCGCCCGGACCATCCGCGGCATTCTACAAAATGCTCTCGATGAGGCGGCGCATGCGTGTACGGCGACTTGCGCGAGCTCCTGTAGTTTGGTCAAGGTCCAAACTGCTGAGGAGGGGATTGCCGCCTGAGCGCCCATTCCGGGTGCTGAAGCTCCCCTCCAGCTTAACGTGCTTCGAGGGAGATTGGGCGGATGAAGGGTGATGCGAAGGTCGTCGAGTACCTCAATCGAGGACTGCGCAGCGAGCTAACGGCGGTTAGCCAGTATTGGCTCCATTTCCGCATGCTCAATGATTGGGGCTACATCGATCTCGCCAAGTTCTGGCGCAAGGAATCTATCGAAGAAATGAACCATGCGGATCGGTTCGTCGATCGCATTCTGTTCCTCGACGGCTTCCCGAACCTCCAGGAACTTGATCCCCTGCGGATCGGCCAGAACGTCCAGGAGATCATCGAGTGCGACCTCGCTGCCGAAAATGAGGCACGCGCCCTGTACCTTGAAGCCGCCAAATATTGTGATTCGATCAACGATCGCGTCTCGAAGCGCCTGTTCGAGGATTTGGCCGAGGACGAGGAAGGCCATATCGACTTCCTCGAGACGCAGCTGGAGCTGATCTCGCAGATCGGCCTGCCGCTCTACGCGCAGAAGCATATCGGCGGCCTGGAGCCGATCGCTCCGGAAGCCGAGTAGCGTCGGAACGCCTCGGGCGCCGGGCTTCAAGCGCGGCGCTCACCCGGTGAAGACGCCGTGGCAGATCCCACGCAGCCGAAGCGTAACCCGAGCCCCTGGGAGGTCCAGAATGGTTTCGGGGCCTTCAGGCACAGGAAAGCGGCTCCAACTCGCCTCTAACCGGACGTCGATCTCGACATACGGTTGGTCCCCTGTTGCCGGTGCTTAGTGCTTGAGGGACGGCAATCGCGGCTAACCCTGCAACGCGTCGATATGGTCCCGAGCCTCCATCCCAGGTCAGAGAACCTCGAACAGGCCGCTGAGGCTATCCGCCGATGTCGCTCTCGGCGCGACGCGCCATTCATACCCACCGATCGACTCCCTGCGCTCGTTGCCGAGCTTGTCGCCGGGAAGGTCCTCGAACTCATTGAGGGCCGCCCCTTCGTACGCGTGCAACGCACTGCTCACGGCGCCGCGCTCCGCTCCGGGTGGCCGAGCCCTTTCCGAGGCGTTGCGGAGGTCCTGTTCCACGACGCAATGTAGCGCGCGCGGCGCCTTTATGCGACATCGGCCACGAGAACAGATGATGGACGCGGGCGCCACTGCCCACTACCGAGAGTCCGTGTGAGCAAACCTCCGAGACCCGCCTCGAAGGCGTCGGCACCAAAATCGCCGACCCTGCACCCGCTGCCCGAGTCGCTGCTCACGCCCGAGCGGCGCGAGGATGACCTGGAGCAATCGATCCGCCCGTTGAGCCTATCCGAGTTCATCGGACAGCGGGCGGCGCGTGCCAACATGAGCATCTTCATTGAGTCGGCGAAGAAGACTGGTTCCGCGCTCGATCACGTCCTGTTCGTTGGCCCGCCCGGCCTGGGCAAGACGACGCTGGCGCAGATCGTAGCGCGTGAGCTCGGGGTGAACTTCCGATCGACCTCCGGTCCCGTCATCGCCAAGGCGGGTGATCTGGCGGCGCAGCTCACCAACCTCGAAGAGCGCGACGTACTCTTCATCGATGAGATTCACCGTCTTAATCCGGCGGTGGAAGAAATCCTCTATCCAGCGATGGAGGATTATCAGCTCGACCTCATCATCGGCGAAGGACCGGCTGCGCGCTCCGTGAAAATCGAGCTGCCTAAGTTCACTCTGGTCGGCGCAACGACCCGTGCTGGCCTTCTGACCACGCCCTTGCGCGACCGCTTCGGCATTCCAATCCGCCTGGAATTCTACGACGTCGATGAACTCGAACTGATCGTGAGCCGCGGCGCCCGGGTGCTGGGCCTCGGCATGTCGGCCGAGGGGGCCAACGAGATCGCCAAGCGTGCGCGAGGCACGCCCCGTATCGCTGGGCGGCTCCTGCGCCGAGTGCGCGACTTCGCCATCGTGGCCGATGCCCCGACGGTGACGCGTGCTATCGCCGACCGGGCGCTTCAACTCCTCGACGTCGATCCGGCGGGTCTCGACGTCATGGACCGCAAGTACCTGACGATGATCGCAAAATCTTTCAACGGTGGACCCGTGGGGATCGAGACCATCGCTGCCGCGCTGTCCGAACCGCGCGATGCCATCGAGGACATCATCGAGCCGTTCCTGATCCAAAAGGGCTTCGTTCAGCGGACGCCGCGCGGGCGGATGCTCACGCCCCACGCTTTTCGGCATATGGGATTTCCCGGGCCCCGACGCGAATCGGGCGGGCAGTTCGGCCTGTTCAATGCGGACGATCCGGACGCCTGAACCGACCCATCAGGCCGCGTCGCGTTGCGGCTTCGCGTCGACCCGGGCTTCGTGAAAGCTCGATATTGCGGATGCCGGGTTCGCGAGAAAGCTCGTCAGGTCTGCGAGCGGAAGGGGACGGCTGAACAGGAAGCCCTGCACTTCATCGCAGCCCTCGGCTTCTAAAATGGCGGCCTGCTCCAGCGTTTCGACACCTTCGGCCACAACACCCATGTTGCAGGCCTTACCTAGACCCACCATCGCCCGGACGATGGCGACGCTGCCTGCGTCCCGCCCCAGAGTCCGGACAAAGCTCTGATCGATTTTGAGCTTGTCGAAGGGAAAGCGCCGCAGGTAGCTGACGCTGGAATAGCCGGTGCCGAAATCGTCCATGGCGATCCGCAGACCGAGGGCTTGGAGTCGATGCAGGGTCCTCAGGGTCTCGGCATTGTCCTGGAGCAGCACGGATTCCGTAATCTCGAGCTCCAGGCGGCTTGCGGGAAGCCCGGAACGCATCAGCGCTTGGGCTACGTCATTGACGAGGTCGCCCCGGACGAACTGCACGGACGAGAGATTGACCGCGACTTTAAGAGCATCCGGCCAATCGACCGCATCGTGGCAAGCCTGAGCCAGCACCCAGGCCCCGATGGGCCGGATCAATCCGGTCTCCTCCGCCAGCGGAATGAACGTCGCGGGGCTGATCAGACCGTGCTCCGGATGGCGCCAGCGCAGCAGGGCCTCGAAGCCGTTGAGGGTGCGAGCCCGCGCCGCGACGAGGGGTTGATAATGCAACTCGAACTGGCCAGCAGCCAACGCGCGGCGTAGCTCAGCTCCGAGACGATGACGTCGCTGGATCGCCGTATCCATATCGTCTGCAAAGAAACGCCAGGTTCCGCGACCCGCTGCTTTGGCTTGATACAGTGCCACGTCGGCACGGCGCAGAATGGTATCGCTGTCGGTGTCGGCCTCCGCATCCACGACCGCAATGCCGATACTTGTGCCGACCACGATCTCCTGGTCCTGAAGCGTGAACGGGATCTGGAGCATGGCGCCGATGCGCGCTGCGAGATCAGCCGCATCCGCGGGATCGGCGATCCCGGATTGGACGATAGCGAACTCGTCGCCGCCCAGACGGGCGACGAAGTCCGTCGCCCGCAGGCAGTCCTGCAGGCGCTGTGCAGCTTGGCGTAAGAGGGCATCGCCGTCCGGGTGGCCCAGCGTGTCGTTCACCATCTTGAAGCCGTCGAGGTCGAGATACAGGGCAGCCGTGAGCGATCCGGAGATCCGTTGATCGAGGACGGTCTCCAAATGTTCGCGCAGGAAGGCACGGTTCGGAAGGCCGGTGAGCGTATCGTGACGTGCCATCCGAAGGATCTGCGCCTCACTCTGGCGCCGATCGGTGATATCTTCATGCGTGCATTGCCAGCCATCACGGTTGGAAACGTGCTTGATGGCGATGGCTCGCCCATCCGCGAGATCCCATGTGAAGGCTGCCGGCATTTCCCAAGCACTCTCCCGGTTCGGCCAGGGCGGGCCTCGATCGCCGTTGCACGCGACAAGATAGGCCCGGATCGAGGCGAGTGTCGTTCCGGGCTGTCGCAGGTCCGACGGCACAGCGTAAAGTTCGATGTAGCGCGCATTCATGACGACGAGCCTGTCGTCCGAGTCGAACAGGCAAACGCCCTGCGCCATGTTGTCCAGTGCGATCCCGAAGCGAGCATACTGATGACGGAGGTCGCGTTCGCTCCGGGCTTGCTCCTCAGCGCGCAGCAGCATCTCCTGTCCGCGGGCCTGACGGAAACCAAGCACCAGAAGGCCGATGAGGCCGAGATCGAGCAGGCCTGCCGACAGGCCGAGCACCATAGCGTGACGGTGCCAGGGTGCGAGCGCCGCCGCTGTGGTCCGGCTGACGCTCAGGATCGCAGGGTAATTCGACAGAGTTCTGGTCGCGACGAAACGGTCCTGTGCATCGATAGGGCTGACGGTTCGAGTGACACCGCCGGCCCGATTCTGCGCGGCGATCAGGGCGGCACCGGTCGTCGAATAGCCGCGCCCGATCGCACCCTCCCAATGCGGATGGCGGACCAGAAGAACCCCGTCTGTCCGGAACATGGAGATGACATAGTCGGGTTGTGGCGCGATCTGGCTGTAAAGGCCGGTGAAGTACTGCAACTCTACGGCCCCGAGTACGAGACCTAGGAAGTTGCCATCCGGGGCGGAGATCTTGCGGGCGATATAGAGCGTCCAGGTTCCGTTGCCGCGATTCTGGACCGGTTCACTGATGAAGCGCTGAAGCGCAGGATTTGATGCCAGCGCCTTGAAGTAGTCCCGGTCGGCGATATTGACGTCGGGGATCGGCCAGAACCGCGTGAAGTTGCGCAGCTTCCCGGTATGGTCGACCACTGTCACAGCATTGACCTGGGGCAGGGCCGCCGTTCGAGCCCGGAGGGATTCGTGCATGGCGCGCGTCGTGAGATGGACGTCGAATGCCGCTGGCGTCGTGATTTCGGCCGCTCGGACCTCGTCGATGACTGCCTCCTGCACCAATTCGATCGCCTGGAGGGCGCGGTCGGCCTGATCTGCCAGGACGGTCGTCAAGCTGATGAGGTTCTGCTCCGTGTCGGAGACAGCACGGTCGTGAAGGTCCATAACGAACAAGACTGCGCTCGCCGCAATGGCGAGTCCGAGCAAGGCATCTGCCAGTGTCGGTAAGACAAAGGATTTGGAGAGAAGGTTTTTTATCACATTGATCAGGTAAGAAAATCGTATCCGAGCCTTAGCCAAAAGCATGATACCATCCTGAGCACCATCATCATGGCTTGCTCACTGATGCAGCAACGCTCAAGTCAGCTTCGTCAAAGAGCCAAGAGCTCTGCGCACAGGCGCATCTCTTGCGACCAGTGAGGAAACGGGTTAATTTTTCCTATGAGACCTCCCGACGTGAGCGCGGCGGTGCTTGGGATGGTTTGCACGCGCTGGTTTTAATCGGCCGAACATTGAAGTGGAACTTCGTTGCTCGAGATCGCGAATCTGCTAGAGCCGCCAGCCACTAAGCGATCCAAACGGTCCGCCTCCCCCAAAGCGGCGTTGACGATCCCTTCGACTGCTGCCGCAAAACACGGCGAGGACGCAATCTACGCCGTACCCCATCACGAATTCGGGAGCCTCACCGTTGACCCTCGGGAATCCTGGCGAACACACCCTGCAAGTGCGCGTCTACTATGAAGACACGGACTTTTCCGGCTTCGTCTACCATGCGAGCTACCTCCGTTTCATGGAGCGGGGGCGCACCGAACTCCTGCGTAGTCTCGCCGGTGATCAGTCCGATCTGCATCGAGATGCGGAAGGTCTGCATTTCGTGGTTCGACGGATGGTGATTGATTATGCCAAGCCCGCGCGGATGGACGACATCTTGATGGTCGGGACCTGGACGACCGCGATGAAGGGCGCGTCAATGCACCTCGCCCAAGAGGTTCGGCGCGGGGACGAGGGACTGGTGAAGGCGGAGGTCGTCGTCGCTTGCGTTCGCGACGGTCGGGCAGTCCGCCTGCCCGACAGTTTGCGCCTGAGACTCGCCCCGGACCAAAGCGGTGATCACCTGCAGTCAAGCCGCTGAACGATGGACTGATCTCCCGGACCTCGCCGGAATGAGGGCGACCTTCACCTCTGGGGACGGCAAGGGAATGTTAACCCTGACGCATGCTTAACTGATCTGAGAGCGGGCGTGTGCGATGCACAAGGCGCCCCATACTTTCGACAGATTCGCGAGCCATTGAGCCTTGAAATCGCACAAGGTTCTGATTGAGGCGCGTGAGTCGGACCGCCGAATCCGTGACGCCTGCGCGCGGGGTTTTTCGAGGATCATGTCATGAACCCAGCCGATGCCATGCAGGCGATGCCGGCCCCAGACATGACGTTGCTCGGCCTGTTCCTTCAGGCGCATTTCGTCGTGAAGGTCGTGATGCTCGGGCTGATCGGCGCATCGATCTGGTGCTGGTCGATCATCGTCGACAAGACGCTGCTGTTTCGTCGGACCAAGGCTGAGATGGACGCCTTCGAGGAGGCATTCTGGTCCGGGCGGTCGCTCGAGGAACTCTACCGCTCGTTCAACGATCGTCCGGCCGTCGGGCAAGGCGCTTTGTTCGTGGCCGCCATGCGGGAGTGGAAACGCTCTTTCGAGGGTTCCGGACGTCAGATCCAGAGCTTGTCTCAGCGGATCGACAAGGTGCTCGATGTAACGATCCAGCGCGAAGTCGAGCGCCTTGAGTCCCGCTTGCTCTTTCTCGCCTCGATCGGTTCGGCAGGCCCCTATATCGGTTTGTTCGGGACGGTCTGGGGCATCATGACGGCCTTCACGTCGATCGCGGCCTCGAAGAACACCTCTCTGGCAGTCGTGGCGCCTGGCATTGCCGAGGCGCTGTTCGCAACGGCAATCGGTCTCTTTGCTGCCATTCCGGCCGTGCTCGCCTACAACAAATTGCAGGCGACGGTAGCCAAGAACCAGTCGCGCCTCGAGGGTTTCGCCGACGAGTTCTCCGCCATCCTCTCGCGGCAGATCGACGAGCGCCTCTCGCTCGTCGCCTGATCCCACACCGATAGCCGAGGAACGAACATGGGCATGGCCCACGGAGCAGCGCAGGGCGGGGGCGGACGGCGTCGGCGGGGACGCCGACACGCTGCCATCAACGAGATCAACATGACGCCGTTCATCGACGTCGTGCTGGTGCTGCTCATCGTCTTCATGGTTGCGGCACCGATGATGACGGTGGGGGTGCCTCTCGACCTCCCGCAATCAAAGGCGAGCCCACTCAATTCCGACACCAAGCCAGTGACGTTGTCGATTCGTCAGTCCGGTCAGGTGTTTCTGGGCGAGAACGAACTCTCCGACGATACCATCGTGCCGAAGCTCACCGAAACGTCGAAGTCCGGCTTCGACGAGCGGGTCTTCGTCCGCGGCGACAAGCGGGTGGATTACGGCCGGGTGGCGCAGGTGATGGCGATCGTAACCGGGGGCGGCTTCAAGAAGGTCGCCCTTGTCACTGAGCCAGATCAGAAGTAGCGGGCGCGGGACGGTGCGGATTCCCTTCAAGCGCAGTGAACCGGGTGTCTGGGTCTCGGCCGCGACGCATGTCGGCCTGCTGACGGTCGCCCTGCTGTCGGTGGCAGCCCCGGCGCTGCCCGATGCGCAAGAGGGTGTCCCCGTTGAAGTGATGACCGAGCAGCAATACTCGGAACTCACCAAGGGCGAACGCAATGCCGACGCGCCGCAGCCGAACGCCAAGCCTCGGGCCGACCGCGTTGCCGACAAGTTCGAGGAGCGCGAGCCCGAGAACGCCAAGGTCGATGCTCCTGCCCCGCCGAAACGACCAGCCGACATGAAGGTGGCGAGCGCCGAGGAGATGCCGCTGCGTTCCAGCGAACCCGATCCGCAGGAAGCGAAGTCCGAAGCAGCCAAGGCCGAAGCAGCTAAGGCGGAAGCGGCGGAAAAGACCGCGAAGGCTGAAGCTGCGAAAGCCGCTGCCGCCGCCGAGGCGAAGGCCGTGGCCGCTGCCGAGGCCAAAGCCGAAGCGGCCGAAGCGAAGGCCGCCGCTGCGAAGGCAAAGGCTGAAGCCATCAAGCGCGAGCAACTTGCCGAACTGATCGAGAAGCAGGAGGCCGAGGCAGAGGCGAAGGCCGAAGCCGCAGCCAAGGCCGAGGCTGCGAAGGCCGAGGCAAGGACGGAGGCAGCCCGGAAAGCCAAGGCTGAAGCCAAGGCGAAGGCCGACGCGGAGGCGAAGGCCGAGAAGGAAGCCGAGGCCAAGGCCAAGGCTGCCGCGGAGGCGAAAGCCAAGGCCGAGGCCGAGCGCCAGAAGGAACTTGCCGAAGCCAAAGCGGAGGCGGAAGCCGAGGCGAAAGCTGAGGCTGCCGCGAAAGCCAAGGCGGATGCCGCCGCCAAGGCGAAGGCCAAGGCGATGGCCGATGCCAAGGCGAAGGCGGATGGGGAAGCCAAGGCCAAGAAGCAGGCCGAACTCGCGGATAAGTTCAGCGCGGGCGATATCCGCTCGCTCCTCGCCACGAAGGCGCCATCGCAATCCACCGGCGCCACAGGCCGAGAGGTACAGCGCACCGCGTCCCTCGGGGCTGCCTCCGGCAACGCCCAGCGCCTGTCACCGTCCCTGCGCGATGCTCTCGTGGGAATGCTCCAGCAGCAGATCGAGCGTTGTTACGTGGCGCCTCCAGGCGCTACGCAAGGGGTGGTGCTGCCGATGCTCGATATCCGGCTCAATCCGGATGGTACGTTGACCACCGAACCTCGCATCATGCGGGGGGGCGCGAATGCGGTCGATCGTTCGATCGCCGAGGCGGCTCAGCGCGCCGTGCGCCGATGTGCCCCCTACAAGATACCGACCCAGTACGCGCCGTATTACAACGACTGGAAAGCCATCAACGCGGAGTTCGAGTTCTCGCGGGTGTGATAGCGCCGTCAGGTGGTGACGGCGTAGAGCTTTCCGGACGCCGGGCGCTGACGTGGTTCGTCCTGCCTCGGTCCCTTGTCCCGGGTCGACGCATGCCCGCCGCTCCGAACCCATCCCCGATCCTCGCATTCCCACGACCACGGAATCGAACATGCATCCCAGTCTTCCCAGGGGCCTGACGTCGCTCCTAGCTCTCCTGGCCCTTGTTCTATTCGGCCTCAACCCGGCGACGGCGCAACTCAACCTGCGCATCGGCGGTGGATCGTTCCAGCCGATGCCGATTGCGGTCACGGATTTCTCGGGTGATCCGAGCCTCGGCCTCCTTGTCTCCAGCGTGGTCACGAACAATCTGCGTCGCTCCGGCTATTTCACCCCCGTGGAGAAGGGGAAGTTCCCCGAGGCCCCGGGTTTCGATGCGGTCCCGGGTTTCGACAAGTGGAAGGCGGCCGGTGTTCAGGCTCTGATCACCGGGCGTGTCGCGCGCGACGCCTCGGGCAAGCTCAAAGTCGAGTTTCGGCTCTGGGACGTCACCTCCGGCCAGCAGATGACAGGTCAGCAATACGGCACCGATCCAGCCAACGCGCGCCGCACCGGGCATCTCATCTCCGATGCAGTCTATACCAAGATCACCGGTCTTGGCCCCTGGTTCGACAGTCGCATCGCCTTCGTGGACGAGTCCGGCTCTAAGGAGAACCGGCGCAAGCGACTCATGGTGATGGACCAGGACGGCGCCAATGTGCGGGCGCTCACCAACGGCGACAACGCCGTCGTCGCGCCGCGCTATTCGCCGGCGACTCAAGACATCGCCTTCATGACACAGACCACCGGCCAGCAACCGCGTATTCAGGTCATCAACCTCGAGACCGGGAGCCGGCAGGCGCTCGGCAAATCCGGTTCGATGAGCACCAGCCCGCGGTTCTCGCCCGACGGCCGCCGCCTCGTGATGAGCGTTCAGGAGGGCGGCAATGCCGACATCGTCATCATGGACCTCGCCACGAAGGCGCAGACGCCGATCACCAACGGCAACGCCATCGATACCTCGCCGACCTTCTCACCCGATGGCAGCCAGATCGTGTTCGAGTCGGATCGCGGAGGTTCGCAGCAGATCTACGTCATGAGCGCCTCGGGCTCGAACCCGACCCGCATTTCCTTCGGCGAAGGATCGGCCTCGCAGCCGGCCTGGTCGCCACGCGGCGACCTCATCGCTTTCACGCGCCAGCGCAAAGGAGGCTTCGCTATCTGCGTGATGAAGCCCGACGGGACGGGCGAGCGCGTGCTGACCGAAGGCTTCCACAACGAGGGTCCGACCTTCGCGCCGAATGGTCAATACGTGCTGTTTTTCCGTGATCCAGGCGGCCAGGGCGGCGGCAAGCTCTACATGGTGGATATCACCGGCAAGGTTGAGCAGCCGGTACCGACGCCGTCCTACGCGTCCGACCCGACTTGGTCGCCGCTGCTGTCGGGGAAGTAAACGCTTCGAGCGCGGCTGGTTCTTCAGCCGCGCTCGAAGCCTCCGGTCCGACGGACGAAACCGAAGGCGGAACTCAGCGAGGCACCGGCAGCTCCGGCCGCTGCCTGAACGGCGCCTGCGGCGGCTTGCGCAGCATCGCTTGCCGTCGCCACCAGGGTTAATTCGGCATTCGTCGGGACATCGACCGGTTGGGCTACACGCTGCGCGGCCCGGGCAAAGCCCCGTCGCAGGACCTTTCGATCGTTACTGATCAAAGCCGGAAGTCGTGGATCGGCCAAGGCGATTAGCAAGCCTCCATCCTGAAATGTTATTTCCAGCAAGGTCTGAGGCTGAGACTCTTCGGCCGACACTGAGGTCAATGCAGTGGCGGCGAGTAGCGCCGTTCCGCTCAAGTCGATGTTCGACGCAAGGGCGAGGCTTCCTTTCAGGCCGTCGAGAACCTGTCCACCTCAATTCCGTGCGCCTGCGACGTCCCCGTGGGCCTCATCGGTGAAGATGCTTTCGACCGAGCGCTCGACGCCGTCCGGGCTGGTCAGAACGTCTGCCTGGTACGTGCCCCTGCCTTTGCCGCAATTCCCGGCAACCACCTTGATGTCGGCCATCGCATCCTCCGGTTCGTATCTCTACCTCTGCGTGCATTCGGCTGTCATGTATAAAAGCTCGGCTTTGAGGGACGGATTGGTGCCGGATACGGCTTGGCATCATGGATGAAGGATTTGTCCCGAGCCGATGTATCCCTCACTCGCTCGAAGCAATGCCGAGCAAGGGGTCGTCCCGTTCCTCATTCCGCCGACAGGAGCCGATCCCGTGCCCGCAGCGCCGGGAACACTCGGCCCCACAGAGCGGCGACCAGCAGGGTCGCCAGTCCACCGGCCACGACCGCGGGAACGGCGCCGATCAGAGCCGCCAGGGTGCCGGATTCAAATTCGCCAAGTTCGTTGGAGGCGCCGATGAAGACGGAATTGACTGCCGAGACCCGGCCGCGCATCGCATCCGGTGTCTCACCCTGAACGAAGGTCTGGCGCACGAAGACGCTGATCATGTCGGCTGCGCCGGTAACGAACAGGCAGGCCATCGACAGCGGCAGAGAAGTCGAGAGACCGAAACCCACCGTCGCCAGGCCGAAGATCCCCACCGCCTGAAGCATTCGCAGGCCGGCACGCCGCTGCAAGGGCCAGTAGGCGAGGGCGACCGCGGTGAGCACCGCACCGGCCGCCGGCATGCTGCGTAAGACGCCGAGGCCGAGAGGGCCGACATGCAGCACCTCGGCCGCGAAGATCGGGAGGAGGGCGGTGGCCCCCCCGAGCAAGACCGCCACGAGGTCGAGAGAGATGGCGCCAAGGACCACGGGGTGCGTGCGGATGTAGGTCAGACCAGCCGACAGCGTCGCCCAGGTTACCGGTGGGCGCTCTGCAACCGGGGTAGGGCGGAACCGGATCGCCAGGATAAGACCGCTGGCCAGGGCGAAACCGGCGGATGCTGCGCCAAACACGACCGCCGGCCCGAGGGCATAGAGAAAGCCGCCCGTCGCCGGCCCGAGGATCGAAGCGCTTTGCCAGAGAGAGGCGTTCCAGGCGATGGCCGAACCGAACAGGGGGCGTGGCACCAGCGTCGGCAGCAGGGCCTGCAACGCCGGATTGGCGAAGGCACGACCGGTGCCGATGACGACGACGAGGCCGTAGATCGGCCAAAGGGTCGTGGTGCCGAGATGCGCCGCTAGGAGAAGGCCGAGGTTGGCCAAAGCCAGGGCCGCGTAGGCGGCGGCGGCTACGATGCGTCGATCGTAGGTGTCGGCGACATGGCCCGCCACCAAGGCTGACAGCATCGCGGGCAGGAAACTCGCCAGTCCCACGAGGCCGAGAGCAAGAGCGGAGTGGGTGATGTCGTAGACGAACCAGCCGACGGCGACCGCCTGCATCTGGAAGGCGAGACCGGTGAGAAAGCGGGCGGAGCCGAAGAGGCGAAAATCGCGATTGCGGAAGACGGTCCATCGCGGCGCGGAAGCAGGGCTCATCGCGTGGTGCTGGGGGAGGGCGCCCAGCCCGTCAAGGCATGTCGGAACAGATTCCGATGGTGTGCCGTCCCGGCGGGGTTAGGCAGCTTGGCAGGGACTCTCGCGCGGCAATTCCGGAATATGGAGCCAAGGCTTGGTCATGCCGGGGAACGTTTCACTGAGTGACGTTGGCGTTTCGTCGATCCGAACGACATTGTTCCCAACGGGTCAGAAAGGCGTCGACGCAGGCCGGGTCGTTGTGACGGCCCCAGTCCTTCTCGATGAAATTCCGCGCCTCCTCATGCGGCATGGCCGCCTTGTAGGGACGCTTGGTGCAGAAAGCATCGGCGACGATGCGAGCCGTGAGCGGGCGCGCCTCGCCCGCGTGGCCGTTGGAATACCCGCTGGCATCAGAGTCTGGCCTACGCTCGGTTCGATCTATGGCCCAGTGCTCAGGGCTGCGCTGCGATCGGCGGCTGAGACAGACACCGTACTCAGAGCCTCCAGAACCAGGCCGGGCGTCAGGATCTGCGGTAGGACGGTCGGCTCTTTAGAGCCTGCATACAGGAGATATAGCGGAACTCCGCTCCGTCCGTGGCGCTCAAGCAGGCGGGTGATCTCGGGATTCTGGTTGGTCCAGTCACCTTTGAGATAAGTAATTCCGCGCGCCTTCAAACCAGCCTGAACGGCATCGGATCGCAGGGCGACGCGCTCGTTGACTTGGCAGGTGATGCACCAGGCTGCCGTCATGTTCACGAAGACCGGCTTGCCCTCTGCCAGAAGTCCATCGAGACGCGCTTGGCTGAAAGCGTCCTGCTCCGCCTGCGCCGTTGTGGACGTGGATCTGTCCCGGTCGAGTCCGAAGATGAGCGCGGCAAGCGCGACCATCGCCGCGATGGCGGTTCCGCGTGCGATCCAGCCACCCACCCGCCCAGCCGCTTGGCCACGTTCCCAGACCCAGGCCGCGAATCCCACGAGGACGAGGCCGATGAGGGCGGCGAGCAGGCCGGCCGCACCAACCTGCTGAGCCAGGACCCAGACCAGCCAGGCCACCGTGGCGTAGATTGGAAAGGCTAGGGCACCCTTCAGGGTGTCCATCCAGGCACCCGGCCGAGGCAGACGCTGCAATGCCGCTGGCCAGATCGTCAGCACAAGGAAGGGTAGCGCGAGGCCGAGGCCGAGGCTGGCGAATACCGCCAGGCTGACACCAGCCTCCTGCGTCAGCGCGAAACCGACCGCCGATCCCATGAAGGGCGCGGTGCAGGGTGTTGCAACCACGGTGGCGAGGATGCCTGTGAAGAACGATCCCTCCAGCCCGGCCCGTCGGCTCAGTCCGTCGCCGATCCCGACGATCCCCGCACCCACATGCACAACGCCGGACAAGCTGAGGCCCATAGCGAACAACAGGTAGGCAAGGCCTGCGACCACCAACGGCGATTGCAGCTGAAAGCCCCACCCGATTCCGGCACCCGCTCCCTTCAGCGCAATCAGCAGTCCGGCAAGCGTGAGGAAGGCTGTCAGGACACCTGCGGTGTAGACGAGGCCATGCAACCGAATGCGCCGGAGCGGCTCGCCGGAATGCTGCACAAGGCTCAACACCTTGATCGACAGGACCGGGAAGACGCAGGGCATCAGGTTGAGAAGGAGCCCACCCAGAAAGGCGAGGCCGGCGGCGCTCCAAAGGGTTAGCCCGTCTTCTGATGTCTGGGTGGGTATCGGCGTGGCCGGAGCGGAAGACGCTGCGGTGGAGGCGAGAGCCGTAGATGATGGTGGCTCCCCGACCGCGTAGGCGCGTCGGACCACGCCGTCAGGCGTCGTCTCGTCGAAGGCCAGAACGCCCGGCAGGCTTGCCGGCGCGACCTCCGTCGCGTCGCCGCGTGCCAGATCGATATGCAGCCCGCTGGCATCGCTGCGTGCCTGCTGGGACGCCGCATTCTCGATCGCGGTCTCCGCATAGGGGAAGTAGGCAACCGCAGACGCCCTGAGGTCGGAAGACGTGGCAAGGTGGACCTGCAGACGCCCGTTCTCGCTGCCGTAGCGAACTGGCCAAGGCGCGGGAACCGGCAGGGCTGCTCGAGCCTCCGCAAACAGCATCATCGCGCCCGGTGCCGTTCCAGAACTGGTTCCGCTGGCGGCGACCGGCAGGGTCAGGCGAAGCTCGGCCGACCCAGGCACGCATTCGCGCTCGCAGACAAGATAGGTCAGCTTGGCTTGCAGCGTCACGGCCTTACCCGGCGCCAGCGTGGCCGGTGGCATCATCTCGGCCAGGAGAACAGCCTCGCCCTCGTAGCCAAAATTCATCAGATGCGCGACCGGGATGCGGCTCGGCACCGGCCACTGGATCGGGCCAGCCGAAAATCCCTTGGGCAAGGTCCAGGCAATCTCCGGGGCGAGGCCCGAATCCCCCGGATTGCGCCAGTAGATGTGCCAATGCGGACGCATCACCAAGCGGATGCCGACCGTAAAGGGCTCGCCAGGCCGGATCGCAGAAGGCTCCCCAACGAGGGACGCCTTCACCAGGTCGGTCGGCACCTTGAACCCCTGCGCATGCGCGACAGGAAGGAGGAGACCGAACAGCGTAAGCGCCAGGGCGAGAAGCCGGATCATCAGGGCCTATTCGGTTCCGGAAGCGGCGAGATTACGTCCGTTCCACGCGGGCACAAAATGCCGAAGCCGCGAGACCCTCTGTCTCCGATTTTTCCGAGCCGGAACAGTCAGGCGGAGTCGACAGGATCGTCGCACAGTCGGTGCATGTCTGCTGCCCGGTGCGGCTCTGCCTCAAGCGACAGTGGTCAATGGCCGCGTGGCCTGCTCGAGCCAGTTCCGGGTTGCAACGTCCAGATCCGGGCTCAGTTCGGCACATACCCGCGCATGGTAGCTGTCGATCCAGGCTCGCTCCTCGGGGGTCAGCAGATCGAGGCGAATGAGATGCCGATCAAAGGGCGCCAACGTCAGGGTCTCAAAACCGAGCATCGGCCGTTCGCCGCCGGATATCGTCCGCGTTTCGACAAGGACGAGGTTTTCCAGCCGAATGCCGTAGGCGCCCGGCTTGTAGTAGCCCGGCTCGTTCGAAAGGATCATGCCCGGTTCGAGGGCGACCATTCCGGTCTTGGCGATGCGCTGCGGCCCCTCATGGACCGACAGAAAGACCCCCACCCCGTGGCCCGTCCCGTGGTCGAAGTCGAGCCCGGCTTCCCAGAGTGGAAGGCGCGCGAAGGAATCGATCTGCGCACCCGTCGTTCCCTGCGGGAAGACCGCGCGGGCAATGCCCAGATGTCCTTTTAAGACGCGTGTGAAACGATCCTGCATCGCTTCCGACGGCATGCCGATCGCCACCGTACGGGTGATGTCGGTAGTCCCATCTTCGTATTGTGCTCCGGAATCCACAAGGAACAGCTCGCCAGGCAGGATGTGTCGGTTGGTTTCCCGGCTCACCCGGTAGTGCACGATGGCACCGTTGGCGCCGCTGCCCGAGATCGTTGGAAACGAGACATCGCGGAGAAGGCCGCTCTCCGCACGAAAATCCTCCAGCGCTTTGACCGCGGCGATCTCGGTCAGCCCCTCGCCTTGGCCATCGAGCCAAGCGAGGAAGCGCGTGACCGCGACGCCATCACGGTGATGCGCCGCCCGGGTGCCGGCGATTTCCGATGGATTTTTGACGGCCTTCATGGCGGTGATCGGATCGGGGCCGAGATCAGCCACCCCGCCGGCCGCCTCGACACGAAGCTTCAAGGCGTAGGCCGCCGTGCCGGCATCGAGCCTGACACGGGCGGCGTTTGCCGCCTGCGCGGCGAGACCATCCTCGAAGGCTGCGCGCGGATGAAGGTCGGCGAGAGGTTCCAGTGCGGTGCGCAACTCCGGGCTGAGATTCGGCGACGTCAGGTAGAGGGCGGCGCGCCCTTCGCGCGGCACCACTGCATAGCCGAGCGCCAGAGGCGTATGCGCTACATCGGAGCCGCGCAGGTTGAAGGCCCAGGCGAGGTTATGCGGATCGGAGATCACCAGAGCCGCAATATCGACATCAGCCAGGGCAGCACGGATGCGACCGAGCTTTTCGGCTGCGGCCTCTCCAGCGAACGCCAAGGGATGGACCACCACGCTGCCCGCGGGTGAGCCGGGTCGGTCGGTCCAGACGCTGTCGACAGGATTCGCTTCCACGGCTCGGAGGGTCGCTCCGGCTTTACTCGCTGCTCGCCCCAGGCGCGCCACGCTGTCGGGCGTGTGAAGCCAGGGATCGTAGGCAAGAACTTCGCCCGGCTTGAGGTGGGCGCCGACCCAGGCCGAGACGGGAGTCTCGGCCAGCGGTACCGGAGTGATGACGGCGGTATCGACCTGAGCCGGCGCCTGCAGGGTATACCGTCCGTCGACGACGAGCGCGGCTTCATCGTGCAGGATCACGGCGGTACCAGCCGATCCAGTGAAGCCGGTCAGCCAAGCGAGGCGCTCGGCTTGCGGGGCGACATATTCGGACTGATGCTCGTCGGCACGGGGGACCACGAACCCATCGAGCCCGGCTGCACGCAGGGCCTCGCGGAGGGCCCGGATGCGGCTTGCGCCCTGGCTGTGGCTCGGATCGTCGAAGGTCTGGAAACGGGCGCGGGTCATGGCGCCCAGGGTTACGCCGGGCTCAGGAGTGCCGCAACCAGCCTCGACGCGGACGTGGGGCGCTGCCGCCACGTTTCAGCACCAGGGTGGCCCAGCCCTCGATCAGGCCGTGACGGGCGAGGTGAAACCCGCGGTGGCGGTAAGTCGAGAGGACGCCCGGGACGTCGCGCTCGATCAGGCCGGACAGGATCAGGATACCTTGATCGGCAACGACCGCCGTGAGGGAGGGTGCCAAGCCCTTCAGGGGACGTGCCAGAATATTGGCGAAGACCACGTCGAACCGGCGCGGTCGATTGGCGAGCGCATGGCGGACGCCCGGTCCCTGGTAGAGCCGCAGCACCGGCCCGAGGCCATTGAGGCGGGCATTGCCGACAGCGGTGGTCACCGCTTCGGGATCGAGGTCTCCGGCGATGACCGGTGTATGAAGCGCCTTGGCCGCCGCGAAGGCCAGGATGCCGGTGCCGGTGCCGACATCGAGCACGTGGGCGGGGCGCCCGCGCTTGAGGATCTCCGCCAAGGCTTTGAGGCAGCCGAGTGTCGTACCGTGATGGCCGGTCCCGAAAGCCAGCGCCGCCTCGATCTCAATGGCAAGATCGTTCGCCCGCACCGTGTCGCGGTCGTGGCTGCCATGAACGAGAAAGCGTCCGGCCCGCACGGGCTTCAGGCCTTCCAGGGATGCACGGACCCAATCCTGCTGATCGATGGTCTCGAAGCTCGCGACATCCGCCTGTTCACCCACCACGGGCCGGATCAAGTCGCGGATCATGTCCTCGTCTGGGGCGTCGGCGAAGTAGGCCTCCAGCCTCCACGTCTGTCCGTCCTCCGCCTCGAAGGCGGCGACCGCTGTCTGAGTCGGGTCGAACATCTCGCCGAGAAGATCGGTCATCGCGCGCGCCGAGCCCTCATCGGTGAGGAGGCGGAGCACATGGGTCGGGCGGTGGGGGGGCAGGCCTTCGAGCATGCCCGGGGCTCTATCACCCGCGACGTCCCGCCGCCACCAGGCGCGGAAGCTTGGCCGGAACGGAAGCGTGAGATCCGCGTTTGCTGTGGCTTCTCCAGGCTCACGTCGGTTTCGGAGCGTGCGTTGTGCGTATGAAAATCAGAAGAACCGGCGGTCGAACGCCGGTCGTCCTCGCAGAGAGGTCCAAGGCCCGCCGTCGCCTCGTTCGCGACCGGGGCATCTTTTCGGATGCCGAAACTCTGACGGGGCCGCTTCCCGGTTCGATGCTGGTTCTGTTGAGCCGTCTGCACCGCTCGGAGCGCTCGCCCTCGGAGGACGAAGATCGCGGCAACTGACGGCGTTGTTCCGAACCATGCTATGGCCGACCTGCCGGATCGGCTTGGCTGGCAACGGGAGACAGGGTGATGGTGCAGATTCGGCGGGCGTGGCTCGGTGCGATCCTGTGCCTGGTCCTGGGAGTCGCTAGAACCCCTGCGTGTGCCGAGGCGCCGGTGGTGGTCTTCGCGGCCGCCAGCCTGAAGAACGCGCTGGATGATGTTAGCGGGGCCTGGACGAAGGCCACGGGAAAGACCGTCAGGATTTCCTATGCAGCGTCCAGCGCTCTGGCCAAGCAGATCGAGGTTGGCGCGCCTGCCGATCTGTTCTTCTCCGCCGATCTTGCCTGGATGGACTACGTGGCGGGCAAGGGCAGCATTCAGGCTTCGACCCGCACCAGCCTTCTGCGCAATGCCTTGGTGCTGATCGCGCCGAAGGACTCGTCTCTCACCGTCGATCTCAAGCCGGGTCTCGACCTCACGAAGGCTCTGGGTGAGGGACGCATCGCCATGGGTAATGTCGAAGCGGTCCCGGCGGGAAAATACGGAAAGGCCGCCCTCGAAACGCTTGGGGCTTGGGACAGCGTGAAGGACCGGGTTGCTCAGGCCGAGAATGTCCGCGCCGCTCTCCTTCTCGTCGCCCGCGGCGAGGCACCCCTCGGCATCGTCTATGCAACGGATGCGATCTCGGACACGAGCGTCAAGGTCATCGCTGCGTTTCCGGCCGCGAGCCACCCGCCCGTGATCTATCCGGTCGCCCTCACCAAGGCTTCAACCAACCCGGACGCAGCGGATTTCCTCGCCTATCTGCGCAGTCCGGCCGCACGGGTATTCTTCGAACGCCAGGGGTTCTCAGTTATCGGCGTGGAGAATCGGACCTGACCGGTCCGATCCGGGTCCACTGAGCCTTGGTCAATCCGCTCCTGGACATGTTCGGCCTGACTCCAGATGAGGGAAGCGCGATCGCGCTGAGCCTGCGCGTCGCGTCCGTCGCCACCTTGGCAAGCCTCGTCCCAGGGCTTGCGATCGCCTGGGTGCTGGCGCGGAAGCGCTTTCCGGGGCGTGCGCTTCTCGATGGTCTGGTCCATCTGCCGCTGATCCTGCCGCCCGTCGTGACGGGTTACCTCCTCCTTCTCGCCTTCGGGCGACGGGGTACCTTCGGGAGCATGCTGGCCGAGTTCGGCATCGTGCTCTCCTTCCGATGGACCGGAGCAGCACTAGCCTGCGCCGTGATGGGCTTCCCCCTGATGGTTCGGGCCATGCGCCTGTCCCTGGAGGCCGTGGATCGTCGAGTGGAGCAAGCCGCCGCGACCCTGGGCGCCAGCCCCTTCGCCGTCTTTCTCACCGTAACTCTGCCGCTCGCTCTACCGGGTGTGTTGGCCGGCACGGTCCTGGCCTTTGCCAAGGCGATGGGGGAGTTCGGGGCGACCATCACCTTTGTGTCGAATATCCCCGGCGAGACCCAGACCCTGCCGTCGGCGATCTATACGCTGACCCAGGTGCCCGGTGGCGAAGCGGGCGCCCTACGTCTCACCCTGATCTCGGTGGCCATCTCGATGGGGGCCTTGCTCATTTCGGAGCTTCTCGCCCGCAGGCTCGGGCGTCGGCTGGGCCAAGGTCATGAGCAGATGGCGAGAGGAGGCGGGGGGGCATGACGATCACGGTGGATCTCGCCCTCAAGCGGGACGCCTTCCACCTCGACGCGGCCTTCACGGCGCCTCCTGGGCTGACCGTTCTGTTCGGCCGCTCAGGCTCGGGGAAGAGCACGGTGATCGCCTGCATGGCCGGGCTGGTTCGGCCGGACCGGGGCCGGATTGCCCTGGACGATCAAATCCTCCTCGACACGGTCCGCAACATCCATGTGCCTACGCATCGGCGTCGGATCGGAACGGTTTTCCAGGAGGCGCGGTTGATACCCCACCTCTCGGTGCGGCGGAACCTCGCCTATGGGCGCTGGTTCGCGCGCGGGCTGCGCGATGCCGCCGGGCTCGAACCGGGGGCGGTGATCGATCTTCTGGGCATCGGCCACCTCCTCGACCGACAGGTCGTGGGTCTCTCCGGTGGCGAAAGCCAACGGGTCGCGATCGGTCGGGCGCTGCTGTCGCGGCCCCGCCTTCTTCTCATGGATGAACCGCTGGCCGCCCTCGATGCCGAGCGCAAGGCCGAGATCCTGCCCTTGATCGAACGCCTGCGCGACATTGCCGGCCTCCCCATCGTGTATGTCAGCCATGCGGTCTCCGAGGTCGCCCGGCTCGCCAACACCATCGTGGTGTTGGAGGGCGGCCGAATCGCCGCCGCCGGACCCGCCGAGGCCATCCTGCGACGGGGTGACCTCGGCGCCTTTCATGCCGCCCAGGCCGGCGCGCTCCTCGACATGGTGGTGGAGGCGGACGTGCCGAATGCCGGGCTGACACGTCTCTCCGGCCGTGCAGGGCGCCTGCTGGTGCCACGTCTGAGCCAGGCGGTCGGAACCACCGTACGAATCCACGTGCCTGCCCGCGACGTTCTGCTCTCTCTTGACGATCCGCGGGGCCTGAGCGCCCGCAATCGATTGTGCGGCCACGTCTCGGCCCTTCATGATCAGGCCGAGGGTGCCGTGCTGGTGGAGGTGGATTGCAGCGGTGCCGTACTCTCCGCGCGCCTGACGCGGGCCTCCGTTCAGGACCTTAGCCTCGCGCCCGGCACACCCGTCTTCGCGATTATTAAGAGCGTAGCCTTCGACCCTCACGGAGTTGGTGCGATCGAGATCTGATTGGTCGTTAAAATTCAAGTGCTGAATTTATTGTCGGCTTGAGCTTGCGGATCAAGATCCTCGCGCCCGAACGGATTCCTTAAGATCCCATTCACGTCGCGCGTCGTGTCTAGAAGACGACCGCAACAGCCGACCGCAGGAGCGTGCGATGTCGATCCCCAGCCTAGGCGCGACGCCAGCATCCTACGTCGTCGGCGCAACGCCGGCCCCGATCTCTCCCGTTCAGCCTGTCCAGGCTCCAGCTCCCCTTGCGCCTGCGGTCAAGGTCGATATCCGCAGTCAGGACCAGAGTTCCGATGCCCGGATCGGGACGGCACGGGCTCCTGAACCGGACGAGGACGCCAGAACCCCACGAGCGGCTCAGGCCGCGATGGAGCCGCGTATCCGGATCGACCAGGACACCAAGACAGTGATCTATCAGGAAGTCGATCCGGCCTCGGGTGACGTGGTGATACAACTGCCGGACCCGGTGGTGCTCAAGGCCCGCGCCTATGCCGAGGCAGCCGAGGCCCGGGCCAAGCTATCTGCTCGTCCGCTCGACCTTACGGCTTGAGCCGAAGCGCCGACCCAAACGAAAAAAAGGCCGGGGCGATGAGCCCCGGCCTTTTTTATACGGTTCGATGGATAGATGGAGAAAGCGCCGGCCCGAAGGCCGGCGACGGGCTCATCCCTTAGCGAAGGAGCTGCAGGATACCCTGCTGCGCCGTGTTGGCGAGCGAGAGGGCCGAGATGCCGATCGACTGGCGGGTCGACAGGGCCTGCGAGTTGGCGGCTTCCTCGTTGAGGTCCGCGTTCGTCAGGTTGGCCGAGCCAGTGTCGAGGATGTTGATCAGGTTCTTCGAGAAGTCCTGACGGTTCTGCACCACCGAGAGGTTGGAGCCGAAGGTCGAGGACTGGGCACGAAGCTGGCTGGTGGCTTGGGTGATTGCCGTCAGTGCCTTGTTGATCTCATCATCCGACTGGAAACCGCCAGTTACCGAGGTGAGGCCCAGTCCATCCGAGTCGAGCTTGGAACCCTCAATGCTGAGACTTGAAGAGCCGGTCTCGTTGAAAGTCACCTTCAGCGAGTTTTCCTTCGCGTCAGTGCCCGAACGGTACAACAGGTTGATGCCGTTGTAGCTCGAGTCCTTGGCCTGCTGAGTGATCTGGTCGAGCAGGGTGTTGAACTGCTTGGCGAGGGAGGTCCGGGTCGCGTTGGTGCCGCTGGCCGAGCCTTCACCGACGCCGACTTTCGCCGCAGCTGTCAAACCAGCAGTGCCGAAGCCGAGGTTGAAGCCGGCTGCGTTCCCGATGCTGACGCTTTCGGATGAGCCGGTTGCAGTCGTCGTAAAGGTAAGCCGATTGGACACGAAGCTGGCAGAGACTTTTCCAGCAAACCCGGTATCGGCATTGAGCTGAGCGTTGATCGACGCCGCGATTTCAGTCTGTGTGGTCGCGTTTGCCGTCGCGCCGTCGGCGACGGTGATGGTCTTTTTGGGACCTGAGCCGAGCTGAATCTCGAAGGTGGGAGCGAGGGCAGCACCGGAGAAATCGAAGGGCCCGGCAGCGATTGCCTCACCGGACACGACAGCGGCTGTCGCACTGTTCTTCGCGGCTGCACCCGTGGCCGTCTGAGCAGCAGTTCCAGTGCCAAAGCCGATGTCGACCTCGTTGCCAGTCGTGTTGGTCACGATGGCCTGAGAAGCCGAGCCTGTCGCGTTCGAAGTGAATACGATGCGGCCGTCCGTGGTCTTGGAAGCGGTGACCGCAGCAGGCCCAGCTTCGTTCGAGATCTGATTATTGATAGCTTATACGACGTCGTCTGCCGTGACCTTGGACACATTGTTTGTGACACCGCCCAGCGTTGAAGCGTCGAGCGTGATAGTCGTCGAATTGGTACCGTCGCCGACAGTGAAAACTGCATTCCGGGTGCCGGAGAAGTCCTGCGTGCCGTCGGTGGCGGCCGTCGTGGTGCCCTGAAAGCCGGTGACGGCGGTCAGGATTGCGGCGGTCGCCGGGGTTCCGTTCGTGACCGAGCTCTTGTCGGCCAGCGCTTGGTTGGCAGTGGACTTGGCCGAGTCGACCAGCTTCTGGATTGAGGTGATGCCTTGGTTGGCAGCCTGGATGGTCTGGACGCCGTTCGAGATACCGTTGAGCAGCGAACCAAGATCGCCCGACCGGCCCGACAGGGCCTGAGAGGTGAAGAAGCTCGTCGGGTCATCGAGGGCCGAGTTGACCTTCTTGCCCGTCGAGAGCCGGTTCTGGGTGCTGGATAGGAGGTCCGCAGTTCCCTGCAGCGAAAGCAGGTTCTGGCGTGTGGCAGCGGTGAGGGTGACGCCTGAAGACATGATGGTCGATCCATTCTGATCGGTGCGCCTCCGTTTTTGGAGGCGACCGCAGATGACCATCGATCCCTTGCAATCGACTTAATGAGCCTCGCGAACGAACTGTTAATGAGCTCGGTCAAACATGGCGAATATTGAAAATAGAAAGATATATCAATTATTTGGCGATCCGCCCGCATCACCTTATTTAGGTTCTGTTAACCATGCTAGGCGAGTATGCTCCCAGATCCGCAACGAGTAGCGCCATGCCTCTGAAGATCGAACTCAAGCCGTTCGAGCGTCTGCTCATTGGCGGCACGGCAATTCGCAATGGATCGCGTCGCTCCAGCTTCGTCATCGAGACCGTGACAAAGTTTCTGCGAGAGAGCGACATCATCCTGGAGAGCGAGGCCGATACGGCCTGTAAGCGCCTCTACGTCACTCTGACGGTCTTGTATCTTGCGGACAGCACGCCCGAAGCGGAGGACCTGTTCATCACCCAGGCCAATGCGTTGATGGCGGCCGCGCCGAGCATGGCGCCCTATCTCCGCGACATTCACGATTTCATCGCGCAGGGCGAGTTGTACCGAGCCCTGAAGCGCTGCAAGGACCTGATCCAATACGAGCAGTCGCTAGCGGAACGGCTGGTGCCCCCAGCCAATCCCGATCCGTCGACGAACCGCTGAATTTCGGAGCTTGCCGCAGGAATCGGAAGAGCCCACCGCTGGGAAGCGGCGGGCTCTTTCGTGCGGCAGGAGCACGCCGCCGTCAGCCTACATGCGGAGGCCGGCGGCGATATTCTGGTTGATGCTGATGAGGGCGGACAACTTCTCGGCGGTCGGTTCGATCAACGTATCGATCATCCGTTTGAAGACGAAGGTCGAGAGTTCGGCAATGCTGTTCTTGATCTCAGCAGGCAGCGGACTCTCTGGAGCAGTGGCGGCCCCAGCGATGATGGTCCAGACCTTCTGGTTGAAGTTCAGGGCCTCACTGAGCCCCGGTGCCTGATTGGACCAATCCGACTGGATGGCTTGAAGTCGGGTCGCAGCCTTGATCAGCACGGCGGCTTCCGCTTCGCGCGGCGACAACGCCGTTTGTGAAACCCGGGCATAGGCGCTGGCCCCGTACGACATCGCTCGATCCTCCCTCAAGGTGCGCAAGCCCGATTCGGGGCAGCGGAGGCGACCTTAGGCAGCCGATGATTAAGGGATCGTAATATCAACCTATGCCGTAATCATGCCGAGATGAGCGGCGAGGGAAAGGTCGCGCCCGCGCAGACCACGCGACGGGCGCCGGATTCCACCATCATGATGAACTTCATTCTGGGGACGATGGCGGGCGGCCTCCTGGTCGGGCTGGTCACGATCTCGGCCGTCCGACATCCGAGCGTCCAGGCCAAGCTGGGACTGTTTCCCGTCTCGAATGCGCTCCTGATGCCGGCAGCCAAATCTCCGGCCACCAACCGCCTTGATCCTGCCTGTCGCCCGCTGGCGACCGTTGGACAGCCCGACATGCTGTTCTCAAAGCGTCGGTTCTGGTTTGTCGCTCCCTGAAGGCGGGAGAGGCCGGGTAGTCAGATGCTGCTGATCAGGAACATCACCATCGTGGTCGCCACGGTGGTGCTGAGGAAGCCGCACAGGGCTGCCGCGAAGGACGGGCCGATGGCCGGGTTACGGTGGAGGGCGTTCACGTCGGCGGTGGTGTTCATCAGGGCTGACCTTGGCGGCGGCGAATCATCGGCCGGGTGGGATGGGAAGGTGCATCGTTCGGGTCCGGAGGGGCGTGCGGGTCCGCACCCTGTCAGTCAGCAGCGGTGCGCAGCTTTGGCAGCCCGCAGAGCGCGAGCTTCACTGCGCAGGTCGATAGCGACGACGCCGGCACCGCAATCCTCGAATGCATCCCGGGCATCCGCATAGCGGTCTCCAATCTCGTCCAGCGTGTCACAGGCGCGATCGTGGTTGCCGAGCCGAGCCTCTTGGCGGAACTGGAAGCGGAGCGCGTTGGCCTCATCGATTTTGCGCTGCGCATCGAGACAGGCAGGGGCTGCGAGGGCAGGAGCCGCGAGACTGATAAGGAGCATCGTGCCGAGCGTAAGTCGAAGCGGGTGACGCATGGAAACACCTGAGATGTGGACACTGGGGCGTGCGGCCGGTGAATTGAATTCACGGATCGTTCGAGAGTGTCCGCAAGTTGAGAGTTGGCTTGGCCCAAAACGAAATAGGCGTTGCGCTGCTCATCCTGCGTTCAGGTTCCGGAAACGGCGGACCCGCCGCTAAGGTTCCACGCTTTTGTGCGCTGCCGTCCGCTTGCGGCGGGAGGTCAGGATCGCTGCAAGACTGACCGGAGCAGGACCCTGAGCGTCAATTCCGACATCATACTGTCGGGGTATGGGCTTCAGGCGGTTGTGCGAGTGCCCATGCAGATTGATGGCCCCCCGCCCGATCCCGTTCCAAGTGCGAAAGGCGTAGTGGCAGAGAACGAGGCGACGGTCGTCGACGGTGAGTTCGGCGTAGTGCGAAACCGACGTCCAGTCTGATGCGTGCAGCGTCCCAGGCCCATCGTTGTTGCCAACGATCAGGTGCTTGGTTCCGGGAAGGGATGCGAGGATCTCGGCGATGCGGGTGTCCGAAGGGCCGAGAGCGAAGTCGCCGAGATGCCAGACCTCATCCTCCGGCTTCACCACGGCACTCCAGGCGGTGATCAAGGCTGCGTCGTGAGCCGCAAGGTCCGTATAGGGACGCTTGTCGATCCGCAGGACCCGCGAATCTCCGAAATGCGTGTCGCTGGTGAACCACACCGGCATGATCAGCGCCTACTGCCGGACACCTCGATTACCGCCCTGGGCTGAAGCGCAGCGGGACGGTCACGGCCAGGCTGCTCAGAGTGATGCCGGCGGGTGCGGGCGGAAGCGAGCCGCGTACGGTCGCCAGGGCTGCGCTGTCGATCGCACCGATGCCGCTGCTGCTGGCAAGGCCCGCACTCAGAACCTGCCCGGAGCGGGACACGGTGAATCGCACCACAGCGACGCCGCCGCTGGTCCCCGCCGCCGCATTGGCGTTCATCCGGCCGCGAATGGCGGAGCTCAGCATACCTTGCCAGGCGCGCAGGGCGTTCGGGTCATTGCCGCCGGCGGCAGCGCCGGCACTGCTCTGACGGGACGCGGACGCGGAGTTCTGCTGCGCACGCCCCTGGCTGGCGGTCGCGGCCGCACGGCGGGCCGCTTCCTTGGCGGCCTTGGCCTTCGCCTCTTTGGCGGCTTCGCGCCGCTCCTCTTGCTCTGCCTTCAGGCGAGCCTCACGGTCGGCCTTTCGCTTCGCCTCCCGCTTGGCTTCGAGGATCTTGGCCGGGTCGGGCTTCGGCTTCTCGATTTCCGTTGGCTTGGGAGCGACCGCCACGGTGGGTGGCGGCGGAGCCAGCGCGGGCGCTTCCGGCGCCGACGAGGTGATGACCTGATCCTCCGGCGGCGGCTCCGCCACCGCCTCCACCGGTGGCTGCACCGGCGCATCCGTCGGCTCGGCCATCGTGGTGGCTTCCGGGGCGACGGGTGTCGCGTCCGGTGGCGGCGGCGTGGTGGCTTCCGGTGGGGCGACCTCCGTCGTCTCCATCGGCTTCACCACCGGCTCGGCTTCCGGTGTTTCGACGGGGTTCGCTTCGGGCGGAGCCGGGCTCGACGCGGCTTGCTCGGCTGGCGACTGTGTATCTGCCTCCGTCATCTGCGGGGCGAGATCGATCGTGACGATGTTTTCGCCAGGAGGTGCCGTTGGCGCGGCGCCGAACACCATCATGCCGACGAGAGCCGCGATGTGCAGCGCGAGAGCGACCAGGAAAGCATAGGCGAGGCCGGATGGGCCTTGCCGCTCCGGGCCGCGTGTCGTTGCGAAGGCGCTCGGGGGTTGAAGGACACTCATGAGATCAGCGTGGCGTTCCGCTGGCGGCGGCAGGGGCAGGGGCCGCCGGTGCCGAGGGCAGCGCGCCGCCGGGTGATTGCGCGATCAGCGAGACCTTGGAGAATCCCGCCTGTCCGACGAGCCCCATCACTTCCATGACCCGACCATAGGGGACGTCGCGATCCCCGCGCACCAGCATGACCTGGTTGGGATCCTGCGCTGCCAATGTCCGCAGACGTGGCAGGATCGTATCCGGGAACAGTTCTTCCTTGGCGAGATAAGGCTTGCCATCTTTATCGATGGAGATCTCGAGCGGTTTCTGGGCCTGCGCTACCTTCTGAGCGGTCGTTTTCGGGAGCTGTACCGGCACGCCCGTCGTCATCAGGGGCGCGGCTACCATGAAGATGATGAGCAGCACGAGCATGACGTCGACCATCGGGGTGACGTTGATCTCGGACATCGGCGCCGCGTCGAGGCCATCCTCGTCATCGCCGCCGCCGGCGCGGATCGAACCCATTGCCATCGTGAAGCGGCCCTCCGGGGCCAGGGTGGACGACCGTAAGCCGGCCCATCGCAGAGATTGCTGTGTCTGAATCGGCGCTGTCGTGGTACCGAAACGGCTCTGAATTGACCTGGAACCCGATCAGGCCCGAGAGATCACCGCTGCAATCCGCACCGTCATTCCGCTGCGGCGGCGCGTCCGTGGACAGTCCGGTCGCGGGCGAGTCGGTTGCCGAGAATTCCGATGGTCGAAATGAAGCTCGACTGAACCCGGCCGACATCGTTGATGAGCTTGTTGTAGGCCATGACCGCCGGGATGGCGACGATGAGGCCGATGGCCGTTGCGAACAGTGCCTCGGCGATGCCGGGGGCTACGACGGCGAGGGAGGTATCCTGGCTCTTCGCGATCGACGAGAACGAATTCATGATGCCCCACACCGTGCCGAACAGACCGATGAACGGCGCCGTCGAGCCGGCGGTGGCCAGCAACGGTAGCCCGGTCTGCAAGCGCTTGATGCGTGAAGTCAGGGCGGCCCGCATCGCGCGCTCGATGCGATCGCGCCGCTCGGCACGGGTCTCGGTGGCATCCTGATCGCGCCAAGCCTCGACGGCAGCTCCCGTGATCTGGGCGTCGATGCCACCACCGGAGGCTTCCAGCGCGCCTCCGGAGCGCACCAGGGCATCGAAGGCGCGAGCCTGACGCTTGGCGGCCGCAACCCGTACGATCTTCTCGAACACGACGGTCCAGCACGCGATCGAGGCGACCACGAGCAGGAGCATGACGCCCTTCACGATCGGATCGGCCTGCAGGAACAGTCCGAAGAAGGATAAGTCGTGGGCGACTCCGGCCGGCGCGGCTGTCGGGTCCATGGCGGGCTCTCTCGGTGCGTGCGGGTTTCTGACGATAGGAAGAAGGGCGCCGCTCAGCGCGTGAACGTCGCTGCCGTTTTGCTCTCGGTCTCGATCCGCTCGAGGCAGGTTTCGCGACTGGCGTCGCCGCCCTCACAGGAGAGCACATCGTTGAGAAGGACCCGGCCGATCTTCGGGCAGGCGATCGCCGGGAAGTCGAACAGCCGAACCATTGTCTTGCGGTCCTGGACGGGGCCGAGTTCCACGGCAAGGCGCTTCTGAGCGATCCCGTCGTTGTCGAACGCGAAGAGATCGACCTTCAAGGATTTCAGTGCCTGGCCTCGGCTGTTATCGACCAGGAGGTAGGTCCGGCACGACTCACCCGCCGGTTCCAGGCGGTTCAATTCCAGCTTCAGAATAGGTCCCTTGCTGTCCTGCGCTGCGGCCTTGTCCTGAGCCATCGTCACGCCGCCGAAGCCAGCGAGAATCGTCAGGGAGGCGAGGCCTGACACGAGGTGCCGCGCTGCATGTGTCTTGATACTTTGCAAAGACCGTTCTCTGATCACGCAGCGCGCTCCATTCAAGGGTCCCGTCGCCCTCCGCGACGCTCCCGACGCCTGCTCGGGGGTCCGGCTCGACAATCAGTCGCAACGGACCGGGAGGGCACGGGTTCGATTCGACATGCGCCATAGGACGAGATCAGAAGACCGCGTTCGGGGCGCTCATCATGCGAGGCCGGCATATCCGAGGTCGTGACCGTAGATCAAGGTCCGGGCCGAATATCAGAGGAATTCCAAACTGTTACTCGTCGGCCTTCCGGTGGCCAAGCTTACAATGTGCCATAGTATCCTGGGGTGAAATGCCGAGAATACCCGAGCTTATGGCAGGTTAGGCAGATGGCGCATCCCGGCCAGACCCAGGATGCACCAAGCCCTTGATGCATCAGACCCTTGATGCACCCAGCAGCCACCTCCATATCGCTGTAACCGGCGAGCGATCTCCGGAAGGGGTGCTGCGCAGGCGGGCCCCGATCACCGAAGTGCCTCATGAAACAATGTTTCGGGCTTCGCTGGAAGGACATGCGTTTGTGACGACTCGGCCCTCTCCGTTCGGACACCCTTTTCTTCTCGGTTTCGACGAAATCGAGCAGGCCCTCGACCGCGTGTCGAAGGCGGCTAATGATGGCTATCCGCCCTATAACATCGAGCGGCTGCCACGCACCGAGCAACAGCCGGAGCGTCTTCGCATCACCCTCGCAGTCGCAGGCTTCACCCGCGACCAACTCGATGTGATGCTCGAGGAGAGCCAACTCGTGGTGCGGGGTCGGCAGATGGACGACAAGACCCGGCAGTTCCTCCATCGCGGCATCGCAGCGCGACAGTTTCAGCGGGCCTTCCTGCTTGCCGACGGCATGGAGGTGATGGGTGCCGATCTATCCAACGGCCTGCTTTCTATCGATCTGACCCGGCCTGAGCCGGACCGGATCGTGCGCAAGATTGCCATCGCATCCCGCGACGAGGTGTGATGTTGGGGGCTTCAACGCATATAGACCACCGGGAAGCGATCCCGGTGTACCGCTCTGCCAAGAAGGAGGGCAGTCCATGACCGAGTTCAACACCAATCTGATCACCGAGGCCGATCTCGACCCGGCCGAGTTCAACGCGGCCGATCTGGCGGCTTTGGGTGAGGGGCACATTGCCTATGTGCGCGCTATCCGATCCGATGAGGTGAAGCGCATCTTCCCGCAGGCTCCCGATCTCACGCCTGGTCTCGACCTGTTCGCTCTCCTGTCCGCCAGCGGCGCGCCGATCCTGTTGGCCGATTCGCGCGATGCGATCGTGGCCAATGCCGCAGCCAACGATCTGTACACGGTCAGTCTTCACTAGGCTGACATGTCGGTCACTGCCCTAACCAGCCGTGCGAGATCTTGCGGTCGGGACAGGCGGTGGTCTCCGTCGGCGATGAGGGTGAGCAGCGTGCCGGCCTTCGGCAGGGATTGGACCACCTTCAAGGCGTGCGTATAGGGAACATCGGGATCGTCCATGCCCTGCAGGATGTGAACCGGACAGCCTGGATCGAAGGCATTGCCAAGCAAGCGGTGCCTTCGTCCGTCCGCGATGAGGGCTTTGGTAATCGGCACCGGGGACGGATCATAGGCGCTGGGCCTCAACCAAGCCCCGTCTCGTTCGATCGTGGCGCGGATATCCGGGCTGAAACGCTCCCAGAGCAGGTCCTGCGTGAAATCCAGTGCCGGGGCTATGAGAACGAGCCCTGATGGCGGCCTCTGCTGTTTCGTGAGAGCCTGCGCGACAAGGCAGGCGATCCACCCCCCCATCGATGATCCGACCAGCAGCGGGCGCTTCGGCGCGAAGGTTTCGATGACCGCCTGGGCGTCCGCAAGCCACGTCGAAAGGGTAGATTCGGCAAAAACACCGTCCGATTCACCGTGCCCGGTATAGTCGAATCGGACGAATGCACGTCCATTCCGTTCGGCCCAAGCATCGAGTGCCATCGCCTTCGTCGCGCCCATATCGGAGCGGAAGCCTCCGAGCCAGACGATCGGGGAGCCATCGCCGGCCCGGCATCGCACCGCGATTCGTCGTGCCTTTCCCCCTTCGCCGACGACGATGAATTCGGGAGCTTCGCCCTGCGCAGACGTCATTTCTCAACCTTGGCTCGACGGTGCCTCGAACTGAATGCATCGCTTTCGCATTTCGTTTACCGAGCCGTAAAGCGCAGCGTTCAAGCTGCGTCCATGACCGATACGCCGGACGGACGCTGCCACTTTCGGGAAGACTACCCGAAATCGTCTCTCGAACTTCGGGCCGTCTCGGCGCGCGTATTATGAACGGCGAGGTCCGCGGCGGATTTCCGAGCGAGCGCGCGCCGCTCTCCGGTGCCACCATCCTGCAGATTATCCCCGAACTGGACGCAGGCGGTGCCGAGCGTACGACCGTCGATGTCGCCGCAGCTCTCGCAGCCGCCGGTGCCCGAGCCCTGGTGGCCACCGAGGGCGGGCGCCTGGTGGGCGAGTTGCAGGCGAAAGGAGGGGTCTGGCTTCCCTTCCCGGCGGCTTCGAAGAACCCATTCGCCATGGCGTTGAATGTCGGGCGGCTCGCGCGGCTTTGCCGGCGTGAGGGGGTGCAGATTGTCCACGCTCGTTCGCGGGCGCCGGCCTGGGTGGCGCTCGGTGCCGCTCGCCGCATGAAGCTTCCCTTCGTCACCACTTATCACGGGAGTTATTCCGGCCGAACGGGCGTCAAGGTCCTGTACAACTCCGTGATGGCGCGCGGCGATGTCGTCATCGCCAACTCGCATTATACCGCGGCCCTGATCCGCTCTCTGCATCCGGAGCAGGCAGGCGACCGGATCCGGGTCATCCATCGCGGAACCGATCTCTCCCTGTTTACGCCTGCCGCGGTCCTCCCGGCCCGGGTCGAGGCTCTGCGACGGGCCTGGGGTGTCGCCCCTCACGAGCGCGTCGTGTTGTTGGCCGCGCGCTTGACCGCGTGGAAGGGACAGCGCGTCCTCATCGAGGCAGCAGCCCTGATGCGGGACCGGGGCGTCACCGACGTCGCGATCGTGCTGGCCGGCGACCCGCAGGGGCGCGTCGCCTACGAGCGCGAGCTCGACGCCCTTGTCGCCGCCCGCGGCCTGCGGGGCATCGTGCATCGGGTCGGGCATTGCGCCGACATGCCCGCAGCGTTCCGGGCAGCCTCCGTCGTTGCGGTCCCATCGGTGGAGCCGGAAGCTTTCGGGCGCTCCGCGGTCGAGGCGCAGGCGCTCGGGACGCCCGTGATCGTGTCGGATCTCGGTGCCGTGCCGGAGACGGTGCTGTCGCCGCCGGAGGTGCCGACTTCGCAGCGGACGGGATGGCGGGTTCCTCCCGGTGATGCGGCGGCTTTGGCCGATGCCCTCTGCGAAGCGCTCTCGCTCGGTGCGAGTGCCCGTGATGCCATGACCCGCCGCGGACGGGTGCATGTGGAAGCCCATTTTTCGTTGGAGGGGATGGTGGGCGATACGCTCGCGGTCTACGCAGACCTCCTTGCGAAGCAGGCGCTTGCCACGCACCGATGACCGCGTCGGACCCGATGAACCAAACGGCGACGACCGTGTTGACTTGCACGAGACTTTCGCCAAGGTGTCGCAACGAATTTCGCGAGCGATGGGTGGCCAGGATCGACCCCAAACGGGGCTTGGGTTCGCGGGCTGCCGTTTCGTCGTTTCACTAGGAGAACAAAGCCATTCGTAGACCTATGAGAGCTATGCCGGCCCCGCAGAAGGACGGGCCGCGCGCCAACCGGGATATCCGTGGCGTTCGCGAAGTGCAGCTCATCGACGACACCGGGCAGAACCGTGGCGTCGTCGCCTTCTTCGACGCCATCGCCTTGGCCGAGGAGGCAGGCCTCGATCTCGTCGAGATCGCTCCGAACTCCGTTCCTCCCGTCTGTAAGCTTCTCGATTACGGCCGCTTCCGCTTCAACGAGCAGAAGAAGCAGAACGAAGCGCGCAAGAAGCAGAAGACGGTCGAGGTCAAGGAGATCAAGCTCCGTCCCGGCATCGACAAGCACGACTACGACACCAAGATGAAGGCCGTGATTCGATTCTTCGAGGAAGGTGATAAGGTCAAGGTGACCCTGCGCTTCCGCGGCCGTGAGATGGCGCACCAGGATATCGGGTTGCGCCTGCTCGAGCGGGTCAAGAACGAAACTCAGGAGATTGCCAAGGTCGAGAGCGAGCCGATGCTCGAGGGACGCCAGATGATCATGATCCTGGCACCGCGCTAAAGCAGCCGTCTGAGGTAGGAATTGATCAAGGCGTCGTTCCCTCCGGAACGGCGCCTTTTTGGTTGACTGAAGGAGCGACCAGCGAAGGCACGGTCGACCGCCGCCGTTTAAGCATCCGCAGCCACAAGGCCGGACAGCTTAGGCCGGATCGGCGGCGTTATGGCCGGTCGCGGGCAGGATGGTCAGGCGAGGCTGCTGTGTGCCCCCGCGACATCGGTAGAGAGCCTCGACGACTTTGGTTGCTTTGTCTGGCGGCGTGATCTCCGTCAAAGGCCGAGAGCGGCATATCCTTTGACGCGCAGACCGTCAGCAAATCGGCATCCCGGTTGAGGTTACCATGTCCTCCGATCGGCACTGCGGCGGCAAAGAGATGGGGCTGCTTAACTGCCCAGCGCCAAGTCTCGTTTCCGCCGATGGACCAACCTGTCGGATAAATGAGGCTCGCATCGATTCTGTAGATGCCGCGCAGGTCGGCGAGCAACCGCTTGATCCGCTCCGTTTTCCACCGTCCACCGATCTGAAGGCTGCCCTTGGCCTGCGGCGAGAAAACGAAGAACGGTGTGCCCGGGTGCGAAGTGAGGGCTTTGGGCAATCCCCATAGCTTCCCGAGATCCAGATCGTCGCCGAGGCTGCCCGCGCGGTGGAGATAAATCACGAGTGGCCATTCCTGGCGCGGCATCGCTGGGTAGCCGTGAGGTACGAACAGCAGATAGGAACAGCTGTCCGATGCAGCCGCGGGATGTGCGATCTGCTCGCCCTCGCGGATGTCATCGACCCTCACGTCGGCCCGTGCAGCGGCCAGGACGAGGCTACAGAGCACGACAAGCATGCTTGATATCAGTCTCGGTTTGAGCCTTTCCCACTTCAGAGCTGCTGTAGGCCGATCCTCAGCGCGGGGGCGTGCCACAGTCTTCTGTGTAAGCGCGTGCCGAAATTCGTATGTCTGACCGGAAGGTATTCGCTGGCATAGAGTGCGAAAACGAAGGGACGACGCCGGAGACCGACGTTTCAGGCGCCGCCCGATCGAATCATTTGAGCAACGAGATCTGCGCATCCCCCGTGCGGCGCAGAACGTTCACGGTGACGTCCTCGCCATAGCGTTGCAGGCGCAGATCCACCCGCGAGGTGCCGATCTTCAGGTTGAAGATCGAGACGCCGTCGAGGAAGGGCGGCAGGGTCGGGTTGCGGAAGCGGACCCGGTTGCGGTCATGGTCGATTTCCAGACCCAGGCAAGCCGCCAGGAAGGCGAAGGGCGCCGCAGCAGCCCAGGCCTGCGGTGAGCAGGCCACCGGGTAGGAAACTGGTCCTCGCTGATGGCGCCGCATGAAGCCGCAGAACAGCTCCGGCAACCGCTTCTGATCCTGGTACAAAGCCGTATCGAACATGCCCTGGAAGATGCGCGAGGCTTCGGGCTTGAGATCATAGCGCGCCAGCCCCAAGGCGATCAGGGCGTTGTCGTGCGGCCAGATCGAACCGTTGTGGTAGGACATCGGGTTGTACCGAGCCTCGCCGCGGGCGATCGTACGCACGCCCCAGCCGTTGAAGCCGTCCTTCGACAGCAGGTTGGCCGCGACACTGGCCGCACGCTCTGGCAACGCGATGCCGGTGAAGAGCGCGTGGCCGGCGTTCGAGGAGCGGACTGCGCATTGGCGCTTTTCGCCATCGAGCGCGAGGGCGTAGGTGCCGATCGCCTCGCACCAGAACGCCTTGTCGAAATTCTGCCGGAGCGCCTTGGCTTCCTCGCCGAGACGCTGGGCAAGGTCGTCCCGGCCGAGAAGGGAGGCGAGCTTAGCCGCCCCATTCTTCGCCGCATACACGTAACCTTGGACCTCACAGAGGGCGATGGGGCCCTTGGCGAGGTTCCCATCGGTATGGAAGATCGAATCGTGGCTGTCCTTCCAGCCCTGATTTTCGAGACCCTTGTCCGTGTCCCGAGCGTATTCGACGAAGCCGTCGCCGTCGCGGTCGCCGTACTTGTTCATCCAGTCCAGCGCCAATTCGAGCGCCGGCCAGATCGCCGAGATGGTTTCCAGGTCGCCCGTGACCGCGTAGTATTCCCAGGCCAGCATCACGAAGAGTGGCGTACCGTCGATGGTACCGTAGTAGTGGCGGAAGGGCACCTCGCCGAGCATGGCCATTTCGCCGCGACGGGTCTCGTGCAGCACCTTGCCGGGCTGCGCGTCCGCGGCCGGGTCGATCGCCTTGGCCTGCGTCGACGCGAGGTAACGCAGCACGCCCTTTCCGAAGTTCGGATCGATCCAAAGCGCCATCATGGCGGTGATGATGCCGTCGCGCCCGAACACCGTCGAGTACCAGGGGATCCCAGCAAACGGATAGATGCCCTCCGGCGTCCGGCTCGCCAGCATATAAAGATCGGCGGTTGCGCGACAGGCGGCCTCGTTGAACTGGTCGTTCGACGAAATGATCGTGGTGATGCCGGCGGTGAGCTGCCGCAGATCACGGCGCGAGTCGCGATATGCCCGCGCGAAGATCACACCCTCGGCAAGGCCCTTCGGATGGCGCGCGGAGGCCGTGCTGCCGGCGGCATGGGATAGCCCGGCGGCCGCATCTTCACCGACGCGCTCCGCGGCAGGCGCGCTGGTGAAGGCGCGGTGCGATTCAAAGACGACGCGGAGGAACAGCGAGGCGCGCCCCCCGGGCGGCAGGGAAACGACGAACTCGGCCCGGCCCGGCTCGATATGCTTCGGCTTCGGACCGAAGTGGAGACTTGTGGTCCGTACCACCTCGTCGAGGCCGGCGTAACGGAACTGGACCTCAGCATCGCTCGCCACCTGCACGCTGCGCTTGCCGCGCACCGGGCGATCCATGCCGCGAACTTCGAACAGGTCGCGGAAATCCGCGTCGAAGGTGACGGCGACCTTGAGGTGCCAATGGCGGGAATCGTAATTGCGTAGACCGATCCGGTCGTAGCACGCACCCTTGAACAGGAACTTGGTGCGCTCGATCGCGATCAACTCACGCGGGATCGTGGTCTCGTCGTGAGCGTCGATGCGAATATCGGGCGTCGTCATGTCGACGCTGAGCGCGCCGTTGTCGTCCTGCATCACAGAGGAGAGCAGCAGGGGGCGCTGGTCCTCGATGGTGACGTGCATGCGGGAGAGATAGCGCGTGTCCTGGAAGTAGAGTCCTTCAGGACCCGGCAGCACTCCAATGTCGCCGTAGCTGTCGAGAACCGCGAAGGCTTCGCCGTATTTCAGCGAGCGGAGTGGGCGTTCGACCAGGGATGTCTGCGCTTCGATATGGTACTGCGGCAGAACTTCGTCGGCATCCTGGAAGCCTTGAGAAATCCGCGTCTCGCTTGCGGGCTCGGAGGTCGCCTTCAGTGTATCCGCTGCCATGCCTGCGCATCTCCGAAAAGGGGGGTCGAATCGAAAGAGCCGCCGGTCGCAAAGTGCGGCGCGGCGGCCCTCAGTGGCAGAGGTAGTGCGGCAATCTTGCGGCGCCAGCCCGCTCCGGAAGCAGCAGAATCGGATCCGCAAAGACCGAGGTTTGGCCGGATCAGGCCGGCATGGCGGCGACCGAGATCTGCGGCAGCGCCGAGCCATTCAACTCGCCGTAGTGGGACGTGAAAGATCCCGCATGCGGAAGCTTGATCACTGAATTGGTGCCAGTGAGCAATTGCTCGTAGGCCGCCACGTACTTGCGCACCATGCACTCAGCGGTGAAGTTCCCCTCAAAGTGCTTGCGCACCCCGGCTCGGCTCATCGACTTGACTTTATCGACTGCCGCGACCGCATCATCCATCGAATCGCACAAGACGCCCGAGATGCCATCGGCAATGACCTCCGGCACGGAGCCGTTGCGGAATGCGATTACGGGGGTTCCAGCCGACATCGCCTCGATCATGACGAGGCCGAAGGGCTCCGGCCAGTCGATCGGGAAGGCGAGGGCGAGTGCGTTTCCGAGGAAGTCCTTCTTCTGCTCCTCGTTGATCTCGCCGATGAACTCGATGAGGGGATGATGAATCATCGGCTCGATGACCTCGTCCCAATAGTCCTGGTCAGCCTTGTCGACCTTGGCGGCGATTTTGAGCGGCACGCCCGAGCGGATGGCCATCTCGATGGCCCGGTCGGGCCGCTTTTCCGGCGAGATGCGGCCGAGGAAGGCGAGATAGCCGCCCTTGGCCTCAGGATAGAACGGGCAGTTCTGTGCTGGCAGGCCGTGATGAATCGTCGAGAGCCAATTCACGTTCTCCGGCATCGGATCACGTTGGTTGTCTGAGATCGACACCAAGGGCATGCCCGTGAAGGTCCGATAGACCGGCATGAAATCCGGCACATCGAGGCGACCGTGCATCGTGGTGAGGCACTTGTGGTTCAGGTCCTCGAACATCGGATACTGCAAGAGGTCGATATGAAAGTGCAGGATATCGAACTCATGTGCCCGTTTGTGCACATGGTGGAGCATCGCAAGATGGCTTGCGGTATGGTCGCGATAGCCCAGCAACCTCAGGCCCTCCGGCGTGCAGGCCGCGAGCTTGGCGGACGTCTCAGAGTCGCCGCTCGCGAACAAAGTGACGTCGTGGCCCTGACGAACCAGCTCTTCCGTGATCCACGAGACCACGCGTTCGGTCCCACCATAGAACTTCGGGGGTACGGCCTCCGACAGCGGAGCAATCTGGGCAATGCGCACGAAGCGTCTCCTGTGAGGTCGAATGTTGCGCCGACCTAACGCGATCCGGCCTGAGTGGGACATGAACGAAACGGACGGCCAAGGTTATGGTTCCCCATCCGCGCCTGCCGCCAGATCTCCCTGACAAATGGCCCAGGATGTCCCCGATATCCTCGCGCTGGTCACTGTCCGGTATGATGAATCAGTCTTCGCTCGTGCCCACCAGGAGGCCCCCTGGGGCGACCCTGCGCGCATCCGTCGTGTTGTGTGGATCGGGCGAAGAACTACCTGGGATGCATGCGAGATTTTGTGCGACGCACGATGCCCTTGTTTCACCCCAGGGGGTCGTCTAAGCCTCGCGCCTGCGCAGTCTGGCATTGGAGCAATTCCACGTGGCCGACGGCGCTCAGGGCGTCGCAATCGCCCGCGAACACGAGGGGTCCTGCATGACCGGCCTGATGGCAGACTATCTGCCGCTCATCGTCTTTATCGGCGTTTCGGGATTCATCGCCGTAGCTCTGCTCGTCGCCCCCTTCCTGGTTGCTTATAACAGCCCCGATCCCGAGAAGCTTTCAGCTTACGAATGTGGTTTCAACGCCTTTGATGACGCGCGGATGAAGTTTGACGTGCGTTTCTATCTCGTTGCAATCCTGTTCATCATCTTCGACCTCGAGGTCGCCTTTCTTTTCCCATGGGCGATCACGTTCGGTGAGCTCGGTTGGTTCGGAATGTGGTCGATGATGGCGTTTCTTGGGGTTCTGACCGTGGGGTTCGTCTACGAGTGGCGCAAGGGCGCGCTCGAGTGGGACTAGCGCTCACGAATCACAGCTTGCTCTACGCCTGCCTGTTCGAGCTCCGTCTATCCGAACTCAGCCTGCCCGAAGCCTGATCCCGAGAAACCGATGGCCTTCAGCCCCGACCTGTCCCACGCTCCGGCGATCGCGCCGGCTCCGAAAGGGATCATCGATCCCAACACGGGGCTGCCGATCGGCGCGAACGATCCGACCTTCCTGTCGATCAACAATGAACTCGCTGATCGCGGTTTCCTGGTCACCTCTACGGACGACCTCATCAATTGGGCGCGGACCGGCTCGCTCATGTGGATGACCTTCGGCCTCGCCTGCTGCGCCGTCGAGATGATGCAGATGTCGATGCCGCGCTACGATTGTGAGCGCTTCGGCTTCGCGCCACGCGGATCGCCCCGGCAATCCGATGTCATGATCGTTGCCGGCACCCTGACCAACAAGATGGCGCCCGCCCTCCGCAAAGTCTACGACCAGATGCCGGAGCCGCGCTACGTGATCTCCATGGGCTCGTGTGCCAATGGTGGCGGCTATTATCACTATTCGTACTCGGTGGTGCGCGGATGCGACCGGGTGGTGCCGGTCGACATCTATGTTCCGGGTTGCCCCCCGACCGCCGAGGCGCTGCTTTACGGCGTACTCCTGCTCCAGAAGAAGATCCGCCGCATTGGCACGATCGAGCGCTAGGAATAAGGACGCTCCGGCATGACCAACGGCATCAGCATCCTTCCTCACACGAGTCCCGACTCGGGAATGACGGCGCTTGAGCGAATCGGCGATCACGTCGCCGGTGCCCTTGGCCCCGCGATCGTCTCGCGTGCCATTGCGTTCGGCGAGTTGACCCTCGTGGTCCAGGCAAGCGATATCGTCTATGCACTGACCTATCTGCGCGATGATCCAGCCTGTGCCTTCCGCTGCTTCATTGACATTTGCGGCGCGGACTATCCGGCCCGTGAGAAGCGGTTCGATGTGGTCTATCACCTGCTCTCGTTGCGCCATAACACCCGCATCCGCGTGAAGGTTCAGACCGACGACCAGACGCCAGTACCCTCCGTCATCGAGGTTTTCCCGGCGGCGAATTGGTTCGAGCGGGAGACTTACGACCTCTACGGCATTCTGTTCTCGGGCCATCCGGATTTACGGCGTCTGCTCACCGATTACGGCTTCGAAGGGCACCCGCTGCGGAAGGACTTTCCCCTTACGGGCTTCGTCGAGGTCCGCTACGACCAGGATGAGGCGCGCGTGGTCTACGAGCCCGTAAAGCTCACCCAGGAATTTCGGAACTTCGACTTCCTCTCGCCGTGGGAGGGCACGGAATACGTGCTCCCGGGCGACGAGAAGACGTCGGCTTGAGCGGCGGAGCGAGGCCATGACCGAGCACAACATCCGCAATTTCGCGATCAACTTCGGGCCTCAGCATCCGGCCGCACACGGGGTGCTGCGCCTGGTGCTGGAACTCGACGGAGAGATCGTCGAGCGGGTCGACCCGCATATCGGCCTGCTGCATCGCGGCACCGAGAAACTGATCGAGCACAAGACCTACCTGCAGGCGACGCCCTATTTCGATCGGCTCGACTACGTCTCGCCGATGAACCAGGAGCATGCCTTCTGCCTCGGCATCGAGAAGTTGCTCGGGTTGCAGGTGCCTCGGCGCGCCCAACTCATCCGCACCCTGTTCTGCGAGATCGGCCGCATCCTCTCCCATCTGCTTAACGTCACCACGCAGGCGATGGACGTCGGTGCCCTGACGCCGCCGCTCTGGGGCTTCGAGGAGCGTGAGAAGCTGATGATCTTCTACGAGCGCGCGTCGGGCGCTCGCCTGCATGCCAACTACTTCCGTCCCGGTGGCGTCCATCAGGACCTGCCACCCGCACTCATCGATGACATTGAGGCGTTCATCGATCCCTTCCTGCAGGTGGTCGACGACCTCGACAACCTTGTCATGGGAAACCGGATCTTCAAGCAGCGCAACGTCGATATCGGCATCGTCACGGTCGATGAAGCGATGGCCTGGGGCTTTTCCGGCGTGATGGTGCGCGGCTCAGGGATTCCTTGGGATCTGCGCAAATCGCAGCCCTACGAAGCCTACGAGGAAATGGAATTCGACATCCCCGTGGGGAAGAACGGCGACACCTATGATCGCCAGGTCATCCGCATGGAAGAGATGCGCGAATCAGCCAAGATCATGAAGCAGTGCTGCATCAAGCTGCGCGAGCCAGCCGGTCAGGGGCCGATTTCCGCCACCGACGGCAAGATCGCACCGCCGCCGCGCCGCGAAATGAAGCGCTCGATGGAGGCGCTGATTCACCATTTCAAGCTCTACACCGAGGGCTTCCACGTGCCGGCCGGCGAAGTCTATGCCGCCGTCGAAGCGCCGAAGGGTGAGTTCGGCGTCTATCTCGTCGCCGACGGCACCAACAAGCCCTATCGCTGCAAGATCCGCGCTCCAGGCTTCGCCCATCTCCAGGCGATGGACTGGATGTGCCGTGGCCACATGCTGGCCGATGTGTCCTGCGTGCTCGGCACCCTGGACATCGTGTTCGGCGAGGTGGACCGGTGACGATCAAGGTTCAGAACTGATGGCCAACCGCAGACTCGCCCCCGCATCCGAGCAACCCGCCGCCTTCGCGTTTTCGTCCGAGAACGCCGCGTGGGCGAAGGGCCAGATCGAGAAGTATCCGGAGGGGCGCCAGGCCTCGGCGGTGATTCCGCTCCTGTGGAAGGCGCAGGAGCAGAATGGCGGCTGGTTGCCGCAGAAGGCCATCGAAGCGGTGGCTGACGAACTCGGGATGCCGCATATTCGCGTGCTCGAAGTGGCGACGTTCTATACGATGTTCGCCCTGGAGCCAGTGGGTAGATTCTGGATCCAGCTTTGCGGGACCGTTCCATGTGATTCCTGCGGCGCGCGTGAGTTGAAAGACTACCTGCAGCACCGTCTCGGTGCTCCGGGTCATGTCAGCGCCGACGGCAACTTCTCCTGGCTCGAAGTCGAGTGTCTGGGCGCCTGCTGCAACGCGCCAATGGCGCAGATCAATCAGGATTACTACGAGGACCTGACACCTGACCTCCTCGGCAAGCTGATGGACGATCTGGCTGCAGGGCGGCCGGTGAAGGTTGGCTCGCAGGTCGGGCGAACCTCTTCGGAGCCCCTCGGTGGTGCCGACACCCTTATCGACGCAACCTTGTTCGACGGATCGCGCGTCGGTGCTTGGCGCAAGCGTTTCGAGGACAAAGAAGCTGAGGCCGGCACCGAGCAGGGCAAGGCCGAGGCCGCCTCGTCTGAGCAGCGTGCCGCTTCCGAGCCGAAGCCGGCTCGCCCCGATGCGGGCCGTGCCGTTGAGAAGCCGGTGACGGACGCGCCGGCTCAGCGTGCCGCAGCGGGGGAGATGCCTGTGAAGGCCGGCGATACGGCAGACGCCGCCGACCCCAAGGAGTCGACCGCGACGTCGCCAACTCAGGCCGCACCGATGCCTGCTCCTGAAACGATCGCGAAGGTCGAAGCCGCCGGCGCGGAAGCCGGGACGCAATCGGATCTGCGACGCAACGAACCGCCGCCCCAGCCGGCCGCATCGGGTGCCAGCGCGGACATTGCGGAGGCTCCGCCGGTCGACACGAAGCCGTCGACGGCGAAAGCCTCCAGCGCGAAGCCGTCCACCCCTCGGTCTCCCGCCCCCAAGAAGGGGAACTGACATGCTCGCCGATCAGGATCGCATCTTCACGAACCTTTATGGCCTGCACGCACCGGGGCTGGAAGCGGCCAAGCAGCGCGGCGCCTGGGACGGTACTAAGTTCCTCCTCGAGATGGGACGCGACTGGATCATCGACGAGATGAAGCAGTCGGGCCTGCGCGGGCGCGGTGGCGCTGGATTTCCGACCGGCCTTAAATGGTCGTTCATGCCCAAGAAGTCCGACGGGCGCCCCCATTATCTCGTGGTCAACGCCGACGAGTCCGAGCCGGGCACCTGCAAGGACCGGGAGATCATGCGGCATGATCCGCACCTCCTGATCGAGGGCTGCCTGCTGGCCTCGTTCGCGATGGCCGCCCATGCCTGCTACATCTATATCCGCGGCGAGTACGTCGCCGAGAAGCACGCCCTCCAGCGGGCCGTGGACGAGGCCTACGAAGCGCGGCTCGTCGGCAAGGACAACATCCACGGCTACCCCTTCGACATTTACGTCCATCACGGCGCCGGCGCCTATATCTGCGGCGAGGAAACGGCACTTCTGGAGAGCCTCGAGGGCAAGAAGGGCATGCCGCGCCTGAAGCCCCCGTTCCCGGCCAATATGGGCCTCTACGGCTGCCCGACGACGGTCAACAACGTCGAGTCGATCGCGGTGGCAGGCACCATCCTGCGTCGCGGTGGTGCGTGGTTCGCTGGCCTGGGCGGCAAGAACAACACCGGCACCAAGCTGTTCTGCGTCTCGGGCCACGTCAACAAGCCCTGCAACGTCGAAGAGGAGCTCGGGATCACCTTCCGCGAACTCATCGACAAGCATTGCGGCGGCATGCGCGGCGGTTGGGACAACCTGCTCTGCTCCATTCCTGGCGGCTCCTCGGTGCCCCTGGTGCCGGCCGAGCAGATCATCGACGCCAAGATGGACTTCGACACTTTGAAGAACCTCGGCTCCGGCCTCGGTACTGCGGCGGTCATCGTGCTCGACCGCTCCACGGACATCGTCTCGGCCATCGCCCGCATCGCCTACTTCTACAAGCACGAATCCTGCGGCCAGTGCACGCCCTGCCGCGAGGGTACGGGCTGGATGTGGCGCGTGATGCTGCGCATGGCCGAGGGCCGGGCCCAGCGCCGCGAGATCGACATGCTCCTCGACGTGACGAAGCAGATCGAGGGTCACACCATCTGTGCGCTCGGTGACGCGGCGGCCTGGCCGATCCAGGGGCTGATCCGCCACTTCCGGCCCGAAATCGAGAAGCGCATCGACCGCTACAGCGCCAATCCGCATTCCGACCCGGTGCCGATGGCGGCGGAGTGATCCGCCCCGCGACCCGTCCCCAAGTTTCGAGACCGAGACTCAGCGAATGACCAAGATCGTCGTCGACGGCACCGAGGTCGATGTTCCGGCGGAGTACACGCTGCTCCAGGCCTGCGAAGCGGCGGGCGCGGAAATTCCGCGCTTCTGCTTTCACGAGCGGCTGTCCATCGCGGGCAATTGCCGGATGTGCCTCGTGGAGCTCAAGGGCGCGCCGAAGCCGGTGGCCTCCTGCGCCTATGCGGTGAAGGATTGCCGGCCCGGTCCCAACGGCGAACCGCCGGAAGTGCTGACACGCTCGGGCCAGACGAAGAAGGCTCGCGAGGGGGTGATGGAATTCCTCCTCATCAACCACCCGCTCGATTGCCCGATTTGCGACCAGGGCGGCCACTGCGATCTCCAAGACCAGGCGATGGCCTACGGCGTCGACTCGACCCGCTACGGCGAGAATAAGCGCGCGGTCGAGGAGAAATACATCGGTCCGCTGGTGCGGACCGCCATGAATCGGTGCATTCACTGCACCCGCTGCGTCCGCTTCCTGGCAGAAGTCGCTGGCGTGCCGGATCTCGGCGCCATCGGGCGCGGCGAGGACATGGAGATCACCAGCTACCTCGAATCCGCGATGGGCTCCGAGCTTCAGGGCAACGTCGCCGACCTCTGCCCCGTCGGCGCCTTGGTCCACAAGCCGCAGAGCTACGAGGTTCGGCCTTGGGAGCTGTCGAAAACCGAATCTGTCGATGTGATGGACGCGGTTGGCTGCGCCATCCGGGTCGATGCCCGCGGTCGCGAGGTCATGCAGATCGAGCCGCGGGTTCACGAGGGGATCAACGAGGAATGGATCTCCGACAAGACCCGCCACGCTGTGGACGGCCTGCGCACCCAGCGCCTGGACCGGCCGTATCTGCGCGAGAATGGCCGCCTGCGTCCTGCGTCCTGGGGTGAGGCGTTCGGTGCTATCGCCGCCAAGGTGAAGAACACCGACCCGAAGCGCATGGGCGCCGTGGTCGGCGATCTGGCCGGTGTCGAGGAGATCTACGCGCTGAAGGCACTGATGACGTCGCTTGGCGTGACGAATCTCGATTGTCGGCAGGCCGGCGAAGCGATCGACCCGTCCTGGGGCCGGGCTGCCTACACCCTTGGCACCGGCATTGCCGGGATCGAGGACGCGGACGCGATCCTGCTCGTCGGAACCAATCCCCGTCTCGAAGCCTCGCTGCTCAACGTGCGCATCCGCAAGCGCTGGCGCATGGGACCTTTGGCCGTCGGCCTCATCGGCGAGCCCGTCGACCTCACCTATCCGCACACCTATCTGGGTGCCGGCCCCGAGACGCTGGCGGACCTCGCCTCCGGCCAGCACAGCTTCGCCGAGGCCCTGAAGGCCGCCAGCCGTCCGCTCATCATCGTCGGCACGGGGGCGCTCGCCCGACCCGACGGCGCCGCCATTCTGGCCGCCGCGGCGAAGCTCGCGAAGGATATCGGCGCGGTGACGCCCGAGTGGAACGGCTTCGGCGTGCTCCAGACGGCTGCTGCGCGGGTCGGCGCCCTCGATCTCCGCTTCGTGCCGGGGGAGGGCGGGCTGGACTTCGCCGGGATCGCGGGAGCGGGTTCGCTCGACGTGGTATACAACTTGGGTGCCGACGAGGTCACAATCGAACCCGGCGCCTTCGTGATCTACCAGGGCACGCATGGCGATCGCGGTGCCACCCGCGCCGACGTCGTCCTACCAGGGGCCGCGTATACCGAAAAAAGCGCCACCTACGTCAACCTCGAGGGTCGGGTGCAAACCACCAATCGGGCCGGCTTCCCGCCGGGCGATGCCCGCGAGGATTGGGCGATCCTGCGCGCTCTGTCGGACGTGCTCGGCCGGCGCCTGCCGTTCGATTCGCTGGCGGCGCTTCGGCGTGCCCTCTATGCAGAGCATCCGCACTTCGCCGCCCTCGATGCGATCGCCCCGAGCGACGCCGTGGCCACGGTCGAGACGTTGTCGGCCTTGAGCGGCGAGCCGAGCCGCACCGCCTTCGCCTCGGCGATCCCGGACTTCTATCTCAGCAACGCGATCGCCCGTGCCTCGCGGGTGCTCGCCGAGTGTTCGAGCCTCGCCCGGGTGCGCGGCCTCGAAGCGGCCGAATAAGGATTTCCTGCCATGACCTTCTGGGAAATCCTCGGCACCGTCCTGCTCCTGGTGCTCAAGAGCTTCGTCCTGCTGGCGCTGCTCCTCGTCTTCATCGCCTACGCCCTGCTGGCCGATCGCAAGATCTGGGCGGCGGTCCAGCTCCGGCGCGGACCCAACGTGGTCGGGCCCTGGGGTTTGTTCCAGTCCTTCGCCGATCTGCTGAAATTCGTCCTGAAGGAGCCGATCATCCCGGCCGGCGCCAACAAGGCGTTGTTCCTGCTGGCGCCCCTGGTCTTCGCCACCCTGGCGCTCGCCGCCTGGGCGGTGATCCCGCTGGCCGAGGGCTGGGCCATCGCCGACCTCAACGTCGGCATCACCTACATCTTCGCGATCTCTTCGCTCGGAGTGTACGGCGTGCTGATGGGCGGCTGGGCGTCGAACTCGAAATACGCCTTCCTGGGCGCGCTTCGCTCGGCGGCGCAGATGATTTCCTACGAGGTCTCCCTCGGCTTCGTCATCATCTGCGTCCTGCTCTGCGCCGGGTCGCTCAACCTGTCGCGCATCGTCATGGCACAGGACACCTCGCTGGGCATCCTGGGCTGGTACTGGCTCTGGCTGTTCCCGATGTTTGTGGTGTTCTTCATCTCGGCGCTGGCCGAGACGAACCGCCCGCCCTTCGATCTGCCGGAGGCGGAATCGGAGCTCGTGGCTGGCTACATGGTCGAGTATTCCTCGACGCCGTACCTGCTGTTCATGCTGGGTGAGTACGTGGCCATCATGACCATGTGCGCGCTCGGCACGGTGCTGTTCCTCGGCGGCTGGCTCTCGCCGATCCCGTTCGCGCCCTTCACCTGGGTGCCGGGCCTGATCTGGTTCGCCCTGAAGGCCAGCTTCCTGTTCTTCATGATCGCCATGGTGAAGGCCATGGTGCCGCGCTACCGCTATGACCAGCTCATGCGCCTCGGCTGGAAGGTGTTCCTGCCGCTCTCGCTCGTCTCGGTCATCGTCGTCGCCTTTGTCCTCAAGCTCACCGGCCTCGCGCCGGGCGCCTGACAACCCCTCACGGAGATCCGAGCCATGAAGCTCGATCAGGTCGCTAAGGGTCTGCTGCTGAAGGAGTTCGCGTCCGGGTTCGTCCTGGCGATGAAGTACTTCTTCAAGCCGAAGGCCACGATCAACTACCCCTTCGAGATGGGCCATCGCGGCCCGCGCTTCCGGGGCGAGCACGCCCTGCGTCGCTACCCCAACGGCGAGGAACGCTGCATCGCCTGCAAGCTGTGCGAGGCGATCTGCCCCGCCCAGGCCATCACCATCGAGGCCGGCCCCCGCCGCAACGACGGCACCCGCCGCACGACGCGCTACGACCTCGACATGGTGAAATGCATCTATTGCGGCATGTGTCAGGAGGCCTGCCCGGTCGACGCGATCGTCGAGGGGCCGAACTTCGAGTTCTCGGTCGAGACCCGCGAGGAGCTTCTCTACGACAAGGAGAAGCTCCTGCTGAACGGTGACCGCTGGGAGCGCGAGATCGCCCGCAATCTTTCGGTGGACGCGCCCTACCGCTGAACGACCGGAATGCGGCCCGACTCCGGGCGGATGAAACAGAGCGCCGGTTCTGCCTCCGCGGAACCGGCCCAGGCGCGCCGAGGCGGTTGTGCACCGCAGGGGCGGGTTCTATAGACGGGCGGCCGGTGGGCCGTGGCACAGTTTCGGCAGAAGGGGCCGTCCTCGGGACGGCTGATCTCTAGAATCGCATGAGCGCAGCCGCTGCCTTCTTCTACCTGTTCGCAGGTGTGACCATCGCCTCGGGCTTCATGGTGATCGCCTCGCGCAATCCCGTGGCCTCCGTGCTCTTCCTCATCCTGGCCTTCGTGAACGCCGCCGGGCTGTTCGTGATGATGGGCGCCGAGTTCCTGGCAATGATCCTGGTCGTCGTCTATGTCGGCGCCGTCGCGGTGCTGTTCCTGTTCGTCGTGATGATGCTGGACGTGGATTTCGCCCAGCTGCGTCAGGGCTTCCAGCAATACCTGCCCATCGGCGCCCTGATCGGCGCGGTGTTCCTGATCGAGCTGCTGCTGGTGGTCGGGTCGTGGACCATCGATCCCGGATTGATCCAGGCGCCCCTCGGCCCGGTCGCCAGCGCCGAGGCGGTCACCAACACCCAGGCCCTCGGCCGGGTGCTCTACACCGACTATGTCTTCTTCTTTCAGCTCGCCGGCCTGATCCTGCTGGTGGCGATGATCGGCGCCATCGTGCTGACCCTGCGCGACCGTCCGGGTGTCAAGCGTCAGAACATCTCCGTCCAGAACGCGCGCACGCAGGCCATGGCGGTGGAGACCCGCAAGGTACCCTCGCGCCAGGGCGTGGAAGTCTGATGGCCTGCGGACCTCGAACGGCAGAGACCGGGAGCCACATCCGATGATCGGCCTGAGCCACTACCTGACGGTCGCCGCGATCCTGTTCACGCTGGGCGTGCTCGGCATCTTCGTGAACCGCAAGAACGTCATCGTCATCCTGATGTCCGTCGAGCTGATCCTGCTCGCGGTCAACATCAACCTCGTCGCCTTCTCGACCCACCTCAACGACATCACCGGACAGGTCTTCGCTCTGTTCGTGCTGACCGTGGCGGCGGCGGAAGCGGCCATCGGCCTCGCCATCCTCGTCGTGTTCTTCCGAAACCGCGGTTCGATCGCGGTCGAGGACGTCAACATGATGAAGGGGTGAGCGGAACCGACACCCATCGATTCTGACGGTCCGGCGTCGCGGTCTCCGCGCGCCGGACCGGTGACACGACACACAGGGCGCCGCATCGGCTCCCGCGCCCTGCGCGGGCCCGGGCGCACCCCAGGAGGCCGGACAAGCCAGCGATGTATCACGCGATCGTCTTCCTCCCGCTCGTCGGTGCGCTGCTCGCCGGCCTGTTCGGCCGCCAGCTCGGCCCGAAGCTCAGCGAGGGCATCACCACCGGCCTCCTCGCCTTCTCGGCGCTGCTGTCCTGGGGCGCCTTCCTCGAGGTGCCCGGCACCGAGCACGCCACCCGCGTGCAGGTGGCGACCTGGTTCACCGCCGGCGACCTCGTGGTCGACTGGGCCTTCCGCATCGACACCCTGACGGTGATCATGCTGGTGGTGGTCACCTCGGTCTCGACCCTCGTGCACCTCTACTCCATCGGCTACATGGAGGAGGATCCGCACCGGCCGCGCTTCTTCGCCTACCTGTCGCTCTTCACCTTCGCCATGCTGATGCTGGTGACGGCTGACAACCTGGTGCAGATGTTCTTCGGCTGGGAGGGCGTCGGCCTCGCCTCCTACCTGCTGATCGGGTTCTGGTACGAGAAGCCCTCGGCCAACGCCGCCGCCATGAAGGCCTTCATCGTCAACCGCGTCGGCGATTTCGGGTTCTCGCTCGGCATCTTCCTGGTCTTCGTGCTGACGGGATCGATCGCCTTCGATGGCATCTTCGCTCGCGCGCCCGAGATCAAGGACGCGACCTTCCACTTCCTCGGCTACGACTGGAACGCCCTGACGCTCGCCTGCCTGCTGCTGTTCATGGGTGCCATGGGCAAGTCGGCCCAGTTCCTGCTGCACACCTGGCTGCCCGACGCGATGGAGGGGCCGACCCCCGTCTCGGCGCTGATCCACGCCGCCACCATGGTGACGGCCGGCGTGTTCATGGTGGCGCGCCTGTCGCCGCTGTTCGAACTCGCCCCCAACGCCCTCATCGTGGTCACGGTGATCGGCGGCATCACGGCGTTCTTCGCCGCCACGATCGGCCTCGTGCAGAACGACATCAAGCGGGTGATCGCCTACTCGACCTGCTCGCAGCTCGGCTACATGTTCGTGGCGCTCGGCGTGGGCGCCTATTCGGCCGCCGTGTTCCACCTCTTCACCCACGCCTTCTTCAAGGCGCTGCTGTTCCTTGGCGCCGGCTCGGTCATCCACGCGATGCACCACGAGCAGGACATGCGGAACATGGGCAATCTCCGCCGCTACATTCCCTTCACCTCGGCCATGATGACCATCGGCACCCTGGCGCTGATCGGCTTCCCCTTCACAGCCGGCTATTACTCGAAGGACGCCATCATCGAGGCGGCCTATGCGTCGACGCGGCCCGGTCACACCCTGGCCTTCATCTGCACCGTCGTCGCCGCGCTGATGACCTCGTTCTATTCCTGGCGCCTGTTCTTCATGACCTTCGAGGGACCGGCGCGCTGGGCCGGCCATGGCGCCGCGCATCACGACGATCACCATGCCGCCGGGCATGCGGCTGTCCAGGCCGGCGCCTCCGCCCAGGTCGCGCATGTGGGTTCGTCGGCTGAGGCCGTCCATGTCAATTCGTCGGCTGAGGCCGACGGCGCCCCGGGCCACCACGAGGGCGTCGCCCACGACGACAAGGGCCACGACGTCGAGCCGGCCTCGCACAGCGCCATCGAGCACCACGATCATGCGCACACGCCGCATGAGAGCCCGCTGGTGATGACGATCCCCCTCGGCATCCTGGCCTTCGGGGCGCTCTTCGCCGGGCTGATCTTCAAGAACCGCTTCATCGGCGAGGGCATGGAGACATTCTGGGGCCACGCCCTGGGGCACGGCCCGGACAACCACATCATGCACGACATCCACGCGGTGCCGGCGCTGGTGGCCTACTCGCCCTTCATCATGATGCTGATCGGCTTCGTGCTGGCCTATTGGATGTATATCCGCCGGCCGGAACTGCCGGGCCAACTCGCAGCCCAGCAGCCGAGCCTGTACCGGTTCCTGCTCAACAAGTGGTACTTCGACGAACTCTACGACCGGATCTTCGTCCGACCGGCCAAGGATTTCGGCAAGTTCCTCTGGAAGGAGGCCGATGGCCGGGTCATCGACGGCATGGGTCCGGACGGGATCGCCACCCGCGTCCTCGACGTGACCCGCGGCGTCGTCCGTCTCCAGACCGGCTACGTCTACCACTACGCCTTCGTCATGCTCGTCGGCGTCGCCGCCCTCATCAGCTGGTACATGCTGACCGGCCTGCCCAAGGTCGCCCATTGATGGCCGCCGTCACGTATCGGAGCGCCCGCTCATGTTAGGCCTCGGAATTCTCTCCGGCCTCCTCATCGTGCCGCTCTGCGGCGCGGCCTTCATCCTCACCCTCGGGGAGGAGACCGAGGCTTCGAAGCGCAATGCCCGCTGGGCCGCGCTCATCACGACCCTCGCGACCTTCCTGCTCTCGCTGGTGGCCTGGGGCCGCTACGACGCGACGACCGCGAATTTCCAGCTGGTCGAGACCCATGCCTGGCTGAGCGAAACCACGCGGTTCAAGCTCGGCGTCGACGGCTTCTCGATGCCGCTGATCCTGCTGACCACGTTCCTGATGCCGTTCTGCATCGGCGCCTCGTGGCTCTCGGTGAACATCCGGGTGAAGGAATACTTCGTCGCCTTCCTCGTCCTCGAGACGACGATGATCGGTGTGTTCTGCGCCCTCGATCTGGTGCTGTTCTACCTGTTCTTCGAGGCCGGCCTGATCCCGATGTTCCTCATCATCGGCATCTGGGGCGGCAAGCGGCGCATCTACGCCAGCTTCAAGTTCTTCCTCTACACCCTGCTCGGCTCGGTGCTGATGCTGCTCGCCATCATGGCGATGTACTGGCACGCCGGCACCACCGACATCCCGACCCTGCTGCACACCCGCTTCCCGGTGCATATGCAGACGTGGCTGTGGCTGGCCTTCTTCGCCTCCTTTGCCGTGAAGATGCCGATGTGGCCGGTCCATACCTGGCTGCCCGACGCGCACGTGGAGGCGCCAACCGCCGGCTCGGTGATTCTGGCGGGCATCCTGCTCAAGATGGGCGGCTACGGTTTCATCCGGATTTCGCTGCCGATGTTCCCGGATGCGAGCCAAGCCTTCGCCCCGATGGTGTTCGCCCTCTCGGTGATCGCCATCATCTTCACCTCGCTGATCGCCCTGATGCAGACCGACATCAAGAAGCTCATCGCCTACTCGTCGGTGGCGCATATGGGTTTCGTGACGCTCGGCCTGTTCACCATGAACGAGCAGGGCATCCAGGGCGCGCTGTTCCTGATGATCTCGCACGGCATCGTGTCGGGCGCGCTCTTCCTCTGCGTCGGCGTCGTCTACGACCGGATGCACACCCGCGAGATCGCCGCCTATGGCGGGCTGGTGAAGCGGATGCCGCTCTACGCGGCGGCCATGATGGTGTTCACGATGGCCAATGTCGGCCTGCCCGGGACGTCGGGCTTCGTCGGCGAGTTCCTGGCCATGATGGGGGCTTTCCGGGCCAACCCGACGGTGGCGTTCTTCTCGGTGTTCGGCATCATCCTGTCGGCCGGCTACGCCCTTTGGCTCTACGCCCGCGTGATCTACGGCAAGCTCGAGAAGCCCAACCTGCAGGGCATCCTCGACCTGGATCTCCGCGAAAAGATCATCATCGCGCCGCTCGTCGCCCTGACGATCTATTACGGCGTCCACCCGGCCCCCGTGCTCGACACCTTCGCGCCCTCGACGGAAGCGTTGATGCAGAGCATGCGGACCGCGCTCTCGAACACGCAGACCGCCGCGGCCACCCTGCCGTCCGTGTCGCGCTGAAGGCTTGATCCGATGAACGCCGCTCAGATCGTCCTGCCCGCGCTCGGGCCTGCCCTGCCGGAGCTGATCCTCAGCATCGGCGTGCTGGTGCTGATCCTCTACGGGGCGTTCCGGGGCGAGCGCTCCGCCGAGGGCGTCAATGTCGGCGCCCTGATCCTGCTGGTGCTCGCGCTGTTCGCGGTCATGTCCCAGTCGGGCGCCAAGATCACCACCCTGAACGGCTCGTTCATCATCGACAACTTCTCCAAGGTGATGAAGGCGCTGATCCTGCTCGGCTCGGCCGCCACGATCCTGCTCTCGCGCGACTACTTCCAGCGCGAGCGCATCGACCGGTTCGAGTTCCCGATCCTGCTGATCCTGTGCACCGTCGGCATGATGGTGATGGCCTCGGCCAACGACCTGATCTCGCTCTATCTCGGACTCGAGTTGCAGTCGCTCGCCGCCTACGTCATCGCGGCGTTCCATCGCGACAACCTGAAGTCCACGGAAGCCGGGCTGAAGTACTTCGTCCTCGGGGCGCTCTCCTCGGGCATGCTGCTCTACGGCGCCTCCCTGGTCTATGGCTTCACCGGCACCGTCTCCTTCCCGGGCATCGTCGCGGCGCTCGACGGCACGGCGGGCTTCGGCATCGTGCTCGGCATCGTCTTCGTGGCCGCCGGCGTCGCCTTCAAGCTCGCGGCCGTGCCGTTCCACATGTGGACCCCCGACGTCTACGAGGGCTCGCCGACGCCGGTGACGGCGTTCTTCGCCTCGGCGCCCAAGATGGCCGCCATGGCGATGACGGTGCGGCTCTTCATCGGCGCCTTCCCGGACGTGACGGCGGTGTGGCAGCAGATCATCGTGTTCGTGGCGATCGCCTCGATGGCGCTCGGCTCGTTCGCCGCCATCGGCCAGCGCTCGCTCAAGCGGCTCATGGCCTATTCGTCGATCGGCAATGTCGGCTACGCCCTGGTCGGCCTCGCCGCCGGTTCGCCGGAAGGCATCCGGGGCGTCGTCGTCTACATGATCATCTACCTCGCGATGACGCTGGGCGCCTTCGCGGTGCTGCTGTCGCTGCGGCGCGGCGGCCAGATGTTCGAGACCGTCGACGATCTCTCCGGCCTGTCGCGGACCCATCCGGTCCTGGCCTTCTGCCTCGCCGCGATGATGTTCTCCCTCGCGGGCATCCCGCCGCTGGCCGGGTTCTTCGCCAAGTACTACGTCTTCGCCGCCGCCATCAAAGCCGACCTCGTGGCCCTGGCGATCATCGGCGTGGTCACCAGCGTGATCGGGGCGTTCTATTATCTGCGCCTCGTCAAGGTGATGTATTTCGACGAGCCGGTGGCCGCCTACGAGCCGATGGCGCCCGGCACCCGCATCGTCCTCGCGTTGGCGAGTCTCGTGGTGGTGCTGTTCGGGATCGTGCCGGCCCCGCTGGTGGACGCCGCGGGTGCCGCCGCCAAGTCGCTGTTCTAGCCCCTTGAGCGGATACGGCCTCGGCCCGCAGGCGCGGGTCGCGGGACATCGCCTCCACGTCCACGAGCGCCTCGACTCCACCAACACCGAGGCGATGGCGCGTTTCCGGGCCGGCGAGACCGGTCCGCTCTGGATCGTGGCCCATCGGCAGGACGCGGGCCGGGGCCGGCGCGGCAATGCCTGGGCCTCCGAGCCCGGCAACCTGACCGCGAGCCTGCTGTGGCCGGTGGACGACGTGGAGCCCGGCCAGGTGCCGACCCTCGGCTTCGTCGCCGGTGTCGCCCTGTCCGCCGCCCTCGCCGCTGCCGGCGTCGAAGGGTGCCGCCTGAAGTGGCCGAACGACGTTCTGGCCTCCGGCGCCAAGCTCGCGGGCCTCCTGCTGGAGGCCGACAGCCGCCCCGGCGGGCGTCGCGCGGTCGTGATGGGCTTCGGCGTCAACGTCGCTGCGGCGCCACAGGGCTTGCCTTATCCCGCAACCTGCCTCAGGCAGATGCGGTACGACACGCGCGCCGAGGATCTGTTCGTCCACCTGACGGACGCCGTCATCGACGCAGCGCGACAATGGGACCGTGGCCGCGGGTTCGAGAGAATCCGCGAGCGCTGGATCGCTGACGCGGCCGGGATCGGCGCGCCGGTTTCGGTGCGGACAGGCGACACCCTCGTACACGGAATTTTCGAGACGATCGACGGAGCGGGACGCCTCGTCGTCCGCTCGGAGGATGGAACGCGACGGACCGTGACGGCGGGCGAGGTGCATCTGGGAACGGCCGCGACGGCGGCTTGAGGTTTGACGGACAATGACGACAGGGCAAGACGAACTCGTCTTCGTGCCGCTCGGCGGCGTGGGCGAGATCGGCATGAACGCGGCGCTCTACGGCTTCGGCCCCCCGAAGCGGCGCAAATGGATCATGGTCGATTGCGGCATGGGCTTCGCCGGCGAGGAGGGTTTCCCCGGCATCGACCTGATGTTCCCCGACCTGAGCTTCATCGAGGAGCGCAAGGACGACCTCCTCGCCATCTTCATCACCCACGCGCACGAAGACCATATCGGCGCCATCGGTGAGCTGTGGCCCAAGCTCAAGGCGCCGGTCTACGCGACGCGGTTCGCCAAGAACCTGCTGGAAGCCCGCCGGTTGAGCGAGCCGGGTGCCCCCAAGGTCATCCTGAAGGAGATCCAGGCCGGGCGCCGGGTGCAGATCGGTCCCTTCGAGATCGAGTACGTGCCGGTCTCGCACTCGATCCCCGAATCCAACGCGGTCGCGATCCGCACGCCGCACGGCCTGCTGCTCCACACCGGCGACTGGAAGCTGGACCCGACCCCGATCCTCGGCGACGTGACGTCGGAGGCCGCCTTCCGGGCGCTCGGCGACGAGGGCATCCTGGCGATGATCAGCGACTCGACCAACGTCGTGCGCGAGGGCCGGTCCCCGAGCGAGGCCGAGGTCGCCGCCACCCTGCGCGAGTTGATCGCCGAGGCGCCGCACCGCGTGGCGGTCACCACCTTCGCCTCCAACGTCGCCCGCATGCGGGCCGTGGCCGAGGCCGCCCAGGCCTGTGGCCGTGAAGTCATCGCGGTCGGCCGCGCCATGGACCGGGTCATCGGAGTCGCGCGCGAATGCGGCTTCCTCGACGGCCTGCCGGAATTCCGGTCGTCGGACAGCTACGGCTACCTGCCGCGCGACAAGGTCGTTGCCCTGCTCACCGGTTCGCAGGGCGAGGAGCGGGCCGCGCTCGCCCGGGTCTCGCGCGACGACCATCCGGACATCACGCTCGCCGCGGGTGACCGCGTGATCTTCTCCTCGCGCGCCATTCCCGGCAACGAGCGGGCGGTCGGCGCGATCATCAACGACCTCATCAATGCCGGCATCGAGGTGGTCACCGACCGCACCAAGCTGGTCCACGTCTCCGGCCATCCCCGCCGCGACGAGATGGCGGAGATGTATGCCTGGACCCGACCGCAGACCGCGATCCCGGTCCACGGCGAGGCCCTGCACCTGGACGAGCACGCGCGTTTCGCCCGGGCCCAGGGCGTTCCCAACATCGTCAAGGCCCGGAACGGCAGCGTCGTGCGCCTCGCGCCCGGCACGCCGGAGATCGTCGACCACGTCAAGGCCGGGCGCCTGTTCAAGGACGGCAACGTCCTGATCGACGCCAAGGACCGGGCCATCCCCGAGCGGCGCAAGCTCTCGCAGGCCGGTCTGGTCTCCGTGGCCATCGCGATCGACGTCCAGGGCGAGATCCTGGGCGAGCCCGCCATCGACATCATCGGCCTGCCCAATCGCGGCCGCAACGGCCAGGCGATGCTGGACGTGGTGGTCGAGTCGGTCTCGCGGACCCTGTCGGGCCTGTCCAAGCCGAAGCGCAAGGACGCCGAGGCCGTCGAGAAGGCGGTCGACCGGGGTATCCGTTCGGCCGTGAACGAGGTCTGGGGCAAGAAGCCCGCCTGCCACGTGCAGGTGGTCGAGGTCTAGGGTATCGACCCTCCCCCCCTCGGCGGGGGAGGGGGCCTGCGGAGCAAGGTTGGAGAGGGGTGGACCTCTCCGGAACGGGTGCTCCCCTCTCCCGTCCCGCTTCGCGGGCCACCCTCTCCCGCAGAGGGGAGAGGGGCATTTCGCGGGGCAAGCATAACGGGGGGAGCCCATCATGATCGGACGCCTGAACCATGTCGCCATCGCGGTTCGCGATCTCGACGCCGCCTGCGCCATCTATCGCGACACCCTGGGCGCCACCGTCACGGAGCCGCTGCCGCAGCCCGAGCATGGCGTCACGGTGGTGTTCGTGAACCTGCCCAACAGCAAGGTCGAGCTGATGGCGCCGCTCGGCGAGGGCTCGCCGATCGAGAGCTTCGTCGAGCGCAATCCCAACGGTGGCGTGCACCACGTCTGCTACGAGGTCGACGACATCCTGGCTGCGCGCGACCAGCTGAAGGCCCAGGGCGCGCGCGTTCTCGGCACCGGCGAGCCGAAGATCGGCGCCCACGGCAAGCCCGTGCTCTTCCTGCATCCGAAGGACTTCCTCGGCACCCTCGTCGAGCTGGAACAGGTCTGAGCCGAATGGGCGCAGTCCTCCAGGCCCTGGCCGCCTCCACCCTCCGCACCCTCGGGGTGATGGTGGTGGTGCTTGCCACGGCAGTCGCCGTCGCGGTGAGCCTGTTCAAGCTCTCGGTGTTCGGTGCGCTCGCCCTCTACTTCGTGGTCTGGTGGACGCTGCTCTTCGTCATCCTGCCCCTGCGCAACCAGGTGGAGAGCGACCCGGCACGGATGGTGCCCGGCCAGGACCCGGGGGCGCCGGCCAGCCCGCGCCTGCGCGAGAAGGCGATCCTGACCTCGCTCCTGGCGAGCGTGGTCTTCCTGGTGACGATCCAGGTGTTCGAGCTGGCGGGGCTCTGAGGCGACGGCGCGACCGGGTTTACGCAGCTGTCTCTTAGCGGTCGGGCCGCATCCCCGTCGACGCCGGGACAGAGTCACCGCATAAGCTCGCATCGGGGGCGAAGTCCAGACGCAGCACCCCGTCATCCCGGGGCCGCGCAGCGGAGCTCGGAGTCCAGAAACGCAAGTCGTTCAGGAACTTACGCCGTCAGCGGCTCTGAATTGCACACCGCCGGCGCGCCCCTTCGGGTCCGAGCTCGCCTGTGGCGCCCCGGAATGACACCGGGGATGGAATCTCCGATCGAACCGCTTTTGGACGAGGGCACCCAAGCGACGCAGACGCCGAAGAGGCGATGCCAGCCCCGCGCAAGCGTCTAGGCATAAAAAAAGCAAGGCCTAAGCCTTGCTTTGTAAAGATGGTAGTGCGCTCAGCCTCGATTGTCTCACGCATTGCTGACGGCGTGGCGGCTGAAATTCCTCCCGAGACTCGGACCGTGCGGCGCCGCTGCTTGGGCGGTGCAACCATCACGGGGCGCTTATAGGAACAACAATTCTCATTGTCACGTCCTTCGTGACACATTCTTGCGCTTTTCTACCGGAATGCGTGTCGGTTCTGCGCATTTGTCCGCGTGACCGCACCGGAACGGCGATTGAGCGGATCGGTGTCACCTGGCCGCGCTTGTCTTTTCCTGATGCAATGTGTTGTGTGCCGGGGCGTGCCGTTGACCCACTGGCACGCTGTTTCCAGGGCCTTCCATGCGTCTCTCCCGCTATTTCCTGCCGACCTTGCGCGAGACGCCCAAGGAAGCCGAGATCGTCTCCCACCGCCTGATGCTGCGGGCCGGCCTCGTACGCCAGGAGGCCGCCGGCATCTATGCCTGGCTGCCGCTCGGCCTGCGCGTGCTGAACAAGGTCTGCGCGGTGATCCGCGAGGAGCAGGACCGGGCGGGCGCCATCGAGATCCTGATGCCGGCGATCCAGTCGGCCGAGCTCTGGCGCGAATCCGGCCGCTACGAGGCCTATGGCAAGGAGATGCTTCGGATCTCCGACCGCCACGACCGCGAGATGCTGTTCGGGCCCACCGCCGAGGAGGTCGTCACCGAGATCTTCCGTGGCAGCGTGCGCTCCTACAAGGACCTGCCGAAGAACCTCTATCAGATCTCGTGGAAGTTCCGGGACGAGGTGCGGCCGCGCTTCGGCACCATGCGCTCGCGCGAGTTTCTGATGAAGGATGCCTACTCGTTCGACATCGACCAGGCCGCCGCCCGCCATGCCTATAACCGGATGTTCGTGGCGTATCTGCGCACCTTCGCGGGTCTCGGTCTCAAGGCGATCCCGATGCGGGCCGATACCGGGCCGATCGGCGGCGATCTCAGCCACGAATTCATCATCCTGGCCCAGACCGGCGAGAGCGAGGTCTACTGCGACAGCCAGTATCTCGACTTCGAGATCCCGCCGGTGACCACCGATTTCGAGGACGTCGCCGCGCTCCAGGGCACCGTCGACCGCTGGACCTCGCTCTACGCCGCGACCTCCGAGATGCACGAGCCGGCGGCCTTCGCCGAGGTGCAGGGCGATAGGCAGATGGCCGCGCGCGGCATCGAGGTCGGGCACATCTTCTATTTCGGCACCAAGTATTCCGAGCCGATGGGCGCAAAGGTCACCGGTCCCGACGGGGTCGATCGCCCGGTCCACATGGGCTCCTACGGCATCGGCCCGAGCCGCCTCGTGGCGGCGATCATCGAGGCGTCGCACGACGAGGCCGGGATCATCTGGCCCGATTCCGTCGCGCCCTTCGACGTCGCCCTGATCAACCTGAAGACCGGCGACGCTGCCACCGACGCGGCCTGCGCGGAGATCCAGACGACCCTGGAGGCCGCCGGGCTCAGCGTGCTGTACGACGACCGCGACGAGCGCCCGGGCGCGAAGTTCGCCACCGCCGATCTCATCGGCCTGCCCTGGCAGGTCATCGTCGGCCCGCGCGGCCTCGCAGAGGGCAAGGTCGAGCTGAAGCGGCGCGCCGGGGCCGAACGCGAGAGCATCGCCCCGATCGACCTGCTCGCCCGTCTGAAGCGGGTCTGAGGCGCATCATGGCGGGGGCCCTGACGGACAGGCTCGCGGGTCTTCGCACGCGGTTCCAGCGCGGGAGTACGCCGCCCTTCGCCGGATTCGAGTGGATCATCGCCGGGCGCTACCTGCGGGCACGGCGCCGGGGCGGCGGCGTCTCGGTGGTGGCCTTCTTCTCGTTGCTGGGCATCGCGCTCGGCGTGGCCACGCTGATCATCGTGCTCTCGGTGATGAACGGCTTCCGCACGGAGCTCCTGTCGAAGATCATCGGCATCAACGGGCACGTCTTCGTCTCGCCGATCGACAAGCTCTTCACCGACTATGCCGACCTGTCCGAGCGCCTGTCCAAGGTTGCCGGCGTCCGGGCCGCGATTCCCCTGGTGGAGGGGCAGGCCTTCGCCTCCTCGCCCTATGGCGGCGCCGGCAGCGGCGTGCTGGTGCGCGGCATCCGGGGCGAGGATCTCGACAAGATCGGCGCCATCGCGAGCAACGTCAAAAGCGGCAGCCTCGAAGGCTTCGACGACGGCTCGGGCGTCGCCATCGGACGCCGGCTCGCCGAATCCCTCGGGGTCCAGGCCGGCGACCAAATCAACCTGTTGACGCCGAAAGGGGCCTCGACCCCGTTCGGGACGGCGCCCCGCACCAAGGGCTATTCGATCAAGGCGATCTTCGAGATCGGCATGACCGAGTTCGACTCGACCTTCGTGTTCATGCCGCTCACCGAGGCGCAGGCCTTCTTCAACCGGGATTCCGACGTCAGCCTGATCGAGGTCTATCTCGACAATGCCGAATCGGTGGCGGCGATGCGACCCGATCTGGAGATGGCGGCCGAGCGCCCGGTGCTGCTGACCGACTGGCGCCAGCGCAACCGAACCTTCTTCGGCGCCCTGGAGGTGGAGCGGAACGTGATGTTCCTGATCCTCAGCCTGATCGTCGTGGTGGCGACCCTCAACATCATCTCGGGGCTGATCCTGCTGGTGCGCGACAAGTCGAGCGACATCGCCATCCTGCGCACCATGGGGGCGACCCCCGGCACCATCATGCGGGTGTTCCTGATCAACGGCGCGCTGATCGGCGTGGTCGGGACCTTGAGCGGGCTGGCGCTCGGCATCCTGATCACGGTCAATATCAAGGGCATCCAGCGGGTGCTGTTCCCCTCCGCCTGGGACCCGACCGTGCGCTTCCTCGCCGAGATCCCGGCCGAGATGAACGCCAACGAGATCACCGTCGTGGTGGTCACCTCCATCGCCCTGTCGCTGATCGCGACGCTGTACCCCTCGTGGCGCGCCGCCCGGCTCGATCCGGTGCAGGCCCTGCGCTACGGCTGAAGGCCCGAACCTCCATGACCACGAAAGCCGAGGCGCCCGGCGCGCAGCCGGTCCCGGCCCTGTTCCTCGCCAAGGTGGAGCGGCGCTACCCGCAGGGGACCGGTGCCCTCGAGATCCTGCGGCAGGCCGACCTCGCGATCTGGCCCGGCGAGCTCGTCGCCCTGGTGGCGCCCTCGGGCGCCGGCAAGAGCACGCTGCTGCATCTCGCCGGCCTGCTGGAGCGCCCGGATGGCGGCGAGATCTACCTCGGGGGCACGCCCACGGCGGCGATGGCCGATGCCGAGCGCACCCGCCTGCGCCGCGAGGAGATGGGCTTCGTCTACCAGTTCCACCATCTCCTGCCGGAGTTCTCGGCCCTGGAGAACGTGGTCATGCCCCAGCTCATCCGGGGATTGTCGAACCGCGAGGCCAAGGCGCGCGCGACGGAGCTCCTGAGCTTCCTCGGGCTGAAGGACCGGCTCGTCCATCGGCCGGCCGAACTGTCCGGCGGGGAGCAGCAGCGCGTCGCCATCGCGCGCGCCGTCGCCAACGGCCCACGCCTGCTGCTCGCCGACGAGCCGACCGGCAATCTCGATCCGCACACCGCGGCCCACGTCTTCGGCATCCTGGTGGCGCTGGTGCGCGCCTCCGGCCTCGCCGCCCTCATCGCGACCCACAACATGGACCTGGCCGCCCGCATGGACCGGCGGGTGACGATCCGGGACGGGCTGATCGAAGAGGTGGCGTGACCGGGCTGGGCGGCCTGATCGCGGCACCGCCTTGCATCCGCAGAGTCGTCAGAACACGTCCATGGGTGTGTACATGAGGCTTAGAGCCATGACCCATGTCGGTTTCACCGAGCTGCGGAAGAACCCGGCGACCCATTTCGACCGGGTCGAGACGGATCGCGCCGAACTGGTGGTGACGCGGCAGAACACGAAGATCTCGTCATCCTACCGCTTGCCGAGTTCGAGAGCCTGCGTGAGACCCTTCACCTGCTCGGGACACCGGCGAATGCCCGGCGCCTGACCGAAGCCATGGCGCAACGCGACGGTGCCGGGGGGACGGATCGGGACCTGATCCAGCCGTGACGCTGGTCTGGTCTGACCATGCCTGGGACGATTACCTTCACGGGCAGGCGGCCGATCGAACGACCCTCCAGCGCATTACCGTGTTGATCGGTGAGGCCCGGCGGCATCCGTTTCAGGGCATTGGCAAGCCCGAGCCGCTGAAAGGCCATCTCAAGGGCTGGTGGTCGCGACGGATGACCGGGGAGCACCGCCTTGTCTACCGGGTCGCCGGGCAGGGACCGGATCGGGCCCTCGAAATCCTCCACTGCCGCTGGCATTACGACGCCTGGCACGTGCGAGGGCTCCGAGGGCGCGCCCCGAATTGACGATCCGCTAACCTTGCCGCACATGCATGTGCAAAACCGCTTTACAAAGAACAAAACAAGAACAAAACTCGGGGCCTCAACGAGAGGCGATGCCGATGTTCAAGCGGATGATCCTGACGGGTGCGGTCGAGTTCATGGCCTTCGGGCTGCTGGCGGTGTCGGTCGCTGCCTGGGCTGTCGCACTGGCGCCGTTGCGATAGCGTTGCACCCGGGGCACAGAGGCTGAGCGGTCCACAGCGAAACGGGCCGCGGCATCGGTTTGTCATGGATTGGAAACCCCGACTCGGGCTGGTGGTCGCATGGCGCGCATCCTGAAAGACCCCGCTTACGTCCACCTCCACGTCCATTCTTCGTTCTCCCTGCTCGAGGGGGCTCTGAAGGTCGGCGACATCGTCAAGGCGGCGCTGGCCGACCGGCAGCCGGCCCTGGCGCTCACCGACACCAACAACCTGTTCGGCGCGCTCGAATTCTCCGAGAAGGCGTCCGGCGCCGGCATCCAGCCGATCCCGGGCCTGCAACTCACCGTGGCCTTCGAGGCGCCCGATCCGATGGCGCGGGTGGGGCTGGCGCAATCGGGCTGCGCCAACATCGTGGTGCTGGCCCAGGACGAGACCGGCTACGGCAACCTGCTGCGGCTGGCGAGCCGGGCCTATTTCGACGGCGCCCTCGGCGATGCCCCCCGCGTCAGCGTGGCGGCTTTGGCCGAATCGAGCGCCGGCCTGATCGCGCTCACGGGCGGCTCCACCGGCCCCCTCGACAGCGCCCTGCGGATGGGCCGGGCCGAACTCGCCTCGGGGCGCCTCGCACAGCTGCGCTCCGCCTTCGGCGAGGACGGCCTCTACGTCGAGATCTTGCGCCACGGGCTGCCCGACGAGCGCATGGTCGAGCGGGAATTGCTGCGCCTCGCCGACAGCCACGGCCTCTCGGTGGTGGCGGCCAACGAACCCTTCTTCGCCAAGGAAGGCGACTACGACGCCCACGACGCGCTGCTCGCCATCGCGGACGGGCGCCTCGTCTCGGACGACCGCCGCCGCAAGCTCACGCCGCGCCACGGCTTCAAGACCCGCGCCGAGATGGGCGCGCTGTTCTCCGACCTGCCGGATGCGCTCAACGCCACCGTCGAGATCGCCATGCGCTGCGCCTACCGCGTGCGCACCCGCAAGCCCATCCTGCCGAATTTCGGCGTGGTCGCCGCCGCGGCACCCGACGCCGCCGCCTCCGAGATCGCGGCGGCCCCGCCCCTCGACGAGCCGGCCGAGCTACGCCGGCAGGCGGAAGCCGGCCTCGAACTGCGCCTCGCTCAGCACGGCACCGCGCCGGGCATGTCCGAGCAGGTCTACCGCGATCGCCTGGCCTTCGAGCTCGACGTCATCGTGGGCATGAAGTTTCCCGGCTACTTCCTCATCGTGTCGGACTTCATCAAGTGGGCCAAGGACCACGACATTCCGGTGGGGCCGGGCCGCGGTTCGGGCGCCGGCTCCCTGGTGGCGTGGTCGCTCCTCATCACCGATCTCGACCCGCTCCGCTTCGGCCTCCTGTTCGAGCGCTTCCTCAACCCCGAGCGCGTCTCGATGCCGGATTTCGACATCGACTTCTGCGTCGAGGGCCGCGAGCGCGTGATCCAGTACGTGCAGCAGCGCTACGGCGAGCGGCAGGTGGCGCAGATCATCACCTTCGGCACCCTGCTCGCCCGCGGCGTGCTGCGCGACGTCGGCCGCGTGCTGGAAATGCCCTACGGGCAGGTCGACAAGCTGACCAAGCTCGTGCCGCAGAACCCGGCCAACCCCGTCACCCTGGTCCAGGCCATCGAGGGCGAGCCGAAGCTGCAGCAGGCGATCGAGGAGGAGCCGATCGTGGCCCGCCTCATGGAAATTTCGAAGAAGCTCGAAGGCCTGCACCGTCACGCCTCGACCCACGCCGCCGGCGTGGTCATCGGCGACCGGCCGCTGGAACAGCTGGTGCCGCTCTACCGCGACCCGAAGACCGGGATGCGGGTGACCCAGTTCAACATGAAGTGGGTCGAGGCCGCCGGCCTGGTGAAGTTCGACTTCCTCGGCCTGAAGACCCTGACGCTGCTGCGCTGCTGCACCGACTTCCTGGCCCAGCGCGGCATCATCGTCGACCTCGCCTCGCTGCCCCTCGACAACAAGGCCACCTACGAGCCGATGAAGCGCGGCGAGACCGTGGGCGTGTTCCAGGTGGAATCGGCCGGCATGCGCAAGGCCCTCGTCGAGATGCAGGCGGACCGCTTCGAGGACATCATCGCGCTGGTGGCTTTGTATCGCCCGGGTCCGATGGCCAACATCCCGGTCTATTGCGAGCGCAAGCTCGGGCGCGACGCCGGCAACGAGGCGAGCTGGTACCCGCACGCCAAGCTGGAGCCGATCCTGAAGGAGACCTTCGGCATCATCGTCTACCAGGAACAGGTGATGGAGGTGGCCAAGGTCCTGGCCGGCTACTCGCTGGGCGAGGCCGACATGCTCCGCCGCGCCATGGGTAAGAAGATCAAGGCCGAGATGGACGCCCAGCGCGACCGCTTCGTGAAGGGCTGCATGGAGCGCGACCTCACCAAGGCCAAGGCCGACGAGATCTTCGACCTGCTGGCCAAGTTCGCCGATTACGGCTTCAACAAGTCGCACGCTGCCGCCTACGCCCTGCTGACCTACCAGACCGCCTACCTCAAGGCGAACCATCCGGTGGAGTTCCTGGCCGCCGCGATGCAGCTCGACATCGACGTCACCGACAAGCTCGCCGAATTTCGCCAGGACGCCCAGCGCCTGAAGATCACCGTCGAGCCGCCCTCGATCAACACCTCCGGCGTCGGCTTCGAGGTGCGCGAGGGGCGCATCCACTACGCCCTCGCGGCGATCAAGGGCGTGGGCCGCGGGGCGGTCGAGGCCCTGATCGAGGCGCGGGGCGACAAGCCCTTCCGCGACCTCGCCTGCCTCGCCCGCCGGCTCAACCCGCGCATGCTCAACAAGCGCACCCTGGAAAACCTGGTGGCGGCCGGCGCCATGGACACCATCGAGCCGGATCGGGCCCGGGCCTGCGCCGCCATCGAGCCCATGATGAAGCTCGCTCAGGGCGCGGCCGAAGCGGCCAGCACCGGCATCGAGGACATGTTCGGCGGCATCACCGCCGCCGACGTCACCCTGCGGGTGCCCCCCTACGATCCCTGGCCGATGGCCGACAAGCTGAAGAAGGAATACGAGGCGGTCGGCTTCTTCCTGTCGGGCCATCCCCTCGACGAGTACGGCGACCTCCTGGGCAAGCTCAGGGTCCAGACCTGGGCCGAGTTCTGCCGCGCCGTCCGGGCCGGCACCACCAGCGTGGGCCGCGTGGCGGCCTCCGTGCTCGATCGCTCGGAGCGCCGGACCAAGACCGGCAACAAGCTCGGCATCGTCATCCTGTCCGACCAGACCGGGCATTTCGAGGCGATCATCTTCTCGGAAGGGCTCGGCCAGTACCGCGAGATCCTGGAGCCGGGCCGTCCGCTGGTGCTCCAGCTCCAGGCCAACCTCGAGGGCGAGGACGTGCGCGCCCGCATCATGACCGCCGAACCCCTCGACGCGGCGGTCGCCCGCCACCAGAAGGGCATGCGCGTCTATCTCAAGGACGAGCGCCCGATCGCCTCCGTGCAGCAGCGCCTCCAGGTCCGCGGGGAGGGCGAGGTCTCCCTCATCCTCCTTCTCGACGGTGAGCGCGAGGTCGAGGTCAAGCTGCCGGGCCGCTACCAGGCCACCCCGCAGATCGCCGGCGCCCTGCGGGCTGTCCCGGGGGTGGTTCAGGTCGAGGTCAATTGACGAGGCATTTCGTCAAACAGCGGCCGGCTCGGTTCGAGCCGAGCCACCGTCTGCGGAAAAGCGTGCGGTTGCGCGAAGCCGTTCCGTGACGTCGTAAATCCGATTCTGTCAGCGACCGTATTCAGTCATCTCAGCGCGACGCGGCCCTCCTCCCCAGCGGATCTCGGGCCTGCCCGCGATCCATCGAGCTTGTGGGGAGGCGTTGAAGGTGGGGGTGGTTCCGCTGGCCTCCGTAGCTTGAGGGTCACCTGACCCGCCCCCACGCCTACCCTTTTCCCACAAGGGGGGGAGGGCGCGGGGATCAGTCGAATCCGCTCCTCACGCCGCCCGGATGGCCAACAGGAATCCCTCGACTTCCTGCTTCACGTTCACCGATTGGGTCGCGAGCTCGCCGGCCGCCATCAGGACCTGCTGGGCGGCCGTGCCGGTTTCGCCGGACGAGGCGAGGACCCGGGACACGTTCATCGAGACGTCGTGGGTGCCGCGCGCCGCCTCCGCCGCGTTGCGCGAGATCTCGCCGGTCGCCGCCGTCTGCTCCACCACCGTCATGGCGATGTTCTCCGCGATGGTGTTGACCGACACGATGGTCTGCCCGATCTGCCGGATCGCCGCGACGGCCTGAGCGGTCGCGTGCTGGATCGCGGTGATCTGACCGCTGATCTGATCCGTGGCCCGAGCCGTCTGGCCGGCGAGTTCCTTCACCTCCGCGGCGACCACGGCGAAACCGCGTCCCGCCTCACCGGCGCGGGCCGCCTCGATGGTGGCGTTCAGCGCCAGCAGGTTGGTCTGGCCGGCGATGCTGGAGATCATCGTCACCGCCTCGCCGATCCGGTCGGCGGCCTGTGTCAGGGTTCCCATGGTGGCATCCGTCGCCTCGGCCTCGCGGGCCGCGACGCCGGCCGCGGCGCTGGATTGTTGCACCTGCCGCTCGATCTCGTGCAGGGAGGCCACCATCTCCTCGGCGGCCGCCGCCACGGTCTGCACGTTGGCGGAGGTTTCCGCCGCGGCGGCGCTGGAGGCGGCGGCCTGGCCGCTGGTGCTCTCGGCCACCTGGGTCATCGACTGCGCCGTCGCGTCGAGTTCGGTCGCGGCCGAGGTGACGATGCCGATCGCCCCCGCGATGGTCTGCTCGAAGCCCTGTACGAGCGCGTCGACCCGGTCGGCCCGGCGCTGACGGGTGGATTGCTCGGCGACCTGCTGCTCTTCCAGGGCGATGCGGGCGATCGCGTTCAGACGGAACACGTCCACGGCCTTGGCCATCTGGCCCATCTCGTCCACGGCTTCCTGCGAGGGCACCGCCACTGCGGTCTCGCCCGCGGCGAGGCGGCTCATCGCCCGCGTCATCCCGACGATCGGCCCGATGATGCTGCGGGCGATCAGGAACGCCAGCGCGCCGCCGAGGGCGAGCGCGAGGGCGATCAGCGCGATTTGGATCAGGCGCGCCCGGCTCACGCTCGCCTCCGTGGCGGCCCGGATCTCGGCCACCGCCGCCTCGATCTTGGTGCGCACGGTCAGACCGGACCGGCCCAAAGCCGCCAGGTGCGGTTTCAAGGCATCGTCATAGGCGGCTCGTGTCGCCTCCAGCGCGGCGACCGCGCCGTTGAAGGCGCCCACATAGGCCGACACGGTCTCGTCGAGCGCCTTCGTCGGACGTGTGAACACGCCGTCCGGATCGAGGGCCCGGAGGGCCTTCATCGCGAGATCCACCTTCTGGCTGTTGGTGGCGAAGGTCGCAGGGCCGTTCGGGTCGCGCGTGGCCAGGAAGCGCCAGTTGCTGACCCGCATCAGCAGGACGGCGCTCTCCAGGTTCGCAGCCTGGCTGATCTGTGCGGCGGTGCCCGTCTTGCGGACCTCCGCCATGAGGAGGCCGCTGACCCGGGTGAGTTCGTCGCCGGTCTTGAACAGCGTCGCCTTGCTCTGCGCCACCGGCTCCCCCGCCTGCCCGAGGTTCCGGATGTCGTCCTTGAGGGCCGACGTCTGGTCGAACATGGCGGCGTACAGGGCCTTCCGCTCGGCCGACAGGGCGATGTCGACCTGACGCTTCAGCAGGCCCGACATGGCGTCGCGGGCCTGCTCCATCTCGATCACCCGCTCGGGGCTCGGGTTCGCCTGGAACTCCATGGCCAGACCGGACAGACGCTCACCCTGGCCATTGACCGAGAAGACGTTGCGCGCGCCCTCTTCCAACCGCGCGCTCAGGCCGTAATCGTCGACCACCGAGGCGAGCTGATACTGGGCGGTGAGCCCGAGCCCGCCGGTGATGATCATCAGGCTGCCGAAGCCGGCATAGAGGCGCGAACGAATTCCGAGCATGACGACGTATTCCAGAAGAGTAATTTCTCTGATCAATCGGCGTAGATGGAAACAAATAAAGAAGTCTGAACAGCAAGTATTGATCCAAATCGTTCCACCATACAGATGTCTCGGTGAGCCAATAAAGCTCATCGCACGTAGAGGAACGACAGCGGGCGAACTGATACCTATGGTTGTAATTTCAATGAGGCGTTGTGGTGCCTCGACGTCTCCTCAGACGTTCGGCCCGTTCGACGCCAGGCGTGCCTGCAGGCGCTCGGCCACCAGGGCCTGAAGGGTCAGCAGGTGCGGACACCGGATGCCCTCCGCCACGCAGGCGGCCACGGTGCGGAACAGATACTCGGCACTGGGGCCGAGATGTCCGGCTCCGTCGGCGATCCGCTCGGCGATGGCCGCGTCGGAGATCGGGCCGGTGTAGCGGTCGCTCTCGCGGTTGACCACGAAGGTGAGGGCCTGGATCGTCCCCGCCGCCGTCGCGACCGGCACCCAGCATCCGAGATAGCCGTTGCCCCGCATCTCCCGGCGCCAGACCGGCAGCAGCGTCTCGGCGGCCGTCGCCCCGGTGAGTCGGAAGGCGACGCCCTCGCATGTGCCACCGGTCTCGAGGGCCAGGACGAGGCCGGGATTGCCGGGGCTGCCGCGAAACCGGCGTTGCAACAGGCAGAACCGCCGGTGATAGCCATGCAGCGTGCCGACGCGGCGCTCGGCATAGGCGAATTCCGGCTGCCAGATCAGGGAGCCGTAGCCGAACACCCAGAGCCCCTCCGACGGGGCGGGGTGGGCCGCCAGGGCGGCGGCGAGGCCCGGCGCCAACTCGGCGTCGGTCATCAGGGCCAGGGCGGTGGCGTCGTCGGCCACCGGCAGCGGGTGGGCGCGGGCGATCAGGTCGAGGCTCAGGGCGAGGGGCTGGTCCGGCATGGCCCCACCGAATCATCGGGCGCTCCGCAGGGCAAGACGCGCCGGCTCAACCGTTGCCGTCTCACCCCATGTTGGCTCAACCCGTGTTGGCCGCCATCGTCTCGAGTTCGGGGAACGGCTCGGTGCGTTGGAAGTCGCAGGCCTCCTTGTCCTCGTTGATGACGGTGAGCACGCCTGCCTTCTCCTGGATGACGATCTTGGGCCGTTCGGACCGGCCGAAGCTGCGGCCCCGCATCCGGCTCGACACGCAGTAGAGGGTGCGGCCCTCGTCGAGGAAGGGGCCGGAGACCCGGCTGTGAATGAACCGGACCGGGATCAGCGAGAGTGAGCCGAATTCCGTCTGGCTCAGCGCCAGGGCGGCGAGGCGCTCGCGTATGGGCGCGGTGGCGGCGGGCATCGGGATCGATCCGCGCGCGGTGCAGCCCGCCAGAGCCACGATGGTGAGGACCGCCAGCAGGGTCGGCCCGAGGCTCGGCGGTCGACAGGGATATGGCATGGCGGGGGCCTCGATTCGGGTGTGGTCGAGCGTAGTGACATTCCCGCAAAGCGCGAACAACGTCGGGCTTGCAACCGGCGCCATCCCGTCGCGTTTGCAATGGGCGATCCCCGCCGTAAGACAGCCCATGCAATGGACCGACGACGGCTTGGTGCTCGGCCTGCGCCGACAGGGCGAGACCAGCGTCATCCTCGAACTGATGACCCGCGATCACGGCCGCCATCTCGGGCTGGTGCATGGCGGACGCTCACGCCGGATGCAGCCGGTGCTGCAGCCCGGCAACCGGGTCCGCGCCACCTGGCGGGCGCGCCTCGACGGGAGCCTCGGGGCCTTCGCGGTCGAGCCGGTCCAGTCGGTCGCCGCCCGGCTGATGGGCTCGGCCCTGGCGCTCTACGGCGTCAGCCATCTGGCCGGCCTGCTCCGGCTGCTGCCGGAGCGCGATCCGCATCCCGAACTGTTCGAGGCCGCCTGGCTCCTGATCGGCCACCTGCACGATCCCGACATCGCCCCGCCCCTGATGGTGCGCTTCGAACTGGCGCTCCTGGCGGAACTGGGCTTCGGCCTCGATCTCGCGGCCTGCGCGGCGACGGGGGGCAACGATGCCCTGATCTACGTCTCGCCCCGCAGCGGCCGGGCCGTCAGCGCCTCGGCCGGCGAGCCCTATCGCGACAAGCTCCTAGCGCTGCCCGACTTCCTGCGCGCCCGCGATCCGGGGGGCCTGGCGCCGATGACCCCCGATTCCCGTGCCGTTACGGAGGGGTTTACCTTGACGGGGTACTTCCTCGACCAGCACATCTGGGGGCCGCGCGCGATCCCGGCTCCGGAGGAGCGCGCGCGCTTCGTTGCATTGGGCACGCGGAACGCCTAAATTCCGTTCGTGTTTTGTTCTGATTTGGGTCGTCTGAGGCCCGGGAGTTCGTGATGGGCCAGCCCTTCGAGCCGCCATCGAGTCCCGATGGCATCGAGAGCGTCGAGCTGAAGACCGCGCTGGAGGATCGCTACCTCGCCTACGCGCTGTCGACGATCATGCACCGGGCGCTGCCCGATGCCCGCGACGGGCTCAAACCCGTCCACCGTCGCATCCTGTTCGCCATGCGGCTCCTGAAGCTCGATCCGACCTCGGCCTTCAAGAAATGCGCCCGCATCGTCGGAGACGTCATCGGCAAATACCATCCGCACGGCGACACGGCAGCCTACGACGCTCTGGTGCGCATGGCGCAGGACTTCGCACAGCGCTACCCGCTGGTCGACGGACAAGGCAATTTCGGCAACATCGACGGCGATAACGCCGCCGCCCAGCGCTACACCGAAGCCCGGATGACGGAGGTGGCACGCCTCCTCCTCGAAGGCCTCGACGACGATTCGGTGGATTTCCGCCCGAACTACGACGGGCAGGAGGAGGAGCCGGTGGTGCTCCCCGCCGCCTTCCCGAACCTGCTGGCCAATGGCAGCCAAGGCATCGCGGTCGGCATGGCGACCTCGATCCCGCCCCACAACGCCGCCGAGCTGTGCGACGCGGCGCTCTACCTGATCGGTCATCCCGAGGCGACCTCGGCCCAACTCCTCACCTTCGTGAAGGGACCGGACTTCCCCACCGGCGGCATCCTGATCGACAGCGCCGAATCGATCACCGAGGCCTACCGCACCGGGCGCGGCGGTTTTCGCGTGCGCGCCCGCTGGGCCAAAGAGGATCTGGGACGCGGAACCTGGACCATCGTGGTCACGGAGATCCCCTACGGCGTGCAGAAGGCGCGCCTGATCGAGAAGCTCGCCGAGCTGCTTCAGGAGCGCAAGCTGCCGCTGCTGGCCGACGTGCGCGACGAATCGGCCGAGGATGTCCGCATCGTGCTGGAGCCGCGCGCCCGCAACGTCGATCCGGTGATCCTGATGGAATCGCTGTTCCGGCTCACCGAGCTCGAATCGCGCATCTCGCTCAACATGAACGTGCTGGTGGGCGGGCTCGTCCCCCGCGTCATCGGCCTGGCCGAGGCGCTGCGCGAGTGGCTCGACCACCGCCGCGTCGTGCTCCAGCGCCGCTCGCGCCATCGTCTCGGTCAGATCGACCGCCGCCTGGAAATCCTCGGCGGCCTGCTCATCGTCTATCTCGACCTCGACGAAGTGATCCGCATCATCCGCGAGGAGGACGAGCCGAAGCCCGCCCTGATGAAACGCTTCGCGCTGACCGAGATCCAGGCCAACGCCATCCTCGACACGCGCTTGCGCTCCCTGCGCAAGCTCGAAGAAATGGAGATGCAGCGCGAACTCGACGCTCTGACCCTGGAGAAGGAGGGGATCGAGGGGCTGCTCGGCTCCGACAAGCTGCAATGGGCCGACATCACCAAGCAGATCCGCGCGGTGAAGAAGACCTTCGGACCCGAGACCAAGATCGGCGCCCGGCGCACCACCCTGGAGAACCCGCCGGACACCGCCGGCATCGACTTCACCGCCGCCATGGTGGAGCGCGAACCGATCACCGTCATCGTCTCGAACAAGGGCTGGATCCGGGCGCTCAAGGGCCACGTCGCCGATCTCTCGGGCGTCGCCTTCAAGGGCGATGACGGCCTGAAGCTGGCCTTTCCGAGCGAGACCACGGCCAAGATCCTGGTGCTGGCCTCGAACGGCAAGGTGTTCACCCTGGAGGCGGCCAAGCTGCCGGGCGGGCGCGGTTTCGGCGATCCGATCCGCCTGATGGTGGATTTCGACGACGGCACCGAGATCGTCGCCGCCATCCCCTACCAACCGGGCGGGAAGGTCCTGGTGGCGGCGACCGACGGGCGCGGCTTCCTGGCCCCGGCCGATGCGCTCGTGGCCAACACCCGCAAGGGCAAGGGCATCATGGGCCTCGACGCGCCGGCCACCGCCGCCGTGCTGGTGCCGGCTGCCGGTGACCACATCGCGGTGTGCAGCGCCGACCGCCTGATGCTCGTCTTTCCGCTGAGCGAACTGCCCGAGATGGTGCGCGGCAAGGGCGTACGCCTGCAGCGCTGCCGCCAGACCGCCCTGACCGACGCTCACATCTTCACCCTCGCGGAGGGCCTGCCCTGGCGCGAGACCGGCGGCGAGGCCCGGCTCGCCCAGGCGGGAATCCTGGAGAAATGGATGGGGCACCGCTCCGATGCCGGCACCCTGATGACCCGGAGCTTCCCGAAGTTCGAGCGGTTCGGGAAGTAGGAGAACATCCAGCGCGCGCATCACGCGCGCGCGCTGGATCCCTCACGGGAGGAGGGCAAGATCAGCTACGCGATTCCACGCGACGAAAGACGATCCCGATGGGCGAGGGTCCAACACCGTTGACGCCTGACCTCGAGGAGCGGATCGGACGCATCCGGCGCGCACGCGAGGAAAGCGAAAAATTCGTCGCCGAGCCGAAAAAGCTGATGGACGAGGCCATGACGCGCGAGTGGGACAGGATGCTCGCACCCTGGCGGATTGCCCTGTCCAGGATGGCGGTCGGTGCGGCCCTGTTCGGGGTGGGCACCGCCTTCATCAAGTTCATCGGTGCGTGAAGCGGGCGAGCCGCACGCTCTCGACACCGCCTCGGAGTCCCTGGACGCATACGCGTTCGTCGATCGATGCCTCTCGAAACGGAGAGGCATCGCGGATGCGTCGGATCAGCGGCGGCGGAACTGGCCGCGCATCGGCGGACGGGGGCCGGAGGAGCGCTCGTCCTTGTGCCGGAACACGAGACGGCCCTTTTCCAGGTCGTAGGGCGACATCTCGACGGTGACGCGGTCGCCGGCCAGAGTCTTGATGCGGTTCTTCTTCATCTTGCCGGCCGTGTAGGCCACGATCTCGTGCCCCTGGTCGAGCTGCACGCGATAGCGCGCGTCCGGCAGGATCTCGATCACGAGACCGTCGAACTGCATCAACTCTTCTTTCGCCATCCACACTCTCCAGCCGGACGGCCTGAAAAGGGGCGACCCGGGACACAAAACGAAGCCGTTCGGCAAAACGCGGCGGGCGGCGGGTCCGATCCCATCGGATGCGCAACACCGGCGAGCGTTGCCCCGACATAATGTCCGGACCGCTCCGAAGCAAGCTTTTCCCGAGGCGAGGGCCGACGAAAGCGGCATGCTGTGGTCGAAGGTTCGGTACGACCGGAAGATGTCGCTTCGGAATTGGGCTGGGGACGCGGGGCGGATGGCCGGTCGGATGAATCCTTCAGGGTGGCTTGACGGCGGATCGCGCCGGCACCGGTCCAGGGAGGCGACGTCTCACGGCGTGACGGTGTTGCCGGCGTAGTCGATCCGGCCGTCGGGCGTCCGCTTCCAGACCTGCAGCAGGGTGGTCGGCCGGCGCGGATCGGCCTTGAGGTCGCCCTTGGCATCGTAGGCGAGGTCGCCGAGGATCGTGCGGATGGGGCGGCCCTGGTGCAGGAACGCGGCAACCGCCTGTCCGTCCGCGGAGCCGGCGCCCTCGACGCCCTGGCGCAGAACCTCGACGGAGGCGTAGGCCTGGGCCGCAACGGCATTCGCCTCGGCCGTCCGCGGTGCCTTGGCTCCCTTTGGCTCGGGCAGGCGGCGCGGCTCGGGTGCCAGGGTCATCACCGTGCCCTCGGCGGCCAGCCCGGCGCCCTGCGGAAAGGCCGGATCGAGGAGCCCGTCACTTCCGACGAGGGGCGCGCTCACCCCGGCGTCGCGCAAAGCCCGCAGGAGCACGGCCGCGTCCGGCGCGAGCCCGCCGAAATACACCACCTCCACCCGCGCCCGCTTGAGGCGGGCGACCAGGGTGGAGACGTCGCGCTCGCCCCGGTTCAGGGTTTCGAAGGCCACCTCCGGCTGTCCGGCCGCCTTCAAGGCCCGGCTGACGATCTCCGCGAGGCCGCGTCCGAACAGGCTCTTGTCGTGGACGATGCCGATGCGCTGCCCGGAATGGTGGCCGACCAGATAGGCCCCGGCGACGGTGCCCTGCTCGGACTCGCTCGGCACCGTGCGGAAGACGTTCCACAGACCCTTGCCGGTCAGTCCTGGATCGGTCGACCCGGGCGTCACCGCGACGATGCCCGCCTCCGCATAGGCCGGCATGGCGAGACCGGCGGCTCCGGCACCGAAAGGGCCCACCACGAGGCCGACCCGGTCGGTCGCGAATCGCCGGGCCACCGCCAGGGCTTGCTTGCCCTCGCCCGCATCGTCCGCGACCACCAGGACGAGGCGCTGGCCGTTGACGCCTCCGGCCTTGTTGAGATCGGCAACCGCCTGCTCGGCCCCGAGCCGCACCCCCTGGCCGAAGGCCGCATCCGGGCCGGACAGGGGAGCCGACACGCCGATCCGCACCTGGGCCTCGGCGCGCCCGGCCATTGTCACAGACCAGGCCGCGAGCCCGAAGGCGAACGCTCGCGAAATGACCTGGGCGCGCGGGCTGAGCATCGGGAGGGCAGGTCCGTGACGGTGAGAATCCGGCACTCAGGATAGGGCCGGCGGGTCGGTGCGGGAAGTCACGCCCTGGCGCGATCGTTCGCGAGGCCGCATTGTCCCCGCCGCGCGGGCGCTTAATTCGTGGGTCAGGGGTCCCGTTGCCGGGTCCGATCGCGCGCCGGAGTTCGTCAGGACCATGCTCTCCACCGAGACCGACCGCCTCAACGATATCGCCCGCAACGATATCGCCCTCAACGATATCCTGGGCGCCGCCGAAGCCTGGCGGCGCGAGGGCCGCGCCGTGGCGCTCGCCACCGTCATCGAGACCTGGGGGTCGGCGCCGCGCCCGGTGGGCAGCCATCTCGTGGTCGATGGCGAGGGCAACTTCCTAGGATCGGTTTCCGGCGGCTGCGTCGAGGGGGCGGTGATCACCGAAGGTCTTGAGGCGATTGCCGACGGGCGGGCGCGGGTGATCGAATTCGGCGTTGCCGACGAGACCGCCTGGCGGGTCGGCTTGTCCTGCGGCGGGCGCATCCGCGTCTTCGTCGAGCCCGTGGCCTGAGGCGCGGCCATGCAGCTCGAAACCCTCGCGATTCTCAATGCCGAACGGGCCGCCCGCCGCGCCGCCATCCTGGTGACCGACCTCGACGGCGGCGCCCAGCGCGTAGTGCGAGAGGCCGAGATCGCCGGCGACCCGCTCGCAGACTTGCTCGCCCGGCATCTCGCCTCCGGCAAGAGCGGCCTCGCGGAGGCCGAGGGGCGCCGCGTCTTCCTCACCGTGCAGGCCCCGCCGGTGCGGCTGGTGGTGATTGGCGCGGTGCATATCAGCCAGGCCCTGGTCCCGATGGCCCAGGCCCTCGACCTCGCGGTGACGGTCATCGATCCGCGCACCGCCTTCGCGACCCCGGAGCGCTTTCCCAGCGTCGACCTCGTGGCGCAATGGCCGGACGATGCCTTCGCGGGGCCGGTTCCACCCCCCGATCGCTACTGCGCGGTGGCGGCCCTGACCCACGATCCGAAAATCGACGATCCAGCGCTGGTCGCGGCCCTGCGGGCGCATTGCTTCTACGTCGGCGCCCTTGGCTCGCGCAAAACCCACGCGGCCCGCGTCACCCGCCTGACCGAGGCCGGGTTCTCGGAAGCCGAGATCGGCCGGATCGCGGCGCCGATCGGACTCAACATCGGCGCCGTCAGCCCGGCCGAAATCGCGGTGTCCATCCTGGCCCAGATCATTGCCGCGCTGCGGGCACCGCGCCTCGGGGACGCCCCGTGAAGTTCGGCGCCGTTCCCACCCGGGAGGCCGTCGGGCTGATCGCCGCCCACACGGTGCGGGCGCACGACGTCACCCTCCGGAAGGGCCGGGTGATCCCCGCGGAGGATGCGGCGCGTCTCGACGCGGCGGGGTTGTCGGAGCTCGTCGCCGTCACCCTGGAACCCGGCGACGTGGCCGAGGATGCGGCGGCCGAGCGCCTCGCGGCGCATCTCGCCGGCCCGCATCTCGATCGCGCGCCGCCCTTCACCGGGCGCTGCAACCTGCACGCGGCGAGCGCCGGATTGCTGCGCATCGACCGGGCTGCCATCGACGCCGTCAACGGGGTCGACGAGGCAATCACGGTGGCGACCCTGGCTCCCTACAAGCCGGTGGTGGCCGGCGAGATGGTCGCCACGGTCAAGATCATTCCGTACGCGGTCTCGGGCGAGGCTCTCGCGCGGGCCTGCCGGGCCGCGCCCGGAGGTGCCCTGGGGGTCACGCCATATCGCCTGCGCCGGGTCGCCGTGGTCTCGACGCTGCTGCCGGGGCTCAAGCCCACGACCATCGACAAGACGCTGGACAATCTGCGCGACCGGCTCGCCCCGACGGGGGCGGATCTCGTCGCCGAGGCCCGCGTCCCGCATCGCCGCGAAGCGGTGGCGGACGCGATCCGGGCGGCGGTGGCGGAGGATCGGGCCGAACTCGTCGTGGTGTTCGGCGCCTCCGCCATCGCCGACCGGCGCGACGTCATTCCCGCCGGGATCGAGGCGGCGGGCGGGCGGGTCGAGCATCTCGGGATGCCGGTCGACCCGGGCAACCTCCTGTTGGTCGGGGCGGTGGCCGAGGTGCCGGTGATCGGCGCACCGGGCTGTGCCCGCTCGCCCAAGGAGAACGGCTTCGACTGGGTGCTGCACCGGCTGCTGGCCGGCCTCGCGGTGACCCGCGCGGATATCGTCGGCCTCGGCGTCGGCGGGCTCCTCATGGAGATCGTGTCCCGGCCCCAGCCCCGCTCCGGCGGCAGCCCGGCCGAGGACGATGCCTGACCTCGGCCTCATCCTCCTCGCCGCCGGGCGCGGGACCCGCTTCGGGACGGAGCCGAAGCTGCTGCAGGCGCTTGGGGGGCAGCCCCTCGTGCGCCATGTGGCCGAGGCCGCCCTCGGCTCGGGGCTCGGCCCGGTGGTGGCGGTGCTCGGCGCCCATGCCGACCGGGTCGGCGCCGCCCTCGATGGGCTCGATCTCGTCCCGGTCATGAACCCGGACTACGCGCAGGGCCTTTCGACTTCCCTCCAGGCCGGCCTCGCCGCGTTCCCGGCCGAGGTCGCGGCGGTCCTGGTGCTTCTCGGGGACATGCCGCGCGTCACGCCCCAACACCTGACGCGTCTCGCCGAGGCGTTTCGCGTGGCGGACCCGGCGCCCTCCGCCGTGGTGCCGGTCCATGGCGGACAGCGGGGCAACCCGGTCCTGCTCAACCGCTCTCGGCTCGGTCCCGCCCTCGCGACCCTCACGGGCGACCAGGGCGCCGGGCGCCTGCTGGCCGGACGCACCGACGTGCTGGAGATCGCGATGGATGTCGGCGTGACCCAGGACGTCGACACCCCCGCCGGCCTCGACGCGCTTCGCTAGAAGTGTGTCAGGGACAAGCGGAAACCGGTCATCCCGACACGACAAACGAAAACGAGAGACTCTCGGATTCAGCTTTGGGCTTCCCCCGCGCGGGCGCCGCGCTTGGCCTCCGCCCGGCACCGGTCGGAGCAGTAGCGGACCTCGTCCCAGACGCGCTCCCACTTCTTGCGCCACGCGAACGGCTTGCCGCACTGGACGCAGATCTTGGTGGGCAGGTCGGCTTTCTTGCGCATGCGCGCCATGAGGATCAGGTCCATTCTTCGCGCCGCAACCGGCTTCATCGTGATATCGTCGGGTGCAGCGCATTGATCGAAAAGGGGGCTTGATGGCCACCATGACCGTTTCCCTTCCCGATCCGATCACGGATTGGGTTGACGCTCAGGTCCGGACCGGCGCCTACGCCAGTTCAAGCGCCTATCTTGCCGATCTGATCCGGCGTGATCGGGAGCGGCGCGGAATGGCCATGACGATGGATGATCTCCGCCAGAGCGTCGCCGAGGCTCGGGCCAGCGGCTCCAGTCCGCGTGACGTCGACGCGATCTTCGCGCAGGCACAGGATCTGGCGCGCGGATCGAGGCGTGGGTGAGTATCGCCTGACGCAAAGGGCAGATGACGATCTTCTCGACCTCTTCGTCTTCGGGCTTCAAAATTTCGGGGACGTTCAGGCCCAGCGCTATCGAACAGGCCTTGATCGCTGCTTTCGCCTCCTCGCCGACAATCCAGGCCTTGGGACGTCCCGCCCATCGGCTCGCGGAAGGCGTACGGCGACATGAGTTCGAGAGCCATGTCATCCTCTATGAGGAAATCCCGGACGGTGTGCTGATCCTTGCACTGGTCCATGGGCGGAGCGTGCGCGGCCTTGCGCTCTGAAGAGCCGGTGTCGCATGCCTATCGCCCGAGATGCCCGACCTCCGTCGCCGGGACGGGGCTCCAGCGATTGAGCTGGATGAAGCCGTCGCGGGCGGCGACGACGACGTGGCGGCGATAGCGCTGCACCACGGTTCCGGGCGGGTGGCGGTGCGCCTCGCGCCAGCCCTCCGCCGCCGCCACGTAGACCCGGCTCTCGCCGATCCGCGCGATCGTCTCGATGGTGCCGAAGGCCCGCACCCGGCGTAGGATCGCGTCGACCTCGCTGCGAAAATCCAGGGTCCGGTCCGCATCCGTCACTCGCGGCCAGTACGAGCCGGTGCCCTGGGGCACGGGCGCCTTCCAGAGGGCCGGCAGATCGCGCGCGATGGGACCGGAGGCGATGCGGCTCGCTGCCATCTGGCACTTGGCCAGCAGGGTCTCGTGCGATTCCAGGGCGCCGAGGGGAAAGCGTTCCTGGGCCAGGATGTCGCCCGTGTCGAAACCCTCCTCCGCGAGCACATGGGCGGTGACGCCCCATTCGGACTGGGCGTCGCTGATCGCCTTGAACAGCGGATAGGGTCCCCGGCCCATCGGAAGCGGCGACGGATGAAAGTTGAGCCCGTAGGCGGCAGAACCTCGCCAGCCCCGGATCATCCAGGGATAGCCGGCGACCACCAGCGCCCAGTCGCGCCCCTGCGCGTCCGCCAGCGCAGCAAGATCCTCGGGCTTCAACCGCGAGAGCTGTATCGGAATGCGGTGGCGGCGAGCGCTCGCCACGACCGCCTCGTTGTGGTCGTAGAGCCCGTCGCAGGGGCGGGTGAACAGCTTGATCGGCGTCCAGCCGGCCCCGATCAGGGCCTCAAACACGCCGCCGAGGAAATCGATGCCGGCAAAGGCGAACTTCATGGGCCCCTCGGCGGTCCTGCGACGTCACGGATCGGTCGATCCCGCGCGACGACGGCTCCCCGTCACCGGCTTTCGCCATACCTACCCGATCGGCGGCGAATTGGGAGCGTCGAAGTTGAGAGTAGCCAGGCTGGAAGCGCCTCTGCGGCGGGACCGGGTCGCCGACGCGACGGGTGACGCGGCGCCGGTCGGGATGTCGAATTCGGTCGCCGCGCGCCCGGCCGCGCGCGGCGAGGGCTGATCGCCATCCGCACCCTCAGGCTCCTGCTCGGCGACCAGCTCACCCGTCGCATCGCCACCCTGACGGATCTCGACCCGGACCACGACATCGTCCTGATGGTCGAGGTCCGCGCGGAGGCGACCTATGTGCGCCACCACAAGCAGAAGATCGCCTTCCTGTTCTCGGCCATGCGCCACTTCGCGGCGGAGTTGGACGGGGAGGGGATCGCCGTCGACTACGTCCGGCTCGATGCGCCCGGCAACACCGGCAGCTTCACCGGGGAGCTGGAACGGGCGATCGCACGCCACGCCCCGGACCGGATCGTCGTGACCGAACCGGGGGAGTGGCGGGTCTGGGAGATGATGCAGGCCTGGCGCGACGATCTCGGCCTGCCGGTGGAGATCCGCGACGACAACCGTTTCCTGTGTCCCCGGGCGGAGTTCGCCGCCTGGGCGGGCGATCGCCGCAGCCTGCGCATGGAGACGTTCTACCGCGGCATGCGCCGGCGTACCGGCCTGCTCATGGATGGGGCCGAGCCTGTCGGGGGGCGCTGGAACTTCGACCCGGAAAACCGCAAGGGGCTGCCGAAGGGCCACATCCTGCCGGAACGCCTCGGCTTCCCGCCCGATGCCGTGACCCGGGAGGTGATCGCCCTGGTAGAGGCCGAATTCCCGGATCATTTCGGCACAACCGAAGCCTTCGCCTGGCCGGTCACGCGCGGCGAGGCCCTCACGGCCTTCAAGCACTTCCTCGCTGTCTGTCTTCCCAGCTTCGGCGACTATCAGGATGCGATGCGCAGCGGCGCGCCCTTCCTGTATCACGCGCTGATCGGGGCTGCGCTCAATGCCGGCCTGCTCACGCCGGGCGAAGTCTGCCGGGCGGCGGAGCGTGCCTATCGGACGGGTGCGGCGCCGCTTCACTGCGTCGAGGGCTTCATCCGGCAGATCCTCGGCTGGCGCGAATACGTGCGCGGGCTCTACTGGGCGCGGATGCCGGATTACGCGACCTCGAACGCCCTCGCGGCGAGCCGCGATCTGCCGTGGTTCTACTGGTCCGGCGAGACCGAGATGAACTGCCTGTCGCAGTGCATCGACGCCACCCGGACCCACGCCTATGCCCACCACATCCAGCGCCTGATGGTGACGGGCAACTTCGCCCTCCTCGCCGGGATCGCGCCGGCCCAGGTCGAGGAATGGTACCTCGTGGTCTACGCTGATGCCTACGAGTGGGTCGAGTTGCCCAACGTCCACGGCATGGTGCTGTGGGCCGATGGCGGCGTGATGGGCTCGAAGCCCTACGCGGCCTCCGGTGCCTATATCAACCGCATGTCGGATTACTGCCGATCCTGCGCCTACAACGTCGCCCAGAAGTCCGGTCCGAAGGCCTGTCCATTCAACTATCTGTACTGGGCCTTCCTCATCCGGCACGCGGACCGCCTGGGCGACAACCCCCGCCTGGCGATGCCCTACCGCGCGATCGAGCGCATGGACGCGGCCCGGCGGGCGGCGATCGTCGCGGAGGCGTCCCGGTTTCTCGATCGCCTCGGTGACGGCGCCCCGGTCGGCCCGCCATCCACCGAGCAGGGCACCCTCGACCTCGCGTTCCCCGAACCTCCGACGGCGCGCCGAGGCGCCCGTCACCAGGGCGACCAGACGGTGAGCCCGACATAGGGGCCGATATCCTGCCGCTCGCTGGCGAATTGCAGCCCGGCCGAGAACCTGAGGTGAACCCGGCCGAGATCGACATCGGTGGCGTGAAGGCCCGCGCCCCATTTCTGGTACCCGGTCTCGTCTCCGTAGAACGACACCTCCGGTCCGAGATAGGCGCCCCAAACCCAGTCGCCCAAGGCCCGATACCCCCAGGCGGCCCGGCCCCAGGCACTGGCGCGCGTACTACCGAGGATCAGGGTGGCGACGAACAGGGTTTCGTCGCTGGGCCGCGCCCAGATCTCCCCGTGCAGGCGCAGGCCGAAGCGGGGCGGCAGCGCCCGCAGGCAGCCGCAGCCATAGATCACGTCCGCCGTGCCTTCCGCTCCCGCGTAGAGTGCGACCACGCCCCAATCGGCGAACCATTGATAGCCGAACACGACCGCTCCGATGGTGGTGGCGCGGATGCCTGCCGTTTCCCGACGCTGACCACCGCCCACACTGGCCAGGGCGACGAACCCCTCCCGATCGATCCGATCCAGCGCCGCCTTGGCGCCCGTCGTGACGAAGACGGAGGGCCCGGCCTCCAGGCTCCCGAAGAGAAGAACCGATACCGGGGACGGACCGGCGAACTCCGCTCCGCGAACCGGCGCGGTCGGCGCGGATGCAACCAGACCGGCGAGGCCCGCGACGGGTCCCATCCAGCGGTTGGCTCCGCCCAAAAGCCCCGCGCGCACACGCACCGCCTGCCTGCTTCATGGTATACGAAGCCGGTAGTGTTTGACTCAATCTAATGGAAATCAAGAACAGGCTCGGAATTTTCAGGTTATAATAAAGTATCGTGACGATTCGAAACAGGCCCGGTCGCTTTCTGCCCAATCTTCATACCTCACGGAAATGGATTTTCGGTAATTCAATCTGAGATTGTATTGCTCTTGGCGGCGCGGCGTCACGTTTCGGCGAATCGCCCGAGGGTCATCGCGCGGCGCGCGGATGCGCCGCTTGGCCTCGGCCCCCAACTCGGCTACAGCCCGGCGCAGGACAGTCGCCAATGGCCGAGCATTCTTGTCACCCGCTGCCAGAACTTCCGAGGTTCTCACCGTGCTCGCCGAGCAGGAGGGTGAACGGCTGACCGTCGGTGACATCGTCGCCGTGCTGAAGGATCGTGCCTTCGCGCTCCTCATCGTCATTCTCGGACTGCCGAACTGCCTGCCGATGCCGCCGCCGATCCCGCTGGTCTGCGGGCTGCTGCTGCTGCTGGTGGCGATCCAGATCACGGCCGGCATGGCCTCGCCCTGGCTGCCGCGGGCGCTGCTGCGCCGGTCTGTCGCCCGCCGGGACGTCGAGCGCGCGGCGAGCCGCGCCGTGCCGCTCCTGCGCCGTCTCGAGCACTGGTCGCGTCCGCGCATGAGCCTGTTCGAAACCGGCCTCGGCATGCGGGGCGTCGGCCTCCTGCTCCTCACCCTGTCGCTGGCGCTGATCGTGGCCGCGCCGATCGTCGGGCAGATTCCCCTCGGCCTCGCCATCTGTCTTGTCGGCCTCGGACTCGTCGAGCGCGACGGCGTCGTGGTGATGGGGGGCCTCGCCATCGGGGCGGTCGGCGTCCTCCTCAATGCCGGCTTCGTCTACGCCATCATCTCCGGCATCATGAGCCTGCTCAACCTCTGAGCCGCGCCTGCCCCCGCCGGCGGCGCTTCCCACACCAGGGGGCCCTCCGTGGCGCCTCGCGCCGTCAGGCTTCGAGGTGCCGGGCGCGGAACAGCCGCCAGACCAGGCCGCCGCGGCGTCCCACCAGCATCGACCCCAGATAGAGCGCCCCGGCCGCCAGCACGATCGCCGGTCCGGTGGGCACGTCGGCCTGGTAGGAGACGTTGAGCCCGATCACGCTCGACAGGATCGCCATCAGCACCGAGACCGGGATCATCCCGGACAGGTCGGCCGCCCAGAACCGAGCCGCGATGGCGGGGAGCAGCATCAGCCCCACGGCCAGCAGGGTCCCCAGGGCCTGGAATCCACCGACGAGGTTCATCACCACGAGGCCGAGGAAGGCGTAATGCACCGGCCCGCCGGCCCGGCTGACCGTGCGCAGGAACAGCGGGTCGACGCATTCCATCACCAGCGGCCGGTAGAGGGCCGCCAGGCCGAACAGGGTCACGGTCGCGATGCCCCCGAGCAGCCACAGGGCCGGATCGTCCAGGGCCAGGACGCTGCCGAACAGGATGTGCAGGAGGTCGATCTGCGATCCCCGCAACGACACCAGGAGGACGCCGCCCGCGAGCGACATCAGGTAGAAGGCCGCGAGGCTCGCATCCTCCTTGATCACCGTGGAGCGGGTCACGAAGCCGGCCATCAGCGCCACCGCGAGGCCGGCCGCGAGGCCGCCCAGGGTCATGGCCGGCAGGGACAGTCCGGCCACGAGAAAGCCCACGGCCGCCCCGGGCAGGATGGCATGGCTCATGGCGTCGCTCATCAGGCTCATGCGCCGCAGCATCAGGAAGACGCCGACCGGCGGGGCCGAGAGCGACAGCGCGAGGCAGCCGACGAGCGCCCGGCGCATGAAGCCGAATTCGAGGAAGGGGCCGAACAGCAGGTCGATCACGCGGCGTGCCCGTGGTGGTCGTGCGCGGAATGATCGTGCGCGGCAGAGTCGTGCGCGGCAGAATCGTGCGCGGCAGAATCGTGCGCGGAATGATCGTGCGCGGAATGATCGTGCGCGGAATGATCGTGTACGTGAGCATGGTCGTGTCGATGGGCCGGTTCGGTCCCGCCCGCATCGTGCCCGGCGCACACCGCCGCATCCTCGTCCCAGGCCTCCGACAGGCTCTGGGCGCGCGCGAGGTTCGGGGCCGTCAGCACCCGTTCGGTCGGTCCCCAGGCGACAGCCTCGCGCGCGAGCAGCAGGCTGTGCGGAAAGTGGCTCCGCACCTGTCCGAGATCGTGCAGGGCCGCCACGATGGTCCTGCCCTGTCCGTGCCAGATGCCGATGAGGCCGAGGAGGTCGGCGGTGGTACGCCCGTCGACGCCGGTGAAGGGCTCGTCGAGGAGGAGCACGCGGGCCTCCTGCACGATCAGGCGGGCGAACAGGGCGCGCTGGAACTGGCCACCCGACAGGGTGCCGATCAGGCGCTTCTCGAAACCCGCGAGGCCCACGGTGGCGAGCGCCTCCAGCAGGGTCGACTGGTGGCGCCGCGCGCTGCGCCAGGGTCCGAGACGACGCCACAATCCCATCGCCACGAGATCGAGGACGCTGAGCGGAAAGCTGCGATCGATCTCGGCGGCCTGCGGCAGGTAGGCGATGGCCTCATCGAGCCCTGGCCGTTCGATCCGGCCCTCCAGGCACGGGATCTCGCCGGCTATGCCCTTCAGGAGCGTGGACTTGCCGGCACCGTTCGGCCCGACCAGCGCCAGGAGGGCGCCGGGCGGGATGATTCCCTCGAGGTGGTGGACGGCGGGGTGACGGTCGTAGCCGAGGGTCAGCCCACGGAGCGCGATGGCGCCGGGCACGTCGCAGCTCATCGGCACCTCATCGCGAAGCCCACAGGATGGCGCCCCAGAGCAGCAGGCTCAGGGCGAAGGCCACCGCAAAGCGCAGCGATGCGCCGGCCTGGAACAGCGAGCGGCGCAGGGGCGCGGGAGAGCGAAGGGACACGGGAGGACGCGGGGGTCGGGTCACGGATGGATCATTTGCCCGAACGGAAGCGTCGGCTTATGTTGGTGATGATACACTGTAACACTCGGCCAGTTCAACGGTCCGGGTTCGCGGGGCAGACCATGCACGACCATGCGGCGACGCATGACCACGGTTGCGGCGGCGCGCAGGAGGCGATCGCACGGGCGGAGCGCCTGTGTCGCGAGCGCGACCTCCAGTTTACGCGCCTGCGTCGCGACGTGCTGGCGGCGGTGGCAGGCCAGACCCGGCCGATGGGGGCCTACGACATCGCCGAGGCCTTGAGCGAGCCCGGCCGGCGCGTGGCGGCGGTCTCGGTCTATCGCGCCCTCGACTTCCTGACGGAGCACGGACTGGTCCACCGGATCGCCAGCCGGAACGCCTTCGTGTCCTGCGGCCACGCGCACACGGACGGGGCCGGCCTCGTCTTCCTGATCTGCCGCAACTGCGGAACCATCGACGAGACCACGTCGCCGGAAGTCGAGGATCAGCTCGGGCGCACCCTGGCCAAGGTCGGCTTCAAGCCGACGAGCCGGATCCTCGAAGTCGAGGGCGAGTGCGGCGCATGTCGGGGGCGGTCCGCCGACGACTAGCGTTTGTCAGGGATCCGTGGAGGCCGGTTATCCCGACACGACAAACGAAAGACTCGAGCGGCGGGCCCTGTTCGGGCGGCGTTTCCCCTTAGCGCGCATTCTTGTAGGCGCGCGCGCAGAAGACAGTCATGAACATGATCCGGATGTCGAACCAGACCGACCAATTGTCGATGTAGTACAGGTCGTGCTGGACGCGCCGTTCCATGTCGAGATCCGTCAGGGTCTCGCCGCGCAGGCCGTTGACCTGGGCCCATCCGGTGATGCCCGGCATGACGTTGTGACGGCGCGCATAGAGGGCGATGCGGTTCTCGAAGCTGCGATCATGCGCGAGGGCGTGCGGGCGGGGGCCGACGAGAGACATCTCGCCCCGCACCACGTTGAAGAGCTGCGGCAGCTCGTCGATGTTCGAGCGGCGTAGAACCCGGCCGACCGGCGTGATCCGGCTGTCGTTGCGGGTCGCCTGCTTGAACACCGCGTCTCCGGCGGCCTTCATGCTGCGGAACTTGAAGACGCCGAAGGGCTGCTGGTTGAAGCCATAGCGCTTCTGCCGGAAGAACACCGGACCGGGGCTGTCCAGCTTGATCAGCACCGCCACCACGAGGAACAGCGGGCTGAGCAGCACCAGGGCGATCAGGGCGAGCACCAGATCGAGGCTGCGCTTCAGGAACAGTTCGCCGGCCTGAAGCGGGCGCCGTCCGATGTTGATGCCGGACAGGCCGCCGACCCGGGCGAGCTTGAGGTCGGGGAATCGGTCCATCACGGCGCCGGGGCGCAGATGCAGGGCGGCCGGCACGCGCAGAAAGGCGTCGATGCAGCGCTCGATGTCCGCGGATGCCGACCACGGCACCAGGATGAAGACGTCGTCCGGGCGCAGGAAGCGCACCACCGAAACCGCGAGGTCGAGATCCTCCGACAGCTGGGCACGGCGGGATTCGTCGTCGCCCATTGTGTCGATCCGGCGCAGGTAGCTCGTTCCGATAACCCGCAGGCCGAGGGCTTCGGCGTCGTTGTGGGCATAGAACCGCGCGATATCCTCCTCGTAGCCGACGAGGTGAACCCGGTTGGTGGAGGCCGAGTTCGGTGTCGCGGCCTTGCGGACGAAGCTGAGCATGCCCCACCGGACCAGCAACATCGCGGGCAACCCCGTGAAGAAGAACCCCAGGGAGACGAGGCGCGAATAATCGTGGGTCGTCTTGGTGCCGAAGCCGATCACCAGGACGATGGCCCAGGCTCCGACCCAGGCGGTCGCGGTCCGTCGCAGGTGCGGCCGGTCCGCCAGCAGCGTCTCGATCCGGTAATCCTCGCGCACGATGTGCGTCAGGAGGACGAACAATCCGACCAGCACCGAGAGTTCGAAGCTGCCGCTGGTGCTGACCTCGGGAATCGCACCGACGAGCCCGCCGTAATAGGTGACGTCGACCAGAGCCGCGACCGTGAAGATGGTGAGAAGATCCACACAGGCCGTCGCCGCCGACAGGCCCATGCGGAACGCCGCCCGTCGGCGACGGGGCAGGAGAGCCGCCCAGACATCGCGGCGCGTGCGTGTGACCGGAAGCTTCTCGAAAGCCTCCGGGATCCGATCGTGAAACATCTGGAGCGCCATGTCCCGTCCTGATGCGAAGACTGTCCCAAGTTGAGACAAAATGCGACTCAATCTTGGTTTCTGCGATAGACTCAGCAAAGACCGGACCTGACGTTTCTCGGCAGTGTTTCGAGATCACCGGGAGCGATCAGCCCGACAGTCACCATGGCTTGCCGCAACGCCGCAGGATTAGACGGCCGGGCTGTGCGCTGTACAGACCGGGATTCCGATCCGGCCTGCCCGGGAGGCGTCTCTACTGCTCGATGAGAAAACAACTGGAGATGAACAGGGGCCGAGTTTCGGTTGATTTCGCGCGTCAGGTGTGGACAAGCACGGCGCATAGTGTCGGCGCTGTTCTGGCGCAACCTTGGTTTGTCTCCGGGCGGCCTCGAGATTGCCGTTGCTGCGCGCCCTCCGGCTGCGCGGCGTGACGGTAAAGAAACCTGTGCGTCGTCCCGGCGCGTGACGGAATTCCGATGTCCCCGACCCTGAATGACACCGTCGAGTCGATGCCTGCGTCGCCGGCTCCAGCCAGCGCCGCCCGAGGGACGGCTTATGCCATCCTCGCGGCCTTGAGCCTGTCGCACCTCCTCAACGACCTGGTGCAGTCGCTGCTTCCGGCGATCTATCCGCTGCTGAAGCAGAGCTTCCACCTGGATTTCGGCCAGATCGGCCTCATCACCCTGGTGTTCCAGCTCACCGCCTCGGTGCTGCAGCCGGTCGTCGGGCTCTATACCGACCGGCGCTCGATGCCGTTCTCCCTGGCCCTCGGCATGGCCGCCTCCCTGGTCGGGCTCCTGCTCCTCTCGATGGCCTGGACCTACGGCGTGCTGCTGCTCGCGGCCGGCCTCGTCGGGATCGGTTCCGCAATCTTCCACCCGGAAGCCTCGCGGGTCGCCCGCCTCGCCTCCGGCGGGCGCTACGGGCTTGCCCAATCGGTGTTCCAGGTCGGCGGCAATGCCGGCACGGCTCTCGGCCCGCTGCTCGCCGCCTTCATCGTGGTGCCGCACGGCCAGTCCAGCGTAGCGTGGTTCTCCCTGGCCGCGCTCGCCGGCATCATCGTCCTCGGCATCGTCGGGCGCTGGTACCGGGACCGGCTCGCCGCCAGTGCCCGGGCGCCGGCCCGATCCCGCCCGGGGACGGTCACGCCGCTCTCGCGCGCCCGCATCGTCGCCACGGTCGCGATCCTGCTAACGCTGATCTTCTCCAAGTATTTCTACATGGCGAGCTTCTCGTCCTACTACACGTTCTATCTCATCCATCGCTTCGGCGTGTCGGTGGCACAGTCCCAGGTCTACCTGTTCGTCTTCCTGGGGGCGGTCGCCGCTGGCACCATCCTGGGCGGCCCGATCGGGGATCGCGTCGGCCGCAAGCCGGTGATCTGGGGCTCGATCCTCGGCGTGCTGCCGTTCACGCTGATCCTGCCCCATGCCAACCTGGCCTGGACGGTGGCGCTGACGATCCCGATCGGGGCAATCCTGGCCTCGGCGATGCCGGCGATCCTGGTCTATGCCCAGGAACTGCTGCCCGGCCGGGTGGGGCTGGTCGGCGGCCTGTTCTTCGGCTTCGCCTTCGGCATGGGCGGGCTCGGGGCGGCGATCCTGGGCGAAGTCGCCGACCACACCAGCATCGAGTTCGTTTACGCCCTCTCGGCCTACCTGCCGCTGATCGGCCTCAGCGCGGCATTGCTGCCGCGCCTCGCCAGCCGCTGACCCCCGTCTCGGCCACGACAGCCGGCCCGACGCCGGAGGTGCGCGGGGTCGCGGACGGGCCCCGTCCTCGGGAATAGGACCCGCGCGCTACGCCGCGGCCTCCGAATCGGGGCGCGCGACGGTCTGGATCGCCTCAAATCCCTCGAATTGCGGATGGCCCAGGTACAGGGGCTTGGTCGAGGGCACGCGGCCATGCGCTTTGCGGAACTGCTCCGAGCGGGTCCACGCCTCGAAATCGGCTTTCGACGACCAGATGGTGTGCGACGCATAGAGGACGTGGTCCTCGTGCTCGGGTCCGCGCAGCAGGTGGAACTCGACGAAGCCCGCCATCTCGCCGAGATGACTGTCACGACCGAGCCAGACCTGCTCGAAATCTTCCGTCGCATCCTTGACGACTTTGAAGCGATTCATTGCGATAAACATGATCCACCTGGGTTTTCGGGCGTCCGGGGCGGTCCCCATCGACGAAGGGAATCTGGGGCGCCGGCCGGGGAAAGACCATCGGATTCGGCGCATGCGTCGCGGCCGCGGCCGGAGCCGCCCCGCCTGAACCCCGATCCGTGTCGTTACCGAAGGTGACGCCGAAGGGTTTCGTGCTGCGAATGACAGCGCAATGCAGCGAATCTCGGCTTGGAGATCACAACGTCGCGCTTGCAATCCGTGCCGGCTTTGTGGTCAAGCTGTCAGAATGGTCAGGTCCGATGCTGATGCGGAGTAAAACGCCCAGTGGCATTTGACGGCAGACAAGGATAGTCTCACAGAGCTCGTGAAATTGACGTTCGACTGCCTTTGTTTCGTGATGAATGAGCTTGGGGTGTCCTGCACAGCTTTGTACGAAAGCGCTCAATTCTCCCAGCCCTTCCGGGAGCGAGGCCGAGCGGGAATTTCTTTAGGGACTGAATCGAGAGATGATGCCGAAGCAGACTACCGACGTTGATCGCCTCGTCGGATTGAGGATCACCGCACTGCGCAAGGCGCGCGGCCTCAGTCAAACCGCACTCGGCACTGCCGTGGGCGTCACCTTCCAGCAGGTCCAGAAGTATGAGAAGGGCCAGAACCGCGTCGGCGCCGGTCGCCTGCGCGAGATCGCCCGTCTCCTCGAGGTTCCGGTCTCGGCGTTCTTCGAGGAGGACGAAGTCGGCGGCACCCAGTCGGACGTCTTCGGCTTCCTCAGTGCGCAGGGCGCCATCGAGTTGCTGCGGGCCTACGCGCTGATCGAGGACGATCAACTGCGCCGCGACGTGCTGGCGATCGTGCGCACCGCCGCCAAGATGGGCAAGCAGGCCCCCGAGCCCGCCGCCGCTGCCGAGTAGGGGCTCGCGTCGAGGCCCTACCCGATCCAGTGGAAGAAGCTGCCGGTGACGGAGCCGCGCCGGTGCCCCGCGATGCCGAGGGGCACGCCTTCCGCGTCGGTCACGGCAGCCAGGCCGGTCTCTTGCGTCGGTGCGTCGCTGCGCTCGCTGGCGTAGTGGAACTCGTGCCCGACCAGGCGCGCGCCCGCACCGCCGAGGGACCCTTCGGCCAGAAGCGTCGCGACCCGGTAGCCGAGATGGAGGCGGCGCGCCTTGTAGGACGTCGCCACGGGCAGCAGCCCGGCCATCGCGTGCGTCACGCCGGCGGCGTCCTCCAGGCTTTCGCCGAGGACCATGTAGCCGCCGCATTCGCCGTGGACCGGCTTATGCTGCGCGAAGTCGCGCAGGCCGCCGAGGAAACGATCGGCCTGCGCCAGACGGCCGGCATGCAGCTCCGGATAGCCGCCGGGCAGCCAGCACGCATCGCAATCGGCCGGCGGCGCCTCGTCCGCCAGCGGTGAGAACGGGACCAGTTCCGCCCCGGCCGCGCGCCAGCCCGCCTCCATGTGCGGGTACAGGAACGAGAAGGCCGCATCGGACGCCAGGGCGATGCGCTGGCCCGGCGGCCGGGGCAGGGTGCCCGAGCCGGGGCCGGGCGCCGCACCGGCCGCGGCGGCCAGGATCGCGTCGAGGTCGAGCCCCGCTTCGGCGAGGTCGCCGAGCCGGTCGAGGCGAGCCTCGAGGTCGTTGGTCTCGCGGGCCTGGACGAGGCCGAGATGCCGTTCGGGCAGGACGAGGCTGGCGTCGCGCATCAGGGCGCCGAGCACCGGCATGCCGATGCGGCTCAGGCCCGCCTCCACGAGACGGCGATGGCGCGGGCTCGCGACCTTGTTCAGCACCACCCCGGCGATGTGGATGCGGGGATCGTAGGCCCGGCAGCCGAGGGCGAGGGCGGCGGCGGATTGGGCTGCGCCCGACACGTCGAGGACGAGGATCACCGGCCAGCCGTAGCGCGCCGCGATGTCGGCGTTCGCCCCCGTCCGGCCCTCATGCGCCACGATACCGTCGAACAGCCCCATCGACCCCTCGGCCACCACGAGGTCGGCGCCGGTGGCCGCCAGGGCCGCCACCGCATCGAGCATCGGCTCGGGCATGGCGAAGCTGTCGAGGTTGAAGCTCGGATGCCCGGTGGCCGCCTGGTGGAAGGCGGGGTCGATGTAGTCCGGTCCGCACTTGGCGCCCCGTACGGCGAGTCCGCGCCGGGCCAGCGCCCGCATCAACGCCAGCGTCACGGTGGTCTTGCCCGAACTCGAGCGGGGCGCCGCGACGAGGAGGCCGGGCACGCTCATGCGCGCTCTCCCGTCGCCGGTGAGCCGGCCGCGCGCTCTCCCAGCACGGTACTGCCGGTGGGGCGGAAGCGGCGATCGTAATCGGGCGAATACAGGGCGCTTTCGCGGAACTCCGCCGGGTCGAGCGCGGGTCCCACCAGGATGAGCGCCGTTCGCTCCAGGCCGGCCTCCGCCACCTGGCCCGCCAGGGTCGCCAGGGTTCCGGTCAGCACGCGCTCGTCGGGCCAGGTGGCGCGGAACACCACCGCGGCCGGGCAATCGGCGCCGTAGAACGGCGTCAGCTCGGCCACCACCGTGTCGATGACGTGGATGGACAGGTGCAGGGCCAGCGTCGCGCCGGTGGCGGCGAAGGCCGCGAGGGTCTCGCGCTCCGGCATGGCGCTGGCCCGCCCCGAGGTCCGGGTGAGAACCACGGACTGGGCAAGGCCCGGCACCGTGAGTTCGCGTCGCAGCAGCGCGGCGGCGGCTGCGAAGGACGGCACGCCCGGCGTCACCGTGAAGGGAATGCCGGCCTGCGCGAGCCGGCGGGTCTGCTCGGCCAGGGCGCTCCAGATCGACAGGTCGCCCGAATGCAGGCGCGCCACGTCGTGGCCCGCCGCGTGGGCGGCCGCGCATTCGGCCACGATGGCGTCGAGGTCGAGGGGGGCCGTGTCGACGATGCGCGCGCCCGGCGGGCACCAGCCCAGGATTTCGGGCGCCACCAGCGAGCCGGCATGGAGGCAGACGGGGCAGCGCGCGATGAGATCGCGCCCGCGCACGGTGATGAGGTCGGCCGCGCCCGGACCGGCGCCGATGAAGTGAACGGTCATGAGCCCTGCGTGACGGATTGTGCGCGAAGCGCAAGGGCGCAGGTCGCTCCGGCGCTGGCGATTCGCCGCACCACCAGGGTCGCCCCGACCCCGGCGGCGGCCAAAGCCGCGGCTTCCGCCACCGAGCCGACTCGGCGCGAGGCCTCGATCCGCGGCGAGCGGGTGGATACCTGCGCGTCGACGGCGATCATGGCTTCGGACGGGATGGCGTCGAGGGGACGGCCTAGGGCGTCGGCGACGCTGCGGATCGGGGGCTCCCCGGCCCGGTCGGCCGCGGTGGCGAGGCGGGCCACGCGAGCGAGCGGCACTCCGGCCGCGTCGCAGGCCCGTGCCACCAGCGCGAGGATCTCATCGGCCGGGGTCGCGCGGCGGAAGCCGATCCCGGCGATGAGGTCGGGCGCACGGGCATGAGGAGGGTCGGCATGAAGTGGGCCGGCAAGAGGTGGGCCGGGATGGGGCGCATTGGGATGGGGCGGGCCGGAATCGCCCGGCATCAGGCCTTCACCCAGCTCCACTGCGTCACCGGCATGGCGCTGCGCCAGCCGTGCAGAGGCCCGACCGGATCCGCATGGGCGACCGCGAGGCGCTTGAGGCTGCCGCCCTGGCGCGCGAAGGCCGCGAGCAGCACCGCCTCCCCCTCGAGGGTGACCACGTTGGCGACGAGGCGTCCGCCGGGGCGCAGGGCGGCCCGAGCCGTATCGAGGACGCCCGGCACGGTGATGCCGCCGCCGACGAACACGGTGTCGGGTTCGGGCAATCCGGCAAGCGCGTCGGGGGCCCGGCCCTCGACCACCCGCAGGTCCGGTACGCCGAGCCGGTCGGCGTTGCGGGCGATACGGGCGGCCCGGACCGGGCTGCCCTCGATGGCGACGGCCTTGAGGCTCGGATGGCGCAGCATCCACTCGATCGAGATCGAGCCGGCCCCGGCGCCGATGTCCCACAGGGTCTGGCCGACGCGCGGACGCAGGGCGGCCAGCGTCACGGCCCGGATGTCGGCCTTGGTGAGCTGGCCGTCATTCTCGAACCAGGCATCGTCGAGGCCGGGACTCAAGCCGACGACCCGGGCTTCGGGCGATCCCACGACCTCGATGCCCAGGGTGTTGAGGGGGTCGATCTCCTGAAAGGCGAAACCGTCAGCCAGGGCGCTGCGGCGGCGTTCCCGCGCGCCCCCCATGGCCTCCAGGACGGTCAGGCGGGAGGCGCCGAGGCCGCGCTCGCGCAGCAGGCTGGCGACCGCCCCCGGCGTCGTCCCGTCCCAGGTCAGGACCAGGAGGCGGGCACCGGGCTGGAGATGCGGGATCAGCCGGGGCAGCGCCCGGCCGTGCAGGGTCAGGCAAGCGGTCTCGGCCATCGGCCAGCCGAGGCGGGCGCAGGCGAGGCTGAAGGCGGACGGATGCGGAAAAACCCGCATCTCGTCGGCCGGAACCAGGCGGGCGATTTCGGCGCCGATGCCGTAGTGGAACGGGTCCCCGGTGGCGAGGATGCAGGTCGGTGTTCCGCGCCGGGCGAGCAGACCCGGATAGGCCTCGGCGATCGGGCTGGGCCAGATCCGCGTCTCGGCCGCCAGAGGCGCCGCCAAGGCGAGGTGCCGGCGCCCGCCATAGATCAGGCTTGCGCCGTCGAGGGCCGCGCTGGCGGCGGGGCTCAGGCCCGCGCGTCCGTCCTCGCCGAGGCCCACGATGGTCAGCCAGGGCGCCGCCGGCCGCGGGGTGGACTCGGTGTCATCGGTCATGGAGAACGCCCCCATGGACGGCGAAAGCATGCGGATTCTGATCCTGGGCGGCACCGGCGAGGCCGGCGCGCTGGTGCGCGGATTGCTGGCGTGCGGAGACCGCCACGCCGTCACTCTGTCGCTCGCCGGCCGTACCAGCCAGCCGAAGGCGGAGCCGGTGCCGACCCGGATCGGCGGGTTCGGCGGCGCGGATGGCTTGGCCGCGTGGCTGGCCCAGGACCGCACCGATCTGGTGGTCGACGCGACCCATCCCTTCGCGGCCCGGATGAGCGCCAACGCCGCCGAGGCCTGTGCCCGCACCGGCACGCGCCTGCTGGCGATCCGGCGTCCGGCTTGGCAACCGGTGTCCGGCGACCACTGGACGGAGGTGCCCGACATGGAGGCCGCAGCCCGAGCGCTTGGCCCCGCGCCGCGCCGGGTCTTCCTCACCATCGGGCGTCAGGAGGTGGCGGCCTTCGCGGCCGCGCCCCAGCACGACTACGTCGTCCGCGCTATCGAGAGCGTCGATCTGGCGGTGCCGCGCCTGAGCACGATCCAGGCTCGCGGCCCCTTCGACGAGGCCGCCGAGGCGGCGTTCCTGTCCGGGAGCGCGATCGAGGTCCTGGTCTCGAAGAATTCCGGCGGCAGCGCCACCTACGGCAAGATTGCCGCCGCGCGGTCGCTCGGGCTGCCGGTGATCATGGTCGCCAGACCGCACAAACCGGAGGTGCCGAGCGTGCCGGACGTGACGGCCGCGCTGGATCGGATCGCCATCCTCTGAGGCCTGCGCCGCCCTGCGCATCACGCGGCCGGCACGCTGCGCGGCGTGTAGACGAAGGGCGTGGCGTCGCCGCGCGGGATCAGCCGGGTCGCCGAAGCGCCGATGATCACCACGGTGGCCATGTCGGCGGTGGTGTCCCGGGCCTGATCGAGGGTGAGGATCCGGATCGCCTCGTCGGGGCGCGAGACCGCGCGGGCGAACACCACCGGTGTGTCGCCGCGCCGGATTCCGGCCGCCAGATCGAGGGCCCGGCCGAGCTGCCAGGGCCGGGCCGAGGAGATCGGGTTGTAGAGGGACACCACGAAATCCGCCTGCAGCACGGCCTCCAGCCGGGCGGTGATGACCTCCCAGGGCTTGAGGTTGTCCGACAGGGACATCGCGCAGAAATCGCCGCCGAGCGGCGCGCCGAGCCTGGCCGCGGCCGCCAGCATGGCGGTGATGCCGGGCTCGACCGTAATGGGGAGGCTGGCCCAGGCCGGGTCGCCGGCCTCCACCGCCTCGAAAACGGCGGCCGCCATGGCGAAGACGCCGGGATCGCCGCCGGAGACCACGGCCACGCGCCGGCCGGAGGCGGCCAGTTCGAGAGCGTGGCGCGCCCGGTCGACCTCGACCCGGTTGTCGCTGGCATGGCGCATCAGGCCCGGCCGCTCGGGAACCCGGGCGACGTAGGGGATGTAGCCGATCAGGTCCTCGGCCTGGTCCAGGGCGGCCTGGGCCGCTGCCGTCAGCAGGCGCGGATCGCCGGGTCCGAGACCGATCACCGTCAGCGAACCGCTCACGGGCGGCGCCCCTCGCCGGGCAGCAGGACCATCGAGAAGTAGGGCGCGTCGTCGTCGGGCTTGTCCTTGAGCGCGATCACCCGCTCGCCCGCCATGGTGCCGCGCTCGACATAGACCGCGCGCTCCAGCACGCCGGCTTCGGCCAGCGCCGCCCGCACCTTGGGCAGGTGCCGGCCGAGCTTCATCAGCACGGCGGCGTCGGTGGCGCGCAGTCGCTCCACCAGGTCGGCCTGCGCCAGGGTGGCGGGCAGCACGGTGAGCACGTCGTCGCCCCAGGTGATCGGGGTTCCGGCCCGGGTCCAGCAGCCGGACATGCCGGTGACCCCGGGCACCACCTCCACGGGGAAGCGGTCCTTGAGGCGGCGCCACAGGTGCATGAACGAGCCGTAGAAGAACGGATCGCCCTCCGACAGGATCGCCACGTCCCGGCCCGCGCCGAGATGGTCGGCGAGGCGGGCGGCCGCGTCGTCGTAGAAGGCGGCCAACGCCGCGACGTAGTCGGGATGCTCGGGGTGAAGCTCGGTGGTGTAGGGATAGACCAGCGGGCACTCGCGCGCCGGCTCGGCGGCCACCACCGCGTCCGCGATGGTGCGGGCATTGCCGCGCCGGCCCTTCTTGCAGAAATGCACCAGCACCGGCGCCCGCTCCAGCACCCGTACGGCGCGGACGGTGAGGTAATCCGGCTCACCCGGCCCCATGCCGACGCCGAACAGGGTGCCGGTGGTCGCCAGGCGGGGCATCTCGGTGCGCTCCGCCGCCTCGGGGGGAAGCCCCTCGCTCGCGTCCATCACTCGATCTCTCACTCGATCTCTTGCGCGAGCGCGTTGACGGCCGCCGCCGTCATGGCGCTGCCGCCGCGCCGTCCGTGCACCACGATGAAGGGCACCCGGCCGTCGCGCGCCAGGGCCTCCTTCGATTCCGCCGCCCCAATGAAGCCGACCGGGATGCCGATGACGGCGGCGGGAGGGGCCACGCCCTCGTCGAGGAGTTCGAGGAGCCGGAACAGCGAGGTCGGGGCGTTGCCCACCGCCACCACGCTGCCGGGCAGGTGCTCGCGCCACAATTCCATGGCGGCGGCCGAGCGGGTGGTGCCCATGGCGGCGGCCATGGCGGGCACGCGCGGATCGCTCAGGGTGCAGATCACCCGGTTGTCGGCCGGCAACCGCGCCCGGGTGACGCCATCGGCGACCATGCGGACGTCGCACAGGATCGGCGCGCCGGCCTTCAGGGCGGCCTCGCCGGCCCGGGCGAAATCCTCGGAGGCCTCCACGTCGCGGGGCAGGTCGGTCATGCCGCAGGCGTGGATCATCCGCACCACGACCCGCTCGGCAATGCCCTGGAAGCGCGCGAGATCGGCCTCCGCCCGGATCATCGCGAAGGAGCGGGCATAGATTTCCCCTCCGTCACGCAGGTAGTCGAGGCGGGAACTCATGACGGTCCGGGTCCTGGCGAAGGGTGCGGGAAGATCTGGGCGAGAGACGATGCCGAATCCGCCCTCCTTACGCGCTCCAGCGCGGCCTCGAAAGGGAGGTGCGTCGCCGGCAAGGCATCGGGCCGGCCGGAGATCACCACGTCGTAGAGCCCGTGGCGCCCCACCAGGGTGAGGTCGGCCGCTCCCGGATGGGCGCAGCCCTTGGCGCAGCCCGAGACATGGGCGCGCAGGCCCCGCGTGGCGAAGGACCGGAACGCCTCCGCCAGGCGGGCGGCGTCGTCCAGGGTCGGCGTCGAGCCGGAGGCGCAGGCCGGGGCGCCCGGACAGGCGGCCACCGCGCCGCGCGGATCGTCGGCCCGGGTCAGAAAGCCGGCCGCGGCCAGGGTTTCGCGCGCGGTCTCGGCGGCACTGACCTTGGAGCAGACGAGAAGGAAGCCGCGCGTCGGCGACAGGCGCAACCCGTCGGCGCCGGCGGCGGCCGCCGTATCGGCGAGCTTGTCGAGGGCATCGGCCCTGCAGCGCCCAAAGGGGGCATCGACAAGGAGAGCGCGGGCACCATCCGCTGGCGAACGGGACACGACCGGGTCGGCGGATGCCGGACGGTCGGAATTCAGGGCGAATACGCCCGGGCGCGGGCCGGACCTTTCGAAGGAGGGCGGAACCCGGCGCAGGCCGAATTGCTCCAGGCCGTGCCTGCGCGTCTCGGCCGGGACATCCCGCATCCGGCGCTGCCCGCTCGCAGCCAGGAGGCGCAGGACCGCATCCACGACGACCAAGGCCTCCGCGCCGGAAAGACCCCACCTCGCCGCGTCGCCGGCAAGATGCAGCGCCAAGCCCTCTCGCGTGGCGACGAGATGAAGATCGGCCTCCGCCGCGCCGAGGGTGATCCCGCCTGCGGCCGACTCGACGGCCACCAGGGTCTTCGGCGGCAGCCCGGAAATCGCCAGCCCGATCGCCTCGATCTTCCGCGCGAGCGCGGGGACATCGGCGCCCGCATCCGGTTCGAGCCCGGCGAGCGGCGTGGTCAGGGTCAGGCGCTGAGGCCCTCCGTCATGGCGCACATCGCCGAGCCCGGCCGCTTCCAGCCTCTCGGCGAGGCCGCACCGGGTCGCCTCGGTGACGCCGCGGACCTGCAGGTTGGCCCGTGCCGTCACGTCGATATGGCCGTTGCCGAAGCGGCGCGCGCCGTCCGCCACCGCCCGGGCCTGGGCGGGGGTGAGGCGACCGAGGGGCGGGTGGACGCGGGCGAGCAGGCCGTCGCCGGTGGGCATCGGCCGGGCGAGGCTCGGGCACCAGCCGCGGCGGCTCGGGGCCTCCGGGGACACGCGCCGGCCCGGCGTTTGGGGGGCCACGCGATAGGGCACGCTCATTCGGCCGCCTCGCGCAGCAATTCGTCCGCCGCCATGGCGTTGCGCCGGGTCTGCCACAGGCCGCGCCGGCGCAGGTCGTCGAAGCGCTCCAGGATGGCGCGGGCCGCCTCCGGATTGGCCGCCCGCAGGGTCTCGAAGGTGTCGAGATCGGCCACCATCGCGCCGTAGAGCCGGTCGAGATCGGCATGGGAGACCGCGTCGGTGGCCGCGGCGAGCACGAACACGGCATCGACGCCCTGCGCCAGGTCCTGGGCCCCGCGATAGCCGTGCCGGAGCTGCGCCGCGATCCAGCGCGGATGGGCGAGGCGTCCCCGGATCAGCCGGGCGGCGTCCTCGCGGGCGGTGCGGGCCTTCGGCGTCTCGGGCGTCGCGACGTCGAGGCTGTAGAGGGCCGGGGTTCCCCCCGTCAGCGCGGCGGCGGCCGAGAACCCGCCCATCGCCTCCACGGCGGCGTCGCCGTCGAGAAGGTCGCGCTCGGCCACGTCGAAGGCGTGCACGTAGGCATCGGCCCGGGCGACGCGTTCGGCGAAGCCCGCATCCGCCTCGTCCGTCGCGCCGCCATAGGCGTAGGAGGTGGCGTCGAGATAGGCGCGCCCGAGATCGTCGCGGCTGTCCCAGGCCCCGTCGAGGGCGAGCCCGCCGGCTCCGGCACCGTAGCGCCCAGGGGCCGCGCCGAAGACGCGGGACGCCGCCTCGCCGCGGCGGCGAGCGGCCGCGAGGGGGTTCTCGTCGTCCTCCTCGTCCCGCGAAGCCACCGCCGCGGCGGCGCGGGCCAGCAGCGACAGGGTTTCCGGGAAGGTGTCGCGAAACGCGCCGGACACCCGCACCGTCACGTCGATGCGCGGACGGTCGAGGAGCGCCAGGGGCAGCACCTCGAAGCCGGTGACGCGGGTGGAGGCATGGTCCCAGACCGGGCGAACGCCCATCAGCGCCAGCGCATGGGCGATGTCCTCGCCGCCCGTGCGCAGGGTGGGCGAGGCCCAGAGGTCCATCACGATCCGGGCCGGATAGGCGCCCTCGTCCTGCAGGTAGCGCAGGACCACCGCGTCGGCGGCCTTGGCCCCCAGCAGGGTGGCGGCCCGGGTCGGAAGGCTGCGTGGATCGAGAGTGGCGAGGTTGCGGCCCGTAGGCATCACGTCGGTGCGTCCGCGCGACGGCGAGCCGGCGGGACCGGGGGGCACGAAACGGCCGTCGAGGGCGCGCAGCAGGCCGAGGCGCTCGCCCTCGGCGCAGGCCGCCACGTCGTCCGGGGATTCCGCTCCGGCTCGGCCGAACACGTGCAGCCCGTCGCGGGCGGTGACTTCGCCGAGGTCGCACAGATGCGCGTCGAGGGCCGCCAGCGCATCCGGCATCGGCGTGCCGGTATCGATCCCGGCGCCGGTGAGCAGGCCGGCCGAAGCGGCCTCGTCGAGAATGGTCCGCGCCAGGATCGCGGCGCGGCGCGGATCGAGCACGCTGGCGTCGGAATATTCCTCGACGAGGTCACGCAGGCGCGCGGCGTCGGGGTCGAGCCCGGTCACGCCGGTCTGCGGCGTCAGGTGGCCGAGGGCGATGCCGCCGAGACGCCGCTTCAGCGGAGCCGCCTCGCCCGGATCGTCGACGATGAAGGGATAGACCACCGGCAGCGCCCCGATGGAACGCGCCGGCCAGCACGCAGGCGAGAGCGCCACGGCCTTGCCGGGCAGCCACTCCGTGGTGCCGTGGGTGCCGAGATGGATCAGGGCATCGAACCGGGTGCGCAGCCCGAGGTGGAAGGCGAGGTAGGCGTGGGTCGGGACCGCGTCGGGGTCGTGATAGGCGGCCTTGCGGTCCGCCGCCCGCCCGCGATCGGGCTGGAGGAACAGCGCGATGGCCCCCGCCTGCACGGTCCCGAAGCGGAAGGCCCCGTCCCGGCAGGCCGGGTCGGCCTCCGGCGGCCCCCATTCGGCATCGACGGCCGCGCGGGCGTCGTCCGGCAGCGTGCCGAGCCAGGTCCGATAGGCGTCGAGGGACACGACGCAATCCTTCGGCCCCCGGGTGAGCGCCCGCATCAGCGCATCGCTCTCCGGCAGGTCGCCGACCGCGTAGCCGGCCTCGGCCAGATCCGCCACGATCGCGCGCGCGCTCTCCGGGGTGTCGAGGCCGACCGCGAAGCCCGCGCGCCCGCCGCGCGCCGGATAATCCGAGAGCACCAGGGCGAGCCGGCGTTCCGTGCGGGGGAGGCGGGCCAGGCGGACCCAGGCGGCGGCTCTGTCGGCCAAGGCCGCGATGCCGTCCGCATGCGGCACGGCCCGGCGCTCGGCGAATCCCTGGCTCTCCGGACCTTCCTCCTTGAACCCGATCGGGAATCCGGAGAGGCGCCCGTCGAATTCCGGCAGGGCGACCTGCATGGCGAGATCGGCCGCGCCCATGCCGCGGGCGGAGGCGGCCCAGGCGTCGCGCGCCGCACCGATGCTGAAGGCCTGGAGGACCGGGCAATCGGCGGCATCAAGGACGAAGCCCGCGTCCTCCCGCGCCGAGAAGGCGGTGGCGGCGATCACGATGGCGGGACCGTGCGCGGCGATCGCCGTCCGCAGGGGCTTCGTCGCGGCCGGGTCCTTCAGGCTCGACACCGCCACGGCCATCACGGCGAGGCCGCGCGCCTGGAGCGCTGCACCGAGCGCGGCAATCGGCACGGTGTCGCCGGACAGGACGCTGGAGCGATAGACCACCACCAGCGCCAGCGGCGCCTCGGCCGGAAGGGCCTGGAACGGCCGCCCGGCCGCGAGCGCCTGCGCGTCGTCGACGGGACCGCAGCCGGGGCATGCAATGAAGCCGCGCGGCAGGGGCAGCGGCGGCTCGACCGGCCCGGCCGATCCGATCTCGGCGGCGAGGCGTCCGATCAGGCGGCGCAGGTTTTCCGCGCCGCCGGCCCGGAAATAGGCGTCGAGGTCCGGAGCCAGGTCCGGCCGTGTGGAGAAGCCGTCGAGGCGCGGGTCGGGCCGGTCGTCGCCCGGCAGCACCACCAGGATCACGTCGTTGGCCCGCGCCGCCGCGCTCGCGCGCTCGATGCCGTAGCGCCAGTAATCGAGGCCGCCGAGGCAGCGGATGACGACGATCAGCGCCTTGGCGATCACCGCATCGACGTAGAGGTCGACCGACATCGGGTGGCGCAGCTTCGCGAGCTTGGCCAGCCGCAGGGTCGGCGCTTCGGGCGAACCCGCCGGAAAGGTTTTCGCGAAGGCCTGACCCATGCCGAACAGGTCGGAATCGGTGAAGGACAGGAAGACGATGTCGCCCGGCGCCTGACCGAGATCGACCGCGGCTTCACCCTCGTCGAGGGAGACCGTATCGATGCGGATCAGGTGCATGGCGGGTGCCGCGGCCTCATGGCCGCTCCTCCGACAGGGGCCTGCGCAGGCCGCCGCGACGGCGGCGGCGCAGGCGCCAGAGGCCGCGCAACAGAAGCACCGCGAGAGCGACGAGGGGGAGCCAGGGCAGGCTCCAGATGGCGAAGAGCAAGGCCGCGCCGGCACTCGCCCCGAAGATGGTGCCGGCCCTGGCCCAGGCCTCCTGCAACGGAGCGAGGGGACCTGCGCGTGCCTGATCGGCCTGGAACGAGAGCGCGATGAGTTCGGTCTCGACGCGCCGCTCGAGGCCGCGCTGCTTGGCCTCGTCCTCCTCGATCTGCGCTTGAACCTGGGCGATTTCCTGCGCGATCCGGATCAGATCCTCGACGCGGGTGTCGGGTTTCGCGGCCAGGGCGTCGAGGCGCTCGCGGTAGGCTTTGCGCTGGGCGAGCCGCCGCACGCCATCCTCGATCGTCGGGGTCAGGTCGTCGGCCCGGGTCGCCTGGCGCTGCAGGATGACATCGCTCGCCTGCTCCCCCGGAAGGGGCGCCGTAACGAAGGCGAGGTAGGCCGCGACCGCGCTGTGCGGAAGGCGGATGTCGAGCTTTGCGGAGGGACGCCCGGACGGGCGCGAACTCTCGCCGAACGAGGCCGATATCAGGGTGCAGTCGAGGACCGTGTCGGTCACGCAGCGGTCCCGCGCCGCTGCGAAGTGCGCGCCGACGCGATCCGCCGGAAGATCGATGGTCAGTTCGTGGGTATAGGCGAGCTTGACCGCGGTTCGCGGCGCCGGGGATGTGGCGCTCACCGGTGCGCCGGCGGGCGTGTCCGACCGCCTGGCATCCCGGCAGCCCCCGATTCCGAGCAGGGCCGCGAGACCGAGGGCGGCGAGCGGCAGCCGCCGCCGGCGGAGCCCGGCCGGGACGGGCCGCAGGGCCGCGCGGCGATTCATCCCGCCAGAGCCTCGGCGACGGCGCCCTGGTCGAAGCCCTTCAGGCCGATGACGACGAGGCGGCCGTCCCGCGGCTCGGAGGCTTTCCAGGGCCGGTCGTAATGATGGCTGATCCGCGCGCCGACGCCCTGGACCACGAGGCGCATCGGCTTGCCGGTGACCTCGGCGAAGCCCTTGATGCGGAGCACGCCCGCGGTCTCGGCGGCGCGGGCGACGCGGATCGCCAGATCCTCGGCGGTGGCGGCGGACCGAACCGGGAGGGCCACCGAGTCGAAATCGTCGTGGTCGTGGTCCTCGCCCTCACCGTGATGGGAGGGGCGCGCGTCGAGGTCGTCCTCGGCTGCAGCCTCGAGACCCAGGATCACGCGCGGGTCGAGGCGGCCGTGCTCGGCCTCGACCATCTTCACCGCGCGGGGCAGGTGCCCGAGCACCTCGGCCCGAACCTTGGCGCGCCCGGCCTCGTCGAGGAGGTCGGCCTTGTTCATCACCACGAGGTCGGCGCAGAGGAGCTGGTCCTCGAACACCTCTTCCAGCGGGTTGTCGTGGTCGACGCTGGCATCGTCGGCGCGCTGGGCGGCCAGAGCCGCCGGATCGTCGGCGAAGAAGCCGGCCGCCACGGCCGGTCCGTCGATCACCGCGACCACGCCGTCCACCGTCACCCGCGAGCGGATGGCCGGCCACTGGAACGCCTGGACAAGGGGCTTCGGCAGGGCGAGGCCCGAGGTCTCGATCAGGATGTGCTCGGGCGGATCGGCCCGGTCGAGGAGCTTGTTCAGGGCCGGCACGAAATCGTCGGCCACGGTGCAGCAGATGCAGCCGTTGGCCAGTTCGACGATGTCCTCGTCGCCGCAGCCCTCGATGCCGCAGGCCGCCAGGAACGAGCCGTCGAAGCCGATATCGCCGAACTCGTTGACGATGATCGCGAGGCGGCGGCCGTTGGCGTTCTCGACGAGGTGGCGCACCAGCGTGGTCTTGCCGGCTCCGAGGAAGCCCGTGACGATCGTGCAGGGAATCTTGGCGACAAGGGTCATTCGGCGGCGTCCGGATGGGGGGGCGCCGCGACGGGCGGCGGGAATGTGGGCGGGAGCGGCGGCGAGAACGGCGGAATACGGGCGACGACGCCCTTGCGGAATTCCTGCGGCCGGGCCTTCCACGGTACGATGCCGTCCGGCGTCTCGGCATAGAGCGCGACGCCGTCCAGGATGGTGCCGGCCGAGGCGACCGGATCGAGATCGCCGTAGACGTAGGTCCAGCGCCCCTGCGACGCGACCGCCACCGTGCAGGGCCGCTTGCACACCGAGAGGCACTCGACGCTCTCGACCGTGATGCCCGGATGACCGCCCGCGCTCACCGCCTCCTGGAGGGCGGCGAGCAGGCGCGCCCCGGCGCGTGGCTCGGAGACGTCCCCGGCCGCCCGGCAGGTGGCGCAGACGTAGAGCGTGACGGCGGCGCTGTCCGTCTGACGCAGGTCTTTGGGTCCTTGATCCAGCAACGGGTCAGTCGACTGGTCAGGCATGGGCCGTCCGGGCCTTGCCGAACAATCCCCAGGCCCAGCCATAGGCCAGCCCGATCACGGCCCAGAACACGAAGGCGATGCCGAGCGAGCGTGCGGCGAACTGCGCCGCGTAGGCCGCCGGCAGGTTCGAGGCGGCGTGGCTGGTCTCCGGCGCGCCCGCGAGATGGGGGGCGACCAGGAGCACGATGCCCCCCGCGATGGTGATCGGCGCGCGCCGGATCGCGATGAGGTACAGCCCCATGGCGGTGGCGAGCGCCGTCATCACCCACCAGAACTGGCGGTCGGCGAGCGGCGCCGCCGCCATGCCGGGCAGTTCCGGCGCCAGCCCGAGAGCCGGTGCCAGGGCCACCGCGAGGAACCCCCCGATGGCGAAGCGCAGGCCGGTTTCGGGGCTTGGCTCGCGGTTGCAGGCGAGCAGCACGGCGCCGAGCAGCAGCGCGTAGCCGACGCCGCCCACCAGGGTGGCCAGCGCCGTGAAGGCCATGCGCGGCAGGCCGGGGCCGGGCTGCCAGTCGGGCGCGACCTCGCCGCCCGCGACCGAGGGGTCCTTGGTGCCGTGATCGTGACCGCCGTGGACGCGCACGACCAGGGAGGCGGGCGACAGGCGTGCGGGATCTGCCGAGGCCTGCGTCTCGTAGCGCTCGGCCGCGATGATGAGCGGCGAGGTGAGCGCGAGCTGCAGGCCCGTCGCGACCACAGCCGCGAGGAAGCCGGCGACCAGGGCCGCCGACACGAGCCGGATGATCATGGGGGTGTCTGCCTTAAGCGGAGGCGCTCAGTGGCAGGGGAAATTCTGGCTGTGGCGGAAGTCGTGCGCCGCATTGTGCAGCGCCATCGCGGGGGCGAAGCCCGCCATGAACACGAGGCCGAGGCCGAGGAAGGCGGCGAAGAGCACGGCGCCGAGACGCTCGTTGGTGCGGGTGCCGGTCAGGACGAGGGTGTTGGTCGACATCGGTTCATCTCCTGGCCGCCCCGCCGGCGGCCGTCACGGATCGATCGGGTGGACGGAAGGTCCACGCTCGATGGCAGGTCCACTCTCGGCGGCAGGTCTCCTGGCTCGCGGGTCGCTGGTCCTGCCGCCTTCCCGGATCGCTCCAGTGGCCGATGGCAGTCCCGTCTCCGCTCACAGTTGCGGGGGCAGCTGCGGTTTCAGGGTCGCCCCCTCACCGCATTCCCTTTTCACCCCGTCGCCGGGGCACCGTCCGATCCACGCTTCTACGCGGTTGCCGTCGCGCTGACAACGCGGCCCGGATCGGATTCCGGCCTTTGACCCGAGGGCTCGATTTCGGGCACAGGAGGCCCATGCCGAACCTCCCTCCCAGACTGACTCTCGTGCTCGGCGGCGCGCGCTCCGGCAAGAGCGCCCACGCGGAGGGGCTGATCGAGGCCTGTCCCGCCCCCTGGCTGTACCTCGCCACGGCGCAGGCCTGGGACGACGAGATGCGCGACCGCATCGCGCTCCACCGGGAGCGCCGCTCGGCCGACTGGATCACCCGCGACGTGCCGATGGACCTGGCCGGGGCGGTGGCCGCTGCGCCCGGGCCGGTGCTGGTCGATTGCCTCACCCTCTGGCTCACCAACCTGATCCTGGCCGAGGCCGACGTGGAGGCCGCCACCGCCGCGCTGTTGGCGGCCTGCGCGGCGGCGCCCGGCCCGGTGGTGCTGGTCGGCAACGAGGTCGGGCTCGGCATCGTGCCGGACAATGCGCTGGCCCGCCGGTTTCGCGATGCCGCCGGGCGGCTGCACCAGCGCCTCGCGCGACAGGCCGACCACGTCGTCTTCCTGGTGGCGGGCCTGCCCCTGATCGTGAAACCCCAAGCTGGAGCCACCCCATGACGGACGCCGTGAACGACGCCGAACGCCATCGCGAAAAGATGGAGAAGCGCAAGGCGGTGCAGGACGCCGAGGTCGCCGGCAAGACGATCGAGAAGGGGCTTCTCATCGTCAACACCGGTCCCGGCAAGGGCAAGACCACGGCGGCCCTCGGGCTGATGCTGCGGGCGCTGGGCCATGGCTGGCGCGTCGGCGTGGTCCAGTTCATCAAGGGCGCCTGGGACACGGGCGAGAAGCACGCGCTCCAGGTCTTCGGGGACCGGATCGACTGGCACACCCTCGGCGAGGGTTTCACCTGGGAGACCCAGGACAAGGCCCGCGACATCGCCGCCGCCGAGCACGCCTGGGCCAAGGCCCTCGACCTGATGGCGGATCCGACGATCCGCCTCGTGGTGCTGGACGAGCTCAACATCGCGTTGCGCTACGATTACCTGGACCTCGATGCCGTGGTGGCGGCCTTCCGGGCGCGCCGGCCTGACCTCCACGTCATCGTCACCGGCCGCAATGCCAAGCCGGCCCTGATCGAGGCCGCCGATCTCGTCACCGAAATGGGCTCCGTGAAGCACCACTTCGCCGCCGGGGTGAAAGCCCAGGTGGGCATCGAATTCTAGGAACGGATGTCTGTCGACGGGGCGACCCGAAAGCGCAACGTCCTGTTGATCGAGGGCGCGAAACCTGCGCTGTTCCCTGGGTTTCAATCAGGAGATGCGGGGCGTGATTCCGTGGTTGCCGGCTCTGAGCGTGTTCGCCTTGTCGTCCGCGAGCGCGGCCCCGCTGTGCGGGTACGAGGCTGCCTCGATCGATCAGATGGTCGGTGACATCACCCGCGCGGGTGGCCGCGTCGTGCTCGATACGCCGGACTTCATCGCCGCGGAGGAACCGCGCCGCCTGATCCTCTGGACCTTCGCCAAGCCGAAATCCGGGCAGTTCCCGGCCTTCATCTGCCGTCAGGTCGTTCAAACGGGCGATCGGATCGACATTCAGTTGAGCGCCGTCTGCAAGGGCGCGAAGCCGCAATGCGACGCCCTGATTGCCAGCGTGCTCGATCAGCAGCAGAAGGCCACGCAGCATCTTCGCCCCTGAATGATGGCCTCCGCTTCCGATGCGGCGCCATCGACGCTGACAGGTCCTTGCCCGATGACCCGCGCCATCATGATCCAGGGCACCGGCTCGGATGTCGGAAAGTCGCTGATCGTCGCCGGTCTGTGCCGGGTCTTCGCGCGGCGGGGGCTGAGCGTGCGGCCGTTCAAGCCGCAGAACATGTCGAACAACGCCGCCGTCACCGCCGATGGCGGCGAGATCGGGCGGGCGCAGGCGCTGCAGGCCCGCGCGGCCGGGGTGGCGCCGTCGGTGCACATGAACCCGGTGCTGCTGAAGCCCCAGAGCGAGACCGGGAGTCAGGTCGTCGTCCAGGGCCGCATGGTCGGCACCGCCAAGGCGCGCGACTACCAGGCCTGGAAACCGCGTCTCCTCGGTGCGGTGCTGGAGAGCTTTTCGCATCTGAAGGCCCAGGCCGACCTCGTGGTGGTGGAGGGCGCGGGCTCGGCCTCGGAGGTCAATCTGCGGCGCGGGGACATCGCCAATATGGGGTTCGCCCGGGCCACCGGCACGCCGGTGATCCTGCTCGGCGACATCGACCGGGGCGGCGTCATCGCCAGCCTCGTCGGCACGAAAGCGGTGATCGACGCCGAGGACGCGGCGATGATCCGGGGCTTTCTGGTCAACCGCTTCCGCGGTGACCCGACCCTGTTCGCGGACGGGATGGCCACCATCGCGGCGGCGACCGGCTGGCCGAGCTTCGGGCTGATCCCGCACTTCCCCGACGCGGTGCGCCTGCCGGCGGAAGACGCCCTCGGCCTTGCCGGATCGGCCCCCGGCGGCGCGCGGCGCAAGGTCGTGGCCGTGCCGGTGCTGCCGCGCATCGCCAATTTCGACGACCTCGACCCGCTCCGGGCCGAGCCCGACGTGGCGGTGGTGCTGGTCCGCCCGGGCGAGGCGATTCCGGTCGCCGACCTCGTGCTGCTGCCGGGCTCGAAGACCACCATCGACGATCTCGAATTCCTCTGCGCCCAAGGCTGGGACATCGACATCCGCGCCCATGTCCGGCGCGGCGGGCGGGTGCTCGGGCTGTGCGGCGGCTACCAGATGCTCGGCCGGCGCATCGACGACCCGCACGGCATCGAGGGGGAGGCCCGCTCCGTCGCCGGCCTCGGCCTCCTCGACATCGAGACCGTGATGACGCCGGTCAAGCATCTCTCCGCCGTCACCGGCACCAGCCTGCCCGACGCGGTCGCGTTCTCGGGCTACGAGATGCATGTGGGCGACACCACCGGGCCGGACACGGCGCGCCCGGCGATCCGCCTGCGCGACGGGCGTCACGACGGGGCGATCTCGGCCGACGGGCGCGTCACCGGCACCTACGTGCACGGGTTGTTCGCCGACGACCGCCAGCGCGGCGCCTGGCTCGCCCGTCTCGGCGCGGCCCCGAGCGGCCTCGCCTACGAGGCCGGAATCGAGGCGGTGCTCGATCGTCTCGCCGATCACCTCGAAGCGCATGTCTCTTGCGACGCGCTGCTCGCGCTGGCGTCGTAGCGACGGAACGGACTTGGCTCACCGCCGGGTCCGCGCCGAATGGGCTCGGCGAGGAACGACCCGACGCCGGCCCCATCCGAGATGGACGCGCCTCGCGCACGCCGCCATCTGCCCTGAGATCCTGTTCCTCAGGTCCCTGTGGCGCGTCGCGCTCCTAAGGAATCGCCACCGCGTATTCGCGCGGGCCGCCGTTCAGCACGCTGTCGAACACCACCAGCACCCGGCCGGGGCCGAGGCGGACGATGCCCTCGGGCTTGCCCCGGGCCTCGTCGCCCTCCAGCGGCGCGAGGGTGCCGAGCGGCGTGACCCGGCCCGAGGGCAGGTCCGCCAGGAACAGCCCATAGGGCACGGACAGGCCGTTCCGGGTCGGCCCCGAGAGCACGAGGAGGCGCCCGTCCGGCAGGGCGGTGAGATCGCGGATGCCGGCATCAGCGCCGAGGGCGAGGGGGATCGTCACGGGCTTGGCGGCGAGCGGCGCGTCGCCGGGCGCGAACAGCGGGGCGACGGGCACCGAGACCAGGAAGGCCGTGCCGTCCAGCACCGGTGCGCGCAGCCCGGCATAGAGCGTGTCCCCGATCACCGCGAGGCCCTCGACGTTGAGGCCGGACAGCGGCTTGCCGCCCTCGCGCGGCTCGAGGTCCTTCAGGGCATAGGCGCCCACCGTGTCGGCGGTCCGCAGGGCGTCGTTGAGGCGGTAGGTCGTCTCGACGCGGGCCTCGGTGCCGTCCGGGTTCGGGCGCAGGCGGGCGAGGAGGCCGGTGGACAGCTTGAACTCGCGCCCACGCCGGCTGCAGCCATGCGAGCCGGTGACGTAGAAATCGGGGGCGGCATAGGCCACGGCCTCGCCGTCCATCTCCCGGTAGGCGCCCTGGCCGAGGGTGCATTCGCCCGTGACCGGAGGCGCGCCGACGGCGGATTTCGGCGGCTTGCGGCCGACGATGTCGATCACGGCCCCCGGCGTGAGGGTGGTGCCCTGGAGCGTGGCGAACTGGGCGCCCGCCGCCTCGTCGTCCACCACCATGCAGGTGCGTGGGCCGGCCTCGGCCGGCGCACAGGCGATGCCGCTGATGTCCTCGGCGGGCTTGCTCCTGTGCTTGGTGATCTCGCCCGCCAGCCCCTCGGCGACGGTGTAGGTCCTGTCGACCGGATGCAGCACCTGCGCCCAGGCCGGGCCTGAGAGCGCCAGCGCCGAAGCGGCGGCGACGAGCGAGCGGCGGATCATGGCGGGTCTCCGGGGGAGGGGCGGTGCCGCGCTCATAGCAGGGCGCCGGTGAAAAGGGCGAGGAGCAGGGCCGCGAGGCCGAACAGGAGCCCGCACGCGGTGCGGTACAGGGCCAGGGCGCGCTCGACGTCGGCGGGGGTCGCCTCCGCCCGTCCATCGCCCATCCAGCCATCCTCGACCCGGGTGGTGCCGTAGGTGCGCGGGCCGGCAAGGCGCAGGCCGAGGGCGCCCGCCATGGCGGCCTCGGGCCATCCGGCATTGGGCGACCGGTGCCGGCGCGCATCCCGCCGCACGGCGCGCCATGCCGCGCCGGGGGAGGCCCCGGACCGGAGCGCCGCCGCCAGGATGATCAGCAGCCCGGTCAGCCGCGAGGCCGGCAGGTTGACGAGATCGTCGAGGCGGGCGGCAGCCCAGCCATAGGCTTCGTGGCGCGGGGTGCGATGGCCGATCATGCTGTCGGCGGTGTTGATCGCCTTGTAGAGCGTGCCGCCCGGCAGGCCGCCGACCCCGATCCAGAAGGCCGGTGCCACGATGCCGTCGGAGAAGTTTTCGGACAGGCTCTCGATCGCGGCCCGGCAGATGCCGGCCTCGTCGAGGCTCTCGGGATCGCGCCCGACGATCATCGAGACCGCGACGCGCCCGCCCGCGAGCCCGTCGCGGCGCAGGTCGGCGGCGACGCGGGCGACGTGGCTGTGCAGGCTGCGCTGGGCCGGCAGGCTCGCCGCCAGTACGGCGAGAATCGGGAGGGCGGCCCACATCCCCGCCGCGCGCGCCAGGGCGGTGAGCGCGAGGGCGAGGCCGCCGACGAGACCGAGCAGGACCAGAAGCCCCGCCACGCCGGCGATCCGGCGCCGGGCGGGCGTGCCGCGGTTCAGCCGCCGGTCCAGGGTCCCGATCAGCGCGCCGATCCAGGTGACAGGATGGCCGAGCGCCCTGTAGAGCCGGTCCGGATAGCCGGCCGCCGCTTCGATCGCGAGGGCCAGCACCAGAACGATGAGCGTATCGGGCGGATGGGTGAGGGCGGTCCAGGACATGGCGTCTCGGTGAGTTCGGGCCCGGTGGCGGAAGAGGTGGCGGAAGAGGTGTCGGTGAGAGAGCCGATCGCCCATGGCGGCGATCTCGATGCCGCCCGGAGCCTGTTCCCTGAGGCGCCCGAGCCGTGGATCGACCTCTCCACCGGGATCAATCCGGTGCCCTATCCGTGTCCGGCCCTGGAGGCCAGCGCCTTCCACCGTCTGCCCTCGGCGGCCGACCTCGCGGGCCTGCATCGGGCGGCCGCCCGCGCCTACGGGGTCGCCGACCCGGACCGCATCGTGGCGGCGCCGGGCACCCAGATCCTGATCGAGACGCTGCCGCGCCTGCGGGCGCCGGGCCGGGTCGCCGTGCTGGGGCCGACCTATGCCGAGCACGCCGCGGCCTGGACCCGCGCGGGTCATCGCGTCGCGACCGTGGCGGAGATCGGGGGGGCGGCCGGCGCCGACGTCGTGGTGATCGTCAATCCGAACAATCCCGATGGGCGTCGCTGGACCGCCGGGACGCTGCTCGCCCTGGCCGGCGACCTCGCCGGACGCGGCGGCCTGCTCGTGGTCGACGAGGCTTTCATCGACCTGGAGCCGGTCGAGTCCCTGGCGCCCGCAATCGTGCCGGACCTCGTGGTGCTGCGCTCCTTCGGCAAGACCTACGGGCTCGCCGGTATCCGCCTCGGCTTCGCCCTCTGCGACCCCGCCCTGGCGGCACGCCTCGCCGAGGCTTTGGGTCCCTGGGCGGTGTCGGGGCCGGCGCTCGCCATCGGCCGGACCGCCCTGTCGGACGAGGCCTGGCGGCAGGACGCCCGGGTCGCCCGGGGGGCGGATGCGGCCCGCCTCGACCGGATGATCGCGCGGGCGGGCGGCACTGTGGTCGGCGGCACCGGCCTGTTCCGCACCGCCGATTTTCCCGCGGGGGCCGCCCTGTTCGAGCGCCTCGGTGCGGCCGGGATCTACGTCCGGCGCTTCGCCGGAGCGCCTGGGCGCCTGCGCTTCGGCCTGCCGGCGGACAAGACCGAGTGGTGCCGCCTGTCGCGCATCCTGCGCTAGGGCGCGGCGGGCCGACCGCGCGCCGTCAGGCGCCCTTGCGCTCGAGCGCGCTGACCAGGAAACCCGCCGCCGCCAGGGCGATGCCCACGGTGCAGACGCCGGACCAGCCCGCGATCAGGAAGGCCTGCGAGCCCGCGAAGGCGCCGAATGCGCCGAACACGAACATCACCGTGAACAGCACCGTGTTGATTCGGCCGCGCGCGCTCGGCACCAGGGCGTAGACGCGGGTCTGGTTGGCGATCAGGGCGGCGTTCAGCCCGATGTCGATCAGCAGCACGCCGATCCCCACCGCCACCAGGGACCAGATCCCGGCCCACAGCACCGCGAAAGCGGCGACCACCAGAAGGGCGCCGATCACCACCATCGGGCGCGGGCCGTGGCGGTCGGCGAAGCGGCCGGAGAGCGGCGCGACGCAGGCGCCCGCGACACCGATCACCCCGAACAGGCCGGCCCCGGCGGCGGTGAGGTTGAAGGGCGGCGCCTCCACCAGCAGCGCCAGCGTCGCCCAGAAGGCGTTGAAGCCGGCGAACAGCAGCCCCTGCGAGACGCTGGCGCGGCGCAGGGCCGGCTGCGACCGCACCAGATGCAGGATCGACAGCATCAGGGCGCGGTAGCGCAGGGGGCGGGTCTGCGCGGCGCCCGGAAGGGTCGCGGCGGCGATGCCCGCCATCAGGACCGCGATGCCGGCGGCGGCGAAGAACACGGCGCGCCAGCCATACTGCGCGCCGACGAGGCCGCTCGCCGTGCGGGCGAGAAGGATGCCGGTGAGGAGGCCGGTCATCACCTGGCCGACCATGCGCCCGCGCGTGGCGTCCGGCGCGAGCTCGGCCGCGAACGGGACCGCCTGCTGGGCCGCCGAGGCCAGGATGCCGATGACGAGGCTCGCGCCGGCGAGCGCCGCCAGGTTCGGGCTCAGGGCCGCCGCCAGCAGCGCGAGAGCGAGGCCGAGGGTCTGCCCGATGATCAGGCTGCGCCGGGACAGGCTGTCGCCGAGGGGCACCAGCGCGAGGATGCCGAGGCCGTAGCCGATGAGGGAGGCGGTCGGCACCCAGAGCGCCGCCCGGGCGCCGAACTCGTTCACCAGCAGCGCCAGCAGGGGCTGGTTGTAGTAGATGTTGGCCACCGCGCCGCCGGCGATCAGCGTCAGGCCGAATCGGGCCCGGGGCGTGAAGCCGTGCGGCGTGGGGGCGGCCGTGCCCGATGGGGCGCTCATGCGCCGGCCACCGGCAGCCAGCGCCGCGCCGGTGCGCGCGGATGCGGATCGAAGTCAGCCATCATGTCGGACAAGCTCGCAGGTCGCAGGCCCGATGGGCGCGACAGGATCGGGGAATCGGAACGCGGCGTTCGCCGACCGGTTAGGCCCGCGCGCCGGCTTCGGCAACCCGCGCCCGTCTTGGGTTTGTCCCTCCGCCCGCGGAGGTCGGGAACGGCGCTGCTGCGGCCGCGCCGACCAAGCTTGAGATACACTGTCCGGTCATCGCGCATTGTCTTGCATTCGGGCGTCGAACCATGACGTCGCGGGGTGCTTTGCATCCGATTTCGCGTGTCCCATATACACATTCTTATCGGCGACTGATGCGGCGGGGGGCTTCGGCTCGGGTCACACTTGGAATTCTTCGCATCTTGCGCTCTGATCCGGTTTCGAGGCGATGAGTCTGAACAGGGACGGGTGTTCGCCGTGACAAACGCGCCTTTGCGGTAGCAAATCTTGCGGATCGCGCCCGCGGTCCGTCCATCGGGATCGTCCGGCTGAGGCAGCCTGATCCGCTCATCGACCAGGGAGTTTCGAATGGCGACGTATCGCGTCCACTTTGCCAAGCAGATCTTCGGCGTCCCCTTCACCGTCGGGTCGGTGGACATCACCCGGGCCCGGGACCCGATGCGGGCGCTGCGGGCGGCCGAACTGCGCTTCGCGCGCCAGCACGGAGTCGAGGATTGGCGCGAGCGGGCCGACCGGGCCGACATCGCCCCGGCATCCGGCGGCCAGAACTGAGTGTTCCCGTCGCGCCGGCTGGTCTTTCGCGCCTCGACACGCTTTGCCGCCCCGGTCTCTGGCCTCTGGAGCGGACACGCCCTAAAGTAACGGCCAAGCCGGGTACCCACGACGCGCGGGGCTTTGGTTCGCCCGTGCCGGGCGTCAGCGAAGGGTCAGGCGGCGTGACATGGCGGCGATCTCTTTCTTCGGCGATCTGCTCCAGACCATCAGCGACCGGGGCCGGGATCTCATCGGAATCGGGCGCGGTGATCTGGCGGCCCGCGCCACCGCCCAGGAACTGGTCAAGCTCTGCGAGGACCTGATCTCCCGGCGCGGCGAGGCCTCCGGCGTCGCTTTGGCCCGGCTGATCCTCGAGCGCTACGCCACCCTGGCGAAGCCGGAGCGCGGCAGCTTCCTGCGCCTCGTCGCCACCGAATTCGCCGCCGACCATACCGCCGTCGACGAGGCGATCGCGGCCTACCGGGCCGATCCGACACGGGCGGCCCTCAGCGTCCTCCACGACGCGGCCGAGCCGCGCAGCCAGGAACTGATCCGCCGCCTGAACCTCGCCCGCGACGGAACCCGTGCCCTGGTGCGGATGCGCGAGGACCTGTTCGGCCTGCGGCGCGACCTGCGGCAGGAGGAGGCCGACCCCGACCTCATCGACGCGGCCGACAGCCTCGACAGCGATTTCGAGCACCTGTTCGCCTCGTGGTTCAATCGCGGATTCCTGGTGCTGCGCCACATCGACTGGACCACGCCGGCCCATATCCTCGAAAAGATCATCCGCTACGAGGCGGTGCACGAGATCACCGGCTGGGACGATCTGCGCCGGCGCATCGAGCCGACCGACCGGCGCTGCTTCGCCTTCTTCCACCCGGCCCTGGTGGACGAGCCGCTGATCTTCGTCGAAGTCGCGCTCACCGCCGGCATCGCCCCCGCCATCGCGCCGATCCTAGCCCACGAGCGCGAGCCGCTGCCCCTCAAGGCCGCCACCACGGCGATCTTCTACTCGATCTCGAACTGCCAGAAGGGCCTGGCCGGCGTCACCTTCGGCAACTTCCTGATCAAGCAGGTGGTCGAGGATCTGGCCCGCGAGATCCCGAGCCTGAAGACCTTCGTCACCCTCTCGCCGGTGCCGGGCTTCTCGGCCTGGCTCGACCGCGAGCGCCGCTCCGACGCGCCGCAGGGACTGACCCGCGAGGACGTCGAGGCCCTGCGGCTGATCGACGAGCCCGACTGGCACGGCGACAAGGCCAAGTGCGAGGCCGTGCGCAAGGCGATGATCCCGGCCGCGGCCGCCTACTTCCTGCGCGCCAAGAACGAGCGCGGCCGGCCCCTCGACCCGGTGGCCCGGTTCCATCTCGGCAACGGCGCCCGGCTGGAGCGCCTGAACTTCCTCGGCGACGTCTCGGGCAAGGGTTTGGCCCAGTCGCGCGGGCTGATGGTCAACTATCTCTACGACCTCACGGCCATCGAGAAGAACCACGAGACCTACGCCAATCTCGGCACCGTCGCGGCCTCCAGCGCGGTGAGCCGCGAGCTGCGCACCAATCTGCCGCCGATGCGGGCGGTGGCCCTGGCCGAGGCGTGATCCGCCAGCCGAGCCCGCTTTCCGCCGTTCCTCGAAGGGACCCGCCGAAGATCGTAGGATTCTCGCGATCGACGGCGTATCCGTCGCCATCATGTCCGAAACGCCGATGACCAACCACCTGTTCGACCTCGTCCGCCGAAACCTGCCGGCCGATCCCGCCGCCAAGCTCTTCCTGGAGACCGGGGAGGGCGCGCGCTATTCCTATGCCGACCTCATCGTGCGCTCGGGGGCCTACGCGGCGGCGCTGGCGGCGGCGGGCGTGAAGCCCGGGGACCGGGTGGCGGTGCAGGCTGAGAAGAGCCCGGAATTCCTGTTCCTGTATCTCGGCGCCGTCCGCGCCGGGGCGGTGTTCCTGCCCCTGAACACGGCCTACACCCCCACCGAGATCGCCTATTTCCTGGGGGATGCCGAGCCGGCCTTGTTCGTCTGCGATCCGGCCCGGCGCGAGGCCCTGGAGCCGGTGGCGCGTGGCGCTGGCGTGCCGGTGCTGCACACCCTCGACGCGAAGGGGCATGGCACCCTGGCCGAGGCCGCCGATGCCGAGACAGAGGCCTTCACCGACGTCGCCCGCGGGCCGGAGGATCTGGCCGCCATCCTGTACACTTCGGGCACCACCGGGCGCTCGAAGGGCGCCATGCTGAGCCACGAGAACCTCGCCTCGAACGCCCGCACCCTCGGGGAAGCTTGGCGCTTCACCGCGGACGACGTGCTGCTCCACGCCCTGCCGGTGTTCCACACCCATGGCCTGTTCGTGGCCACCAACACCGTGCTGGCCACCGGCGGTACGATGCTGTTCCTCGGCCGCTTCGACCCGGCCCGGGTGCTCGCCCTGCTGCCGCGCGCCACCGCCATGATGGGGGTGCCGACCTTCTACACCCGCCTGCTCAAGGAGCCGGGCCTGACCCCGGAGGCGACCGCCGGCATCCGCCTATTCGTCTCCGGCTCCGCGCCGCTGCTGGCCGAGACGCACCGGGACTGGGAGGCCCGCACCGGCCACGCCATCCTCGAGCGCTACGGCATGACCGAGACCAACATGAACACCTCGAACCCCTATGCGGGTGCGCGGGTGGCGGGCACGGTCGGGCCGGCCCTGCCGGGGGTCGCCGTGCGGGTGGTCGACCCGGAGACCGGTGCGGTCCTCGACGTCGACGCGGTCGGGATGATCGAGGTGAAGGGCCCGAACGTCTTCCGGGGCTACTGGCGCATGCCGGAGAAGACGGCGGCCGAGTTCAAGGCCGACGGCTTCTTCGTCACCGGCGATCTCGGCAAGATCGACCCCGACGGCTACGTCCACATCGTCGGGCGCGGCAAGGATCTCATCATCACGGGCGGCTACAACGTCTACCCGAAGGAGATCGAGAACGAGATCGACGCCCTTCCGGGCGTGGTCGAATCCGCGGTGATCGGCCTGCCGCACGCCGATTTCGGCGAGGGCGTCACGGCCGTGGTGGTGGGCCGCGAGGGCGTGCCCGACGAATCCGCGATCCTGCGCACCCTCGAAGGGCGGCTCGCCCGCTACAAGTGTCCCAAGCGCGTGCTCTTCGTCGACGAACTGCCCCGCAACACCATGGGCAAGGTCCAGAAGAACCTGCTGCGCGAGGCCCATGCGGGCCTCTACGACGCCGGTCCCGCCTGAGAGCAGGGGCAGAGACGCAGGAACGGCAAAGCCGCCGGGCATCGCGTGCGATGGCCCGGCGGTTCTGGAGAGTGCCGTTCGGCCCGGGCGGGTCGCGCGGCGTCCGGCTGCTTACGCGGCGCGGACGGTGCCGAGGAAGCGCTGCACCTCGGCGTTGAGGTGCTCCGACTGGCGGGACAGTTCACCCGCAGCCCCCAGCACCTGACTGGCGGCTGCGCCGGTCTCGTCCGCCGCCTGGGCGACGGATGTGATGGTGCTCGTCACTTCGGTGGTCCCCACCGAGGCCTGGGCCACGTTGCGGACGATCTCCTGCGTCGCCGCGCTCTGCTGCTCCACCGCCGCCGCGATCGCCGTGGCCACCGTGTTGATGTCGCGGATGCGGGTGGTGATCGAGCCGATCGCCGAGACGGCCTGTCCCGTGGCCCCCTGGATATGACCGATCTGGCTTCCGATTTCCTCGGTGGCCCGGGCGGTCTGGTTGGCAAGCTCCTTCACCTCGGCCGCCACCACGGCGAAGCCGCGGCCGGCCTCGCCGGCACGGGCCGCCTCGATGGTGGCGTTGAGTGCCAGCAGGTTGGTCTGGCCGGCGATGGTCGAGATCAGGCTGACCACGTCGCCGATCCGAGACACGGCGGTGCTCAGTTCCTGGACCAGGACCGAGGTGGTGTCGGCCTCGGTCACGGCGGATTGGGCCATCTGGGAGGAGTTCGCGACCTGGCGGCCGATCTCCTGCACCGAGTTGCCGAGTTCCTCGGCTGCCGCCGCCACGGTGCTGACGTTGACGGAGGCTTCCTCGGCCGCCGCCGCCACGGTGGTGGATTGCGACGCGGTCGCGCTGGCGGTGGCGGTCATGGTCTGGGCCGTCGTCTGCAGTTCGGTGGACGAGGCGGAGACCATGCCGATGATGCCGCCCACGGCTCCTTCGAAGCTGTCGGCGAGTTCGATCATCGCCGTGCGGCGAGCGGCGATGGCGGCCTCGTCGGCGATGCGGCGGACCTCCGCCTCCTCGGCCGTCTTGCGGGCGACCATGGCCTTGATCCCGTCCACGGCCTTGCCGACCGCGCCGATTTCGTCGCCGCGCCGGGCTTCCGGGATGTCGGCGTCGATCTCGCCCTGGGCCATGCGGTTCAGGATCGCGACCAGGCGGCCCAGCGGCCGGGTGATCCCGAGCACCACGATGCTGCCGCACAGGACGGCGGCGAGGACGAGCCCGACGGCGGTGATGGTGATCAGGCGTGCGATCGTGTCGGACGTTTCCGCGTCGAGGCTGTCCTTTCCGGCTTTCATCTCCTCCGTGATGCGCTTGGCACGCTGGTCCAGCAACTTGTTCAGGCTGGCCCGCGCGGGTTGCGCATCGTCCCGGAGAACCTGGATTGCGGCCGCCGCCTCATTCCGGAGCCCGTGCTGGAGCACGCGGTTCAGGACCGCGAAATAGGCTTCCGTCAATCCGCGCAGGTCCTGGGCGATCTTGCGGCGTTCCGGTGTATCGGCCAGGTCGATCAGCCTGTCGGTCACTTCCAGCGCCGCCGTTGTCGCCGACACGTACTGGACCTTGTATTTCGCCATTTGCTCTTCGCCCGTCTCCAGAATCATGTTCCGGCTCTGAAGCGCGGCCTCGGTAATGCGCAACTGGGCATTGAGATAGGCCTCCTGGCGGGCGTTGAGGACTTCGATCACATGCCTCGATTGTTCCGCGATGTTGTTCATCGACCCGCGGGCGTAGAAGACGAGCCCAAGGGTGAGGGCGCCCAGGGCGAGCAGGGGAAGGGCGATCTTGGCCAGGACGCTGGCTTGATTGACGAGTCTCACGCACGCGGCTCCTTATGTGGGGAAGCCGTCAAACATGAAAGCTTCTGCGATGCGGGACGATATAGATCAGCGATGAAGATCGGATTAATCATTGAATCTTATTTGAAAAATATGTAATAAAAATCGAATCAAAGGAACTATGCAGAAATCAAATACTGATTTCGGATTTTCTATATCAATATGTCCTCGCCTCTGAAGAACGTTCGCGCGTAATCCCAACGGTCTGGAAGTGAAATGGCCCGTAGGGAGAGAAGGCGGAGGATGGTACAACCTTCGGTGGATTTCTGGTGTGTCAATTGGTCTTGGCCGGAACGGGCGCGGGAGACGATGAGCTTCGGGTGCGGCGCGTCCGCGCGATCGGGCGCAGAGCGCAAGCTCCCGCAAAGGCGGCCGGATTCGGAACGGTCAAGCCTGCGTCACGTTGAGCCCGGGCGCCCGGAACACGGGGCGCCGAGACTCCCGGGCGCCTACGCGCCGTCCATCTTCGTTCCGGTTCTGCCATGCCATCTTCTCTCCGCCGCAGTCCCGCACCCGATGGCGAGCCGGCGAGCCCCGTTCTGTGGACGCTGCTGCTCGGCACCGCGCTGATCGCGCTCGCTGCCGCACCGAAGCGACCGGCCCGGACCGGCCCGGTTGGCGCGCCGGATCATCCGTCCCAGGAGTCTCCGTCGAACGACCAGATATCCAAAAATTCTCCCTCCAAGGATCAAGGCGCGCGCTCGCATTCCGGGGCCGCCGCCGAGCACATCGCCGCCACAGAGGTGGCGCGGGGGCGGGCCGCGCAGTCGCCCGCCGACATCACCGCGTCGGGCTGGAAGGACATCCTCACCCGGGTCTATCTCGAATTCATGGCCGACCGGGTCCTCTCGGTCGCGGCGGGCGTGACCTTCTACTCGCTGCTCTCGCTGTTCCCCGCCGTCGCCGCGCTGGTGTCCTGCTACGGCCTCGTCGCCGATGTGGGCTCGATCAACGGGCACCTCGCCAGCATGCAGGGGGTGCTGCCCTCCGGGGCCATCGAGATCATCGGCGATCAGGTCAAGCGCATCGCCGCCAAGGGCAGCGGCTCCCTCGGGCTGACCTTCTTCACCAGCCTGCTGCTCTCGCTCTGGAGCGCCAACGCCGCCATGAAGGCGATGTTCGATGCCCTGAACATCGTCTACGAGGAGGAGGAGAAGCGCTCGTTCATCATGCTGAACCTGCGCTCGCTCACCTTCACCATCGGTGCGCTGATCTTCACCATCCTGGCCCTCACCGGCATCGTGGTGCTGCCGGTGGTGTTCACCTTCGTGGGCCTCAGCGACACCGCCTGGCTCATCGCCCTGCTGCGCTGGCCCGCCCTCCTCGTCGTCGTCCTCGGCGGCCTGTCGCTGCTCTACCGGTACGGTCCGAGCCGCGAGCGCCCGCGCTGGCGCTGGGTCGGGGTCGGCGGCGCCGTGGCGGGCCTGCTCTGGCTCGCCGCCTCGATCCTGTTTTCCTGGTACGTCTCCAGCTTCGGCAATTACAACGAGACCTACGGCTCGCTCGGCGCCGCCATCGGCTTCATGACCTGGATCTGGATCTCCAGCACGATCGTGCTGCTGGGCGGCGAGATCAACGCCGAGATGGAGCACCAGACCGCGCGCGACACCACCACCGGACCGGAGCGGCCGATGGGCGCACGCCGGGCCCGCATGGCCGACACCCTGGGGGCGGTGGCCTAACGGGGCGGCGACGTGTCGGGACGACCTTGCCGGGACGACCTTGCCGGGCTGGCCTCCCCGGGATGGTGTCCGGCGCCTACATAAGGGGCACGTCCCGACACCCGCACAGGAGCCGTCGCCCCATGTCCGCATCCCCCACCGACGACATCGAATCCCTCGGCGAGGCCGAATGGCGCGCCCGCCTGAGCCCGGAACAGTACCGGGTGCTGCGTGAGCACGGCACCGAGCGGGCCGGCACCAGCTGCCTCAACGCCGAGAAGCGCCCGGGCGTGTTCCACTGTGCCGGCTGTGACGCACCGCTCTTCGTCACCGGCACCAAGTTCGAATCCGGCACCGGCTGGCCGAGCTTCTTCGATCCGATCGACGGGGCGGTGGAGACCACGGTCGACCGCAGCCACTGGATGACCCGGACCGAGGTGCATTGCGCCCGCTGCAAGGGCCATCTCGGCCACGTCTTCGACGACGGCCCGCCGCCCACCGGCCTGCGCTACTGCATGAACGGGCTGTCCCTTCGCTTCGAACCGGAGGCCTGACCGGCCCGGTCCCGCCCGGTTCCCGTCGATGTTCGACGAGAACCGGATGGGGATGAAGCCCGCCGGAATGCCACGATGGTCTTGATTTCGCCGTCGTTTTGCTTAGTCCGGAACGGAGAATTCTTGCCAGATCGGTCCCGGCGACACCGGGAATGATCGCATATCCTATCTTATGTCATGGTTCGACGTGGCGGGTCGTCCGGCCCGATGCGGCGAGCCGCCTGAAGCCGGTCGATCGGCCTCGCATCGCTGGAGGTCGGCGGCCCTGACGTCAGCGCCGGTCCGGTGTCCCGCCCGGGGCCGGCCGACTCCGCGGAGAATGTCGATGAGCCTCGTACGCCGGTTTCTCGTGGCCCCCGCCCTGGTGCGCCTCATCCGCAAGGAACGCGGCGGTTCGCGGATCTCCGAGGGCTACTTCGCCCCGCAGGCCGGGCGCGTCTCCTACGTCCGGGTCGACGGACAGACCTGCCACCTCGTCCTCGTCACCTCGGCGCCGGACGGCAGCTCCAGCGAGGAGCGCACCGACGTGCCGCGCGCCCACGGCGACGCGCTGATGGACGTGTGCTCGGGCAAGGCCGCTTACGACCGCACCGCGCTCGCCCTCGGGGGCGGCCGCGAAGCGCTGGTCGACCGCTACGTCGCCCCGGGTGAATTCGACCTCGTGACCGTGGCCTTCGACGGGCCGGACGAGGCCCAGGGCTTCGCGGTGCCGGCCTGGTTCGGCCCCGAGGTGAGCGGCGACCCGAGCTACGACCGCCACGCCGTCGCGCTCCAGGGCGTGCCGCAACCCGGCGAGATCGGCCTGTCCAACGCCGCCCTCGATGCGATCCTGGATCTCGTCGAGCCGCGCTTCGGTTTCGGGCGCTACGGCGCGCCGAAGGCGAACGAGGGCGACGGCATGATGAAGGCCCTGCGGCGCGTGGCCGGCGGTGGTGCGGTCGCGGCCCCCGCCGCGGCCGAAGCCGCTCCGCCGGTGCCCCGGGTCGAGGAGCCCGCTCCCGTCGAGACGCACGCGATGGCCGAGCCCGAACCCGAACCCCACGCCGATGTCGCTCCGGCCGAGGGTCAGCCCGATTCCGCCTCGCAGATCGATTCTCGCATCGACGACGTGATCGAGAGCCTGTCCCAGGCCCTCGGCAACCCGCAGGTTCCGTCGAAGGGCGGTTCGCGCGGCGAGGAGGACATCGCCGCCGAGTTCGAGCGCTGGACCGTCCGCCCCCGGCGCACCCAGCAGACCTGAACCGGCGCGCCGGCCTCCCGACGAAACGCCGTTCCGACGCAGCGCCGCCCGATCGACAGCCACCCGCCTCCCTCACCGGGGGCGGGTTTCGCGTGGGTGCGCGGACGGGGGAGACTGAGGGCAGGCCGGCGGCGGAGCGAGGCAGGCGTCCCACAGGTGCCCGCGAAGTCCGTGTGACGGCTCGCGAATTGTCATCCGACGCCCGGCCCCGCGATTGAGCGGCGCGAATAAACTGGCTAGCGTCGGGATTAACAATCAATGGGTTGCGCGGCGCGCAGCGGGAGGGATCATGGCCCAGGTGACGACACACGGAGCGGCGGCAGCCAGCGCGCCCCGCACCCACAAGGAGCCCTGGTACAAGGTTCTCTACATCCAGGTGCTGATCGCCATCGCGCTCGGCATCCTTCTCGGCTGGCTCAATCCGGAATGGGGCAAGTCGGTCAAGTGGCTGGGCGACGCCTTCATCGCGCTGATCAAGATGATGATCGCGCCGATCATCTTCTGTACCATCGTGCACGGCATCGCCTCGATCGGTGACCTGAAGAAGGTCGGCCGCGTCGGCCTGAAGGCGCTGGTCTACTTCGAGGTGGTCTCCACCGTCGCGCTCCTCATCGGCATCCTGGTCGGCGAGGTGGTCAAGCCCGGCGCGGGCTTCAATGCCGACGTGACCAAGCTCGATGCCGGGGCGGTCGAGAAATACGCCAAACTGGCGGCCAACGATTCGGTGACCAGCCACATCATGGCGCTGATCCCGAAGAGCTTCTTCGACGCCTTCGCCACCGGCGACCTGCTCCAGGTTCTGCTGATCTCGATCCTCACCGGCGTCGTCGTCACCGGCATGGGCCAGCGCGGCGAGGCCATCACCCACGCCATCGACACGGCCGGGCAGATCTTCTTCCGCATCATCGGCCTCGTGGTGAAGCTGGCGCCCATCGGCGCCTTCGGCGCCATGGCCTTCACCATCGGCCAGTACGGCATCGGCAAGGTGATCGATCTCGCCTGGCTCGTCGGCACCTTCTACGTCACCGCCTTCCTGTTCGTGGTGGTGGTGCTCGGCGGCATCGCCCGCGTCGCCGGCTTCTCGATCTTCAAGTTCCTCGCCTACATCAAGGACGAGCTGCTCATCGTGCTCGGCACCTCGTCCTCCGAGACGGTCCTGCCCCACATGATGACGAAGATGCGCCGCCTCGGCGCCTCCGACTCGGTGGTCGGCCTCGTGATCCCGACGGGCTACTCGTTCAACCTCGACGGCACCAACATCTACATGACGCTGGCGACGCTGTTCCTGGCCCAGGCCGTGGGCGCGGACCTGTCCTTCGCCCAGTACGCCACCATCATCCTGGTCGCGATGCTGACCTCGAAGGGGGCGTCCGGCGTCACCGGGGCGGGCTTCATCACCCTGGCGGCGACCCTGAGCGCCATTCCCAACAACCCGGTCCCGGTGGCGGCCATGACCCTGATCCTCGGCGTCGATAAGTTCATGTCGGAGTGCCGGGCCATCACCAACCTGATCGGGAACGGCGTCGCCACCGTGGTGGTCAGCCGCTGGGAGGGCGAGCTGGATCAGGTCAAGCTGCGCCAGGTCATGGAGCACCCGGTCTCGATCGGCACCGACATTTCGGACCATGCGCCGAACATGGATGTCGACGGTGCGGCGCCGATCCCGGCTCCGGCCCGCTGACGGGGCCGGTTCTGTCCGGCCGCGCTTCGTCCGACCCATCACGGCCGGCGCGCCTGCGCATCGGCATCGATCTCGGCGGCACCAAGATCGCCGGGATCGCCCTCGATGAACGGGGCGCAACCCGGGCCGAGCAGCGGGTCGCGACGCCCCGGGACGATTACGCGGGGACGCTCGGTGCCATCGCCGACCTCGTGGCGTCGCTGGAGCGCGCGGCGGGATGCGCGGGCACGGTGGGCATCGGCATGCCGGGGGCGGTCTCGCCCCGCACCGGCCTCGTCAAGAACGCCAATTCGGTCTGGCTGAACGGTCAGCCGTTCGCCGGAGATCTCGAGCGCGTCCTGCGCCGGCCCGTCCGCGTCGAGAACGACGCCAATTGCCTCGCGGTGTCCGAGGCCGTCGATGGGGCGGGGGCCGGGCTCGGCACCGTGTGGGCCCTGATCCTCGGCACCGGCGTCGGCTCCGGAATCGCGATCGCGGGCCGTGCCCTGTCCGGGCGCGGCCGCATCGCCGGGGAGTGGGGCCACAACCCGCTGCCGGCGCCGCGCGACGACGAGCGCCCCGGCCCCGCCTGCTATTGCGGCCGCTACGGCTGTCTCGAAACCTGGGTGTCCGGCCCGGGCCTGGCCGCCGACCATGCCCGCCGCACAGGAACGCCGATCGGCGGCGAGGCGGTGATCGCCGCCCTGCGCGCCGGCGATCCGGCGGCGGACGCGACGATCGCCCGCTACCTCGACCGGCTCGGGCGCGGCATCGCCCAGGGCATCAACCTGATCGACCCCGACATCGTCGTCATCGGCGGCGGTCTCTCACGGGTGCCCGAAATCCTTGCCGGCTTGCCCGAACGGGTCGCGCCGCATGTCTTCTCCGATGCCTTCGACACCCCCATCGTCGCCAGCCGGCACGGCGATGCCTCCGGGGTTCGGGGCGCCGCGTGGCTGTGGAACGACGGACCCGCCGGCCTGCCGGGGGCCTGAGCGGCGATCCCGATATCACGATGGCCCGGAGGCGCTTGTCACGGCGCCCGGTTTCACATAAAGATATCTTTATGTCTAACTCGGGATCTCAAGACGGACCTGTCCTGCCCTTCGGCGATGCGCTGGCCATTCTGCGTGCCGCCGCCGAGGAGACGCGCCTGCGCATCCTGGCCCTGCTGGCCGCCGGCGAATTGTCGGTCTCGGACCTCACCGACATTCTGGGCCAGTCGCAGCCGCGGATCTCGCGCCACCTGAAACTGCTGGTCGAGGCCGGGCTGGTCGATCGGCACCGCGAGGGGGCCTGGGCCTTCTTTCGCCTGGTGGAAGAGCGCGCCGGCCTCGTCGAGCCGCTGATCGCGGGCCTCGATGCGGCACATCCGCCCCTGTCCGAGGATTTCGCCCGTCTCGAGGCGGTGCGGGCGCAGCGCGCCGAGACGGCCCAGGCGTTCTTCGCCCGGCTGGCGCCGAAATGGGATCGCCTGCGCTCGCTGCACGTGCCGGAAGCCACCGTCGAGGCCGCCGTCCTCGACGCGCTGGGCGATCGTCCGATCGGCCACCTCATCGATCTCGGCACCGGCACCGGCCGGATGCTCGGCCTGCTGGCCGGCCGCGCCGCCCGGGCCGTCGGCCTCGATTCCAACCACGCCATGCTGTCGGTGGCGCGGGCCAACCTGGAGCGCATGGGCCTGTCGCGGGTCGATCTGCGCCAGGGCGACATCCACGCGCCGCCCTTCGGGCGCGGCGGCTTCGATCTCGTGCTGGTGCATCAGGTGCTACACTATCTCGACGATCCGGCCCGCGCCCTGCGCGAGGCCGCGCGCCTCGTCGCCCCGGGCGGCCGCCTCCTGGTGGTGGACTTCGCCCCCCACGATCTCGAATTCCTGCGCGAGGCCCAGGCCCATCGCCGCCTCGGCTTCGCGCCCGAGCAGGTGACGGGCTGGCTCAACGATGCCGGCCTGCCCACCGTGACCACCCGCGATCTCGCCCCCACCGGCGAGGTCGAGGACCAGTTGACCGTGACGCTGTGGCTCGCCACCAACGCCGCCGAGATGGCCGCGGCGCCACCCCGTCCCGCTCCGGAAAAAATCCTTCAGGAACGGGCCGTCGCCTGAGGGCGTCCCCCGCAGATCCCGATCCTGCTCTCGTTTCGCAGACCGTCTGAACCGACCGACATAGAGGACGAACCCGATGCCTTCCGCCTCCCACCATCGCGCCAGCCGCGACGGCTACCGTCCGATCCGCGTCTCCATCGAGTTCTTCCCGCCGAAGACCGAGGAGATGGAGAAGATCCTGTGGTCCTCGATCGAGCGCCTCGCGCCGCTCCAGCCGAAATTCGTCTCGGTGACCTACGGCGCCGGCGGCTCGACCCGCGAGCGCACGCACAACACCGTCGCCCGGATGGTCAAGGAGACCGGCCTTCAGCCGGCCGCCCACCTGACCTGCGTCGACGCCACCCGCGAGGAGATCGACGCGGTCGTGCAATCCTACTGGGATGCCGGCGTGCGCCACATCGTGGCCCTGCGCGGCGATCCGCAGGACGGCGTCGGCACCGCCTACCGGCCGCATCCGGGCGGCTATGCCCAGACCGCCGACCTCGTGGCCGGCATCAAGCGCATCGGCGACTTTAAGGTCTCGGTCTCGGCCTACCCCGAGAAGCACCCGGAGGCGTCCTCGCTCGATGCCGACATCGATGCCCTGAAGGCCAAGGTCGATGCCGGCGCCGATCAGGCGATCACGCAGTTCTTCTTCGAGAACGACATCTATCTGCGCTACGTCGACAAGGTGCGGGCCGCCGGCATCGATATCCCGATCATCCCCGGCATCCTGCCGGTGCAGAACTTCAAGCAGGCTGCGAACTTCGCCCGCCGCACCGGCGCCTCGGTGCCGTACTGGCTCGCGGCCCGGTTCGAGGGCCTGGACAACGACGTCGAGACCCGGCGCCTCGTGGCGGCGGCGGTGGCGGCCGAGCAGGTGCTCGATCTCGTCGACCACGGCGTCAACGACTTCCACTTCTACTCGATGAACCGCTCCGACCTCGTCTACGCCATCTGCCACGTGCTCGGCCTGCGGTCCCAGGCGCCGAAGACGGTGGCGAAGGCCGCCTGATCATCCCTTGTCCCGGGCGCGCCGATCGGCACGCCCGAGACTCAAGAGTCGCCGACTCCATCGAAGTTCACTGTCCGGACCCGTCGCGGTTCCGGATTCCGGGTTCCACGAACCCGGATTGACGCGTGAGAAGCCCATGACCGACCTGCGCCCCGTTGACGGAAAAGAGATCGAAGCGGCCCTGCGTCAGCGGGCGGCGGAAAAAATCCTCGTCCTCGACGGGGCGATGGGCACGGTGATCCAGCGCCTCGGCTACGGCGAAGCGGATTTTCGCGGCACGCGCTTTCCCGATCACGGCCACGACCAGAAGGGCAACAACGACCTTCTGATCCTGACCCAGCCCGACGCGATCCGGCAGATCCACCTCGACTACTTCCTGGCCGGCGCCGACGTCTGCGAGACCAACACCTTCTCGGGCACCACCATCGCCCAGGCCGATTACGGCATGGAATCGATCGTCCATGAGCTGAACGCCGAGGGCGCGCGCCTCGCCCGCGAGGCCGCCAAGCTCGCCGAAGAGCAGGACGGTCGCCGCCGCTTCGTGGCCGGCGCCATCGGCCCGACCAACCGCACCCTGTCGATCTCGCCGGACGTCAACAATCCGGGCTACCGGGCCGTGACCTTCGATGGGGTCAAGCAGGCCTATATCGAGCAGGTCCGCGGCCTGATGGATGGCGGCGCCGAGCTGATCCTGATCGAGACCATCTTCGACACCCTCAACGCCAAGGCGGCCGTGGCGGCGGCCTGGGCGGTGTTCGAGGAGCGGGACATGGTCCTGCCGATCATGATCTCGGGGACCATCACCGACCTGTCCGGCCGGACGCTCTCGGGTCAGACGCCGGAGGCGTTCTGGAATGCCCTGCGCCATGCCAGCCCGCTCACCATCGGGCTGAACTGCGCGCTCGGCGCCAAGGAAATGCGCGGCCACATCTCGGAACTGTCGCGCATCGCCGACACCCTGGTCTGCGCCTATCCGAATGCGGGCCTGCCCAATGAGTTCGGCCTCTACGACGAGAGCCCCGAGGCCATGGGCAAGCTGGTGGGCGAGTTCGCCACCGCCGGCCTCGTCAACATGGTCGGCGGCTGCTGCGGCACCACCCCGGATCACATCCGCGCCATCGCGCAGGCCGTGGAGGGCGTGAAGCCCCGTGCCATCCCCGAGGTGCCCCGCCTGATGCGCCTGTCGGGCCTGGAGCCGTTCACCCTGACGAAGGAGATCCCCTTCGTGAACGTCGGGGAGCGCACCAACGTCACCGGCTCGGCCAAGTTCAGGAAGCTGATCACCGCCGGCGATTACGCGGCGTCCCTCGACGTCGCCCGCGATCAGGTGGCGGCGGGCGCCAGCATCATCGACATCAACATGGACGAGGGCCTGCTCGATTCCGAGAAGGCGATGGTCGAGTTCCTCAACCTCGTCGCCGCCGAGCCCGACATCGCCCGCGTGCCGGTGATGATCGATTCCTCGAAGTTCCACGTCATCGAGGCCGGGCTCAAGTGCGTCCAGGGCAAGGCGATCGTGAACTCGATCTCCATGAAGGAGGGCGTCGAGAAGTTCATCAGCGACGCCAAGGTGTGCCGCTCCTACGGCGCCGCCGTGGTGGTGATGGCGTTCGACGAGCAGGGTCAGGCCGACAGCTACGAGCGCAAGGTCGAGATCTGCACCAAGGCCTACAAGGTCCTCACCGAGCAGATCGGCTTTCCGCCGGAAGACATCATCTTCGATCCGAACGTGTTCGCCGTCGCCACCGGCATCGAGGAGCATAACGGCTACGGCGTCGCCTTCATCGAGGCGACCAAGACCATCCGCGAGACCCTGGCCCACGCCCACATCTCGGGCGGCATCTCGAATCTCAGCTTCGCCTTCCGGGGCAACGAGCCGGTGCGCGAGGCCATGCACGCGGTGTTCCTGTATCACGCGATCCAGGTCGGCATGGACATGGGCATCGTGAATGCCGGCCAGCTCGCGATCTACGCCGAGCTTCCGGCCGAACTGCGCGAGCTCTGCGAGGACGTCGTCCTCAACCGTCGCGACGATTCCACCGACCGCCTGCTGGAGGCGGCCGAGCGCTTCAAGTCCGGCGGCGGCGTCCAGGCCAAGACCGCCGACCTGTCCTGGCGCGAGGCGCCGGTGCAGAAGCGCCTGGAGCACGCCCTGGTCAACGGCATCACCGAGTTCGTCGTCGCCGATACGGAGGAAGCCCGCCTCGGCGTCGAACGTCCGCTCCACGTCATCGAAGGGCCGCTGATGGCCGGCATGAACGTGGTCGGCGACCTGTTCGGCTCAGGCAAGATGTTCCTGCCGCAGGTGGTGAAGTCCGCCCGCGTGATGAAGCAGGCCGTGGCTTACCTCGAGCCGTTCATGGAGGCGGAGAAGCTCGCCAACGGCGGTGACGGCAAGCGCCAGGCCGCCGGCAAGATCCTGATGGCGACCGTGAAGGGCGACGTCCACGACATCGGCAAGAACATCGTCGGCGTCGTGCTGGCCTGCAACAACTACGAGATCATCGACCTCGGCGTGATGGTGCCGGCGGCCAAGATCCTCGACGTCGCGCGCAAGGAGAACGTCGACATTGTCGGCTTGTCCGGCCTCATCACCCCGTCGCTGGACGAGATGGTCCACGTCGCGGCCGAGATGGAGCGCGAAGGCTTCGACGTGCCGCTCCTCATCGGCGGCGCCACCACCAGCCGCGTCCACACGGCCGTGAAGATCCACCCCTCGTACAACCGGGGCCAAACGGTCTACGTCACCGATGCGAGCCGCGCCGTCGGCGTGGTCTCCAGCCTGCTCTCCAAGGAGACGCGGGACACCACCATCGCCAACATCCGGGCCGAGTACCGAAAGGTCTCGGACGCGCATGCGCGCTCCGAACTCGACAAGCAGCGCCTACCGCTGGCCAAGGCTCGGGCCAACCCGTTCCGGATCGACTGGTCGGGCTACCAGCCCCGGAAGCCCAGCTTCACCGGTACACGGGTCTACTCCTCCTACGAGGTCGCCGACCTCGTGCCCTACATCGACTGGACGCCGTTCCTGCAGACCTACGAGTTCAAGGGCCGCTATCCGGCGATCTTCGAGGACCCCAATCAGGGTCCGGCCGCCAAGGCGCTGTTCGACGACGCGCAGGAGATGCTGGCCCAGATCGTGTCCGAGCGCTGGTTCAACCCGAAGGCGGTCATCGGCTTCTGGCCGGCGAACGCGGTCGGCGACGACATCACCCTGTTCACCGGCGAGAGCCGGTCGGAGAAACTCGCGACCTTCTTCGGCCTGCGCCAGCAGCTGAGCAAGCGTGACGGGCGTGCGAACACCTGCCTGTCCGACTTCGTCGCGCCTGCCGAGACCGGCATCGCCGATTACGTCGGCGGCTTCGTGGTCACGGCCGGCCTGGAGGAGGTGCGTATCGCCGAGCGCTTCGAGCGGGCCAACGACGATTACCGCTCGATCCTGGTCAAGGCCCTGGCCGACCGCATCGCCGAGGCCCTGGCCGAGCGCATGCACGAGCGCGTGCGTCGCGAATTCTGGGGCTATGCCGCCGACGAGACGTATGCGCCGGAAGACCTCGTGCGCGAGGAATATGCCGGTATCCGTCCCGCCCCCGGTTATCCCTCGCAGCCCGATCACACCGAGAAGGTCACGCTGTTCGACCTGCTCAAGGCCGAGTCGCGCATCGGCGTGAAGCTCACCGAGTCCTACGCCATGTGGCCGGGCTCCTCGGTGTCGGGCCTCTACATCGCCCACCCGGACTCGCATTACTTCGGCGTCGCCAAGGTCGAGCGCGACCAGGTCGAGGATTATGCCGTGCGCAAGGGCATGGATGTGCGCGAGGTCGAGCGCTGGCTCGGCCCGATCCTCAACTACGATCCGGCCCGCTACCTCGCGGCCGCCGCGGAGTAGGGCGCCCGATCCCGTCCCGGAATCCGGGGCGGGATCGAATCACACCGGGATGTGGCCGGGCGAGGCTTGACCGTGGGCCCGCCTGCGCTTCAATGCCGGTCCGGCTCAACCATGGCCCGAGACCAGCGAAGGGCGCCTGAATCGTGTACCGGCTCACCGGCTCCCTCGTCGCCACCGTCGCGCTCGGGCTCATCGCCTCGGGTTGCACCGGCTTCGCCTATATCTCGAAGACCTATGTCAGCCTGACGCCCCAGGTCGTGACCATCGGCTGCAAGGACCCCTACGAGGTCTACGACCAGCGCCGGGTCCGCAAGATGCTGATCGTGTCCAACAGCCTGCGCGAGACCACCGGTTGCGGCATCGACGATGCGTTCGTCGGCGGCGATCCGGGCCTGACCCGGGTCAAGCGCTTCCGCGAGGCGGCCCGGACCTACCTCAACGAGACGGCGCGCGAAGATTGCCGGATCAGCGGCGAGACCGTGTTCACCGACCTGCAGACCGAGTTCAGCTACACCTGCGCGGCGCCGATCGAGGCCCGCGACGCCAAGGTGCCGCGGCTGCCGGGCCGCAGCAACCGCGTCGGTCTCTAACCTTCGGCCGATCCGGGAGCGCGCGGAAACGTCCGCTCCATCGCGTCGCCGGAGGCTGCGAGCAGCGCGCGGGCCAGGGTGCGGGCCTCCTCCCGGTCGAGGGCCAGGATCGCCGTGACGGGCCGTCCGTCGAGGTCGGGCAGGCCGATCTCGATCCGCACCCCGTCCGGCGTGGCCGCCACCGCCACGCTCCAGTCCCGTTCCGTACTCATCGGGTTCACGCGCCTCTTCCCCGCCGTCGACTCTCCCGGTCGGCGGCGCTCCTGCATGACCGATCCCGCGGCGCGAGGCCAGGGGCGCGGTTAAGAGCATCCGGGCGGGAGAGATCGGGCGGCCTCGATTGACGCCGTGCCGCCCCCTGGTGTTTGTGCGCCCCGACGCGGCCCGAAGACCGGGCCCGAGCATCATTCGTTGGAGGAAGACCCCATGTCCGAGATCTGGTTCCGTACCGGGGAGGCCACCGTGCTCGCGGCGGAAGGGCAGTACACCGACGCGATGCCCGAGGTCCTGATCGGCTCCACCCGCGGCCCGGCCGGCCAGGCCTTCGCCGGCATGATGGGCCAGGTCCAGGGCCACACCCGGATGTTCGTGGTGCGCGACCTCAACCAGCTCGTGCGCCCGGCCACCATGATGACCACCAAGGCGACGATCCACACGGCCGCCTATGTCGAGCTTCTCGGCGGCGTGGTCCAGGCCGCCACCGGCGACGCGATCATCGACTGCGTGATCGAGGGCGTGCTGCCGAAGGACGGCCTCGACGACCTCTGCATGATCATCATGATCTGGCTCGACCCGCGCTGCGCCGACGACGCCAACCTCGACCAGAAGGACCTCTACCGCACCAATTACGAGGCGACGAAGCTCGCCATCGGCCGCGCCATGCGGGGTGAGCCCACCATCGACGAGCTCATCGCCAACCGGAAGACGGTGAAGCACTACGCCCTGGAAGACGTGATCGAGTACTGATCTGCGCTGGGATTGACGACGGGGTGCGGGTCTCGGCTGATCCGCGCCTCCCGAGGGGGGATCACCCCGGCGGAATCCGTCCCACCGAGCACAGGGTCCGGATCGAGCCGCTGGTGTCGGTGTAGCAGCTCGCCGACCATCCGTTCTGCTGGATGAAGGATTTGCGCCGCTCCTTGAGGGCGGTGGCATGCGCCGTGGCGATGGACGCCTGGACCGCGCCGGCGCTCTCGCCGATCACGATCTCGGCCGCCAGGGCGAGGTCGGCGAAATAGGCCGCCGAGGGCGTCGGTTCGGCCGAGGCCGCCTGCACGATGGGCTCGGCCCGGCAGGTCAGGTCGAGCTTGAGTCCGCCGGGAACGCGGATGTCGATGCTGGGGCCGGTCCGCCGGCCGACCTTGCCGCCCATGGCGCCGGCAATGCGGCCGGCGAGGCCGTCGCAATCGTCGGCCCGCGCGGGGCCGGAACCGCCAAGACCCACGACGAGCCAGAACGCGCTGAGGAGCAGGGGGACGCTGGGCGGTCGCATGGCTGGGCTCCGGCTGTCCGGGACGGCGTGAGGGGCGTTCAGGCCGCGAAAGCGAGGCGGACCACGGTGCCGCCCGCATTGCTGTAATCGAGCTGCCCGCCGAGCTGCCCGGCGAGGCCCTGCGCGATGCGGAAGCCGAGACTGCGGCTGGTCTCCGGGTCGAAGTTCACCGGCATGCCGCGCCCGTCATCCGCGATGGTCAGCTGCAGGCGCTCGGGATCGAGCCGTTCGATCTGGATCGTGATGGTGCCGCGCCGCCCGTCCGGGAAGGCGTGCTTCAGGGCGTTGGTCACCAACTCGACCACGAGCAACGACAGGGTGGTGAGCTGGGACAGGTCGAGCCGCACCGGGGGCATGTCCACCAGGCAGACGATGTTCTGTGCCCCCGTGGCATCGAGGAGGTCGGCGCAGAGTTCCTTGAGGTACTGGCCGACCGGGCCCTCGATGCTGCTCGGATCGTAGAGGCGGCGGTGGATGCGCGAGATCGTCTCGAGCCGCACCCGAGCCTCGTCGAGGGCGGTCAGCGCCGCCTTCGGGTCGTCGCCGACCTTGCGCTTCTGCAGCGTCAGAAGGGCCGCCACGAACTGCATGTTGTTGGCGACCCGGTGCTGCAGCTCCTGGAACATGGTGCGCTGCTGCTCGTAGAGCCCCGCCGTCACCGCCTGCTCGGTGCGCAGCCGCTCGCCCGCCCGGTGCATGATGTGGATCAGCGCGATGTCGACCGTGACGATGAAGGCGTAGAAGGTCAGGGCCAGGGCGCTCGGCCCGTCGAGGATGAAGCCGGTGTCCGGCGGGATGAAGAAGTACCAGGCGGCCAGACCGCTCAGGATCGCGCAGGTGATGCCGGGCCGCAGGCCGAAGAAGAAGGTCGTCAGGATGACGGCCGGGAAGAAGGTCAGGTAGGGAAAGCCCGGCGGCAGCACGTCGTCGAGGGCGAAGCGCAGGGCCAGGGCCAGGGCCGAGGCAGCCAGTGCGGCGCCCTCGCCGAGCCAGACGCGCGCGCGCAGGCGCTCGGTCGCGTGGACGGCCTGCCAGCCTTTCCACCATGAGACCGGACTCTTTAAGGTGCGGGTCGAAAACTGGGGCAGCGTCGTCGTCTCTTTGGAATCGCACCAGATTTACTGGGGCCGGCGTCGGCTGACCAGCGGGCCGGGGCGACAGTCGTGATTTAACCTCAATGGAAATCGCGACTGCGGTAAATTCGTCGATCTTCGGGCGCCCCGAAATCCGTGGTCTCGGGCGGCAGGCGCAGGCCGCCCGCCCGCAGGTCGCGCAACGCCGGCGAGAGATCGCGGAAGCGCTCGGCCAGCAGGTGGACCACGAGGCCCTGGCGCTGCACCCGGCCCCGCACCGCGAGGAAGCGCCCCCCCATGGCGACGGCGCGGTTGGCCTCGAACACGTCGCGCCAGACGATGACGTTGGCGATGCCGGTCTCGTCCTCCAGGGTCAGGAACACCGTGCCGCGCGCCGTGCCCGGCCGCTGCCGGGTGAGCACGAGCCCCGCCACCGTGACCCGGGCGTTGTGGGCCACGCGGGTGGCGTCGTGGTGGTCGCGGGCCGGGATCGCGCCGATGCGGGCCAGGCGCTCCCGGAAGAACGCCACCGGGTGGCCCTTCAGCGACAGGCCGGTGGCGGCGTAATCCTCGGCCACGTGCTCGGAGGCCTCCAGGGCGGGCAGGGCCACGGCGGGCTCGGCCCGGAACAGCCCGTCATCGGCGTGGAAGGCGAAGAGCGGCATCGGCGTGTCGAGGAGGTGCGCCCGCCGGTCCCCGCCCGCCCGCAGGGCGGCCTTGCGGGCCGAGGTGCCCTCCAGGGTCCGCACCGCCCAGAGGGCGGCCCGCCGGTCGAGGTCGAGAGAGCGGAACGCATCCGCCTCCGCCAGCCGCTCCAGGGCGTTGCGGGGCAGCGCCAGGGCCGCCTGCAGGCCCTCGATGCTGGCGTAGCCATTGCCCCGCAGGGCGACGAGGCGGTGCATGGCGGCCTGCGGCACCCCGCTCACCTGGCGCAGGCCGAGGCGCACGGCGAAGCGCCGCTCGACACCGGGGGGCGGCGGCTCCGAGGCGGGCTCCAGGGTGCAGTCCCAGTCGCTGGCATTGACGTCGATGCCGCGCACCTCGACCCCGTGGGCGCGGGCGTCGCGCACCAGCTGCGCCGGCTGGTAGAAGCCCATCGGCTGGGAGTTCAGGATCGCCGCCAGGAAGACGTCCGGGTGCCGGCACTTCATCCAGGCCGAGGCGTAGACCAGCAGGGCGAAGCTCGCCGCGTGGCTCTCCGGGAAGCCGTAGGTGGAAAACCCCTCGATCTGCTTGAAGCAGCGCTCGGTGAAGTCGCGCGGATAGCCGCGGGCCACCATGCCCTCGACGAACTTGGTGCGGAAGTTCACGATCTGGCCGTTGTGCCGAAAGGTCGCCATGGCCCGGCGCAGGCCGTCGGCCTCGTGCGGCTCGAATCCGGCGGCCGTGATGGCGATCTGCATGGCGTGCTCCTGGAACAGGGGCACCCCGTAGGTCCGCCGGAGCACGCTCTCGAGTTCGTTGGCCGGCCCATGGTCGGGATGGGGCGAGGGGTACTCCACCGGCTCGATCCCCTGGCGCCGGCGCAGGTAGGGATGGACCATGTCGCCCTGGATCGGACCCGGCCGCACGATCGCGACCTGGACCACCAGATCGTAGAATTCCCGCGGCTTCAGACGCGGCAGCATCGACATCTGCGCCCGGCTCTCGACCTGGAACACGCCGACCGAATCGGCCCGGGCCAGCATCGCGTAGGTGGCGGGGTCCTCGCGCGGCAGGTCGGCCAGCGTCGGGTAGTCGTGGCCGTACGCGCGCGCCAGGAAATCCACGCCCCGGCGCAGGCAGCTCAGCATGCCCAGGGCCAGCACATCGACCTTCATCAGGCCGAGGACGTCGATGTCGTCCTTGTCCCACTCGATGAAGGTGCGGTCCGCCATGGCGCCGTTGCCCACCGGCACGGTCTCGTCCAGGCGCCCGCGCGTCAGCACGAAGCCGCCCACGTGCTGCGACAGGTGGCGCGGGAAGCCGATCAGCGCATGGGCGAGTTCCAGCGCCTGCCGGATCCGCGGATTGTCCGGGTCGAGCCCGGCCTGCCGGATATGCGCGTCCGGCAGATCCTTGCCCCAGGAGCCCCAGACCGTGTCGGCCATCACGCCGGTGATGTCGGGGGGCAGGCCGAGGACCTTGCCGACCTCCCGGATGGCGCTGCGCGGGCGGTAATGGATCACCGTGGCGCAGATCGCGGCCCGGTCGCGGCCGTAGCGGTCGTAGAGGTACTGGATCACCTCCTCACGGCGCTCGTGCTCGAAATCCACGTCGATGTCGGGGGGCTCGGCCCGGTTTTCCGAGATGAAGCGGGCGAACAGCAGCCGGATCTCGGTGGGGTCGACCGCCGTGATGCCCAGGCAGTAGCAGACCACGGAATTGGCCGCCGAGCCGCGCCCCTGGCACAGGATGCCGCGCTTGCGCGCGAATTCGACGATGTCGAACAGGGTGAGGAAGTAGCGCGCGTAGTTCATCTTGTGGATCAGGCGCAGCTCGTCTTCGATCGTGTTCGTGATTTGTTCTGGAATGCCATCGGGATAGCGCCATTGGGCGCGCTTCATCACCTGATCTCTGAGGTAGGCCTGAGCGGTGAAGCCCGGCGGCACCGGCTCGTCGGGATATTCATAGGTCAGTTCGTCCAGGGAGAAGTCGCAGGTCTCGGCGATCTCGATCGTGCGGGCCAGGGCCTCGGGATGGTCGGCGAACAGGCGGGCCATCGCATCGGCGGGCCTCAGGTGCCTCTCGGCATTGGCCTCCAGGCGGTAGCCCGCCGCGTTCAGGGTGCAGCCCTCGCGAATGCAGGACACGACATCCTGCAGGGGGCGTCGGTCCGGGTGGTGGTAGAGCGCGTCCGAGACCGCCACCAGGGGCGCGCCGAGGCGGTCTCCCCAGACGGCGAGTTGCCCGAGGCGGCGGCGCTCGTCGCCGCGCCGGCGGTGGCTGCCCGCCAGGGTAACCCGGCCGGGCGCCTGGTCCGCCAGCACCGCCAGCCGCTCCAGGAACGGATGCGTGTCGTCGAGGTCCTTGCCCACGAGGTTCCTCCCTGCAAGATCCTCCGGGGGAATCGCGATCAGCATCTGCCCCGCGCTGGCCTCCAGAAGCTCCGGAAAGCCGAACCGGCACTGGCCCTTCTCCGAGCGGCGGTTGCCCAGGGTCAGGAGCCGGCACAGGCGGCCATAGGCGGCCCGGTCCATTGGGTAGGCGACGACCTCGAAGCCGTCCTCGGTCACCAGCCGCACGCCCGGCAGGAAGCGGATGCCGGGTTCGCCGGCGGCCCGGCGCCGCTTCGCCTCGGCATGGCCCCGCACGATCCCCGCCAGGGTGTTGCGGTCGGCGATGCCGATGGCGTGCAGCCCGAGTTCGGCGGCCTGCCCCACCATCTCGCCGGGGGACGAAGCTCCGCGCAGGAACGAGAAGTTCGTGGTCACCGCGAGTTCGGCGTAGGCCGGCAGCCCGGATGTCGGCCCGTTGGACGTCGGCGGCTTGGACGTCGGCGGCCCGGATGTCGGCCCCATCTCGCTCGCTCCCCCCGCGTCGCCGAACCCGTCTCAAGCTTGAGAACGAATCGTGATCATATTCGATCCCGGGGGTGCCGGTTTCGGGCGCCGGAGTCAAAGCCCCGCCGCCCCCTGGCCAAGCGTTCCGCCGTGGCGTAGCCCCATCCTCCCCAGACAGGATGTCCCATGCTGACCTGCGCGATCCTCGACGACTACCAGGGCGTCGGCCCGACGATGGCGGATTGGTCGGGGCTGCTGGACCGCGTCAAACTCCGCGACCTCGACGCGACCTTCGAAATACGGGACGCGTTGGTCGATGCGATCCAGGACTGCGAGATCGTGGTGCTGATGCGCGAGCGCACGCCTTTTCCGGCCGACCTGTTCGCCCGGCTGCCGCGCCTGAAGCTCCTCGTCACCAGCGGTATGCGAAACGCCGCGATCGATCTCGCCGCCGCCCGCGCCCACGGCGTCACGGTCTGCGGCACCGCCAGTCACCCCGAACCGCCGGTGGAACTGACCTGGGCGCTGATCCTCGGCCTCGCCCGCCACCTCGTACCCGAGGTGCAGGCGCTGCGGAGCGGCGGACCGTGGCAGAGCAGCGTCGGCCGTGATCTCGCGGGTCGCCGCCTCGGCCTCCTGGGACTCGGCAAGACCGGCGCCCGCGTCGCCCGGATCGGCCAGGCCTTCGGCATGCGGGTCAGCGCCTGGAGCCAGAACCTCACGGCCGACCGGGCCGCAACCGAGGGCGTCGCCCTGGCGCCCTCCCTGGAGGCGCTGCTGGAGGACAGCGACGTGGTCTCGATCCACCTCGTCCTCGGCGACCGCACCCGCGGCCTCGTCGACGCCGCGGCCTTGAGCCGGATGCGGCCTGACGCCTACCTCATCAACACGTCCCGGGCCGCGATCGTGGACGAGGCCGCGCTGATCGCCGCGTTGCGCGAGAACCGCATCGCCGGCGCCGGCCTCGACGTCTTCGAGACCGAGCCGCTGCCGCCGGATTCTCTCTGGCGTCGCCTGCCCCACGTCCTGGCGACGCCGCATCTCGGCTACGTCACAGAGCGCAACTATCGCACCTACTTCCCTGAAATCGTTGAGGATATTTCGGCTTATCTCGACGGTGCGCCGATCCGCGTCCTCGCGTGAACGGTCTCGGGTTCAGGCCCGCCCCTCGACGAAGGCCCGCACCAGCAGGTGGGCGATCGCCAGCGGGGGCGGCGCAGTCAGTCCCTCGGGATGGCGGCCGTCCAGCATGGCGGTGACGTCGGCCCGCGAGAACCAGCGCGCGTCGGCGAGTTCCTCCGGGTCGATTGTGATGATGTCGTCGAGGCTTTCGGCAACGCAGCCGATCATCAGCGAGGACGGGAAGGGCCAGGGCTGCGAGGCGTGGTAGCGTACGGCCCCGATGGTCAGGCCGACCTCCTCGAACGTCTCCCGCCGTACGGCATCCTCCACAGTCTCGCCGGGCTCCAGGAAACCGGCAAGGCAGGAATACATGCCCTCGTTGAAGCGCGGCGAGCGTCCGAGCAGGCAGGCATCGCCCCGGGTGATCAGCATGATTACCACGGGATCGGTGCGGGGGAAGTGGTGCGTGCCGCAGGCCGCGCATTCGCGGCGGTAGCCGCCGGCCGCGAGGGTCGTCGGGGTTCCGCAATTCGCGCAGAAGCCGTGGCGCGCATGCCAGCCGAGCAGGGACTTCGCCGTAGCGAGGAGCCCGAGTTCATGGGGGGCGATCCGGCCTTCGCCCGCGAGGCTGCGCAAGTCGTTGGTGCGGAACTCCGGATCGGCCTCAAGGCCCTCGGCCACCTCCGCCGGCACGGCGGTGGCGAAGACCGGGTGCCCATCGAGGCGGCCGAGGAACAGCGTCAGGCTGCGCGTGCCCAGACGGGTCGCCGTGTCCGGCGCCAAAAGCGCCGTCTCGCCCGCGAGCACGACGCGGTCCCCGGCCAGCACGACGATGCACGCACCGGGTGCGTCGAGGTCGGGAATCACCGCCGCGCTCTCGGCGGAGTGGCGAACGAGGCGGCTGTGGACGTAGCCGAGCTGGGCCAGCGGGTCGCTCATCGCTTCAGGCCGCCGCGAACAGGGCGCCGATGCGGTCGATCATCTGAGCGCGGGCATGATGGGGGTAGGGGGTCGCGGTGCCGATGCCCCAGATGGGTTTCGGCCAGGCCGGATCGGAGTGGAAGCGCCCGATCACGTGGACATGGAGCTGTGCCACCACGTTGCCGAGGGCGGCGACATTCACCTTGTCGGGCTTGGCCAGGGCCAGCATCACCCCGGTGGCGATCCGCATCTCGTCCATCAGGCTGCGGGCCTCCTCGGGCGCGAGATCCGTGATCTCGCTGGCGCCGACCCGGCGCGGCACCAGGATCAACCAGGGAAAGCGGGCATCATCCATGAGGAGGACGCTGCAGAGGGCGAGGTCGCCCACATGCACGGTGTCGGCAGCAAGCTGCGGGTCGAGGGCGAAGTCGGTATCCATGCCATTGCGGTGTAGAGCGGAACCGTAGCCGATGCGAGGGCCGCCGTCAGATCCCGCTGAACCAATTGTAGCCCTGGTCCTCCCAATAGCCGCCTGGATAGTCGTTGGTGACGAAGATCGCCGCGATGTGCTTGGGACTCTTGAAGCCGAGCTTCGTCGGCACCCGGACCCGTAAGGGGTAGCCGTATTCGGGAGCCAGGGGCTGGCCGGCGAAGTCGAGGGCCAGGATCGTCTGCGGATGCAGGGCGCTCGGCATGTCGAGGCTGCCGTAATAGCGGTCGGCGCATTTGAAGCCGACATACTTCGCCGTGAGGTCGGCGCCGCTTCGCTCCAGGAAGCTCCGCAGCGGCACGCCGCTCCACTGGCCGATCTGGCTCCAGCCCTCGATGCAGATGTGGCGGGTGATCTGGCTCTCCTGCGGCAGGGACCGCAGCTTCGCCAGCGTCCAGGGCGCCTTGTCGGCGACGAGGCCGGAAACCTCGAGCGTCCAGGTCGCCTCGTCGATCTCGGGAATGTTGTCCGGGGGGTAATAGGCGTTGAAGCGGAACGGCGTATCGATCATCGAGGCCGGGTAGGTGGGGGCCAGGGTCGCCGGGTCGAACAGCCATTGCTGGACCCGGTCGTTGGCCCGCGACATGGCCCAGAGCACCCGGTCGGCCAGGGTGCCGTTGCTTCCCGTGGAGAGGTCGCAGCCGGATAGGAGCGTCAGGGCGCCAACCGAGAGGCCGCCGCGCAGGAGCATGCGGCGCTCCAGACTCGCGAGTTCCGGGGCGATGTCCCTGCGCAGGGCCTTCAGCCGGGCGGCGGTATCGGGATCGCGGGTCATCAGCGGACGGTTTCCTCGGAGATGCGAGCACGACCGGTGATCATCGCCAGCAGCGTGCTCGGCACGACCACCACGAGGGCAAGATGCAGGAGGATGAAGGCGCCAAGACCCGCCATGGCGCCGAAATGGACTCGCCGGGCCCACTCGTACCCGCCGAACAGGTTCGCCAGGGTCTGCCACTGTACGGGCTTCCACAGGGCGCAGCCGGAGGCGACGAGGAGCAGGCCCAGCACGATCGCGATCAGGTAGGCGAGTCGCTGGACGGCGTTGTAGCGCCCGATCCGGTGGCTCAGCCGGAGCCGCAGGGCCGCCCGGGCGTCGCGCCAGACCGCGCCGGGGCTGAGGGGCAGGAAGGCGGTGGCGAAGTGCCGGGCGAGGACGCCGTAGGCGATGTAGGCCAGACCGTTCAGGGCGAAGAGCCACATCGCGGCGAAGTGCCAGGCGAGGGCGCCGCCGAGCCAGCCGCCAAGGGTCGCCCATTTCGGGAACACGAAGGGGAAGAGCGGCGACGCGTTGTAGATCGCCCAGCCGCTGAACAGCATGCAGAACACCGCGACCGCGTTGATCCAATGGGTGATCCGCACGACGAGGGGATGGATCACCACGAGTCGCGAGGGTGTTTCGAGGGCGATCGTCAACAGGACCTCAGCAGCTTAGGCCAATATCTCGGGCCGACCCCGCCGGGGGATGCCGGCGGGGCGAGGGAGCAATCACATCGACGGGACGGTGCCGTTGCGGCCGACGATCAGGACGGCAGCATTGAGCTTGCCGTCGGCGCCCGCCTTGGTGAAGGCCACGACCTTGGCGCCCGGCACCATGATGCTCTTCTCGCCCGGATCGACCAGGGTCACGGGCACGTCTTCCGGCACCATCACCTTCTTCTCGCCACCCTGGTACTTGACCAGCAGGGTGCGTCCCTCGGTGCCGGACAGGCTGCCGATGGCGCCGTTGGTCATGGTCGAATTGGAGCCGAGATCCCACGGATAGTGGCCATCGGCGGTGCCGCGGAGCGACGAGGCGAAGACCGTGACCTGCAGGGCCTTCTGGGTGCCGTCAGGCTGCGGGATGGCGGCGGTACCGATGTAGCTCTCCGACTTGATGTCGGACAGCTTGCCGGTGCTGGCGGCCAGGATCTTGGTGTCGTCTCCGAAGATCACGGTTTTGGTCTCACCCATCCGGGGCTTGATCGTCACCGTCGACCCCTCGACGGACTCGATCGTGCCGCGATAGCGCACCACATCGGCGGCGTGCGCTGGCGCGGCGGCAAGCGCGAGGCCGAGCGTCAGGCCGGCCAGCAGCGTCTTCATCATGGCGTTTTTCCTGGTTGATTTTGGGCGGACGCTTTGGGTCCGCCGCCACCCGGCGGCTGCGGGTTTCTGCGAGGCTTTCGACCGAGCTGCAGCCCCGGTTACATCGGCGGAACGGTGCCGTTTTCGCCGACGATCATCCGGTCCGCCACGGCGACGCCGCCGGCATCCGCCTTGGTGAAGGCGACGACCCGGGCGCCCGGCTTGATCTTGCTGACATCGCCAGGCGCAAGCGCCACGACCGGGACGCCCTCCGGCACCGTGATGGTCTTCTCGCCACCCTTGTAGGTCACCGTGATCGTCCGGTCGGTGGTTCCCGAGAGGGCGCCCACCGCGCCGTTGGTCATGGTGTTCTCCTTTTCGAGATCCCACGGATAGTGACCGTCACCGGTTCCACGCATGCTCGGTGCGAAGACCGCGACTTCGAGGGCCTTCAGGGTGCCGTCCGGCTGCGGCGTGGCCGCGGTCCCGATGTAGCTGTCCGGCTGAATGTCGCCGATCTTGGCGCTGTTGGCGGTCGCGACCCGGAGCGAGTCGCCGAGCTTCACCTGCACGGGGGCGCCGAGGCGCGGCTTGATGGTCACGCTCGCGCCGTCCACCGCCTCGATCGTGCCCCGGATACGGACCACGGGCGAATCGGCTCGGACCGGCAGACTGAAAGCGAGGCCGGACAGGGCGAGGGCGACGGTCAGCGACTTCATGCAGAGACTCCTGGCAACCGGCACCGGCCGGCGGTGGAGACGCTGCCTTCCCTTTGTCCAGCGCGCAAGTCAATTGCGCGCGACCCGGATGCGTCAGTGTGCCATCAGCATGGGAATGGCCGCGTGCGTCAGGAGATGGCTCGTCGGGCCACCGAAGATCATCTGGCGCAGCCGGCTCTGGGTATAGGCCCCCTTGATCAGAAGATCGCAGCCGAAGGCTTCGGCCTCCGCGAGATACACCTCGCCCGGCGTGCGTCGTCCGGCCGAGTAGGCCCGGAAATCAGCGGAGATGCCCTCGCACGCGAGGGCGCGCGCAAGGTCCTCGGCTGTCGGGCCCGGGACCGTGCCGCCCTCGACGCTGATGACGCGGATGCGCTGGGCCTGACGGAGGAACGGCATGGCGAAGGCGACGGCCCGGGCGGTCTCGGTCGAGCCGTTCCAGGCGATCAGGATCGCATCCCCGAGGGTGGCTGGGGCGATCGGAGGGGCCAGCAGGATGGGCCGACCGCTCTCGAACAGGGCGGTCTCGAAGGTGGTCATCCGCGGAGCCCCCTCTTCGGTGCCGGGCCGACCCACCACCGTGGCGGTGAACAGGCGGGCATGTTGGCCGAGAAAACCGTCGCCGGCCGGCACGTCGGCCCGCCAGCGATAGCGTGGACCGGCGGCCAGAACCTCCGGATTGCACGGACCCTCGGGGGCCAGGGGAACACCGGCCTTGGTCATGAAGTCGATGAACTGGTTTCCGGCGCGCTCGGCCTCGACCTTGTCCGCCTCTTCGTCGCGCAGCCAGGTCATTCCCCCGACCATGTCGACGGGGACGTACTCCGCGAGGGCAGGGCGGAGGGACACGCCTTCGATAAGGCTGCCGAACCGCCGTGCGGTCAGGATGGCGGTCTCGAAAACGGAGGGCAGAGCATCGTGGAGGGCAACGGGAACGAGCAGGGTCTTCATCGCGGAGCCTTTCTCGCAACGGCACGAATGCCCGTTAGGCTAGTGCGAAACGCGACCTCGGAAAACTCCGATGGCATGACCACACAGGGTTTTCTCCATGGGATCCCATCTCCGGCGAGAAAACCGAGCATCTTAAGCTTACTTGCCGAAAAGCTTGACCGTTTGGAAGATCGACCTCTCGCTTGCGAAGCTGCCGAATAATCCAGTTCGAGATGGGAACTGAAATCATCTTGGGTTGTTGGCCCAGCAATCGTAGCCGGTCAGCGATGCTCTATGCCTATACGCTTCGTAGTGTGTGCTGCCGCTTCTGACTGTTCGCATTGAGGAACGCATGATCAAGAAGACTTTCGCTCTCACGGCTGTCATGGCTGCTCTGTCCGCACCGGCCTTCGCGCAGGGTATGCAGGGTGACTTCCGCATGGAGGCCATGCAGGCCAACGCTTTCGAGATTCAGTCGAGCCAGATCGCACTCAACAAGAGCCGGAATCCGCAGGTTCTGCGCTTCGCCCGCGAGGCGATCCGCGATCACCGCGCCGCCAACGTTGCGCTGGCCGGCGGCGAGGGCAATTATGCGGCCGCTCGCAGCAACGAAGGGCTTGGCGGTCTGGTCACTGCACCGCTCGCCGTGGCCGGTGGTGCCGTCGGTGCCGCGACCGGGATTGCGACCGGTGTGGTCGGCGGTACCCTGAGCGGCGGACCGGTCGGGGGCGTGGAGGGGATCGGAAGCGGTGCGGCTCGCGGTGCCGCCGCCGGTAGCCGTGCCTTCACCGGCGACGTCGATACGACAGCCGGGACCACCCTCGTCCAACCGAACCCGCAGCAGCAGGCGATGCTCTCCGAGCTGTCGCAGACTCCGGCAGGCCCGCGATTCGACCGTCTCTACGGTAGCATGCAGGTCCAGTCGCACGAGATGACGATCGGCATGTTCCGTTCCTACGCCGCCTCGGGCCCGAATCCCGCTCTGCGCGCCCATGCCGAGCAGGCCCTTCCAGTTCTGCAGTCGCATTACCAGATGGCCCAGCGCCTGCCGGGCGCCCGCTGAACCAGCGGGTCTTCAGCTCCGGGACGCGGTTTCCCGGTGAATAACCTGAAAAAAAAGACGTCGAGCCCCGGGGCTCGACGTCTTTTTTCGTATTCGCCAGGGTGGCTGGCGGGTCCTGTCAGGACTGGAAGCAGCCAATCAGCGAGGTCGGGCTGAGGCTGCGCCCCTCGCGGTCGATCGCGGGCTTGAAGACGCCGGTATCCGGATCGCGCAGCAGCAATTCACCGCGCGCGATGCCGAAATGGGCTCCGTGCAGGGCCAGCCGCCCACTCATCACCCGACTGCGCACGAACGGGAAGGTCATCAGGTTTTCGAGGCTCTGCGCGACCATCGCGTATTCGAGCCGGGTCAGGTAGTCCGGCCCGCTCTGATCGCCGGCTTTCTTGGCGGCCGCACCGACGAGCGACACCCACTTGCCGATGAAATCGCCCTTTGAAAGCGGTGCCGAGGGGTTGGCGTAGGCTTTGATGCCGCCGCAGCTGGCATGCCCCAGCACCACGATGTGCTTCACCTCCAGCCCCTGCACGGCGAACTCGATCGCCGCAGAGGTGCCGTGAAAATCACCGCCGGTTTCGCAGGGCGGCACGATGTTGGCGACGTTGCGGATGACGAAGAGTTCGCCCGGTCCGGTATCGAAGATCACTTCCGGCGAGACGCGGCTGTCACAGCAGCTGATCATCAGCACTTCCGGGCTCTGGCCCTGCGCCAGCTTGGCGTAGCGCTTGGCTTCGTCGGGGAGCCGTCCGTCAATGAAGGAGCGGTAGCCGGATTTGAGCGTCTCTGGGAACATGCGGGAATCCTCTGTTGGCGTGTCGGTGGAGGGCTGGCCTTCATGGGGCGTGCCGGCTGAGGGTGATTGCCAGGCAAGGGCAACGGGAGGGGCCGGCATCCGCCCGGCGACGACGTCCCGGGCGACCTGCGCGAGGCCTGCCGGTTCGATCCGCTCGGCGGTGGATTCCAGTTCGTCGAGGGTCCACCAGCGAGTTCCGAGCACGGGATTGTCCTCGGTCTCGGCGAGGCGGCTCGTGTCCACGGTGGCATCGGGCAGGCGGACGACGAAGTAGCGCTCGCGTGCGAAGCGCGGGGTCTTGAACAGGTGGAACGGGCCATCGCAGGATGCGACCTGGGGGCCGATCGCGGCATCGGTCACGCCGATCTCTTCCGAAAGCTCGCGCCGGCAGGCCTCGACATGCGTCTCACCCGGCTCAAGCCCGCCGCCGGGCATGAACCAGAAGGTGCGTGCCTCGGGCGCGGCGGGATCGATCGGGCGCACCGCTTCGTAGGCGATCAGTAGAAGGCGGTCATCGGGATCGAACACCAAGGCTCGGGCGATGTCGCGAACCGGAAGGTTCGGCGTCACGGAGGAGTCCTGCGTCACGATCAACTCCTTGGTTATTCGCTGTCCTTTCCCGCTTTACCAGGGAAATCCAAAGGAGCCAGGGGCGTACCCGTTGGAACGGCCGGCATCCAGATCACGATCGGCAGATCGCGATCGTCTCGTCCTGGCGGATCGGGCAGGGGGATGGCCCGGTTGTCCAGAAGATCGCGGGCCACGACGAGGCCGGCGAGCGCGTCGAGATGATCGTCGGCACCGACACCGGGCGGACGGGCGGCGATCAGGCCCTCCGGAAGGCCCGCAATGGCCAGCAAGGCTCGACGTTCGGCCAGACCCTGCTGGCGCCCCGGTCCCTTCTTTCCAGCCGACAGGCCCCGCCCGCCGTTGAGCCGGCGGAACGCGATCTCGGGATGGACCTCGTGCAGGCGTATGCCCAGTTCGGGCCGGCGATCGAGGAGTGCATCGACCTCACGGATATAGGGCAGGATGTTCCAGCACTGGATCGAGGGCGCGAAGGGCGGCGTGCTGTTCGAGCGGGACAGGGCCTTGGCCTCCGCGTAGGTCGCTGCGTAGACCGCGCACCGGGCCGGCACCGGAAAGACGCTGGCGCGACCCGATCCGAGCATGGCCCGGGCGGCCCGGTCGGCAATGCGTCCGCCGGCGACGACGTGGGTGTCCAGGCCGATCGGAATATCGATCCCGACGCGAAGCGGCGCCTCGGGGGCGTCGAGAAGGTCGGCGACTTGGTCAAAACGCGCGGCGCGGTAGCGCGCCGGGTCGTCGAGATCGAGAAGGACGCCGGCCCAAGCCCCGCGGCAGCCGTCGAGGCCGCCGATCCAGCGCGTCATCGGAGCGACCCTGGATACGGCCACGCGAACCGGATCGAGCTTGGCCCGTTGTCGCTGCTCAAGGCCGCCGCTGCCGGCGACCGCCGAAACAGGACTGCTTTCATGGACATCGCCGTCGACAAGGTCACCGAGATCATCCTGCGGGTTCGGGCCATCGATGTGAAGGAAGGGCCGACTGACCCCGATTCCGGTTCCAATCCCATCGATGACGGCGCCACCGACGTGCTCGTGTCCGGCACCGACGATGCGACCGAAGAGGAGCTGAGCGCCATGATCGGCGCCCTCAACGATGACGAGCGCGCCGACCTGCTCGCCCTTCTCTACATCGGGCGTGGCGACATGGAGCCGGAGGAATGGGCCGACGCGGTCCGGTTCGCCCGCGAGCGCGAAGCGGCCGGGGAGGGCGCCGCCCACGAGATCCTGGGCATCCCCAACGCGGGCGATCTCCTCGATGAGGGGCTCGCCAATCTGGGGATCACGCCGGACCTGCCGCAGGCCTGACGACGAAACAGCCGGACCGGTCCCGCATCAGCGAGACCGGCCCTAGCCCGAGCAGCCGTCCGGGACCTGCAGCGTTTCACGGCTGGCAGGGCAATGCCAGGGCGGTATCGGCGACGAAACCGGCCGTCTCACGCAGGCTTTGCGGCTGCCTCGCATCGAGCGAAACCGCCTCGGCCTCGCGATGGAGTCGGTCGTTGCAGGCACAGGTGGGGATTTCCCCGCGCGGCGGCGAACAGATGTCGTGATGCATGCAGGCGAGATCGAGGGAGTCGATCGGGGGCCTTGGACTCCGATTGCCCGGTCCGCAGTAATTTCCATGGATCAATAGGGTGCCTCGCGCCGGGTCGATGTAGGGCAGGTCCTGGGCCGACACGGGCATCGAGAGCCCGGCCGAGAGGACCGCAGCAAGCGCGAGCGGCGCCACCTGCGAGCGATCGGCTCGAACAGCGTGATCTGGGTCCATCGTCGAAGCCTCGTCTTCGTGATCCACCACCCTCCGTCGAGAAAATGGAGCCGTGGCCCGCGGTGACAAGCGCCCGCGGCGTTTCCCACTGGGAACCGCCACCGACCGACCCCAAGCGTCGCCTTTGGGATTCTGCCCGGACGACTTGCTCGCTCATCTCAGCCGAATGCGCCGGCCGGTCGCAGACGGCGAACCGCAACCGCGAACCGTTGGGGTGCCGGTCGAGGGAGCCGTTACCCCCATCATCCACACCGTTAACCTTTTCTTAACCCGCCGATTGTCGTGCAACGCCGGCCGTGGGACATTCGTTAACAGAAGCTTAACGAGGCCAAGGGCGGTCATGCGGTACGGGTTTTCCCAGCGTTTCTCGGCCCGGACGGTCCGCCGTGCTGCCATCGGCGCCGCCGGCCTGCTCGCCGGCTCCGGCGCCGCTGCGCAGACCCTGGCTTCGCTGCCGACCGTTCCGAGCGCCATCAGCGCCGGTGTCCAGACCCGTCCCATCGCCGCCTGGGTCGATTTCTGCGCGACCTATGCCAGCGAATGCTCCGTGAACACCGCCGAGCCGACCCAGATCACCCTGACGGCGGGGGTCTGGAGCGCCATCGTCGCGGTCAACCGCCGGGTGAACAAGTCTCTGGTGGCCGTCACTGACATGGATCACCTCCATGTCGCCGACCGGTGGGACCTAGCCGAGGACGGCTCCGGCGACTGCGAGGATTTTCAACTCCTCAAGCGCAAGCTCCTGGCCGAGATGGGCCTACCGCGCCGCGCCATGCGGATGACCGTGGTCATCGACGAGAAGGGCGAGGGCCACGCCGTGCTCACCCTCATCACCGACCGGGGCGACATCATTCTCGATAACAAGACGAGTGCGATCCTGCCCTGGCGCCAGACCGGCTACACCTTCATCAAGCGTGAGAGTCAGGATACTGTCGCCTGGGTGTCCCTTGGTCGGGCCATGTCGCCAGTCACCACCGCCAACCGCTGAGTGGTCCCGGTTCGGGATTGTGGACAACGCGATCCTTTAACTCGCGGTTAAGCGTGGTCACGCGAGGGTGCGCCCGTTCGGGAAGCCCCGCCTCATGACGATCCGCCCCACCGCGCTCCTGCTTCTCCTGATGATGTCGTCCGCCGTGGCGCAGGATGGTGCGGCCGTGCCCGATCGCCATGCCGCGTGGCGTTCGTGCCTGCAGCGAAACTTTGCCCTCCAGGCCGCGATCGCCAGCCGCATCATCGCCGCGGATGCTGCGCTGCGGACCTGCCGACAAAGCGAGCAGGCCTATCTCGCCGCTCTGTCGGTCTCACCGTTGGTCGACGGTGACGACGTCGCCCGCGTCCGCCCGGCCCTGCTCCTGCGCGCCAAGGACTGGCTTCTCGACGGCGGACGCCAGCGCCCGCTCTGACGGCCCACGCGCAGATCTCAGCGGAAAGATTTCCGCGGGTCGAAGGCATCCCGCACGGCCTCGCCGGCGAACACCAGCAGGCTCAGCATCACCGCCACGACGAAGAAGCCGGTCAGGCCGAGCCAGGGCGCCTGTATGTTGTCCTTGCCCTGCGCCAGCAACTCTCCGAGCGACGCCGATCCAGGGGGGAGACCGAAGCCGAGGAAGTCGAGCGACGTCAGCGTCCCGATCGATCCGTTGAGGATGAAGGGCAGGAAGGTCAGCGTCGCCACCATCGCGTTGGGCAGCAGGTGCCGGCTCATGATGCGGATGTTCGACAGCCCGAGGGCCCGTGCGGCGCGGACGTACTCGAAGTTGCGGGCTCGCAGGAATTCCGCGCGCACGACGCCCACGAGGGACACCCACGAGAACAGCAGCAGGATACCCAGCAGGATGAAGAAGCCCGGCTCGATGAAGGCCGAGATGATGATGATCAGATAAAGGGTCGGAATTCCGCTCCACACCTCGATGAACCGTTGCAGCGCCAGATCGACCCAGCCGCCGAAATAACCTTGGACCGCTCCCGCAACGACGCCGATCGCCGAGGAGATCAGGGCCAGGATCAGCCCGAACAGCACCGAGATGCGAAAGCCGTAGATGATGCGGGCCAGCACGTCGCGGGTGGTGTTGTCGGTGCCGAGCCAGTGCGTCTCGAGTTCGGAGCACGACTTCCCGACATTCTGGCACTGGGCCTCCGTCAGCATCCAGGTCGGCGGCGACGGGGAGGGGGTCGGCAAGCCGTCGATGATGGTGTCGTAGGAATAGGGGATCGGGGGCCAGATCGCCCAGCCGTGATCGGCGATCTCCTTGCGGGTCTCGGCCGAGCGGTAGTTCGGGCGGGCATAGAACCCCCCGAACTTCTCGTCCGGATAGTCGATCAGGACCGGGAACAGGATCTCGCCCTTGTAGGAAACCACCAAAGGGCGATCGTTCGCGATGAACTCGGCGAACAAGCTGGTGACGAACAGGGCGGAGAAAATCAGGAAGGACCAGTAGCCAAGCCGATTGCGTCGGAAATTGGCGAGCCGTCGCCGATTAAGCGGCGACAGACCGCGGGGCGGCAGCGGCAGGGCGACGGCCTGAGCCCTCTCGGGTCGCGCGACCTCGTTCATCGAGCGCCCCGTTTGCTGCCGCTCACCGAGAGGCCGCTCAGCCGTCGATGCGCGTCGCCGTGCCTTCGATCTCGTTCGGGCGCAGACCGCCATGGCGCTCGAGATGGCGGCGCAGCAGGCGGACGTTGCGGCGATTGGCCTTGAAGGCCGCGTCGAACAGGTCTCCGGCCAGGGGCACCGCTCCGAGCGCTCCATCGGCCGCGATGTTCAGCGCCATCCGGGCGATTAGCCAGCGCGGGGCCCCGAGGCGACGCGCTTCCACCACGATGTAGGAGGCCAGCAGCATTCCTGCCACATCGCCGACCACGGGAACCAGTCCGACCAGGGCGTCGATGCCCACACGCCGATTGAGGCCCGGGATCACGAAGGCGGAATCCATCAGGTGCGCGAACGCCTCCAGGCGCAGCAGCGTCGCCTCCCGATCGTCCGCCTTGGCGCGAAAGCGGGTCGTGGCACCGGCGGTCTGAGTGAAGTCCATGGTCGGGCTCCGGGCGATGCGCGGCGTTGTCATGAACGGTGATGTGGCCCCGGCGTCGCACGCCCGCAAGCGCCGTCTGCACGAACCGTTTCATCGGGCTGCAGGCCGCGCGACGGCCGAGAGCCGGTCGAGGGCCCGGTCCAGGACATCGTCGGCTTTGGCGAAACACAGCCGGACGAGATGGCGCACCGAGGCATCGGGATAGAACGCGCTGATCGGGATCGCGGCGACACCGTGCTGGCGTACCAGCGTGTCGCAGAACGCGACGTCGTCGTCGCAGCCGAGCGGCGCGAGGTCCACATTGAGGAAATAGGTGCCGTGGGAGGGCAGGACACGAAATCCGCGTTCGCTCAAGCCTGCCGTCAGGCGATCGCGGGAGCGCGCGAAGCGGGCGCGCATCGCCGCGAAGGAAGCGTCCTCCTTGGAGAGGCCGTAGGCCACCGCCGTCTGCAGTGCCGGAGGTGTCGTGAAGGTAAGGAACTGGTGGGCATTGGCGACGACGCGCAGGAGGGGGGCGGCCGCCATCACGAAGCCGACCTTCCAGCCCGTGAGGCCGAAGATCTTGCCGGCCGAGCCGATCTTGATGGTCCGGTCGCGCATGCCGGGAAGCACCATCAGGGGGATATGGCGCGCTCCGTCGAAGACGATGTGCTCCCAGACCTCGTCGCAGACCGCGATCACGTCGTGCCGGGTGCAGAAGGATGCGAGCAGCGCCAGATCCTCGCGCCCGAAGATCGTCGCGCTGGGATTGAGCGGATTGTTGAGGATGACGAGCTTCGTCCGGTCCGAAAAGGCCTCCGCGAGGGCCGCCGCATCGAGCCGGAAATGCGGCGGCTGCAGCGGCACGATCCGGGCGATTCCGCCGGCCCGGCGCACCAGCGGCAGGTAGGCGTCATAGAGGGGAGCGAACAGCACCACCTCGTCGCCCGGCGCAATCAGGGCGAACAGCGATGCTGCGATCGCCTCGGTGGCACCCGAGGTCACCATCACCTCGGACATCGGGTCGAGGTCGAGGTCCTCGTGATGCGCGTAATGGGTCGCGATCGCCCGGCGCAACTCGGGCAGGCCCATCATCGGCGGATACTGGTTGTCACCGTGCAGAACCGCCTCGGCCGCTCTCCGGCGGACATCCTCCGGGCCGGGGTCGTCGGGAAAGCCCTGGCCGAGATTGATCGCGTTCAGGTCCCGGGCGAGGCCCGACATGACCGTGAAGATCGTCGTCGGCAGATCGGCAAGGACGGGATTCATGAGACGCTGGGTTCGAAGACAACGGGAATGACGCGGAAGCCGGAGGCGTAGCACGCTCGTCCATCCGGACGAAATGTGCGTCTTCGCACGCCTTCCCCGCCGGTCTGCTCAACGCTACCTGACGATTGTTGACTTTCATCACCCATCACTTAGGTTTCGGTTCACGGCTGGAGCGGCGATCGCCAGCACGGGACTTCGCCCCCTCGTTCCGGACTTGTGTCGTTGCCGCTCCGGTCCGTTACGAGAAGAGGCCGTCGCTCACCCCAGCGACGGCCTCTTTCGTGTCGACTTGAGACTCGCCTTGCGGGGAATTGCCAACCCGCCCGTCTTCTCGCCCGCCGGATGTTCGATCGCCCGTTGCGGGCCCTCGTTGAAGACCGGCGCGCCAGCAATATCGTGGAAACGCGAAGGCCGTACTGGCGTCGTATTGGTCTACTAGAACCCGTCCCATGCCGTGTCGCGACTGCCATGATGACGTGGGACCGGCCGGGGCAACGAATTCCGTATCCCTGCTCGGAAGACGTCCCGCACCGGCCCGTGGTGCGAGCCGGGTGCGACGTTGCCCGATTCTGGGCCGGGGCGCGCGCCGGTCTTGTCTGACATCGACCCGGAGCATCCGTGGTTGCTGTCTCCGCACGAGCGGGCCGGCGGTTCCGAATGGACTGGTGGTCGAATCCGCGTGTCTCGTGAGAGGCCGCCGAATCTCCCGCTCGCAACGCCGGCTGCAACACGCCATGATCGTCACGCCATGAACGAAACCTCGCCCATCCGCACCGAGACAGCGCGCGAGTACCCGGGAACGCTGCCTGGCGACGCGCGCCCGCGGGAGACGCCCGTTGAACCGCCCGTCGGGCGCCGCAGCCGGGCTCGCTTCTGGTTCATCCTGCTCCTGATCCTGGCAGGCGCCGGCTATGCCGGATATCGCTTCTACCTCGCTCCGAAGTCGGAAACTCAGGTCGCTACCGCGCCCGGGCGCGGCAAGGGTTCGGGTGGACGCGGCGGCCACGCAGAGCCGCCCCAGGCGGTCGGCATTGCTACGGTCGCGCCCGGCGACGTCCCGATCGTGCTGGCGGGCCTCGGCACCGTGACGCCGCTCGCCACCGTCACGGTGCGCTCGCAGATCAGCGGCTATCTCACGGAGATCGGCTTTCGCGAGGGTCAGACCGTCAAGAAGGGCGATTTCCTCGCCCAGATCGATTCGCGCCCCTACGAGGCTCAGCTCGCCCAGTACCAGGGCCAACTGATGCGGGATCAGGCGCTGCTGCAGAATTCCAAACTCGATCTCGCCCGCTTCCAGCGGCTCTCTCAACAGGATTCGATCTCGAAACAGAACGTCGACACGCAAGGCGCCCTCGTCAAGCAGAACGAGGGTACGGTGGCGGCCGACCAAGCCCTCGTCGACCAGCAGAAGCTCAATATCACCTACACCCGCATCGTCTCGCCGGTGGAGGGACGCGTCGGCCTGCGCCAGATCGATCAGGGCAACTACATCACGGCTGCCTCGACCAGCATCGTGGTGGTGACGCAGCTCCATCCGATCTCGGTGGTCTTCACCCTGCCGGAGGACGACGTCGCGCGGGTGATGCGCCGCGTGCGCTCCGGCGCCAAGCTCGCCGTCACGGCCTACGACCGGGGTGACACCAACATCATCGCCACCGGTGTCCTCGACACCGTGGACAACCAGATCGATACCACCACCGGCACGGTGAAGCTGCGGGCGATCTTCGAGAATCAGGACGACGCGCTGTTCCCCAATCAGTTCGTCAACGCCAAGCTCGTGGTCGATACCGTGCGCGACGCGCCCATCGTTCCGACCGCGGCGATCCTGCGCGGCACCCCGGGCACCTACGTCTACCTGCTGCAGGGGGACGACAAGGTGGTGGTCCGCCCGGTCAAGCTCGGCGAGGCGGACGGCCCGCGGACGGTGGTCACCGAGGGCTTGAGCGTCGGCGACCGCGTGGTCGTCGACGGCACCGATCGTCTGCGTGACAACGCCCCCGTGCGCATCACCGAGGAGGCCGGCAAGACTCGGACCGGCGCGCCTGGCAATCGCCCGACCGCCGATGGGGCCGCGATGCCGGCCGCCGCGCCGGTGACGGAGGGCGCCAAGCCCGATGCTGTCAAGGCGGATGCCGTCGCGCCCGAAGGCCAGAAACGCGAGCGCCGCCGGCAACGTCCGGCCGAGGCCCAATGAGCCGATGAATCCGTCCCGCCTCTTCATTCTGCGGCCCGTCGCCACCACGCTGTTCATGCTGGCGATCCTGCTGGTCGGCATGGTGTCGTATTTGAACCTGCCGGTCTCGGCGCTGCCGTCGGTCGATTACCCGACGATCCAGATCCAGACCTTCTATCCGGGCGCGAGCCCGGAGGTGATGACCTCGGCGGTGACGGCCCCCCTGGAGCGGCAGTTCGGACAGCTCGCCAACCTCAACCAGATGACGTCGCAGAGTTCGGCCGGCGCCTCCGTCATCACCCTGCAGTTCAGCCTGGATCTCGCCCTCGACATCGCCGAGCAGCAGGTCCAGGCCGCGATCAATGCGGCCGGCAACCTGCTGCCCTCCGACCTGCCGGCGCCCCCGATCTACGCCAAGGTCAACCCGGCCGACGCACCGATCCTGACCCTGGCGCTCACCTCAAAGACCCTGCCGCTCACGGAAGTGCGCGATCTGGCCGAGACGCGACTGGCCCAGAAGATCTCTCAGGTGGCCGGCGTCGGCCTCGTCAGCACCGGCGGTGGGCAGCGCCCCGCCGTACGCATCCGCTTCAACGCTCGCGCCCTGGCGGCCTATGGCCTCAACATCGACGACCTGCGCACCACGGTCACCAACCTCAACGTCAACACCCCCAAGGGGACCATCGACGGGCCGACACAGTCCTATTCCATCAACGCCAACGACCAGATTCGCGACCCGAAGGCCTATGACGATGCGATCATCGCCTACAAGAACGGCGCACCGGTCCGGCTCTCGGACGTCGCCGACGTGGTCAACGGTCCCGAGAACACCAAGCTCGGTGCCTGGATGGACGAGACGCCCGCAGTCATCCTGAACATTCAGCGCCAGCCCGGCGCCAACGTCATCAGTACCGTCGACAAGATCAAGGCGCTGCTGCCCCAGCTTCAGGCGACTCTGCCGGCCGCCATCGGCGTCACCGTGCTTACCGACCGCACCACCACCATCCGTGCCTCGGTCCACGACGTCCAGGTGGAACTGGCGCTGGCCATCGGCCTCGTGGTGCTGGTGATCTTCCTCTTCCTGCGCAGCGTTTCGGCGACCCTGATCCCGAGCCTGTCGGTGCCGCTCTCCCTGATCGGCTCCCTGGCGGTGATGGATCTCTACGGCTTCTCCCTCGACAACCTGTCGCTGATGGCTCTCACCATCGCCACCGGCTTCGTCGTCGACGACGCCATCGTGGTGATCGAGAACATCGCCCGCCACGTGGAGGAGGGCGACTCGCCCTTGGAGGCCGCGCTCAAGGGCAGCCGCGAGATCGGCTTCACCATCATCTCGCTCACGGTCTCGCTAATCGCCGTGCTGATCCCGCTCCTGTTCATGGGCGACGTGGTCGGGCGCCTGTTCCATGAATTCGCCATCACGCTGGCCGCCACCATCATCATCTCGGCGGTGGTCTCGCTCACCCTCGTGCCGATGCTGTGCGCGCGCCTGCTGAAGGCGCACGTGCCCGGTGTCCAGGACCGTCACGAGGGACTCATCGCGCGCAGCGCGCGCCGCTTCATGGACGGAATCATCGCAGGCTATGGCCGCATGCTGCGGGTGGTGCTGCGCCACCAGACGCTAACGCTGATCGTCACCCTCGGTACGATCGCGCTCACCGCCTACCTGTTCGTTGTGATCCCCAAGGGGTTCTTCCCGGTGCAGGATACCGGCGTCATCCAGGGCGTGACCCAGGCCGACCAGACCGTCTCCTACGCGGCGATGGCCGAGCGCCAGCAGAAGCTCGCCGCCATCGTGCTGAAAGACCCGGATGTGCAGAGCCTGTCCTCCTTCATCGGAGTTGACGGCCAGAACGTGACCCTGAATTCCGGACGCTTCCTGATCAACCTGAAGCCGCAGGATCAGCGCATCGCCCGCGCGCCCGAGATCATCGAGCGGCTCAAGGCAGCCACAACCAATGTCGCGGGCATCCGCCTCTACCTGCAATCGGTGCAGGACCTCACCATCGACACGGCGGTCGGGGCGACGCAGTACCAGGTCATCCTGGAGAACCCGAACCTGACCGAGTTCGAGACCTGGGTCCCGCGCTTCGTGCGGGCGCTGCAGGCCTCCCCGCTGCTGATGGACGTGGCAAGCGACCTGCAGGCGAGCGGGCTGGCGGCCTACATCACCATCGACCGCCCCACCGCCGGCCGCTACGGCATCACCCCGGCCACCGTCGACAACGCCCTCTACGACGCCTTCGGCCAGCGCATCATCTCGACCATCTTCACCCAGTCGAACCAGTACCGGGTCATCCTCGAAGCCGATCCCGACCTGCACAAGACCATCGAGAGCCTGGACCACATCTACCTGCCGTCCTCGACCGTGGCCGCAGGCCAGGTCCCGCTCTCGGCGGTGGCGCGGGTGAGCGAACGGCGGGCCCCCTTGCTGATCAGCCATCTCGGCCAGTTCCCCGCCACCACGGTGTCGTTCAACCTCGCCCCCGGAGCAGCCCTCGGCGACGCCGTCACGGCGGTGGAGGCGGCCCGTCAGTCGATCGACCTGCCGCCGAGCTTCCGCGTCGTACCGCAGGGCTCGGTCTTCGCCTTCCAGTCGGCGCTCTCGAACCAGCTCTTCCTGGTGCTGGCCGCCATCGTGACCGTCTATATCGTGCTCGGCGTGCTCTACGAGAGCTTCATCCACCCGATCACCATCCTGTCGACGCTGCCCTCGGCCGGGATCGGGGCGCTGATCGGGCTGATGCTGTTCGGGCTCTCCCTCGACATCATCGCGATCATCGGCATCGTGCTCCTCATCGGCATCGTGAAGAAGAACGCCATCATGATGATCGACTTCGCGCTCCAGGCGGAGCGCGAGGAAGGCATGAGTCCGCGCGACGCGATCTACGAGGCCTGCATTCTGCGCTTCCGGCCGATCCTGATGACGACGCTGGCGGCCCTGTTCGCGGCGGTGCCGCTGATCGTCGGCACCGGCGTCGGCTCGGAACTGCGCCAGCCGCTCGGTATCGTCATCGCCGGTGGCCTCATCGTCAGCCAGGTGCTGACCCTGTTCACCACGCCGGTGATCTACCTCGCCTTCGATCGCCTGGAGCGCCGCCTGTCCGGCCGCCGCGCCGGCGGGGCCGACAGCGTCGAGGCGCTGCCGTGAACGTCTCCGAGCCGTTCATCCGGCGGCCGGTCGCCACCACGCTGCTGACCATCGGCGTGCTGCTTGCCGGCATCTTCGCCTTCCTGAAGCTGCCGGTGGCGCCGCTGCCGCAGGTGGATTTTCCCGTCATCCTGGTCCAGGCGCAGATGGCCGGCGCTTCGCCCGAGACCATGGCAACCACCGTGGCGGCGCCCCTGGAACGCCGCCTCGGCGCCATCGCGGACGTCACCGAGATGACCTCGACGAGTTCGCTGGGTTCGGTCCGCCTCGTCCTGATGTTCGGGCTCAACCGCGACATCGACGGCGCGGCCCGGGACGTCCAGGCGGCGATCAACGCCGCCCGGGCCGATCTGCCGACGGCGCTCCGGTCGAATCCCACCTATCGGAAATTCAACCCGGCCGACGCGCCGATCCTGATCCTGGGCCTGACCTCAGATACCCTGACGCCGGGACAACTCTACGATTCCGCCGCCACGGTGGTGCAGCAGAAGATGTCCCAGCTTCCCGGGGTCGGGAACGTCGATATCGGAGGCTCCTCGCTCCCGGCGGTGCGGGTCGAACTCGATCCGACGGCTTTGTTCAATTACGGGATCGGGCTCGAGGGCATCCGCGCGGCGCTCGCATCCGCCAACGCGAATTCGCCGAAGGGCGCCATCGAGACCGAGACGCGTCACTACCAGCTCTATGCCAACGACCAGGGCCGGGTGGCGGCCGACTACCGGGATCTCGTCGTGGCCTATCGCAACGGCGCCGCCGTGCGTCTCACCGATGTCGGCCAGATCGAGGACTCGGTGGAGGACCGGCGCAACCTCGGGCTCGTCAATGGCAAGCCGGGCGTGATCCTGTTCATCTACAAGCAGCCGGGCTCCAACGTCGTCGACACGATCAAGGGGCTGAAGGCCGCGATCCCGCAGGTGAAGGCGGCGCTTCCGGGCGACATCGACCTCATGGTCACGGGCGACCGCAGCGCCACCATCCGGGCCTCCCTGGCCGAGACCGAGGAGACGCTGCTGATCGCTGTCGTCCTCGTCGTCTTCGTGGTGTTCCTGTTCCTGCGCTCGGGCCGCGCCACGCTGATCCCGGCGGTGGCGGTACCGATCTCCATCGTCGGCACCTACTCGGCGATGTACCTGCTCGATTACAGCCTCAACATCCTGTCGCTGATGGCGCTGATCATCGCCACGGGTTTCGTGGTCGACGACGCCATCGTGGTCCTGGAGAACATCCAGCGCCACATCGAGAAGGGCAGGCCCCGGGTCGAGGCGGCCCTTCTCGGCTCACGCGAAGTCGGCTTCACCGTCATCTCCATGAGCCTGTCGCTCATCGCGGTGTTCCTGCCGATTCTGCTGATGGGCGGCATCGTCGGGCGCCTGTTCCAGGAATTCGCCGTCACGCTGTCGCTGGCGATCCTCATCTCGCTGGTGCTCTCGCTCACCACCACGCCGATGATGTGCGCGCTGCTGCTGCGGCGCGAGGCACCTCATCGGGCCGTGCGGCCGAACGGGTTCGTGCGCGTCCTGGAGGCCGGATTCGACGGGATGCTGAGGGGCTACGAACGCACCCTGCGCATCGCCCTGCGCCATCGTCGTCTGGTGGCCCTCTCGCTGCTCGCGACCGTGGGCCTGAACGTCTACCTCTACATCATCGTGCCGAAGGGCTTCTTCCCCGAGCAGGATACGGGACAGATGATGGGCGGCATCCAAGCCGACCAGCGCATCTCGTTTCAATCGATGAAGCAGAAGCTGGAGCAGGCGACCGCCATCGTGCAGGCCGACCCGGCGGTCGACAGCGTCGTGGGCTTCACCGGCGGGCGCGGCACCAACTCGGCCAACGTCTTCGTGGGCCTCAAGCCCCGGGGCGAGCGCGATTCGATCACCGCCGTGATGGCGCGCCTGCGCCCGAAGCTGTCTCGCGTCGCCGGCGCCCGGCTCTACCTGTTTCCGCGCCAGGATCTGCGCATGGGCGGCCGCCAGAGCTTCGCCCAATACCAGTACACCCTTCAGGGCGACACGGCGGAAGAGCTTTATGCCGCTGCGCCGAAGCTGGTTCAGGCGCTGCAGAAGAACCCGATCTTCGGGGACGTCACCTCGGACCAGCAGGAGGGCGGTCTCGAAAGCCGCCTCGTCATCGATCGGGCCACGGCTTTCCGCTACGGCCTGACTCCGGACAAGATCGACAACACGCTCTACGACGCCTTCGGCCAGCGTCAGGTCTCGACGATCTACAATCCTCTCAATCAATATCACGTCGTGATGGAGATCGCGCCGCGCTACCTCCAGAGCCCCGACACCCTGAAGATGCTTTACGTCTCGACTTCGGGCGGCAAGGCCCGGGGTTCGGCCACCACCAACGCGGTGGCGGGCACGGTGGCGGGTGGCCCGGCCTCCGCGGGCACGGCGGCAACGGCCGATGCGACGGCCGCCAGCATCGCGACCGACTCCGCCCGGAACGCGGCCGCCAACGCCATCGCGGGCGGCAAGGGCGGCGCCTCGTCGAGCGCGCCGGTCTCGAGCGCCAAGGAGACCATGATTCCGCTCTCGGCCTTCGCCCGCCTGGAGACCGGCAACGCGCCTGTGCAGGTGAGCCACCAGGGCCTGTTCGTCGCCACCACGGTCTCGTTCAATCTCGTGCCCGGCAAGAGCCTGTCCGATGCCACCGCCGCCATCGAGCAGGCGATCACCGATCTGCGCCTGCCTGCCACCATCCACGGCGAGTTCGCAGGCTCGGCCAAGAGCTTCCAGGAATCGTCCTCACGCCAGCCCTTGCTGATCCTGGCCGCGCTGCTGGCGGTCTATACGATTCTCGGAATCCTCTACGAGAGCTTCATCCACCCCATCACGATCCTGTCGACGCTGCCCTCGGCCGGCATCGGTGCTCTGCTGGCACTTCTCGTCTCCGGCACCGAATTCACCGTCATCGCGCTGATCGCGGTCTTCCTGCTCATCGGCATCGTCAAGAAGAACGCGATCATGATGATCGACTTCGCCCTCGATGCCGAGCGTACGCACGGAGCCTCCCCGCAGGATGCGATCTTCGAGGCCTGCCTCTTGCGCTTCCGCCCGATCATGATGACAACGCTCGCCGCGATGCTCGGTGCATTGCCCCTTATCCTCGCCGGCGGGGAGGGCTCCGAACTGCGCCGGCCCCTCGGCATCGCCATCGTCGGCGGCCTGATCGTGAGCCAGATCCTGACCCTCTACACCACCCCCGTCGTGTACCTGTATCTCGACCGGCTGCGCCGCCGCGCGCCGGCGGACGGCACCGCGCTGAGCCCGGCCGAATGAGGCTGCGCCCCGAACTTTTGACGACGCTGGGTCTCGCCGGACTCCTCTCCGGCTGCATGGTCGGGCCGGACTATTCGCGTCCCTCGGTGGAGACACCGCTGGCGTTCAAGCAGGGCGGCACCCGCGAGGACAGTGCCGCCTCTGTGGCGAGCCGCAAGGGCTGGCGCCCGGCCGCGCCCAACGACGGGGCCGAGCGCGGCGACTGGTGGCGGGTGTTTCGCGATCCCACCCTCGACCGGTTGATCCGCCTCGTCGACGTCGACAACCAGAGTCTTCGGGCCCAGGTGGCGGCCTACGAGCAGGCACGCGGCTTCGTTGCCCAGGCCCGCGCCGCGCTGTTTCCCACGGTGACCGGCGCCCCCAGCATCTCGCGGTCCCGCACCATCGGCATCGAGCGCACCAACGTGTCGCTCCAGGGGCAGGCGAGCTGGGAACTCGACCTGTTCGGCCGCATCCGCCGCAACATCGAGAGCGAGGTCGCGACCGCCCAGGCCACCGCCGCCGAACTCGCCCTCGTGCGCCTGACGCTGCAATCCGAGCTTGCCACCAACTATCTCACGCTGCGCTACCAGGATTCGCTCCAGCGCGTGCTCAACGAGAATATCGAGGGCTACAAGAGAAGCCTCGCAATCACCGAGAACCAGTACAATGCCGGGGTCGCAGCCCGCTCTGACGTGATCACGGCGCAGACCCAGCTGCAGACCACCCAGGCTCAGGCCATCGCCGTCGGTCTGCAGCGCGCCACCTTCGAACACGCCATCGCGCTGCTGGTCGGCCGGCCACCGTCGGAGCTCAGCCTCCCGGTGGCGCCGCTGGCCGCGCGTCCGCCTGGGGTTCCGGTCGGCATCCCCTCTGGTCTGCTCGAGCGGCGCCCGGACGTGGCCCAGGCGGAACGCAACGTTCAGGCCCAGAGCGAGCAGATCGGTGTCGCCGTGGCGGCGTTCTATCCGACCGTGACGCTGTCGGCCTCGGGCGGCATCTCCGGCAACCCGGCGAACGGTCTGTTCTCGGCCGCAAACCAGGTCTGGTCGGTGGCGGCCGCCGGGTCCGAAGTCTTCTACGACGGAGGCGCGCGCGCGGCAGCCCTGCGCATCACCCGTGCGGCCTACGACGCCAGCGTCGCGAATTACCGTCAAACGGTGCTGACAGCCTTCTCGGAGGTCGAGAACGGACTGGCCGGCGTGCGGATCCTTGCCCGCCAGCAGGTGGCCCAGGACGAGGCCTTGGCCTCCGCCCGCCGCGCCGTGGAGATCACCCTCAACGAGTACCGGGCCGGCACGCAGAACTTCACCACCGTGGTCACCGCGCAGGCGCTCGCCCTCAACAACGAGGTCACGGCCCTCCAGATCCGACTCAACCGCTTCACCACCGCCGTCTCGCTGATCCGCGCCCTGGGCGGTGGCTGGGACGTGCGCAGCCTGCCGACCGGCGAGGAACTGAAGGAAGCCCGGTTGCCGGTGGATTCCGGGCAGGCCGTCCGCATGGACGAGTAGGGGCCGGTGCCGAGCGGTCCGTGGCAGCCTGTGCGATCTGTCACGACCTTGGCCGGAACGTGCCGCGATGCCGCAGGTTGACGAGCGGATTTTGCCGGCGCGCCGCCCGGCAACCGTGAGTGGAGGCCGTGGGCCATGGATCAGACACCCCCCGCCGATGCACCCGAGCCAGAGGCCGTTCCGGCGGCACCGCCCTGCACCCTGGTGATCTTCGGAGCCGGCGGCGATCTCACGAAGCGACTTTTGATGCCGGCCCTGTACAATCTGGCCGCCGGAGGCCTGCTCGATCCGGGATTTCGGGTCATCGGTGTCGACCACAACCCGAACACCGACGAGGGCTGGCGTAAGGATCTGTCCGAGACGATGCAGTCCTTCACCACGGACCGCACCTCGGAATTCCATCCGGAACGCATCGATCCGAAAGCCTGGGGCTTCGTCCGCGAGCGACTGAGCTTCCGCCAGGGCGACTTCACCGCCGCCGAGACCTTTTCGAGCCTCGCGGGTGCGCTGTCCGGCAACGTGATCTTCTATCTCGCCGTTTCGGCTCGCTTCTTCGGCCCGGTCGTCGATGCTCTGGGCGAGGCGGGCCTGCTCAAGGAACAGTCCGGTGCCTTCCGCCGCGTCGTCATCGAGAAGCCGTTTGGCAGCGACCTCGACTCGGCGCGAGCGCTCAACGCGCGCATTCTGAAGCACGGCACGGAGAGCCAGTTCTTTCGCATCGATCACTTCCTCGGCAAGGAGACGGTGCAGAGCATCCTGGCGATCCGCTTCGCCAACGGTCTGCTCGGACCGGTCTGGCACCGCGACCACATCGACCATGTCGAGATCACTGCGGCGGAGACCATCGGCGTCGAGGCCCGCGGTGCCTTCTACGAGCCCACCGGGGCGCTGCGCGACATGGTGCCGAACCACCTGTTCCAGCTCCTCTGCATGGTGGCGATGGAGCCCCCCGCGACCCTCGATGCCGAGGATGTCCGCGATGCGAAGGCCCGGCTGATCCAAGCGGTGCAGCCGGTTCAGCCCGCGCAGGCGGTACGAGGCCAGTACGGCGCCGGTCGGGAGCACGGGCACGCCGTGCCCGGCTACCGCGACGAACCGAACGTCGCCGCGGATTCGCGGACCGAGACCTACGTCGCGCTGAAGCTTTCGATCGACAATCCGCGCTGGAAGGACGTTCCGTTCTACCTCCGCACCGGCAAGCGGATGACCAACCGCGTGACCGAGATCGCACTTCACTTCCGGCCTCCGGCCCGCTCGCCCTTCGCGGCTCCCGATGCGCCCGTGACCCCGGATGTGCTTCGCTTCCGGATCGACCCCGAGCAGGGGATGGATATCGTCATGAACGCCAAGCGGCCCGGGCCGCGACTCGATCTCGGTCGGGTCACCGCTGCGTTCGACTACGGTGACTTCTTCAAGGAAACGCCGAGCGTCGGTTACGAGACGCTGCTCTACGATTGCCTGATCGGCGATGCGACGCTGTTCCAGCGCGCCGACAGCATCGAGGCGGCCTGGGCGGTGGTCGATCCGTTGCTGAAGGCCTGGATCGATGCCCCCGTGGAGTTCTATTCCGCCGGCAGCGACGGGCCGGAAGGTGCGACCGCGTTACTGGCCGCCCAGGGCCATCGGTGGCTACCGCTCGGCGAGGGATGACCGCGTCGCTTTCGATGGTTTCGCGCCCCGGGATGCTGTCGAGATCGGCCGGCCCGCGCCTTGCCTACTGGCCGGCCGGCCCTTGTCCGGTGATCCCGGTTGGAGCTCCGTCAGGGCATCGTGGTGCAGGAGCAGGACTCCGGTGGCGGCGGCGAGCTTTCGCGCCGCTGGCGTGAACCCGGCATTGGAGACCACCGCCGCCATGTCGCCGGACCAGTAATGCAGGGCCGCGGCGATTTCCTGCACGGCGCCATTCCCCACCGGCCGACCATAGCGCTTGCACTGGACCACCAGACGGATGCCGGCCTGCTCGGCAACGATGTCGGCCCCCTGGTCGCCGCTGGCCTGCGTCGCGCGGGCGGCCCAGCCCGCCTCCCGCAGTCGTTCGGCGCAGTAGCGTTCGTAAGCGATGCCGTCTTCTGGCGCCTCACTCTCGTCGGGCAGGTTAATCTCTGATGCGACGCGCTCGATGGTGTCGAGGATTTCGTTCCAGAGGTCGTCGATCGCCGCCCCGAGCCCGCGGGCTTCGAGCTGCGGCACGATGGTGCGCTCGGCGAAATAGGCGCGTTCCCGCTCCCATCCATCGCTGATCAGATTGCCATAGGCATCGACGAAGCATTCCTGCCGCCGGCGGAGCGCAAGCGTCGGCGCGTGCCCGCGCGCGATCCGCCGGATCAGTCGACGGATGCGCCGGGGACGGTCGAGATGGTGGAGAAGGATCGCGACGAGCGCGAGACCCGCACCGATGGCGCCGGGCTGGCCGAACCAGAGGGCGAAGCCCCCTCCCAAGACCGAAGTCCAGAACAGGCGCGCCACGAGACGCGATCGGTCCGACATGATGTGGTTCCAACCCCCGAAGGCGCCGGGGTCATCCGACCGCCGGCCTCATCGAGCCGGACCGTGCCAGCCGCGGGTTGCGCGTTCTCTAACGGGGTCGGATTGGCCGCCAGGAATTCCGTCCCGGCGTCTGAAGATGCGGTGCCCGAATACAGGGCGAAGAGGTACAGAGCGCGCCCTTCCTCTTCGAAGACCGGTCTGGTCCAAGAAAAAAGCGGCATTTCACACGAGCCTGGACGCTCCATCGCCCGATTGGTCACTCGCTGTGGATAACGCCGCAGAGGCGGGAGCGTGATGCTCCGGCCTCTGCGCTGCGCCTTTCCGGCGCGGTCGCTTGCGATCCGGCTCAGGCCTGAGCGGCGAGGCGCGGACGACGTCCGCGCGGGAGCGGTGCGGCCTTGGCTTCGATGTCGACGAGGACGTTGTCCTGCTTCCGGCGCTGCTGGCCCAGACCCATGTTCTTGGCCAGTTCCGAACGGGCGGCGGCATAGTTCGGCGCAACCATCGGATAGTCGCTCGGGAGACTCCACCGGGTGCGATACTGCTCGGGCGTCATCTCGTAGCGCGTCCGAAGATGGCGCTTCAGCGACTTGAACTTCTTACCGTCTTCCAGACAGACGATGTAGTCCGGGGTGATGGACCGCTTGACCGAAACGGCCGGGGTCAGCGGCTCGACCTTCTCTTCGACGCCGGACTGATTCAGCTTGCCGAGGGTCGCGTGAATAGACGCGATCAGGGCCGGCAGGTCCGCGATCGGAACTGAGTTGTTGCTTACGAACGCAGACACGATGTCTGCCGCAAGTTCGATGTAGTCGGGCAGGATTTCCGTCTCAGCACTCATTACCTGATCTCTCAATGCGCTTGTGAAGGTTGCGGACCCCGGTGGGAAGCTGCCGCCGGGGAGGTTTGACAAGGGGCGTCATGGTTGTGACTTGCTTCTAGCTATGATGACGCAAAGAAAAAGGCAAGAGGCTGTTTAGGTCTCGCATGGATAGACCGCGGCATTTGCTAGTGAACTGGAATAGACCACCAACTGCATGCATTCTGAGAAACCGGCCTGGATTGGTCCAAAATTCTGCAGAACTACACAGATGCCCGTTGAGGGCTGTGAACGGTTCTGACGGGCGGGCATTTCGCTCGCAACGAATTTTGACGGGGTCGTTGATAGCGATCTGTTACAGATCAAAAGCGGGGTTCGATCTGACCGCAAACGGACCTTTAGAGCCGATATCGAGCAAAACCCGCCGGATGGCCTAAATTAGTCCTTGAATACAAAATCCAGACCCAAAATGGTTGGTCTCGCGGCCGGAAAAAGCCGCGATGCGCCGGCAGCGAGAATCCATCGCTCGAAGAAAAATCTACGTAGGTGTCATCGGGCCCGCACCGGCAGGTTTGGAATACTCTTGCAGGTGGCCGTAAGGTCTAGGCCTTATAACTCTAAGTTGCGCGGTCCGTAAGACTTGAACCGTTCCACGGTCCGCCAGATCTCATCGTCCTCGAGGAGGATCGGGCGCCCGACCTGCAGGGCGATCGCGTATTGCTGGCACAGCGCCTCGATCTCGACCGCGAGCCAGAGGGTCTTCTTCAGGTCAGGTCCGATGGCGATCATGCCGTGATTGGCCAGCAGGCAGGCTGTCCGGTCCTTCAGGGCGGCAAGAGCCAGGGCCGACAGGGCTTCCGTTCCATAAGGCGCATAGGGCGCGCATCGCACCGTCGGGCCGCCCGCTGCCGCGATCATGTAATGAACCGCCGGGATGTCCTGCCCGCACATCGCGAAAGCGGTGCAATGGGTCGGGTGGGCATGGACCACGGCGTTGATCTCCGGCCGCGCCACCAGGATATCGCGATGGAAGCGCCATTCCGACGACGGCGCGAGGCCGGGCGAAGCTTCTCCGGTGAAGGTCATGGCCACGATATGCTCCGGCTGCAGCACCTCGGCGGGGATGCCGGAGGGCGTGACCAGGAAGCCATCGGCGGACCGCACGGAGATGTTGCCGGAAGTGCCCTGACTTAAGCCGAGGGCGAGAAGGTCGCGCATCGCGGACACGAGACCGGCGCGCGCCGCGTTGTCGTTGGACTCGGGGAGGGTGGTCGGCATGCGGATCTCCAGGATGGGACGCCCTACCGTGCGGGCGCCGGCGGTCTATAACACCGGCTGCCGGGTGCGCCCGGCACCAGGCCGGGTCGGCCCGGTCCGTGGCGTCCTCCGGTTTCGGAGCGACGCGAGAATAGCCGTCCGATTCCCCGAGCAGAGGCAGTTCGGCCGATGAGTACCTACCGCTTCGAGGCTCTGGTCGCGCCCCGTGCGATCGCCCTTGCGGGCCTGGAGGATGGGCCCGACGGCTTGGCCGAGGCGGTCCTGGCGAATCTCCTGCGCGCGCAGTTCCTCGGCTCGATTCTCCGGATCGGCTCCGATGCGGCGTCCGGCGCATTTCCATCGTTCGCCGACCTGCCGGACGCCCCCGATCTCGTCATCCTGGCGACCCCCGCCGGTTCGATTCCCGAGCACATCGCGGATGCCGGCCGGCGGGGCGCGGCGGCCGCCGTCATCGTGACGCCGGATGTCGGCGCCGATCTCTGCGAGACGGCCAGGACGGAAGCCCGCCGGCACGGCCTGCGCCTGCTCGGTCCGGGCAGCATCGGTCTCTCGGTTCCCGGCGCCCGGTTGGATGCGAGCCTGCTGTCGCGCGCACCGAAGGCGGGGGACCTCGCCCTGGTCTCGCAATCGGGCACGGTCGCGGCCGGCATCGTCGAGTGGGCGGCGCGGCGTGACGTCGGCTTCTCCGCCGTGATGTCTCTCGGCCTGGCCTGCGATATCGACGTGGCCGACTGCCTCGATTACTTCGCCGCCGACATCCGCACCCGTGCGATCCTGCTTTCCCTCGATGGGGTAGTGGACGCGCGCAAGTTCATGTCCGCGGCGCGGGCCGCAGCGCGGGCCAAGCCCGTGGTCGTCCTGCGCGCGGGCCGCCACCGGGCGCCGCCGCGCCACGCGACGACGCATACCGGCGCGCTCGCCCGGCCCGATACGGTCTACGAGGCGGCGTTTCGACGGGCGGGCCTGCTCTCGGTCGATGGCCTCGACGCGATGTTCTCCGCGGTGGAAACTCTTGGGCGGCAGCGGCCCTTCCCCGGCCACCGCTTGGCGATCGTCGGCAATGGGCGGGGTATCGGTGCCCTGGCCGCCGACCGGCTCGCCGACCGGGGCGGCATCCTGGCTGCGGCGGGACGCCTGGGCAATCCGGTGGATCTCGGCGTCGCGGCGGGACCGGAGGCCTATGCGGATGCCCTGGCGCCGTTGCTGACCGACCCCGACAACGACGCGGTGCTGGCGGTCCACGTGCCGACGGCGCGCTCCGACGGCACCGCGGTGGCGACGGCCATCGCCGAGACGGTGAGTCGGGTCCGTCGCAGCGGGGCGCGCCGGAAGCCCGTCTTCGCCGTGACGATCGGCGAGGAGGCCGAAGCCGCGAGCCGGCTCGCGGCGGCCGGCATCCCGCGCTTTTCCACCGACGATGCCGCCGTCGAGGGGTTCCTGCATCTCGTCCGCTACCGCGAGGCGCAGGATGACCTGATGCGCACGCCGGATTCACTGCCGCGCGACTTCTCGCCGGATGTCGAGGCGGCCCGCGCCATCGTCGCCCGCGCCGTGGCCCAGGGCCAGACCTGGCTCGATCCCGTGGCGGTCGCCGACCTGCTGGCGGCCTACCGCATCGACAGCGTGCCCCTGACGCTGGCGCCCGACATCGATGCCGCCGCGACCGCAGCCTGGAGCATCATCGCGGCGGGCGGCGCCGTCGCGCTGAAGGTCGTCTCGCCCGACATCGTGCACAAGTCCGACGTGGGCGGCGTCCGCCTCGATCTCACCAGCGAGGCCGATGTGCGCACGGCGGCCGCCGATATCCTGGCGCGGGCCCGGCGGCTGGCGCCGGACGCACGGATCACCGGCTTCGCGGTTCAGCCGATGATCCGGCGCGGCAAGCAGCGGGAGCTGATCGCAGGCCTCGCCGAAGATCCGACCTTCGGGCCGGTGGTGGTGTTCGGGCGCGGCGGCACGGCGGTGGAGGTCATCGACGACCGGGCCCTCGGCCTGCCGCCCCTCGACCTGCGGCTCGCCTCCGAATTGATCGACCGCACCCGCGTCGCCCGGCGCCTCGCCGCTTATCGCGACGTCCCGGCGGTGGACCGCCACGCGGTGGCCCTGGTGCTGGTCAAGCTCGCGCAGATGGCCGCCGATTGCCCGGAGGTCCGCGAACTCGACATCAACCCGCTCCTGGCCGACGAGACCGGCGCCCTGGCTCTCGATGCTCGCGTGATGGTGGCGCCCGAGGCTCCGACGGGCCGCCGCGCGCGGGGCACCTATCATCCGCGCTTCGCGATCCGGCCCTACCCGGTCGAGTGGGAGCGTGTGCTGCACCTGAAGGGCGAGACCATCCGGGTGCGGCCGGTTCGACCCGAAGACGAGGCGCTGTTCCTCGCCTTCTTCCAATCGGTCAGTGCCGAGGATCTGCGCCTGCGCTTCTTCGCCCCGGTGCGCGACTTCAACCACGCTTTCCTGGCCAAGCTCACCCAGCTCGACTACGCCCGCGCCATCGCCTTCGTGGCCATCGACGACGCCACCGGGGCGATGCTCGGCGCCGTGCGGCTCCATGCCGACGCCAACCACGAGAGTGGCGAATACGCCATCCTGATCCACGGAGACCGCAAGGGCACGGGCCTCGGCCATGCCCTGATGAGCTTGATGATAGACTGGGCCCGCATCGAGGGATTGTCCCGGGTCGAGGGAACGGTTCTGCGGGAGAATCGGCCGATGCTCGCGGTGTGCAAGCAGCTCGGGTTCACCACGCGGCCCGACAGGGAGGATGCCGGCGTGGTCAAGGTCTCGCTGGCCCTGTAGGGCGTCTCAGGCTTGCGCGATCTGGCCTCCGATCAGGCCCGTTCCGAGATCCGGCGCACGCCGCCCGGGTCGGCGCTGGCGCTGAATTGCGACGGCGTCATTCCGTAATGCTGCCGGAACAGGCGGCTCATCTGGGCGGCGCTGCGAAACCCGGCCTCCTCGGCGAGCCGGGCGATGGGATGCGGCTGAGCCGGCGCGCTGAGAGCCGCCTTGACCTGCGCGAGGCGGGCCGAACGGATGTAGGATTCGACCCCGCCCACCGGCTGGAACATGGCGAATAGGCGTGAGCGCGACGCGCCGATGCTGCGCGCCACTTCGGTAGCGCTGAGATTGGGATCGGCCAGGGATGCCTCGATATACAGGCAGGCCTTGCGGAACGACCGGGCCGGATCGGCATGCGACGTCCCGTGCCCGAGGGCGCCGGTGATGGCCTGGGCCATCAGGGTCGCAGTGTGCCCGAGGGTCTCGGCATCGAGGGCATCGCGATTCGGCAGGCGCTCGCGGAGGCGCAGCAGCTGCGCCGTGTAGGGCGCGGCGATCTCGGGTGGGATCACCAGGCCGTGCAGCTGATCCAGCCGGCCGAACCATCGCTTTGCGAAGGGGCGCGGCATGCTGACGAAGTTGCGTCGCTGCCGGGGAATGCCCTGGGCATCGCGGATGATCGTCGGTCGCGAGAAATCGATGACATAGACCGACCCCGTGCCGGCGCGGACTTCGCGCCCGTCGAAATTGCCGATGATGTCGCCGGTCTCGATGTGCTGGAACACGATAACGTCGAGACCGTCATAGCCAAGCTTCTGCGCCGGACGGTGAAAGACGAAGGGCACCCCATCCATGAAATGGAAACGCAGGTGTTCGGTCCAGAAGCTCGTAATCTCCACCTGGAATGGAGCCACCAGCGGTGTGACCAGGGCCGAACTGGCGAACATGAGCTGATAGACGTGAGCGGCTTCGTCCGGCGGATAATCGCGGCTGGAGAAATGCACGCGCCGTAACGGAAAGAGACCGTCCGTGGCCTGATGGTCCGGGGACAATGCGTGCAAGGCGGCGTTCACCACTGCGAGGCTTGGCGCTGATGACAACAATAGCGGATTCGCCGTTCAGTTCCCTCCCAGCAAGATAGGTGATTCCTCAAACGCCGTCCCGGAGCGGCCTCATTGAGGGGCGTCCCGGAGAGACCGGACGAAAGGGGACCGCTCGGCCTTTCCACCGGTGCCGCGACGGCGGCAACGATTCGGCCCCACCCGATGCGACAGGCCAGATCAGTCCGGGAAAAGATCGCGATAATCCGCAAATCAGCGCATCCAGATCGACCGCGCCCGGCACATCATTTGACTTTCGATTTGCTAATTGTCGCCTAAGCGCGTACAAAACCGCCATCAACCCAACGGCAGAACTTCTGCGGCGCGGTTTCGAAGCGGAACCGGGCTTACCCTTATTGGGCGTCGGATTGGTGATGGAGACGGCCGCGCATGATCGCGTGGATCTCCGGAAGATAAGCCCGCAAGGGCGAAGGAATACGATGGCTGTCGGTACTGTTAAGTGGTTCAACGAAACAAAGGGTTTCGGTTTCATCCAGCCGGATAACGGCGGAAGCGACGTGTTCGTGCACATCTCGGCTGTCGAGCGCGCTGGCCTTCGTGGTCTCGCCGAAGGCCAGAAGATCTCCTACGAGATGGAAACCGATAAGCGCAGCGGCAAGCAGTCCGCCGGTAGCCTCCAGACCGTCTGAATAAGGCGGGCCCCACGCGGAGCCCGACCTGTTTCGAGAGCCGCCTCCCGCATGGGAGGCGGCTCGCTTGTGTTCTAAGACCCTTTCCGAGGGGAGCGCGCCCAGCGCGGCCTCCCGCATAACAGGATCCTGTGTGAGCCAATTCAACCCGAACTCGATGACCGATCGCCTCAAGGCCGCGACGGAAGCCCGCGCCGCAGCGCTGGCCCGCTTCCGCGATCGTCCGCCGGCGGATGATCCGGCCGTGGTCGCCCGCAAGGCGGAGCGAGCCCAGATCGCCCGGGAGCGGGAGGTCCGCGTCGCGGCCCGCGAGCAGGCCCGCATCGAGGCCGAGGCCCAGCGCGCCGCCGAAGCCGAGGAAGAGCGGGAGCGTCTCGCTGCGGAAGAGATCCTTGCTGCCGAGGAGAAGGTCGCCCAGGCCGCAGCAGCCCGCCTCGAGCAGAAGGCGCAGCGCGATGCCCGTTATGCAGCCCGCAAGGCCAAGGCTCGTCGCTGAAGACAAGGCTTTTCGCTAAGGCCAAGGCTTTTCGATAAGGCTAAGGCATTTCGATAAGGCGAAGTGTCGTTGCTAGGGCCAAGGCTCTTGAGAAAGGCCATGGCGCGTCGCTGATTTCAGCGCGTCGCCGAAAATCGTCCGACCGTGAGATCGATCTCGCGGTCGACGGCGGGTTCGCCCCGAACCTGCCGGCAATGATCTGTCCTCCTGGACCGGTCCGCATCACCGGGTCCGCCGAAGCCGGCGCACCCCCTTCGGCGTGACCTCTGTCCGTCGAGCCGCGATCGAGGAGATCCGCGCCATGTCCCACAAGTTCAAACTCGGCCAGCGCGTGCGCCGGGCCCAGATCGGCTACGCCTCCCCCAAGACCGACGTGTCCGACATCTTCGAGATCGTCCGTCTGGTGCCCGAGGACCAGACCGGCGAGCCATTCTACCGGATCAAGTCCGGGGCGAGCGAGCGCGCCGTCCGCGAAGGCGAGATCACCGAGGTCTGACGCCTGTTCCGCCCGGCGATCGTTCCCCGGTAGGGGTGGCGTCTCCGGGACGCTGCAGCATCGACGGGATGACCACCGGGACAGCCTCCGCTGTCCCGGTTTCCGTGAAACAGACTTCCCACCGCGTCAGGTCAGCACCACCACGCGGCTGCCGATCTCGACGCGGCCGTACAGGTCGATCACGTCCTGATTGATCATGCGGATGCAGCCCGACGACACGCTCTTGCCGATCGAATCCGGCTCCAGTGTGCCGTGGATGCGATAGAGCGTGTCCTTGTTGCCCTGCCAGAGATAATGCGCCCGAGCCCCGAGCGGGTTGTGCGCGCCGCCCGGCACGCCGAGGCCGCTTTGGAGCTGTGACACCGACTTGGCGAGCTTCGGCGTGCGCGCGATCATCTCCTTTGGGGGATACCAGTCCGGCCACATCTGCTTCGAGTTCACCGTCGAGGCCCCGGACCACGAGAAGCCCTGCTTGCCGACGCCAACGCCGTAGCGACGCGCCCGGCCGTTCGGCTGCACCAGGATTAGGTGGTGCGCCCGCGGGTCGACCACGATGGTGCCGGGCGTTTCGGGGCCCGTATAGGCGATCTCCTGGCGCAGGAACGAGGGGTTCGTTTTGCGCCAGTTGAAGGCGTAGACCGGGAACGGCTCGTCGGTGATCGCCGCATAGGCGCGGTTGTAGTCGATCGGGCCATTGTCCACGGGCTTGGCCGGCGCGGCCTGTTGCGGCGAGGCCGGCGGAACCTGGCGCGGCGCGTAGAGATCCGCATCCGGATCGTCGACCACTGCGGCACGGCCCCGCTGCCCCCCCATCCGGTCGAGAGTGCGGTCCTGGCCCCGATCCGAATAGGGCACGTACTGGCCGCCCCGTCGGCGATAGAGCCGTCCCTCCTCGTCGCGATAGAGACGCTCGTCGTCATACGGGCCATTGCCGTCGAGGCCGTCGCCGAAGAGGCCACGGCTCTGGGCGAGGGCGGACCCGACGGGTGTGAGGAGCGCGAGGCTCGTCGTCGCCCCGGTGAGAAGCGTGCGGCGGGTCGTGTGGGACATGGAGGTCGCTCGGGCGGTCGTCGTTGAAATGGTTCGCTCGACGCCGGGCCTAGCAAGTCGTCACGCGCGCGTCACGTCACCTTGAGGATGGGCAGCCTTGCGTGACTACCAAAGGTCGTCGGCGATGCAAACCGAGCACAATGCCCACGGCTCGGCATCGATCTGGAGTTCTTCGAACAACCGCGTGAAGACTCGCCACGCGGCGACCGGCGGGAGACTTTCACCATGTCTTCAGAAAAGCCGTCGTCATCAGGTCCGACGCCGCGGGCAGCGGTTGTCAAAAGCGTGGCCGTGTCGCCATAGGAAGTGACCCGAAAGGGGCCCCACTCAAAATCATGGAACGCGACCCGTGCCGGTCCCTCCGCATCACACCTTCCGCGCGCGTCCAGCGCTGCTCGCGGCGTTTCTGCTCGTCGCTCTGGTACCGGGGGAGGCTTCGGCGAACCGCACGCCGACGCCGAGGCCGGCGGACGCGCGAGTCCCGGCGACCACCTGGACGTCGAGCGAGCCCGACAACGCCACCTGTCAGCGCACGCGCCGCAAGTTGTGGCAAGCAGGCGAGGGCTGGATCGTCCGCGGCGTCACCGTGTGCCGTTGAGGCGGCTGGAGCGCCGCGGCGCCGTATCGGGACATGCGCAGGCTCGACCTCGCCGCCGCGACGACGTTCGGCCAAGGGGAGGTCTCGACAATGGCTCTCGCCTCTCCGCATCTGGTCACGGCAGGACAGGTCGCGTTCCAGGGCCTCGTGGGCCATGATGATCGGCACGCCGAACCGTCAGTGCGCCGTCACGCAGGTGGTGGCGCACCATAAGGACGGCGGCTCGCCGCGGCGCGATCGAAGCGAAATCAACGTCGTTCGACGCCGCCGCCCCGCAGGGATCGACCGGATTTCGTATGAACGGCCCGGCCGGATATAGGTGTTTGGGCATTGGCCTCGGCGAATTTTACGGTCTGCGCGTCGTTCTACGTAGGAAGATCGGCGGCACGCAGGTAAAGCTGCAGCGGCCACGCGTTCGCTCGTCGGATCGTCCGTGTCGGTCATGGGCGGCAACGCGTCTGTGCGACCGCGACCGGAGGGGCGATTGAGTAGGACCGGCGACGCGCCCGAGACCAGGTCCGCGGCCCTTGCGCGCTACGGCATCCTCGATACCGCCCCCGAGGCGGCGTTCGAGGACGTCGTCAGGCTGGCCTCGATGCTTCTCGAGATGCCGGTGTCCCTGGTTTCGCTGGTCGAGTCCGATCGGCAATGGTTCAAGGCCCGGATCGGCTTCGATCGCGCCGAGACCACGCTGGCGGAATCGATCTGCGCCCACGCCGTGCAGCAGGACGGCCTCTTCGTGATCCCGGACACCACCCGGGACCCGCGCACGGCGAACAACCCCCTGGTCACGGGCACGCCGCACGTTCGGTTCTACGCCGGCATGCCCCTGCACGCGCCCGAGGGGACGGCGCTCGGCACGCTCTGCGTCCTCGACGTGAAGCCGCGGGAACTCACCGAGGCGCAAGCCTTCATCCTGCGGACGCTGGCCGGGCAGGTGATGACCGAGCTGAACCTGCGGCGCGCGCTGCGGGAGCGCCGCGCGAGCGACCGGCACAACGCGGCGATCATCGAGAGCGCCATCGATTACGGCATCATCACCCTCGATCTCACCGGCCTCGTGACAAGCTGGAACGTCGGCGCCGAGCGCATCCTCGGCTGGGCCGAGGCCGAGATCGTGGGGCGTCCGGCCGAACTCTTCTTCGCCGAGGAGGACCGCCTGCGCGGCCTGGCAGAGCACGAGATGCGGGTCGCGCGCGAGCTCGGACGGGCCAACGACGAGCGCTGGCACGTCCGCAAGGATGGAACGCGCTTCTGGGCGATGGGCGAGATGATGGCCCTGAAGGACGAGGACGGCAGCCATATCGGCTACCTCAAGATCCTGCGCGACCGCACCGCCCAACGGAAGGCCGAGGACGCCCTGATCAAGCAGACGACGCTGCTCCAGACGGTCACCGACCATCTCAGCGAGGCCGTGATCCGCCTGACCCGCGACGACGTCGTCACCTTCGCCAACCCGGCGGCGGAAGCCATGCTCGGCTGGCCGAACGGCAGTCTGATCGGGCGCAACCTGCACGACACCGCGCATCACCACCATGCCGACGGCCGACCGTATCCGCGCGAGGCCTGCGAGGTCGTGCGCTCGCTGAAGAGCGGGGAGGCCCTGCGCGAGCGCGAGACCACGTTCTTCCGCCAGGACGGAACCCCCATCGACGTCGTCACCAACAACGCACCGATCATCGAGGATGGGCTGGTGCAAGGCGCGGTGCTGACCCTGACCGATATTACGGAGCGCAAGGCGGCGGGCGCCCGCCTGAGCCGGAGCGAGGAGCGCCTGGCGCTCGCCCTCAACGCCTCCGGCATGATCGGGACCTGGGACTGGGATCTGCGTGAGGACGTCATCTACGCGGACGCCAACTTCGCTCGGATCTACACCGTCGATCCGGAGCGCGCCGCCCTCGGCGCGCCGTTGGCGGATTACATCCGCAACTTCCATCCCGACGACATGGGCCGGTTCCAGGCGGAGCTGGACCGGCTCTTCGCGGGGGCAAGGGAATTCGCCTGCGAATATCGGATCGTTCAGCCCGACGGCTCGCATCGCTGGGTCATCGCGCGCGGAAGCCTGGTGCGGGCCGCCGACGGAACGCCGCTGCGCTTCCCCGGTGCCTCCGTCGACATCACCGAGCGCAAGCGCGCCGAGGAGCGCCAGGCCGCCCTGGTCGAACTCGGCGAGCGCCTGCGCGAATCGCAGGACCCGGCCGAGATCGCCTTCGTGGCCGCCGAGATTGCGGGACGCACCCTCGGTCTGACCCGAGCCGCCTACGGCACCCTCGATCCGTCCGGCGTGTATCTCGACGTCATCCGGGACTGGACGCTGCCGGGGGTGGCCAGCCTCGTCGGGCGGCATCGCTACGACGATTACGGCTCCTATTTGCCCGAGCTGCGCCAGGGCCGGGACGTGGTCATCGCGGATGTGGAGCAGGACCCGCGCACGGCCGGCTATCCCGAAGGGTTCCGCGCCCTCGACGTCCGCACCGTGATCAACCTGCCCCTGATGGAGCGCGGGCAACTGGTGGCGGTGTTCTGCCTGCATGATTCGAAGCGGCGCGACTGGACCCCGGACATCCTCGACTTCGTGCGCAACGTCGTCGACCGGACCCGTGCCGCCGTGGCCCGCCTCCGCGCCGAGGAGCAGCAGGAACTCGTCAATCGCGAACTCAGCCACCGCATGAAGAACCTGCTGGCGATGGTGCAGTCCATCGCCACCCAGACCATGCGGACGGCGGTCGACGTCGATACCGCCAAGGAAGTTCTGGCCGGCCGCCTGATCGCCCTGGGCCAAGCGCATGACCTTCTGATGGGCGGCGCTCTCGGCAGCACGCTAATCGGCCCGGTGGTGCGCGGCGCCCTGAAACTGCACGAGGACCAGGCCGGCCGCTTCCGCCTCGATGGCCCGGATCTCGAGATCGGCGCCAAGCCCGCCCTCTCGCTGGCGCTGATGCTGCACGAACTCGCCACCAACGCGGCCAAGTACGGGGCGCTCTCGCAGGAGACCGGGCATGTCTCCATCCGCTGGGAGGTCCGCGACGAAGCCGGCGAGCCGCACCTCGCCCTGTCCTGGGCGGAGGTCGGCGGTCCGCCCGTGACGAAGCCGGCGCGCAAGGGCTTCGGGTCGCGCTTCATCGAGCGCGGGCTCGCCGGGCAGGTGGGCGGGACCATCGCGCTGGACTTTCCACCCGATGGCGTCACCTGCGCCATCGCGGCGCCACTCTCGGCGTTCCAGGCCGACGGCTGATCCCGGCGTCCACCGGATTCCGACCCCGTCAGGCCCATTTCCTGGGCAGTGCCGCCTGACGCGCCATCGCACGACGGCGATCGATCACCGACGGGAGACCGTGAAGCCCTCGCGTCTGGCCTGGCACGTTCGGTGCTTCGGGGAGCCCGTTGCCGATCGGCGACGCGCGGGGCAACGGCGCTCCGCATGCGGACGGCGTGAGTCCGGATCCCTTGGCATGAGCGGTCGCCCGGCGGCCGTGAACCTCGAGACGCACTCCATGGCCAGCTTCAAGACCGTGATGAAATCCGGTCATCCCCCGACCCTGTTCGCCGCCTTCCTCTACTTCGATTTCTGCTTCGCCATCTGGGTGCTCAACGGCGCCATGGGCCCGTTCATCACCGAGACCTACAAGCTCACTCCGGCCCAGACCGGGTTCATGATCTCGCTGCCGATCCTGGCCGGTGCGATCATGCGTTTCCCGCTCGGTATCCTCGCCCAGTATATCGGGCGCAAGAACGCCGCCATCACTGAGATGAGCGTCATCATGCTGGCGATGGCCTTCGGCTTCTTCTACGTGGACACCTACGACGAAGTGCTGGCCATGGGCGTCCTGCTCGGTATCGCAGGGGCCTCGTTCGGCGTCGCCCTGTCCCTCGGCTCGGGTTGGTTTCCGAAGGAACACAAGGGCCTCGCCATGGGCATCGCCGGCGCCGGCAATTCCGGCACCGTGCTGGCCGTGCTGTTCGCGCCGCCGCTGGCCCAGGCCTATGGCTGGCAGGCCGTGTACGGCTTCGCCGGCTGCGTGATGGCGATCCCGCTGATCGTCATGATTGTCTTTGCCAAGGAGCCGCCGGACGCCGAGCACCAGTCCTTCAAGGAGCACATCTCCTGCCTGTTCCAGAAGGACGGCTGGGCCTTCAACCTCATCTACATCATTACCTTCGGCGGTTTCATCGGACTGTCGAACTTCTTGCCGACCTTCTTCTACGAGCAGTTCGCCGTCACCAAGGTCGAGGCCGGCCGCCTCACCATGCTGGCGGCCCTGATGGGCTCCGGCATCCGCGTCGCCGGCGGATACTTCGCCGATCGGCTCGGCGGCATCCTGGTCCTGTCCGTCGTGCTGATCGCCGCCGTCGGGTCGTTCCTGCTCCTGACCGCGACCCCGTCGCTGGCGCTGACCACGGCCCTGTTCATGCTGTGCTTCGCCGCGCTCGGGGCTGGCAACGGCGCCCTGTTCCAACTCGTGCCCCTGCGCTGGCCGGCGAACACGGCGGTGGCCGGTTCGATGATCGGCGAGGTGGGTGCCCTCGGTGGCGCAATCCTGCCCAACGTCATGGGCCTGTCGAAGCAGTATACCGGCTCCTTCGCCCTCGGCTTCGTCGGCTACGCCCTCTTCGCCGCGGTCGTGCTGGTCTGCCTCCTCGTGTGGCAGCGCAAGTGGGTCGGCACCTGGGTCGGCCCGCGCGGCAAGGTCCTGGAGCCGGCGGCTTCCGGACCGGCCGAGGCCGGACGCTTCGGCCAAGTGACTGCTTGAGGACCGTCACCGCTTGAAGGACGTCATGGTCTGAAGACCGTCAGCGCACGCGTGGGGCGGCTCAGCCGACCTCGCCCGAGACCAGCGCGAAGGTCAGGACATCGACCGACGCTGCGCCGCCGCGCAGCAACACCCGCGCGGCGGCATTGGCCGTCGCGCCCGTGGTCATGACATCGTCGATAAGAAGAACGCGTCGCCCTTGCAGCAGCGGCCGCTTGGCCTCGGGGACGCGAAAGGCGCCCTGAAGGTTGGTCGCCCGGGCGACCCGGCTCAGCCCCACCTGCGGGCGGGTCGCCTTCACCCGGGCGAGGTATCCGCATTCCACCGGTCGATTCGCGATCCGCCCGATCCTCTGCGCCAGGAGGGCGGCCTGGTTGAAGCGGCGTCGCCACAGGCGCCAGCGATGCAGAGGCACCGGCACGAGGCAATCCGCCCGGGCGAGCAGGTCCGAGCCCGCACCTGCCATCATCCGCGCCAGCACGGCGGCGAGGTCCAGGCGGTCCTCGTATTTCAGGCGATGGACGAGGTCGCAGGCGACACCCTCGTAGAGCGCCACCGCACGGGCCTGAGCGAAGACCGGAGGCTCCGCGATGGCGCGGGGCGACAATAGGGTTCCGGTACCGTGGTCGACGGCGAAGGGTGTGCCGAACCGGTCGCAGAAGGGCCGCTCGATCAACCTCAGTCCCGCCCAGCAGCGGGCACACAGCGCATGCGGATCGGCGATGGCGCCGCCGCAGCCGGGGCAGGTCGGCGGGTAGACCAGGGCGAGGGCACCGCTCCAGGCGGCGCGCAGGCCTGCGACGAACGGGCGAGCGGCAGGGGCCATGACGGCGACCCTACCGCCCGCATAGGCGGAATGCGACTCTCGGTTGTGATCAGTTGTTCTGTTGCGGCTGCGCTTGGTTCTGCTGGCGGTCGCGTTTGTTGGCCTGGTGGCGCCCGACCGCGCAACCCGCTGCCGCACCGAGGACGCCATGGCCTGCGACGTGCCCGGCGAGACCGCCGACCGCGGCGCCCTTCAGGCACCCCTTGGCGTCGGCTCCGGTGGTGGCGAGGCTGAGTCCCGCAAGAGCGAGGGTCGCGCCGAACAGGATAGACTTCATGGCGTCACGTCTCCTCGATTCGTCATCGAATCGTATCGCTTCAACGAGGGAGGCCCGACGGGCGTTCCGGTGTCGGCGCGGGTGGCGGTCGGAGCCTCGCCGCGCCATCTAAGATCGCGATGACCGCACCACCCCTCTTCGATACGGGCCTTGCCCGCCACCGCCTCGCCCGCGCCCACCGCGAGGGCTACGCCGATTTCCTGCTGCGGCGGGTGGTCGAGGATCTCGACGATCGTCTCGGAGCGGTGCTCCGAACCTTTCCCGAGGCTCTCGACCTCGCCACGCCGTCGCCCCTCGCCGCCGAGCACCTGCGCGCGGGCGGCCGGGTCGAGCGGATCACGCGTCTGGCGGCCCGGCCTGAGCCCGGCAGCGTCGTGGCCGATCCCGAGCTGCTGCCGCTGGCGCCCGGTCGCTTCGATCTCGCCGTCTCGCTCCTGGCTCTTCAGCACGTGAACGACCTTCCGGGCGCCCTGGCGCAGCTGCGCCGGAGCCTAAGGCCGGACGGGCTGTTCATCGGCTGCCTGCTCGGCGGCCGGACCCTGACCGAACTGCGGCAGGTGTTCGGACAGGCCGAGAGCGAGGTCGAGGGCGGCGTCAGCCCGCGCGTCGCTCCCTTCGCCGAGGTTCGCGAGATGGGAAGCCTGCTCCAGCGCGCCGGCTTCGCCCTGCCGGTGACCGATGTCGAGACCGTCACGGTCCGCTACCGGGACCTGTTCGCGCTCATGCGCGACCTGCGGGCAATGGGGCTGACCAACGTCCTGACCGAGCGTCGCCGGACGCCCCTGCGGCGCGAGACGCTCCTGCGGGCGGCCGCCCTCTATGCGGAGCGCTTCGCCGATCCGGATGGCCGCGTCCGCGCCAGTTTCGAGATCCTGTGGCTGTCCGGGTGGGCGCCGCACGAGAGCCAGCAGAAGCCGCTGAAACCCGGGACCGCCCAGGCCCGGCTCGCCGAAGCCCTGGGCACCACCGAACGCACAGCCGAGGAACCCGACGCATGAGACAGCCCGGCGCCGATCATCCGATCACCATCGTGCCGCATCCCGGGCGCATCCGCATCCGCCTCGCCGGCACCCTCCTGGCCGAGACCGACGCGGCCCTGATGCTCACGGAAGCGAATTATCCGCCCGTGGTCTACGTCCCGCGAGCCGATGCCCGCTGGGCGCATTTCACCCCCACGGCCCGCCGCACGCACTGCCCCTACAAGGGCGACGCCAGCTACTTCAGCCTGACCACACCGGACGCCTCCCGCGCCGATGCGGTGTGGAGCTACGAGGCGCCCTATCCGGCCGTCGCCGCCATCGCGGGGCATCTCGCCTTCTATCCCGACAAGATCGACCCGATCGAGCTGGCGTGAGGAACCGCGTCAGTCCCGCACCTGGGCCCAGAACGCGGACTTGCGGCCGTGCAGGCGGCGCAGCGAGGCCCGATACGCCTCCGGATCGGGGGTCAGGCGCCCTTCCTCGACCTGGGCCGCGAGGCTGTCGAGAGCGGTGAGATAGCGGGCGGCATGGCCGTAGGCCGCGCTGCGGCCATGCTCCAGGATGCTGTCGATGAGCAGGCGATAGAGTTCGCTCGCCACCGCCGGCTGCGTTCGCTCCAGCGCCTCGGCGGCCGGCACCAGGATGTCATAGCGGCTGCCGTCCCAGCTGCCGCGATGCTGCATCACCAGGCGGGCGGCGCGGTCGGGGTTCGGCCAGTGGATGAGGAAGGCCAGCGCGCGGTAGCGGTCCGCGAAGGCCTCGGCATGGTCGAAGGCCCGCTCCAGCGCCGCGTCGTCCTCGAAGTCCGGCAGCTTGGCGAGATAGGCCCGCAGCATCGCCGGATCGAGGCTGCGCTCGAATTCCTGCCAGCGCAGGGCCTGTGCGCCAGCCTTGTCCCCGAGGGTGTCGAGGATGCGGATCTCGACGGCCTGCCGCGCCCGCTCCGGGGCATGGTGATCGAATTGCCCCGTCAACAGCGCCTCGCGGGTGACGATGACCGGCCCGCGCTTCTGTGACCTGCGGATCCACTCGAGCGCCTCGGGCGCCCGATCCGCCGCCAGGAGCCGTTCGGCGATCCGGACCCGGTCCGGCTGTTCGGGCGACGCCTCCTTCTCGAAGGCGATGAAGGCGTCGACGTCGCCCGCCCGGTCCGCCAGGGCCTGCCGCATCCGGATGAAGCGGTTACGCGCCCATTGGGCCGTCCAGGCCTTCTCGCCGCCGGTTCGGGCCGGCGGCGCGGCGGGCGTCGCTGCTTTCAAAGCCATGTCGAGGGCGGTGTGCGCCGTCTCGGGCAAGCGGGGGATCAGGTCGTGCATCAGGGTCTCGACGAAGCCATGACCGTCCGCGCCGAGCCGTGGCACCAGCCGTGCCGCGAAGGCGGCCGCCTCGTCGCCCGGGAGGTCGACGATCAGGCTCGCGGCCGCGTCGGCCGCGCGTTCATAGACGCCGTGGAGGCGCCCGCTCGAATCGTCCGCCCGCCCCAGGACGTCGTCGGCGCCACCGAGGAAGCGGATCAGCCGGTCGAGGGCCGCCCGCGGGTCGAGGGCCGCGAGTTCGCTCACCACCGTCGTCAGCATGGCATCGAGATCGGCGGAGAAGGCGCGCTGCTTCTGCCAGTCGATATAACCCTGGCCGCGTTCGAGAGCGGTCAGGCGCCGGTCGACCAGGGCCGCGATGGCGTCCGGTCCCTGGAGGCTGGCGACCGCCGCCGTCACCAGCTTCTTGAAGGTCGGATTGCGCGCGGTCTCGGACAGAACGAGCTGGATCAGCCGCTCCAGCCCGAGTTCGGTCAGGGTCTCGGGACAGGGCGTGGTTTTTCGCGAGGCCCGCTTCGGCTTGGTGGGAGCCGCTTTCGCGGGAGAGCCTTTCGCCGAAGCGCCCTTGGAGCTCGGTTTCCGCTGCCGGGACGCCTCCGGGGCTGGGGTGGCCTTGCGTGCCATGGTGCGCTGTCCTCTTCCCGGCGAGGCGGCGCGGGCCTCCGGAATGTCCTCAGGGCAAGTGGATCACGGTCCGAGCAGGTCCAACAGGAAGGGAATCAGCGGTGCATCGGCCGGCGGCATCGGCTGGTCCTTCAGATCGCGCGGCCGCACCCACTTGAGAGCCTGCCCCTCCATCGCGCGCGGCAGGCCTTCCCAGCGCCGGCAGATGTAGAGCGGCATCAGCAGGTGGAAATCCGGGTAGGCGTGGCTCGCGAAGGTCAGGGGCGCCAAGCAAGCCTCCTGCACGGTGATGCCGAGTTCCTCGGCCAGTTCGCGGATCAGGGTCTCCTCCGGCCGCTCGCCCGGGTCGATCTTGCCGCCCGGGAACTCCCACAGGCCGGCGAGCTGCTTGCCCGGTGGCCGCTGGGCCAGGAGGACCCGCCCATCGACATCGACCAGCGCCACGGCGACCACCAGCAGGATGCGCAGGGGGGTGGCAGGATTCGTCCCGCTCATCGGGCGATCGCGAAGGTCGCCGAGACGTCGGCCGCGGTCTCGATGGTGCCGGCGACGAGGGGGACCGGAGCGCCGCCGCGCTTGGCCCGCATCGGCGCGGGCGCCGCGAAGGCCATCGGCGGGGGAGCGCCCGTGGCCGGGGACTGAATCGACACGACCCGTCCGAGGGTGACGCCCGCCGCTTCGGCCAGCCGCTCGGCCTGGAGGCGCGCATCCTTCATCGCCGCACTGCGCACGGCGCTCTCGGCGGCATCCGGATCGCGCAGGCCGAAGCCGACGCTGTCGATTCGGTTCGCGCCACCATCGAGAGCCCGGCGCATCAGATCGCCGAGGCGCCCCATGTCGGCGAGACGCACACGCACGGTGTTGCTGGCGCGGTAGCCGTCGGGTTTCTCGGCGAAGCTCCCGTCCGGCTGGCGCATCGAGCGGGTGGCCGGCTGCAGCGTCACCGCCGAGGTGCCGAGATCCGCTTCCGCGACCTTGAACTCGGCGGCGAGCGCCAGGATCGCCCTGGCGGCGGTGCTGGCGCCGTCGAGGGCGGCGGCCGGGGTCGCACCCCGGCTCTCGACGCCGATCTCGACCGAGGCGAAGTCCGGCGCCACCTCCGAGCGGGCGCGGCCGACGACGCTGATCTGCCCTTCCGTCGCGGCGGGCCGGTCCTCGGCCCGGACCTCAGTGCCAGGTCCGAGAAGCGCCAGGGCGAGAAGGAGCGCGGTGCGGCTGCGCCTCACGAGCGGTAATCCCCGTTGATCTCGATGTAGAGCTTGGTCAGGTCGCAGGTCCAGACACGGGCGCCGCCGTCGCCGAGGCCGAGGTCGACCCGCACGGTGACGTTCGGTTCGCGCATGACGGCGCTCGCGGCGTCCTCGCTGTAGTCGGGATCGCGCGCGCCCTCCCGGGCGACGCGCACATCGCCGAACCAGATCGCCAGACGGTCGCGGTCGGCCGGCTCGCCGGCCTTGCCCACCGCCATGACCACGCGGCCCCAATTGGCGTCCTCGCCCGCGATGGCGGTCTTCACCAGGGGCGAGTTGGCGATCGACATCGCGATGCGGTGGGCCGAGGCGTCGCTGCTGGCGCCGGACACCTGCACGGTGACGAACTTGCGCGCGCCCTCGCCGTCCCTGGCGACGAGCTGGGCCAACTCCACCAGGAGGTCGTCGAGGGCGGTGCGGAAGTCGGCGAGTCGCGGATCGTCGGCGCCCGAGACGGCGGCATTGCCGGCTGCGCCGGTGGCGAACAGTATCAGCGTGTCGGAGGTCGAGGTGTCGCCGTCTACCGTCACGCAGTTGAAGCTGGTGGCGGTGCCGGCGGAGAGGAGCGTCTGCAGTACGTCCTGCGGCAGGGCGGCGTCGGTGAAGACGAAGCTCAGCATCGTCGCCATATCGGGGGCGATCATGCCCGCGCCCTTGGCGATGCCGTTGATCGTGATGGGGACGCCGTCGATGTTCGCCCGGCGCGTGGCGAGCTTCGGGAAGGTGTCGGTGGTCATGATCGCCTGGGCGGCGGCGGCCCAGGCGCTCGGCCCATCCTCGGTCCGCTGGGCGCAATCGGCCAGCACGCCCTCGAACTTGGTGGCGTCGAGGGGCTCGCCGATGACGCCGGTCGAGGCGATGAAGATCTCCTCCGGCCGGCACCGCGCGGCCTCGGCGGCAATGCGTGCCGTGAGCGCCACGGCGTCGCGTCCCCGAAGGCCCGTGAAGGCGTTGGCGTTGCCGGAATTCACCACCAACGCCCGGGCGCCCGCACTGCCCAGGGCTTCGCGGCACCAATCCACCGGGGCGGACGGACACTTGGAACGGGTGAACACGCCGGCGGCCTGCGTGCCCTCGGCCAGCGCCACGTAGAGCACGTCGGTGCGGCCGGAATAGCGGATGCCGGCCTGCGCGGTGGCGATGCCGACGCCGCGGATCGGCGGCAGGTCCGGGTTCGACGTCGGCGCGAGTGGCGAGACGGGCGGGGATTTGGCGGATGACATGATGGAAGCTCCGGCTCTCGTCTCTACGGTCCCGCGCAGGCGTCGCGCGCGGTGTTGCCTCGTGGGCGCAGGTCCCGTCAACCGCGACGGTGGCTCTCGTGCCACGGTTTGGGCGGACGGCGAAGCGGGGCGGTTTGGATGGGAACGCCTCGGCGGTCGAAGACTTGAGGGAGGGCGCCGAGCCTCCCGGACGCGTCCGTCGCTAGACTTCGCCTGTCGGCAGGGCTTGTCTGTTCGAGCGAACGTGACATAGCATGGTGCGACGCACAGTTTCCGGGGTGATCGGCACGGATGTCCAGGCGCGAGTGGGGAGTCTCGACTATGGAACTACCAGCCTCGCCGGGTGGCGCCTACGGCGTCCAGGTTCTGATCGCGGGTCGGCAAAAGCATTGGCGTGACGAAGTCACGTCGCAGATCCGGCGCGCTGGCTATGCTGCCACCACGGTGGATTGCGGTGTCGACGCGATGACGGTGCTGGCCCTCGGTCTTCCGGTGGATGTCCTCGTGACGGATGTCAGCCTTCAGGGCGAGCTGTGTTGCCAGAAGCTGGTCCAGGAGGCCCGTGCCCTGCGGCCTCATCTGCGCATCGTGTTCGCGAGCGATCTGGAATCGCTGGAGAGCGACGTCGAACCGACCCGGCTGCTCGAGGAATTGTTCGACGGCGACCGCCCCGAAGCCCGCGCCGGCATCCTCGCGGTCCGGCGCATCGACAACGTCGCGAGCACGGTTCGTGACGCTCTGCGCAACTCCGCCTGATCGAATCGTCGCCACGTCGATTCACCATCCCGACCGTCGAAGCCGCGCCCCGACCGCGTTTCCCGGGCGCCTTACTCCGGTTTCGTGACGGATTCCTGACAAGCCGCGTCGGAGGGTTCCGGTCGCCGTGCGGAAATGCCCTCTTCATAAGAAAAAACCCCCGGCGCCGAGGCCGAGGGCTTCCCGAACGGGTGGGGATCGCCGGAGCGGCGGTTACGGAGCCTTGTTCGTGTCCACAGGCTTGGAGTCCACAGGCCTCGAATCCGCAGGCTTGGTCTCCGCGTTGGCCTTGGCCTTGCCGAGATAGATGTATTCCGGCGCGGCGCGCAGTTGGTCCTTGTTGGTGTCGATGGTCGCCTTCAGGGTGGTGTCGTCGACGCGGGAGAGCTTGAGGGCACTCGGATCGATGGCGACGTACTTCGTGCCGATGCCGAGGAAGCCGCCGACGCCGACCACCCAGGACTTCACCGTGTTCTTGTCGTCGAGGACCACGTCGGCGATCTCGCCGATGGTCTCGCTGGCCCCGTTCTGGATGGTGAGGCCGATCAGCTTCGAGGTGACCATGTCGCTCTTGTTCTGCACCACGAAGGTGGGGCGCAGATCGTTGGCGAGGGTGGCGGGCGCAGCCTGCATCGGCGCCGAGGACGAGGTCGCCGGCGTCGTGGCGTCCGGCGATTGGGCGAGGGCAAAGGTGGCGCTGGCAGCGAGAAGGGTCGTGCCGAGCAACAGGCTGCGCATGGGCGAAGTCTCTCCGAGGGTCGAGCGTGGGGTCCGTAATGGCACACGCTCAAGTTCGAGCCTCCGTGAAAGGTTCCCGTCCGGCGGCACTGCCGATGGACGAACCCCGCGCCGGCGTTAGGTTGTCAGCGACGGGTGCGGTGGAACGGGTCCTCCGCCAAGACGGGTGTGGCGCGATGTCGAGCTTCCTGCCTTCCAATCTCAGCCGCCCCGGGACCGGGCGAACCCTGTCGCGGCGCCACGCCCTGGCGATCCTCGGCGGAGCGCTCGCCTGGGGCGTTCGGCCGGTGCTCGCCGGTGACCTCCGCGCCGGGGCCTTCGCGTTCGAGACGCCCGAGGGCGGCACCCTGCCGCTGTCGGCCTATGCCGGTCGGCCGATCCTGATCGTGAACACCGCCACCGCCTGCGGTTATGCCGGCCAGTTTTCCGGTCTGCAGGGCCTGTGGACCCGGTTCGGCGATCGCGGCCTCGCCGTGATCGCGGTGCCGTCCGCCGATTTCGGCAATCAGGAGCCGCTGGACGGCCTCGCCATCGCGGAGGCCGCGCGCAAGAATCACGGCGTCACCTTTCCGGTTACCGCAAAGACCCATGTGCGCGGTCCCGGCGCCCATCCGTTCTATCGCTGGGCCGCCGCCGAGAAGCCCGGCGCGACGCCGGGCTGGAACTTCCACAAGTACCTGATCGACCGCGACGGAAGCCTGATCGGCGCCTTTCCGTCCTCGGTCGAGCCCAACGATCCGCGCATCGTCACGGCGATCGCCAATGCGCTGCCGGCCGCCTGATCCGGCTCGCGGAGACAAACCGCGCTACCGGGGCTCGCTACTGGGGAATGTCGCGCGGTGGGCGTAGGGCCGGAGCCGGCCTGGCCGCCGGACTGGCTGTTGGCTTGGCTGCCGGTTTGGCGCGGCGGCTCCGCCGCTGCCCTTCGGCCGTAGCGCGGACCGGGGGTGAGGCGTAATTCGACGCGAAGGGGTTGGCCGGGGTGCGGTCGGCGCTGCCGAACAGGTTGAACTCGGCTCGGGCGCCGCCCCCCGCGATCAGCAGCGGGACGGCGAGGGCGAAGACCAGGGCGGGACGGGACGGGCGCATGCGGCTCCTGGCCTTGGCCGGATGGGAGGGGCGGGACGATCGCTCGCTTCCGACATCCTTTGCTCCGAGAGTGCAAGCCCCCACATCCGGCGCGCGATCTCAGACCGGCCTGTCCGGTTCGAGCCGTGTGAGAGAGGGCGAGATGAAAGCACATCGGTTCGAACACGCCGGGGCCGTCTTCGAGATCGTCTTCGAACGGGCGCCGGAAGGATGGGTCGCCCATATCCGCCGTGCCGACAGCGCCACCACCCACGTGATCGGATTTCCGGACGGGCCGGGCTACGATCCATCCGACGTGCGGGGCTCCCTGATCGCGGGCTGCGAGGCGGCCATTCCCACCCTGACCTGGATCACCCCGACGCGGCACTGAGGGGAACCTCCCGAACCGCTCCGTGTTCGCCCTCCCGTATGCGTAAGCGCGCCGAACGGGCGCACGTAACGGGGAAGGAACAGTCGATGTCCGAGATCACCTATCGCATCGTCGAGCACGATGGCGGCTACGCCTATAAGGTCGGTGACGTGTTCTCCGAGACCTTTCCGAGCCATGACGAGGCTCTTCAGGCCGCCCAGGCGGCCGCGGCCGAGCAGCAGGTGCCCGGATCGACGGAAGGCATCCGCTATCAGGACGGTCAGGGCAACTGGCACGACGAGACCGCCCCGGGCAACGATCGACCGACCGCCAAGGTGGTCGATTAAGTCGAAGCGCCCGATAAAAAAACCGGGAGGACCTGCGGCGCTCAGGCCGAGCGTCGCAGGTCCTTCCGGTCGGGAATCCTCCAGGTCGCCAGCGGCGGGCGCGCACCGGCTCCGGCCGCAGCCCGCTGCGGAGGCGCCCGTCGCGTGCAATTGCGTCCCGCCGATTTCGCCTCGTACAGGGCCGCATCGGCCGATTCGATGAGGTCCGCCGGAGTCTCGGCACCGTCCGGGCTCGCCGAGACGCCCACGCTGACGGTCACGTGCACGAGGCCGTCGTCGCGTCCCGCATGCGGCAGGGCCAGGGCGTTCAGCGACACGCGGATGCGCTCGGCCAGGGCGATGGCCGCGGTGGCGTCCAGCCTCGGCAGCAGCAGGGCGAATTCCTCGCCGCCGTAACGCGCCACGAGGTCGGCGGCGTTGCCGGTCCGCGAGGTCAGCAGATCCGCGATCGCGCACAGGCAGTCGTCGCCCGCCCCGTGACCGTAATGGTCATTGAAGCGCTTGAAATGGTCCACATCCACCAGCATCAGCGCGAAGGGTTCGCCGCGCCGGGAGCTGTGCCACAGGGCTTCGAGGCGCTGAGAAAACGCGCGCCGGTTGGCGAGGCCGGTCAGCGGGTCGGTCGTCGAGAGACGCGTGAGCCGGGCATTGGCCACCACGAGCTGCTGCGCACGCAGGGATTCCCTCAGGCTGTGCAGGTAATTGCGCCGGTGCGCCCGCTCGATCTGGTGGCAGGCCCCCAGGCTGAAAGCGATGCCGATCAGCATGTCGAGGCGCACCAGCCGGGCGAGATCGGGCGCGATCTCGGGATGGGCCGCGATGGCGAGGCCTCCGGCGATCGACACGACGCCGGAGATCAGGCACGCCCAGAAGAACCGCAGTGCCAGCGAGATGTTGGCGAAGATCACCGTCAGCCAGATCGCGGTGGCCGCGTGCGCGACGTTCGGCCCGGTGCCGAGCCACAGGATCAGGGCCGGGATCAGCGCGGCGATCAGGACGCTGAGGCTGCACAGGGCTTCGCGGGTCTCGGACCCGACCCGGCTCAGAGACCAAAACAGCGCCACCGCCACGGGCGTCATCAGGCAGAGCCGCAGGGCGAGGTTCAGGCCCGCCATGTCGGGCGTGGTGACGAAAGCCGCCCAGCCATAGAGGTGGAAGACGGCCAGCCCGATGAGGATGGACCGGCGCAGGTGACGCACGCGGCGCGGTCCCGTCTCCGTCTCGAACCGGGTTTCGAGTTCGGCCGGAAAGGCGAGGCGCCAGCGTGTGGCCCGCAGGGTCCGCTCGATGAGGGCGAGCCGGCGATCGCTCGCATGCAGGACGGGTTTGCGAGCGGAGACGTGGCGATAGGGAGCCCGGCGACAGGCTTGCGGGCCCGGATCGTCAGACGATCGGGCAGCGGACGAACGTGTCACGAATGGGGGAATCCAAGGTCGGGCGAGGGCTGCCCAGGGCTGAATCTGGCTCACAAGTCCTGTCGGCATGGTTTCCCTGATCGCTAAAATGCCGGCGATCGGCGAAAGCCGTTCGTCCTGCTGGACCGAGGGGCGCGAAATGGCCGATTGCCTCCCCCGGCCCATCTCGTGCATGGCTGGGTTGGACTGGATTCGGCGTTGCACGGGAGGGGGCCTGAACCGGTCCCGACACGCGCGCACGGCGCACCGGTCCGATATCCCGAGCGCGACGACCGGCCCGGGATCACTACCCTTGGGAGCCTGCCAGTGACCGACTCGAACCCGCGCCAGCCCGACCACGCCATCGACCCGATCTTCACCGAGCGGTGGTCGCCGCGCGCCTTCGCGGGCGAGGCGGTGCCCGAGTCCGAATTGCTCCGGATGATCGAGGCCGCACGCTGGGCGCCGTCGTCCTACAACTCGCAGCCCTGGCGCTTCGTCTACGCCCTGCGCGGCACCCCCGAGTGGGAGACCTTCCTCGACCTGCTGGTGCCGGCCAACCGCAAGTGGGCGGAAGGCGCCGGCGCCCTCGTCATCCTGGTGTCGAGCAAGCTGATGAAGACCGGCGACGGCCTGAAGCCTTCGGCCAGCCATTCCCTCGACACCGGCGCCGCCTCGGCGAACTTCCAGCTTCAGGCGATCCGCCAGGGCTGGCACGTGCACGGCATGGGCGGGTTCGACAAGGAGCGCTCCGTCACCGTGCTCAAGGTGCCGGCGGACCATCAGGTCGAGGCGGCCTACGCCGTCGGGCGCGTGGCGAACCCGGCCGAACTCAGCGAGGAGCAGCGCGCCAAGGAGGTGCCGAACGGACGTCGGCCGATCACCGACTTCGCCTTCGCCGGCGCCTTCAAGGCGATCGACGCCTGAGCCGGATGCCGTGCTGAGACCCGCACCCGACTATGACGGTCTCGTCGCCGGTTTCGCCTGGGACATCCCGGAGCGCTACAACATCGGCGTCGATGTCTGCGACCGCTGGGCTGCCCGCGATCCGGGCCGCGTGGCGATCCAGGAAGTGGTCGGGACGCGGGTCTCGGAGACGACGTTCGCAGACCTGAAGGCGCAATCCGACCGGCTGGCCGCCGGATTGCGGGGCCGGGGCGTCGTCCCCGGCGACCGCATCGGCGTGCTGCTGCCGCAATCGGCCGCCGTGGTGGTCGCCCATTCGGCCGCCTACAAGCTCGGGGCCATCGCGCTGCCGCTCGCTGGTCTGTTCGGACCCGACGCCCTGCGCTACCGCCTCGCCGATGCGGGAGCCCGCGCCCTCGTCACCGACGCGGGCGGCCTCGCCAAGCTCGCGGCCATCCGGGCCGACCTGCCGGACCTCGACCTCGTGGTCTGCACCGACGGCGCCCTCGGGGAGGCCGTGGCCTGCGATGCCCTCATGGCGGAGGGATCCGACGCGTTCACCGCCCGCGACACCCGGGCCGACGATCCCGCGCTGATGATCTACACCTCCGGCACCACCGGCCTCGCCAAGGGGGCTCTTCATGCCCACCGGGTGCTGCTCGGGCATCTGCCGGGCTTCTGCCTGATGCACGATTTCCCGCCGAAGGCCGGCGACCGGATGTGGACGCCGTCCGACTGGGCCTGGGCCGGCGGCCTCCTCAACGCGACGCTGCCGAGCCTGCATCTCGGTGTGCCGGTGGTGGCCTGTCCGAGCTTCCGCTTCGAGCCGGAGGCCGCGCTCCAGTTGATCGCCGAACGGGCGATCACCACCGCGTTCCTGCCTCCCACCGCCCTGCGCATGCTGCGCGGCGTCGCCGATCCGCGCGGGCGCTTCGATCTCTCCCGCCTGCGCAACATCGCCTCCGCCGGCGAGGCCCTGGGTCCGGATACCTTCGCCTGGGCCCAACGGGAACTCGGCCTCACCATCGGCGAGGCCTATGGCCAGACCGAGTGCAACCTCGTCCTCGCCGCCTGCCCCTCGGCCGGCGTGGCACGGGCCGGATCGACCGGCCGTCCGGTGCCGGGTCATCGGGTGGCGATCCTGCGGGCCGACGGGACCGAGGCCGCCGTCGACGAACCCGGGGAAATCGCCGTCGCCCGGCCCGACCCGGTGATGTTCCTGGGCTACTGGAACCAGCCGGAGGCGACCGAGAAGAAGTTTTCGGGCGACTGGATGCTCACCGGCGACACCGCCCGGCGCGACGCCGACGGCTACGTGCATTTCGTCGGGCGCGAGGACGACCTCATCACCTCGGCGGCCTACCGCATCGGCCCGGCCGAGATCGAGGATTGCCTCTGCGCGCACCCGGCCGTGGCGCTGGCCGCCGCCATCGGCAAGCCGGACCCGCTGCGCACCGAGATCGTGAAGGCCTATGTCGTCCTGCGCGAAGGATTTGCCGCCTCCGACGCTCTCGCGGGCGAGATCCAGGCCTTCGTGCGCACCCGCCTCTCGGCCCACGAATATCCACGCGAGATCGCGTTTCGCGAGAGCCTGCCCATGACCACCACGGGCAAGATCATCCGGCGCCAGTTGCGCGACGAAGGTTGAGTCTCACCGTACGGTTACGCGGAAGCGGGCGCGGCCGACATTTCCGGCCGGATCGACGAGTTCGAGCATGAATTCGTCCTGGCCCGTATAGCCGGGGGCCGGCGTGTAGAACACGAAGGTGGCGGGCTGCTTGCGGGCATTGCAATGCGCGCGCGCGTTGAACAGCGAGAAGCTCGGGTATTCCCGTCCCTGTCCCGTCTGGACGCGGCCGTCATGCGGCGCTTCGATCAGGCTGATCGTCATGGGGCCGAGGGACTTGCAGGTCGGATCCAGCGACGCGAACGAGGCCGCCGTAAGGCGGCTGCCTCCCAAGACCACTTTCTCGTACGTGGCCACGCGCCTCGGTCCCGCCTGAGCGGGCCCGATCCCGATAAGACTGATCCCCAGAAGACCGATCACGGCCGAAGGGACGGAGTGCCGGATCATGGATTGCTGCCCCCGCGTGGTGCGCCTGCACCGGAGCCTGCCCGAATGGCACACCGATCACAGCCGCAACTGATCTGAAAAAATGCACGTTCTACGGGATTTGTCATGCAGGGCGCTCGTTCCGGCCGGACGACGCTGGCTGGAACCGTTCGCATAAAGACATCTTTATATCTTGATTGCCTCCCGTCGCCCGCCCTGCTATAGCCCTCGCCGACACGCAACGAGAGACGGAGCGATTACGAAATGGCCCAGGATTACATCGTCAAGGACATCGGTCTGGCCGAATACGGCCGCAAGGAGATCTCGATCGCCGAGACCGAGATGCCGGGCCTGATGGCCACGCGCGAGGAGTTCGGTCCGTCGCAGCCGCTCAAGGGCGCGAAGATCGCCGGCTCGCTGCACATGACGATCCAGACGGCCGTGCTGATCGAGACCCTGAAGGCGCTCGGCGCCGACATCCGCTGGGTCTCCTGCAACATCTACTCGACCCAGGACCACGCCGCCGCCGCCATCGCGGCCGCCGGCATCCCGGTCTTCGCCATCAAGGGCGAGACCCTCGAGGAGTACTGGGACTACACCTCGAAGCTGTTCGACTGGCATGACGGCGGCCTGCCGAACATGATCCTCGACGATGGCGGCGATGCCACCATGTTCGTGCACCTGGGCCTGCGCGCCGAGAACGGCGACACCGCCTTCCTCGACAAGCCGGAATCCGAGGAGGAGGAAATCTTCTTCGCGCTTCTCAAGAAGAAGCTCGCCGAGAAGCCGAAGGGCTGGTTCGCCGGTCTCGCCGACTCGATCAAGGGCGTCTCCGAGGAGACCACCACCGGCGTTCACCGCCTCTACAATCTCGCCAAGGAGGGCAAGCTGCTCTTCCCGGCGATCAACGTGAACGACGCCGTCACCAAGTCGAAGTTCGACAACCTCTACGGCTGCCGTGAGTCGCTGGTCGACGGTATCCGCCGCGGCACCGACGTGATGATGGCCGGCAAGGTCGCCATGGTTGCCGGCTTCGGCGACGTCGGCAAGGGTTCGGCCTCGTCGCTGCGCCATGCCGGCTGCCGCGTGCTGGTCTCCGAGGTCGATCCGATCTGCGCGCTCCAGGCCGCGATGGAAGGCTACGAAGTCGTCACGATGGAGGACGCCGCCCCGCGCGCCGACATCTTCGTGACCGCCACCGGCAACAAGGACATCATCACGATCGAGCACATGCGGGCCATGAAGGACCGTGCAATCGTCTGCAACATCGGCCACTTCGACAACGAGATTCAGGTCGCCGGCCTGAAGAACATGCAGTGGTCGAACATCAAGCCGCAGGTGGACGAGATCACCTTCCCCGACGGCCACCGCATCATCCTCCTGTCGGAGGGACGCCTGGTGAACCTCGGCAACGCCACCGGCCACCCGTCCTTCGTGATGTCGGCCTCGTTCACCAACCAGACCCTGGCCCAGATCGAACTCTGGACCAACCCGGGCAAGTACGAGAAGCAGGTCTACACCCTGCCGAAGGCCCTCGACGAGAAGGTGGCGCTCCTCCACCTTGAGAAGATCGGCGTGAAGCTCTCGAAGCTCCGTCCCGACCAGGCCGCCTATATCGGCGTCTCCGAGAACGGCCCGTTCAAGCCCGACCACTACCGCTACTGAGCCCGGTGCGGTGCCCTCCGGGGCACCGTCCGACGCTTGACGCGGCGCGCGAAGCCCGGCCATGTGCCGGGCTTCTTGCGTTTTGCGAGGCTTCTTGCGTTTTGCGACACGTATTGCGTTGCGCCGGGCCTGATGGTGTTCGGACCCGCGGCGCATTTCCGGGCGCCGCAGTGTGGCTTTTCTGCGCCCTCCGCCGCCCATCGCCCTTGAAGGCTCTAAAGTTAAGCTTAACCCTCTTCCGGGAGGATTCCGCCTCGCGCTAGTGTGGGCGGATTCCTCAGATGGAGTGGCCCGCAGCCGGCCTTCAGGCGGCTGCGGGAAGGGCGCGCTTTGGCGTCTCATCGAAGATTCGTGGAGGCGGGACGGATCATGAGGGTCGATCGAGCGGCGCGCATTCTGCTGTGCGTCGGCTCCCTTGTCGTCGCCGTCGCCGGCACTCCGGCGCGCGCGGCCGGACCGGGGATAGACGTCAGCGCTGTCGCATCGGGGGTCGGGCAGTACACGCACAACGCGGCCGGGCTCGCGATCCTCATCGGCCTTACGGTGTTCGCCACCATCGTCGCCCTGCTGCACATGCGCGAGCGCAGCCGCTGGACCCGGCGCGAGCGCGACCTCGTCAACGAACTCTCCGCGTTGCGCGAATCGCACGACCGGGCCGAGATGCTGCTCAACGCCGAGCGCCAGGTGCTGGTGACGTGGTCCGGCCGCGGAACGCCGACGGTCGAGGGCGATATCGGCCTCATCGACGGCAAGCGCGCCGCCGCCGGCCCGCTTGCGGGCTTCCTCAGCTTCGAGACCTGGCTGCACGCGGTCGACGCCGATGCGCTCAACACGGCGGTCGAGGCCCTGCGAGCGCGCGGAACCGGATTCCGCCTGAGCCTGCGCACCCAGTCGGGCCGCTTCATCGACGCGCATGGGCAGGCCCTGTCCGGCCGCGCGATCCTGCGCCTGCGCGAGACCACGGACGAAAAGCGCGAGCTGATCGACCTGCGTCTCACCCTGTACGAGGCCAAGCGCGGCCTGTCCGCCCTGGGCAGCCTCCTCGACGCGATCCCGCAGCCGGTCTGGCGCCGCAACCGCGACGGCGCCCTGGCCTGGGTCAACCTCGCCTACGTGGCGGCGGTGGAGGCAGGGACCCGCGAGAACGCCCTCGAGGGCGGCGTCGAGCTGCTCGACCGGCAGGCGCGCGAGTTCATCGCCCGCGACGATGCCGCCCGGCTCGCCGCCGGCGGTCGCGCTGCCCATCGCCTCTCCGCCGTCGTGGCCGGCGGGCGCCGGACCCTGGACGTGACCGAGACCGCGATCGAGACCGGCCGCGTCGGCATCGCGGTCGACGTCTCGGAGTTGGAAAGCGTGCGCGCCGACCTCCAGCGCCAGATGGACGCCAATGTCCGCACCCTCGATCAGTTGCCGACCGCCGTGGCGATGTTCGACGCCCGCCAGCGCCTGATCTTCCACAACACCGCCTATCGCCAGCTCTGGGACCTCGATCAGGCTTTCCTCGACAGCCGCCCCCTCGACGGCGAGATCCTCGACCGGCTGCGGGCCCTGCGCAAGTTGCCCGAACAGGCCGACTTCAAGTCCTGGAAGGCCGACGTGCTGGCCGCCTATCGCGCGGTCGAGGCCAACGAAGCCTGGTGGTACCTGCCCGACGGGCGCTCCCTCCGGGTCGTCGCCGACCCCAACCCGCAGGGCGGCCTGACCTACCTGTTCGACGACGTTTCCGAGAACATGAAGCTCGAGTCGCGCTACAACGCGCTGATGCGGGTGCAGGCCGAGACCCTCGACACCCTCAAGGAGCCCGTGGCGGTGTTCGGCGCCGATGGCCGCCTCACCTTCGCCAACCGTGCCTTCGCCACTCTGTGGCGCCTCGACCCCGAGACCCTGGGCGAGCGTCCCCGGGTCGATGCGGTCATCGCCGCCTGCCAGACGCTCTCGCCCGACGAGGACCCGTGGATCGACATCCGCGGTGCCATCACGGGGCTCGAGAGCCGCGCCGGTCTGACCTGTCGCCTGGAGATCGTCGACGGCACGGTGCTGGATTGCGCCGCCCAGCCGCTGCCCGAGGGCGCGACCCTGCTCACCCTGATCGACGTCACCGCCAGCGTGAACGTCGAGCGCGCGCTGACCGACAAGAACGACGCCCTGGAGCGCACCTCGCAGCTGCGCGACACCTTCGTGAACCACGTCTCCTACGAGCTGCGCTCGCCACTCACCAACATCATCGGCTTCACCCAGCTCCTCGGCGACGAGACGGTGGGCGCCCTCAACGAGCGCCAGCGCGAATATTCCGGTCACATCATGCGCTCGTCGGGCGCGCTGCTGGTGATGATCAACGACATCCTCGACCTCGCCTCCATCGATGCCGGCTCGCTCGAACTGTCCCGGGAGGTGGTCGACGTCCGTTCCACCGTCGACGCCGCCGTGCGCGGCCTGGAGGACCGGCTCGCCGATTCCGCCATCACCCTCGACCTCGACGTGCCCGACGACGTCGGCAGCTTCGTCGCCGACGGCAAGCGCGTGCGCCAGATCCTGTTCAATCTCCTGTCGAACGCGGTCGGCTTCTCGTCGCCGGGCCAGCAGGTCCGCGTCGAGGTCCGGCGCAACGCCGCCGAACTCACCCTGGCGGTGGTGGACCAGGGCCAGGGCATGCCGGACGAGGTCGCCGCGCGGGTGTTCGACCGGTTCGAGAGCAACACCCTGGGCACGCGCCATCGCGGGGTCGGGCTCGGTCTGTCGATCGTCCGGTCGTTCGTGGAACTGCATGGCGGCCGCGTCAGCCTGGAATCGGCCCCGGGCGCGGGAACCCGCGTCACCTGCACCTTTCCCATCAGCGAGCCGAGCGCGCGGCGGGATGCCGCCGAGTAGCGGCCTTCGTCGGACCAACGACTCGATGACCGTTGGGAAGGAGCCTTGGACCGACGGGAGGGAGCCTTCGTGGGTCCCGCGATTTGGTTAAGGATGCGCCGGTATGACAGCGTGTCTCCGCGCGATCCGGGTCCGATCGCGACGGCGCACGGCCATGAAGGAGTTGGGCGTTGAACGAGGATGGTGCCGACACACCCCAGCGTGAGGTGAAATCGGCCTGGGAGATCATGCTCCCGGAGGAGGGCGCCACCGAGGATCTCGGCCGCTTCCTCGCCGAGTTCCTGGTGCCGGGCGACATCGTCGCCCTGTCCGGCGGCCTCGGCGGCGGCAAGACCACCCTGGCCCGCGCGCTGATCCGCGAACTGGTCGGCGATCCGGCTCTCGATGTGCCGAGCCCGACCTTCACGCTGATGCAGCCCTACGAAGCGGCCAACGGTCGCCCGATCGTGCATGCCGACCTGTACCGCCTGCGCAGCCCCGACGAACTCGTCGAACTCGGCTTCGACGAGATGGCCGAGACCGCCATCACGTTGGTGGAATGGCCCGAGCGCCTCGGCCCCCGCGACGCGCCGATGCTGTGGATCGACCTCTCGCTCCGGGCCGAGTTCGGCGATGGCGCCCGCTTCGCCCGCATCGACGGCAGCGGTGGCATGGACGCGCGACTCAAGCGGGCTCGCGCCCTCCGGCTCCTCCTGGTCCGCAGCGGCTGGGACGAGGCCACCCGCATCAACATGCAGGGCGATGCCTCGTCGCGCGCCTACGAGCGGCTGGTGAAGCCGGATGGGAAGAGCGCGGTGCTGATGATCTCGCCGCCCCGTCCGGACGGCCCGCCGGTGCGCAACGGCCGCCCCTACAGCGCCATCGTCAAGCTCGCCGAGAGCGTGCATGCCTTCGTGGGCGTCGACCGGGGCCTGCGTGCCCTCGGCTTCTCGGCGCCGCGGATCTACGGCGAGGACCTCGCCGAGGGCCTGCTGATCATCGAGGACCTCGGCTCCGAGCCGGTGGTGGATGCCAATGGCCCCCGTCCGGAGCGCTACGCCGAGGCGGTGCGCCTGCTGGCGAAGCTCCACGCCACCGAACTCCCCGGCGTCCTGCCGGTGGCCGACGGGATCGACCACGTGCTCCCGCCCTATGATCTCGAAGCCCTGGTGTTCGAGACCGAGCTGCTGCCCGACTGGTACTGCCCGTCGGTCCGGGGCGCCGAGCTGCCCCATGCCGCCCGGTCCGAGTTCGTGGCCCTGTGGGCGGAGGTGCTCGACAGCATCAAGCCCGATCGCCCGACCTGGACCCTGCGCGACTATCACTCGCCGAACCTGATCTGGCTGCCGGACCGCGAGGGGCTGGAGCGCATCGGCGTCATCGACTTCCAGGACGCGGTCCTGGGTCATCCCGCCTACGATGTCGCCTCGCTGCTTCAGGACGCGCGGGTCGATGCGACCGCCGAGTTCGAACTGCGCCTGCTCGGGCTCTACGTCCGCGAGCGCCGGGCCCGCGAGCCCGAGTTCGACATGCAGACCTTCGCCCGGGCCTACGCGGTGCTGGCGGCCCAGCGCGCCACCAAGATCCTCGGCATCTTCGCCCGCCTCGACCGGCGCGACGGCAAGCCCGGCTACCTTGCCCACCTGCCGCGCATCGAGGCCTATCTCGCCCGCAACCTCAACCACCCGGCCCTGACCCGCCTGCGCCTGTGGCACGAGGCGCACCTGCCGCATCTCGTGCCGAAGGCCGCCCCGGACGCGGCCGAGGAGGCGTGAGACCCAGGATGCAGCCCCGCCTCACCCTCCTCACCCTCGGAGTTGCCGATCTCACCCGGGCCGTGCGCTTTTACGAGGCCTTGGGCTGGACGCGCTCGACCTATGCGACGGAGGGCGTCGCCTTCTTTCAGGTCGGCGGCCTCGTGCTGTCCCTGTATCCGCGCGCGGCCCTGGCCGGGGATGCGGGAATCGCCCCGCAGGGCCATGGCTTCCGGGGCTTCGCGCTCGCCTACAACACCGCGAGCCGGGCCGAGACGGACGCTGTGCTGACGCGGGCGGTCGAGGCGGGCGCCACCCTGGTGAAACCGGCGGAGGACGCGTTCTGGGGCGGCTATTCCGGCTACTTCTCCGATCCCGACGGTGCGCTCTGGGAGGTGGCCTGGAACCCGGACTTGCTGCCCCTGGCCGATGGCAGCGTACGCTTGCCCGCCTGAGCCGATCCCATCCCGACCCGACGAGACGAAGCCACCATGTCCGACGCTGCTCCCATCACCCGCGCCTTCGTCCTCGCGGCCGGACTCGGCAAGCGCATGCGCCCGATCACCGCGACGGTGCCCAAACCCCTGGTGGAGGTGGCCGGCCGCGCGCTGCTCGACCACGCCCTCGACCGGGCGGCCGAGGGCGGCATCACCGACGCCGTGGTCAACGTCCACTACCTCGCCGACCTGATCGAGGGCCATGTCGGCAAGCGCCGGACCGCGCCCGCGATCGTGATCTCGGACGAGCGTGAGTCTTTGCTGGAGACGGGCGGCGGGGTGAAGAAGGCGCTGCCGCTCCTCGGCGACACGCCCTTCGTCGTCTTCAACGCCGATTCGTTCTGGCTGGAGGGGCCGGAATCGAATCTCGGCCGCCTGATCGCCGCCTGGGACCCGGAGGCGATGGACATCCTGCTCCTGGTCGCCCCCACCGCCACCAGCCTCGGCTACGAGGGCGGCGGCGATTTCGTCATGACCTCGTCCGGCGCTCTCGAGCGGCGCGGCGAACGAGAGGTGGCGCCCTTCATCTACGCGGGCGTCGCGATCCTGAAGCCGGCGCTGTTCGCGGACACGCCCGAGGGCGCGTTCTCCCTCAACCTGCTGTTCGACCGCGCCATCGCGGCCGGGCGCCTGTACGGGCTCCGTCTCGACGGACAATGGCTCCATGTCGGAACGCCGGAAGCGATCACCGCCGCCGAGGCCCGCGTGAAGTCGACGGCGCCGGTGGTCTGAAGCGCTCGGGGATCGTCAGGGCGCCGCATTCCAGGCGGCGCCATTTGGTGGCATGGATCATGGCATGCCGACCTCCGACGAATCCCACGTCTTCACCATTCCGCCTGCCGCGCGCTTCCTGCCGACCCTGGCCGAGGCCCTGATCTCCGGGCGGCTGGTCGGCGACATCGGCAGCGATCCCTACGCGCTCGCCTCCGTCACCGTCTATCTGCCGACCCAGAGGGCGGTGCGTGCTCTCTCGGCGATCCTGGCGGCGCGGCTGGGACAGGCGGCCCTCCTGCCGCGCATGGTGCCCCTCGGCGAGGCGGACGAGGCGGAACTCGATCTTGCCGCCAATCCACTCCTGGAGAACGGACCGGACCTGCTCGCCCCGGCCATGCCGCCTCTGGAGCGTCGGCTGATCCTGGCGCGCCTGGTACAGAGCTGGGCCGAGGCGGTGGACCGCACCTTGCTGCCCATCGACGACGACGTGCCGTTCCTGGTGCCGTCCTCCCCGGCCGACGCGATCGGCCTCGCCGCCGACCTTGAACGCCTGATGGACGCCCTCACGGTGGAGGGCCTGCCCTGGGCCGAGATCGGAGGCGCGGTCGAGGCCGAGTACTCGCGCTATTTCGGCCTGACCCTGGATTTCGTGAAGATCGCCGCCGAGGCGTGGCCCGGTATCCTGGCCGAGCGCGGCATGAGCGACCCGGTGTCCCGTTCCCGCCGGCTCGTCCTGGCCGAGGCCGAGCGCCTCGCCCGCGAGCGCCCGGGCGACCCGGTGATCGTGGCCGGTTCGACCGGCTCGGTGCCGGCGACCGCCCGCCTCATCGGCGCGGTGGCGGGCCTGCCGCGTGGCGCCGTGGTGCTGCCGGGGCTCGATTCCGACCTCGATGCCTCCGGCTGGGACGCCATCGAGACCGGCGAGGGGTTCTCGCGGGAGATCGCCCACGGCCATCCCCAGGCGATCCTGCATCGCCTCCTCGGGCCGGGCTGTCTGAACCTGGACCGGTCGCGGGTGGTCGCTCTCGGCGACCCCTCCGCCGAGGGCCGCGCCCGCTTCGGCCTGCTGTCGCAGGCCCTGCGTCCGGCCGAGACCACCGAGGCCTGGGCCGATCTCGATCCGCCCGACCGCGCGGCCCTGGCGGAGGCCGGGATGCAGGGGCTCGCCGTGGTCGAGGCCACCGACGAGCGGGAGGAGGCGCTGATCATCGCCATCGCGCTCCGGGAGACCCTGGAAGTGCCGGGCGCCACGGCGGCCCTGGTCACGCCGGACCGGGCCCTGGCCGTACGGGTCGCGGCCGAACTGGCGCGCTGGGGGATCGTCGCCGAGGATTCCGGGGGCGAGGCCCTGTCGCGCAGCCGGGCCGGGCGTCTCGCCCGGCTCGCCGCGGAACTGGCCGCCGATCTGGAGCCGGCCCGGCTCATCACGCTCCTGTCGCACCCGTATGTCCGGCTCGGCCTGCCCCGCAGCGACGTGGTGCGGGCCGCCGCCGCCCTGGAGATCGGCACCCTGCGCGGCCCCGCCCCGGCGCCGGGCTTTGCGGGCCTGCGCGAGGCCCTGGCCGATCAGCGGGCCGCCACCGGACGGCGCCCGCGCGCCAAGCGCCGCCTGACTGAAAAGGACTGGGATCTGGCCGCCGATCTCCTGGATCGGTTGCAACTGGCCTTCACGGGATTTCTCGACGTCGACCATCGGGGCGTCGGGAATCTCGTCGCCTACGCGGCGAACCACCGTGCCACCTTCGACATGTTGATCGATGCGGCCGAAGGCGAGGCCGTCGACGACGCCTCCCTCGGGGTGCTCGACGCCCTGTTCGACGATCTGGAGATGGCCGAGCCCGGCCTTCTGCCCGGGCGCTTCGGCGATTATCCGGCCTTCTTCACCGCGCTCGCCCGCGAACGCCTGGTCGCCTGCAGCGACGGGCGCCCGCATCCGCGCCTGCGCATCCTCGGCCTGCTCGAAGCCCGCCTGATGAGCGTCGACCGCGTGGTGCTCGGTGGCCTCGACGAGGGCGTCTGGCCGATGAAGACGACCACCGACGCCTTCCTCAACCGGCCCATGCGCGAGCGCATCGGCCTCAACCCGCCCGAGCGCCGCATCGGCCAGAGCGCGCACGACTTCGTCCAGGCTCTGGGCCACCACGACGCCCTCGTCACCCGGGCGGCCAAGCGCGAGGGCGCGCCGACCGTGCCGTCGCGCTTCCTCCAGCGCCTGCGCGCCTTCAGCGGAGAGGCGTGCTGGAATCGGGCACTCGGGGCCGGGCGCCGCTTCTCGGCCTACGCGGCCGCCCTCGACCAGGGCACCGGCCCGGCCCAGCCGCGCCTGAAGCAGCCGCGGCCGAAGCCCGATCCGGCGCTGTTCCCGCGCTCGCTCAGCGTCACCGAGGTCGAGACCCTGGTGCGCGACCCCTACGTCATCTTCGCCCGGCACGTGCTCGGCCTCGACCCCCTCGATCCGGTGGCGGCCGAACCCGGCGCCGCCGATCGGGGCACGCTGATCCACGACATTCTCGGACAATTCGCCGAGGACCATCCCGAGGCCCTGCCGGACGCCGCCGTGGAGCGGCTGTTCAACCTTGCGCTCAACGCCTTCCGGCCGATCTCGGACACCTACCCGGAGCTCTATGCCGAGTGGTGGCCGCGCTACGAGCGGCTGGCGTCCAAATTCCTCGATTGGGAGACCGAGCGGCGCGCGGATGTGGCCAGGGTCCATCCCGAGATCTCGGGCAAGTGGGTGATCCCCATGGGGACCGAGAGCTTCACCCTGCGGGCCCGTGCCGACCGGATCGAGCGCCGCCGCGACGGAGGCGCCTGCATCGTCGACTTCAAGACCGGTTTGCCACCGAGCAACAAGGAGGTCTTCGCCGGTTTCTCGCCCCAACTCACCCTGGAGGCCGCCATGCTCATGGCGGGCGCCTTCGAGGGCTTCCCGGCCAGTACGCTGACGCCCGATCTCCTCTACGTCCACGCCTCGGGCGGCCGCAAACCGTTCGAGCCGTTGGCCGTGAAGGCCCCGCGCGGCGACGAGCGCGAGGTCCCGGCCATCGTGACCGAGCATGTCGCCCGCTTCCGCGGCCTGGTCGCCCGCTTTCTCACGGGCGAGGCCGCCTACACCTCGCGGCCCTACCCGAAATACGCCAAGTCCTACGGCGATTACGACCACCTGGCCCGGGTGCTCGAATGGTCCCTCGGCGGTGAGGGCGAAGGCTGAGGTAGGCCCATGGGATGACCCGGGAGACGCACTTGACTGATATCGCGGGTGATATCATCTTGGCGTCATGATCGTCGTTGATGCCAATGTCGTGCTTGGCGCGCTGCGATCACGGAATGGCGCATCCCACGTCGTCCTCAGGGGCGTGCTGACGCAACGGTTCGCTTTCGCCCTCTCGCCGGCGGTGGTGCTCGAATACGAGGATGTTCTGAAACGGCCGGGCCTGCTGGGGCCGGACCCTTGGATCGACGAAGCCGGGATCGACGCCATCCTGGACGCCCTCTGCGCCACGGCCGTTCTGACCCTGCCGTGGTTCCGCTTCAGGCCGTTTCTGGATGATCCGAAGGATGACCTCTACGTGGAATGCGCGCTGGCCGCCGGAGCCGAGATCATCCTGACCCACGATCGCCACTTCCGGAAGCCGGTCCTGTCAGCTTTCGGAATCCTGGCGATGAGCCCCAGGGCCTTTCTGACCCGCTGATCGATCAAGGAGGAGATGACCATGCCGAACTTCGCACTCCGCCTGCCCGACCACGTCATGGTGCAGGCCAAGAGCGCCGCCGACGAGGATAATGTCTCCATCAATCAGCTGCTGGTCGCCTTCATCGCGGAGGGGCTCGGTCATCGGCGCGGATTGAGGGCGCTTCAGGAGCGGTCCGCGCGCGCCGATGTGGGCGCCGCCCTGGCGCTGCTCGACAGGGCTCCGGACGTGCCGGCATCGCCCGGCGACGCGATGAGGCCCGAGCGATGAGTGGAACAACGATGCGCGAAGCCTTCGTCGTCGACGATCTCACCAAGGATTCGCAACGCCGCGCCGCCGATCCACGGGCCTCGGCCTGGGTCTCGGCCAATGCGGGGGCGGGCAAGACCAAGGTGCTCACCGACCGGGTCGTGCGCCTGCTCCTCGACGGGGCGCCGCCGGCCCGCATCCTGTGCCTCACCTTCACCAAGGCGGCGGCCGCCAACATGTCGATCCGGGTGTTCCGCGTGCTCGGCCGCTGGGTCACCCTCGACGACGCCACCCTGACGGCGGAACTCACCGAGCTGACGGGCGAGCGCCCCTCGCGAAAGACGCTGCAGGTGGCGCGGCGCCTGTTCGCCCGCGCCGTCGAGACGCCGGGCGGCCTGAAGATCGAGACCCTGCACGCCCTGTGCGAGCGCCTGCTGCACATGTTCCCCTTCGAGGCGAACGTGCCGGCCCGCTTCGTCGTGCTGGACGACACGCAGGCGGCGGACGCCTTCCTCATCGAGACGGGCAACGTCCTGGCCGACGCCATCGGGGGCGCCTATCCCGACCTGCGCGAAGCCCTGGCCATCGTCGGCCCCGAGGCGACGGGCGACGCCCTGCGCAAGGCCATCCGCAACGCGATGCGGGCGCGGGACGTCCTGGCCGACCGCTTCGGGCTCGACGGGTCGTTCGCCGCACTCGCCGACGCTCTCGGGGTCCGGCCCGGCGACAGCGTGAAGGCCATCGAGGCCCGCATGCTCGACGGTGTTCTCGGCGATCTGACGGACGTCGCCGCGCGGATGCGCACCGGCAAGGCCACCGACGAGGGCATCGCCGACCGGCTGGTGCAGGTCGCTCGCGCCGAGTCCCCGGCGGAGGCTCTGGAGATCTATCGCGGCGTCTTCTTCACCAAGGAGGGGCTGCCGAAAGCCGACAAGAGCCTCGGAACCAAGGCGGTGCCCGACGACGTCAAGCAGGCCCTGCGCGACGAGCGCGACCGGCTGGAGCCGCTGCAGGATACGTTGCGCGGTGTCCAGGCCCTTCAGCGCACCCGTGCCCTGTTCACCCTGGCGGCCGAGATCCACCGCCGGGTCGAGACGCAGAAGGCCCGCCTCGGGGCGCTCGATTTCGACGACCTGATCCACAAGACCCTCGACCTCCTCGGCCGGGTCGATTCCACCTGGGTGCTCTACAAGCTCGATCGCGGCGTCGACCACGTCCTCATCGACGAGGCGCAGGACACCAACCCGCACCAGTGGGAGATCCTGCGCCGCATCACCGCCGAGTTCGCGTCCGGCGAGGGCGCCCGCGAGGTGGCGCGCACCCGCTTCGCCGTGGGCGATCCGAAGCAGTCGATCTACAGCTTCCAAGGCGCCGAGCCGCGCGAGTTCGAGACCACGCGCCGGGAATGGCAGCGGGCCGCGCAAGGGGCCGATCTCGCCTTCTCGGACGTCCACCTGAACCTGTCGTTCCGCTCGGCCGGCGGCGTCCTGCGGGCGGTCGACGCCACCTTCAAGATCCCCGAGCACTACGAGGGCCTGTCCTTCGAGGACACCGCCGTCGGCACCACCCACAGCACGGCCCGGGCCTCGGCGCCGGGCGCGGTCGAACTCTGGCCGCTGGAGGAGCCGGCCGACGAGCCCGAGCCCGATGCCTGGGCGGCGCCGGTCGACGCGCCCGAGACCAACGCGCCCGCCGTCGTCACCGCGCGCCGGGTCGCGCGGGCGGCCCTGACCTGGATCACCACCGGCGACGAGACCGGCCGGGTCTGGCGGCCCGGCGACATCCTCATCCTGGTGCGCAAGCGCTCGGCCGCCTTCGAGGAGGTGATCCGCGCCATGAAGGCCCTCGGCGTGCCCGTCGCCGGCCAGGATCGCCTCGACATCGCCGCCCATATCGCCGTCAACGATCTCGTGGCGGTGGGTCGGGCCGGGCTGCTGCCGGCCGACGACCTGACCCTGGCGGGCGCCCTCAAGACGCCGCTGGTCGGTTTTGACGACGACGACCTCGTCCGGATCGCGGCTCGCCGCGATCTGCACGAGACCCTGGAGGATGCCCTGGCGCGCCACGCCGCGGCCGGCGATCCGGCAGCGATCCGGGGGCACGAAGCCCTGCAATCCTGGATCGCTCTCGCCGCCTGCGAGGGGCCGTTCGGGTTCTACGCGACGCTGCTGGGGGCCCGGGGCGGGCGCCGCGCCCTGGTCTCACGCCTCGGCGGCGAGGCGGGCGACGCCATCGACGTCTTCCTGATGACGGCGGCGCAGGCCGAGCAGGGGCCGGATGCGCCCTCCCTCGGCGGATTTCTCGCCCGCTACGACATCGTCCCGGGACGCGGGGAGGGGGGCCACACGGTCAAGCGCGACCTCGATTCCGGGCGCGACGAGGTCCGGGTGATGACCGTCCACGGCGCCAAGGGGCTGGAGGCTCCGGTGGTGGTCGTCATCGACGGCTGCGAGGCGCTGGGCCGCAACGATCCGCCGCTGCTGCCGCTGCTGCCGGGGGCGCAGCGCTTCGGCCAGGGTGCCCGGCCGCTCCCGCCGGTCTGGGCCGGGGCCAAGGCGGGCGATTGCGACGCCGTCACGCAAGCCCGCGCCACCCTGCAGTCGCGCGCCCGCGAGGAGCACAACCGCCTCCTCTACGTGGCCATGACGCGGGCGGCCGACCGCCTCGTCATCGCGCCCTATCGCGGGCACGAGGCCCCGAGCGAGGCGGCCTGGTGCGAGATGATCCGCACCGGTCTGGAGCAGGAATTCGGGCCGGGCGACGCTTTGGAGACGCCGCACGGACCCGCGACCCTGTGGCGGGATGGCGGCACCGCGGCGCCGCACGCCGCTCCGGCATCGGCGGCGCCGGTCGCGCCGGAACTGCCGGCCTGGCTCGAAGCGCCGGTGGCGTCCGAGATCGAGGCGGCGCCGCCCGTGACCCCGTCCGGTGCCCTGGGGGCGGCCGACACCCGCCGCGAGCCGGGCCGCCGGCAGGCCGACAGCGAGGCACGCCGGCGCGGAACCCTGATCCACTCGCTGGTGGAGCACCTGCCGCGGATCGAGCCGAGCCAGCGCGAAGCCGCCGCCACCGCCTTCGTCCGCGCCCGCTCGCCGGGCCTCGATCGGGCCAAGCAGGCCGGCATCGTCGCCGCGACCTTGCGGCTGCTCGACGAACCCGACCTCGCTCCGCTCTTCGCGCGGGAGGCGCGGGCCGAAGTCACCCTGTCCGGGCGCGTGCGCGTCGGGGGCGTGTCGCGCCCTGTCTTCGGCCGGGTCGATCGCCTGGCGCTGACCGACGAGTCCGTGCTGGTGGCGGATTTCAAGACTGGCCGGCCGCCCGCAGAGGGCGCGCCGCTGCCGCGCGCCGAGGCCGGGCAGATCGCCCTCTATGCGGCGCTGCTGGCCGAGATCTATCCGGGGCGCCGGGTGGTCCCGATGCTGGTCTGGACCTCCGGTCCGGTCATCCGCCGGCTCGACCCGACGGAGATCGCCGAAGCCCTCGACGCCCTGTCACGCCGCGCGGCCTGAGCCGGCGGCGGAGTCTGAGGGGAGGGCGGGAGCCTAGCGGCGCCCGCCGGCCGCCCGCTTGGTCGGAGCCGCGCCGCCTGAATCCTCCTCGAAGAGTTCGGCGAGCTTTTCCGTCATCGCGCCGCCGAGTTCCTCGGCGTCGATGATGGTGACGGCGCGGCGGTAATAGCGTGTCACGTCGTGGCCGATGCCGATGGCGAGCAGCTCCACCGGCGAGCGGGTCTCGATGTCTTCGATCATCCAGCGCAGGTGGCGCTCGAGATAATTGCCCGGATTGACCGAGAGGGTCGAATCGTCGACCGGCGCGCCGTCCGAGATCACCATCAGGATCTTGCGCTGCTCCGGGCGGGCCAGGAGCCGCTTGTGCGCCCAGTCCAGGGCCTCACCGTCGATATTCTCCTTCAGCAGCCCCTCACGCATCATCAGCCCGAGGTTCTTGCGCGCCCGGCGCCACGGGGCGTCGGCGCTCTTATAGACGATGTGGCGCAGGTCGTTCAGGCGTCCCGGCGCGTTCGGCTTGCCGCCCGCCAGCCACGCCTCGCGCGATTGCCCACCCTTCCAGGCCCGGGTGGTGAAGCCCAGGATCTCGACCTTGACGCCGCAGCGCTCCAGCGTGCGGGCCAGGATGTCGGCGCAGGTCGCCGCCACGGTGATCGGACGCCCGCGCATCGAGCCGGAATTGTCCAGCAGGAGGGTCACGACGGTATCGCGGAAATTGGTGTCCTTCTCGCGCTTGAACGAGAGCGGCTGGTAGGGATCGGTGACCACGCGCACGAGACGGGCCGGATCGAGCTGCCCTTCCTCGAGGTCGAAGTCCCAGGCCCGGTTCTGCTGCGCCAGCAGGCGCCGCTGCAGGCGGTTCGCCAAGCGTCCGACCACGCCCTGGAGATGGGCGAGCTGCTTGTCGAGATAGGTGCGCAGGCGCGCCAGCTCCTCGACGTCGCAGAGATCCTCCGCGTGGATGATCTCGTCGAAGCGTGGATTGAAGACCTTGTACTCGGGTCCGCGCGGCTCGTTGGCCCGCTGCGACGGCGGCCGCCAGGCTTCGGACGCTTCCTCGGATTCGGCGTTCTCGGTCTCGTCGGGCAGTTCGCCGGACGGAGCGTCGGCGGCCTCGGTGGCCCCCTCCTGCAACTCGTCGGAGGCCTCCTGCGAGGTCTCCATCTCGGAGCGGTCGCCCTGCGACTGCTCCTCGGCCTCGCCCTCGCTGGGAGTCTGCTCGTCGTCCTGCGACTCGTTCTCGTCCTCGTTGTCGTCGTCCTCGGGATCGAACGGGGTCTCGTCCGCCATGTCGAGGGAGCTGAGGAGGTCGCGCACCGAGCGGGCGAAGGCGCGCTGGTTCTCGATCGAGCCGATCAACCCGTCGAGGTTCGGGCCGGCCTTCTCCTCGATATGCGAGCGCCAGAGATCGACGATCTTCCGGGCCGCGGTCGGGGGGGCGGCGCCGGTCAGGCGCTCGCGCACCATCAGGGCGACGGCATCCTCCATCGGCGCATCGGCGCGGTCGGTGATGTCCTCGTACTTGCCGCCGCGATGGTAGCGGTCCTCCAGCATCGCCGAGAGGTTCGAGGCGACGCCGGACATCCGGCGCGAGCCGATGGCCTCGACCCGGGCCTGCTCGACGGCGTCGAACACCGCGCGGGCGCCGGCGTTCTCGGGCGCCAGCCGGCGATGGACGGCGACGTCGTGGCAGCCGAGGCGGAGCGCCATCGAGTCGGCGTTGCCGCGCAGGATCGCCACGTCCTCCGGCGTCAGCTTGCGCGGCGGCTCCGGCAGCCGCGCCTTATCGCCGGTCAGGGCCGGGCGGTCGCTGGCATAGACCACCTCGATCTCGGAGCGCTTGGCGATGGCGCGCAGGCAGCCTGCCACCGAGCGCTTGAGCGGTTCGGCGACGGGCTCGCGCCGGTCGCCGGCTTTGCGGTTGGAGATCGACATGCGGGTCGACGGTATCCTCGAAGGAGAGGGACGGAGACTAGCTCAGGGCGACGTTCGACGCGCTCTCGGGCAGATCCTTGCCGAAGGCGCGCTGGTAGAACTCGGCCACCAGGGTGCGCTCGAGCTCGTCGCACTTGTTGAGGAAGGTCACCCGGAAGGCGAAGCCGATATCCTGGAAGATGTCGGCGTTCTCGGCCCAGGTGATCACCGTGCGGGGGCTCATGACGGTGGAGAGATCGCCGTTCATGAACGCGTTGCGGGTCAGGTCGGCGACCCGCACCATGCGGTTGACGATGTCGCGGCCGCCGTCGCGCTGGTAGTGCGCCGCCTTCGAGAGCACGATGTCGACCTCGCGGTCATGGGCCAGGTAGTTCAGGGTGGTGACGATGGACCAGCGGTCCATCTGGCCCTGATTGATCTGCTGCGTGCCGTGATAGAGGCCCGAGGTGTCGCCGAGGCCGACGGTGTTGGCGGTGGCGAACAGGCGGAAGGCCGGGTGGGGGCTGATCACCCGCTTCTGGTCGAGAAGGGTCAGGCGGCCCGACAGTTCCAGCACGCGCTGGATCACGAACATCACGTCCGGGCGGCCGGCATCGTACTCGTCGAACACCAGCGCGACGTTGTTCTGGAGCGCCCAGGGCAGGATGCCGTCCTGGAAGGCGGTGACCTGCTTGCCGTCCTTCAGCACGATCGCGTCCTTGCCGACGAGGTCGATGCGCGAGACGTGGCTGTCGAGGTTGATCCGGATGCAGGGCCAGTTCAGGCGCGCGGCGACCTGCTCGATATGGGTCGACTTGCCGGTCCCGTGATAGCCGGTGACCATGACGCGCCGGTTGCGGGCGAAGCCGGCGAGGATCGCCAGGGTGGTCTCGCGGTCGAAGATGTAGTCCGGGTCGAGATCGGGCACGTGCTCCTCGCGCTGCGAGAAGGCCGGCACCATGAGATCGAGGTCGATGCCGAAGGCCTCGCGCACGGAGACTTTCCGGTCGGGCAGCGAGGCGGGCGTGACGTCAGATAGCATAAGGACCTCGTCGGGGCGCGGGCGCCGGGCTTCGGGCGCGGAACACGCAGGCTGTTCGGGCTTCGGGGTCTGACGGCTCGGGAACCGAGCCGCGCGCGACCGCCATCTAAAGGTCGGCGCCGGGCGACGCCAAGGGGTGACTCCGCACGATATAGGGCCTCGCGCGACAATTGCCGCCCACCTTGAGCAGGGGAGCCCCGGAAAACGTGCATCGATCGTGCCGGAACTCTTCGGCCGGGCCGGTTGGGGGCTCCGGAACGTCGCCGGCGCGGGCGGGGGAACGCCTCAGCAGAGTCCCGCGGCCCGAAGCGCATCGTGCGCCCGGATGATGTCCCGCAACCGTTCCTCGAACGAGCGGTCGCCGCCATTGGCGTCCGGGTGGAAGCGCTTCACCAGGGTCTTGTACTGGGCCTTGATGGCGGCCGAATCCGCGTTCTCGTCGAGGCCGAGCACGTCCAGCGCCTTCAGGGTGGCGGCCGAGTGCCGGGGCCGGCGCGGCTCGGGCGCGGCCTTGCGCCGGGCGGTCTCGCCGACGCCCTCGGCGCGCAGGATGTCCAGCGGATCGACATAGGCCCAGTCGCGCTTCGGGGCGGCCTTGCCCTTCTCGCCGGCGGTGGCGGGGTTCACCCCCATCGCCCAGGTCGGGCGATGCCCGATGATCGCGTCCTTCTGGAAGGCCTGCACGGCGGCGTCGTTCATGCCGTCGAAGTAGTTGTAGGTGGCGTTGTAGGCGCGCACGTGGTCCATGCAGAAGCGCCAGTACTGCCCTTCAGCCTTGCGCCCCTTGGGCGCGCGATAGAGGCCCGGATTCTTGCACCCCGGGGTCTCGCAGGTCTGGGTCGCAGCCGTCTTCGGCTCGTCGCAGGACGGCTTGATGCGGATGCTGTCGAACAGGGGCGAGTTGAGATCCATGATGGGGCGATTATGAGGGGGTGGGTCCGAGACACAAGAGCGGCGGGCCTGATGCCGCATGCGGCTGTCGGGGGTTGACGCGGAACGCGGGTCGCCGACGCTCCGGCGACCCATGACGTAACGCTCGGGAACGAACGAGGGAACCACCCGCCATGACTGAAAACGCGACCGCAGCCCCCACCCTGAAGGCGTGGATCACCGAGACGCTGCAGGCCGAGCTGGCCCCGGTGGCCCTGCAGGTCATCGATGAATCCCACCTGCATGCGGGGCACATGGGCGCCCGGCCCGAGGGCGAGACGCATTTCCGATTGGATGTCGTGGCGGCGGCGTTCGAGGGCAAGAGCCGGGTGGACCGGCACAGGATCGTCAATGCGGCCCTCGATCCGGCCTTCAAGCGCGGTCTTCACGCCCTGGCGGTGCGCGCCCGCACCCCTGCCGAGGCGGCCTGATCGCGCCACGACGCCCCGAGCGAGAGACGAGACGCCGCCTTGGCCCTGCATTGCACGCCCCATATCGCCATCGACGAGGCGGAACTCGAGGAGACGTTCGTGCGCGCCTCCGGTCCCGGCGGCCAGAACGTCAACAAACTTTCCACCGCCGTGCAGCTGCGCTTCGACGCCCGGCGCTCGGCCTCCCTGCCCGACGCCGTGGCGGTGCGGCTGATGCGGCTGGCCGGCCGGCGCCTCACGGTGGACGGCGTCATCGTAATCAGCGCCCAGCGCTTCCGGACCCAGGATCGCAACCGGGCCGACGCCCGCGAGCGGCTGGCCGAACTCGTGGCCGAGGCGGCGGTGCCGCCGACGCCGCGCCGCGCCACGCGGCCGACTCTCGCCTCGAAGAAGCGCCGCCTCGACGACAAGTCGAAGCGGAGCGCGACCAAGCGCCTGCGCGGGAGCGGGGGCGCCGATTAGGGCGGTGCGACCGCCCCGGCGCGGGCGGCGCCGATCAGGGCCGGACCGCCGCCGTGCCGTCCGGCGGGTGCGTCTCGACCTCGCCGCTGACATAGGCGCTGCCGGGCTTGGCGATGGTCAACCCGAGGGCGATGATCGCCAGGAGGGCCGAGACGGCCGCGGGAAACAGGAAAGCGTCCTCGCCGTAACGCATCTGCAGGAAGCCGCCGATGACCGCGCCGGTGCTGAGCGCCGCCCAGAGCGGCGCCTGGATCCAGAACGAGGGCGCCACCGTGCCGAGGAGCAGGTTCGCGAGGCCGGTTCCGAACCGCACCACCGCACCGGTCACGTAGGTGAGCGCGAGGCTGCGCCCGCCCTCGTCCTGCAGGGTCGCGTTCTGAAGTCCGAGCGCGATCACGATGGGATAGGCGTGGAGCGGGAACGCGAAGGTCCCGTGCGGGACGATCAGGCCGATGGTGAGCAGGACGGATTGCAGCAGGAGCAGCACCGACAGGCGCCAGCGCCCGACCCAGGCGGCGATCAAGGTTCCGGCAAAGGCGCCGAAGCAGAACAGCACGATGACGGAGGCGACCCGCGAGGTGCTCTCCCAGTCGAACCGGCTCACCGACACGCCGAAGCGCGTCGTGTTCCCGCTCATGAACGACATGAACAGCTGAGAGAATTCGAGGAAGCCGATGGAATCGGCGCAGCCCGCCACCGCCGAGAGCGCCAGCGCGAAGGGAATCCGCGTCGCGGCGCTCGCCGGAAACGACTTGTTCTGCGGCTCTGCCATGAGATCTCCAATGTGCTTGTGGGGCGTGCCGGTCTGCGCGGGGCGACACAGTCGGCGAAGGGCGGTCGGGACAGCACCGAGGCAAGCCGATGATGCCGTCAGGGGCGGCGCGACGCGGACGGGGCCCGGTGCGCCTGAAGCGCCCGGGTCCCGGCTGGCAACAGCGACGCTGAGTTTTGGTTCAACCGTGTTGCCCGCCCGGGTTCAAGGGGCGCAACGGGATCGTGATCGCCGCGCAGGCCGTGCCCTCACGACATGCCCTCACGACGTGCCATCACGACGCGCCACCACGATCCGGCCCGCCACGTCGGCCCCGTTCTCGCGGCGGATCACGGCAGGCGCGAGGGTCTCCGGCGTGAAGCCGGAACGCGTCAGGGTGTCCCGCACCAGGGGGTCGCCATGGGCGTAGCGGGCATCCGGCCCGAGCACCCATCCGTCGCCGGGGTGGGACTGGACCGTGAAGGCGAGGTGCCCGCCCGGCCGCAGCACCCGTGCGGCGCCGGCCAGCATCCCGACCATGTCGCCGACATAGATCAGGACGTCGGCCGCGGTGACGCAATCGGCGCCGCCGGCCGCTTCGGCCGCCAGGGCGGCGACGAGTTCACCCTCCACCAGCCGGTGATAGCCGCCGCGCCGGGCGGCCTCGGCCAGCATCCGGGGCGACAGGTCGATCCCGGTGAGATGGGTCGGCCGGTGGCCGAGGGCGGCGCCGACGAGCCCGGTGCCGCAGCCGAGATCGATCACCCGGCCGAGCGGCGTGCCGCTCCCCACCAGCGCATCGAGGGCCTCCACCAGCAGGTCCGGCCCGCGATAGGCCAGGCCGCCGACGAGGTGGCGGTCGAAGCGCGGGGCATAGGCGTCGAACAGCGCCCGCACGTAGCCCGGCGAGATCGCCGTGAGGGCCGCGCCCGCGCCGATCCGCACCAGGGCGATGCGCGCGCCTTGCGCGTCGTCGGGGTCGATCTCCAGCGCATTGGCGTAGGCGCGCAGGGCGGCATGATGGTCGTCGGGCCGACCGGTCCGGCCATGGCGGGCCTCGCGGGCGCGGCCGAGGAGGAACCAGGCCGGGGCGAAGCGGGGCGCGATCTCCAGGCATTGCTCGGCCATCTCGGCGGCGGCGTCGGGGTCGCCCTCGTCGAGGCAGGCCTGGGCATAGGCGTAGCGCCGGTCGGCGAGGAGGTCGCCGGAGGTGATCGTGCGGGACATGTGGCTGCGCGTGGGCCTCGGGCGCCCTATATGCCGCGCCGATGACATTCAGCGCCAGCGATCTTCTCACCCTGACCCGGGAGGGGCTGTACTGCCCCCTCGGTGGCTTCCACGTCGACCCGACCTGGCCGGTGCCCCGCGCCCTCATCACCCACGGCCATGCCGACCATGCCCGGGCGGGTCACGGCCGGGTGATGGCGACGCCCGAGACCCTGCGCATCATGGCGGTGCGCTACGGCGACGCGTTCTGCACCAGCCGGCAGGAGGCGCCCCTGGGCGAGGCGATCCGCATCGGCGACGTCACCGTGCGCTTCGCCCCCGCCGGGCACGTGCTCGGCTCGGCCCAGATCGCGATCGAGGCGCAGGGCGTGCGGGTGGTGGTCTCGGGCGATTATAAGCGCGCCTACGATCCGACCTGCCTGCCGTTCGAGGTGGTGCCCTGCGATGTCTTCATCACCGAGGCCACCTTCGGCCTGCCGGTGTTCCGGATGCCGGACACCCGCGACGAGGTGCGCAAGCTCATCGATTCGGTGGCCCTGTTTCCCGAGCGCGCCCACATCGTCGGCGCCTACGCGCTCGGCAAGGCGCAGAGGGTGATGGCCCTGCTGCGGGAGGCCGGCTACGACCGGCCGATCTACCTGCACGGCGCCATGGAAAAGCTGACCGAGCTCTACAAGCAGGAGGGGATTGCGCTGGGCGAGACCCCCAAGGTGGTGGCCACCGAGCGCGGCAAGCTGCACGGCGCCATCGTGCTGTGCCCGCCCTCCTCGATTCAGGACGTATGGTCGAGAAAATTCCCCGACCCCGTCACGGCGTTCGCCTCCGGCTGGATGCGGGTGCGGGCCCGGGCGCGCCAGAAGGGCGTCGAACTCCCGCTCTGCATCTCCGACCATTCCGACTGGCCGGATCTGTGCCGCACGATCCGGGAGACCGGGGCCGGCGAGGTCTGGGTCACCCACGGGCAGGAGGACGCCCTGGTGCATTGGTGCGGGACGCAAGGCATCAAGGCCAAGCCCCTGCACCTGCTCGGCTACGGCGACGAGGAATTAGGCAATGATGAGCCTTCAGCTAAAATCGGAAATTGACCCGATATCTGTGATTGCCTTTATCATAAGTGTATTATCTCTAATATTCAATGTTATTCAGTGGAAATTAAATGGCTTCCGATTGAGGGCATCGATTGGTGGCGATTTAATATTGTTGCCTGATGATGGATTGGGTAAAATAATGAACCTTCGATTAGCGAACATTGGTGGAAAAAAATTTCAGGTGACTGGATTTTCGTTTGCTTCAAGGAAAAATGTGGATGGCACACAATATATGCCAACAAACCCATTTCCAATGCAGCCGCCATTTGCGGTTGACGTTGGGGAAGAAAAGCATGTCAATTTTTATCAAGATAGATTATGCGAAAAAATTCTGAAAAATCAAATGGTTTGTAATATATCTGTTTCTTTTAGAAAAAAACCGATAACAATAAGGGTAAAATTCCCAAGTAGTTCGAAAAGATGAACGACTTCGCCCATCTCCTCGACCGCCTCGCCTACGAGCCGCGCCGCAACGCCAAACTGCGCCTGCTGCAGGATTACTTCGCCCATGCCCCGGACCCCGAGCGCGGCTACGCCCTGGCGGCGATGACCGGCGGCCTGAGCTTTCGCGAGGCCAAGCCCGCGATGATCCGGGGGCTGGTGGAGGCCCGCGTCGATCCGGTGCTGTTCGGGCTCTCGCACAACTACGTCGGCGATCTCGCCGAGACCACGGCGTTGATCTGGCCGGCACCCCTGGCCCAGGATGGCGAGTCGGTCATCGGCCCGGGCCACAACAACCCGCCCCCGCACGTGCCCACCCTCGCCGAGGTGGTCGAGACCCTCGGCACCGTGAAGAAGGCGGACCTGCCCGCCCGGATCGCCGCGTGGCTCGATGCCCTCGACGAGACGGGGCGCTGGGCGCTCCTGAAGCTGATCACCGGCGCGCTCCGGGTCGGCGTCTCGGCCCGCCTCGCCAAGACCGCCATCGGGGCGCTCGGCGGCCACGAGGCCGATGCGGTCGAGGAGGTCTGGCACGGGCTCGAACCGCCCTACGCCACCCTGTTCGCCTGGGTCGAGGGCCGGGCCGAGCGTCCCACCACCCTCAACCCGGCCCCGTTCCGGCCGCCGATGCTCTCGCACCCGATCGACGAGGAGGCGGATTTCGAAAAACTCGATCCGGCGGCGTTCTCCGGCGAGTGGAAATGGGACGGCATCCGGGTCCAGCTTGTCGGCGGACGGGACGAGGCCGGGGTGCAGGTGGCGCGGATCTATTCCCGCACCGGCGAGGACATCTCCGGCGCCTTCCCGGATCTGGCCGAGGCCATCACCTTCTCGGGCGCCATCGACGGCGAATTGCTGATCCTGCGCGAGGAGCGCGTGCAGAGCTTCAACGTGCTGCAGCAGCGCCTGAACCGAAAGGCCGTGACGCCGAAGCTGCTGGAGGAGTTTCCCGCCCATGTCCGCGCCTACGACCTGATGCAGGCGGAGGGCGAGGATTTGCGCCCGCTGCCCTTCGAAGCGCGCCGGCAGCGGCTCGAGGCGTTCGTCGCCGCCCTCGACCACGCCCGCATCGACCTCTCGCCCCTGGTGGCCTTCACCACCTGGGACGAGCTGGCCGCCGCGCGCGCCGATCCGGCCGCTGTCGGCGCCGGCGAGGATGCCGACGCCATCGAGGGCGTCATGCTGAAAGCCCGCGACAGCGTCTATCTGCCGGGCCGGCCCAAGGGGCCGTGGTGGAAGTGGAAGCGCGAACCGTTCCGGGTCGACACCGTGATGATGTACGCCCAGCGCGGGCACGGAAAGCGCTCGTCGTTCTATTCCGACTACACCTTCGGCGTCTGGCGCGACCGCGAGGACGGCACGCCCGAACTCGTGCCGGTCGGCAAGGCCTATCACGGCTTCACCGATGCCGAGCTCGCCAAGCTCGACCGCTACGTCCGCAACAACACCACCAAGCGCTTCGGCCCGGTGCGCGAGGTGTCCTACGGCCTCGACCACGGCCTCGTGCTGGAGATCGCCTTCGAGGGCGTCCAGCGCTCGACCCGGCACAAGTCCGGCGTCGCCATGCGGTTTCCCCGGGTGGCCCGCATCCGCTGGGACAAGCCGGCGGCGGAGGCCGACCGGATCGACGCCCTGGAGACCATCCTGGCCCGCGGCGAGCGCGAGATCGCGCCGGGCGAAACCCTGACGGAGGCGCAAGGATGAGGCCGGCGGGAAAAATCAGTGCGATGCAGGGGTTCGCCAGCGGTGCGGCGACGCGTCAGGCCGGCGCCACGATCACGGTCTCGACCCCGGGGCAGGGCTTCACCGACATCACCCGGGCGGTGGCGGCGTTCCTGGCGCAGAGCGGGATCGCGGACGGCCTCGTCACGGTGTTCTGCCGGCACACCTCGGCCTCCCTGACGATCCAGGAGAACGCCGACCCGGACGTGCAGACCGACCTCCTCACCGCCCTCGACGGCCTCGCCCCCCGCCATGCCGGCTACGTCCACGGTGCCGAGGGACCGGACGACATGCCGGCCCATATCCGCACGATGGTGACGGATTCGAGCCTGTCGATCCCGGTGGCGGGCGGCCGCCTCGCGCTGGGGACGTGGCAGGGGATCTACCTCGTCGAGCACCGCGACCGGCCGCACCGGCGCGAGATCGTGCTGCAGGCGCTCGGGGCGTGATCGCCGGCACCGCTCGCCGGTTCGGTCATCGCCGGTTGGGTCATCGCCGGATCAGGATCACCCCGCCGATCAGGAGCGCCACCCCGATCATGCGCGGCCCGTCGAGGGCGCGCTGAGCGAGGCCGAGCCAGCCGAAATGGTCGAACGCCACCGAGGCGAGCATCTGTCCGGTGACCAGCAGCGCCAGGAAGGTGGCGGCGCCGAGCTGCGGCACCAGGATCGTAGCCAGGGCGATGAAGACCGCGCCGAAGAACCCGCCGCTCCAGGCCCACCAGGGAATGCGCGCCGCCAGGCCCGCCGCCGGCAGCGGATCGCGCAGGGCCAGGGCCAGCACCACCATCGACAGCAGCCCCACGAAGTAGCTTGCGAACCCGGCCCAGGCCGAGGAGTTCAGGGCGATCCGCAGGTTCGCGATCAACGCCTGCTGCACCACGATGCTGGCGCCCGCCATGATCGAGAGGGCGAGGGGAAGCACGAGGTTGAGCATGGGCCGGATGCTTTCCTGCACGGGATGGCGTCGCGGCTTTCTGGGGAGCCGCCTCGTCCGGGTCGACAACCATCCCACGGCCCGGCCGTCAATTTCTGATTTCGGATCGCATCGGTTTCGAGGACGGGCCCGTGCCTCGATTGCAAGACGCTTGTTCGGCGGGAGCCCGCCCGTCGTTCGGGTCCACCGCAAACCCGAGCGTCAGCGCGTGATCACCGAACTCACGCCCGGATTCACGGTTCTCGCAGCATCGGCGATGGGAACACGGACGATGGGAGGAACGCGATGAAGGCTCTGGTCTGGCACGGCGCCCAGGACATTCGCTGCGAATCTGTACCCGATCCGCGGATCGAGGACGATCGGGATGCGATCATCAAGGTCACGGCCTGCGCCATCTGCGGCTCCGACCTGCACCTCTACGACCACTTCATGCCCGGCATGGAGAAGGGCGACGTCATGGGCCACGAGTTCATGGGCGAGGTGGTCGAGACCGGCAAGGGCGTCAACGGCACCCTGCGCAAGGGCGAGCGGGTGGTGATCCCGTTCACCATCATCTGCGGCGAGTGCGACCAGTGCAAACGCGGCTTCTTCTCGGTCTGCGAGCGCTCGAACCGCAACAAGCACCTCGCCGCCAAGGCGTTCGGGCACACCACCGCCGGGCTGTTCGGCTACACCCACCTCACCGGCGGCTATCAGGGCGGGCAGGCCGAGTACGTCCGCGTGCCCTTCGCGGACAAGACCCACATCAAGGTGCCGGACGGGCTCACCGACGAGCAGGTCCTGTTCCTCGGCGACATCTTCCCGACCGGTTGGCAGGCGGCGGTGCAGGCCGACATCCAGCCCACCGACACGGTGGCGATCTGGGGCGCCGGTCCCGTCGGCCAGATGGCGATCCGCTCCGCGATCCTGCTCGGCGCCCGCCAGGTGGTGTGCATCGACCGGGTGCCCGAGCGCCTGGAGATGGCTCGCGCCGGCGGCGCCGTGACCATCGACAACAGCACCGAGAGCACCGTCGAGCGCCTGAACCAGCTCACCTCCGGCAAGGGCCCGGAGAAGTGCATCGACGCCGTCGGCATGGAGGCGCACGCCCCCCGGGCGCTGGAGCAAGTCTACGACCGGGTCAAACAGGCCATGATGCTGGAGAGCGACCGGGCCACGGTTCTGCGCGAGATGATCTATGTCTGTCGCCCGGCCGGCATCCTCTCGATTCCGGGCGTCTATGGCGGGCTCGTCGACAAGATCCCGATGGGCGCCCTGATGAACAAGGGGCTGACGCTCCGCACCGGGCAGACCCACGTCAACCGCTGGACCGACGATCTCGTCGCCCGCATCGCCGATGGCCAGATCGACCCGTCCTTCGTGATCACCCACCGGGGCGGACTGGCGGACGGTCCGGACCTCTACAAGACCTTCCGCGACAAGAAGGACAACTGCATCAAGGTCGTGCTCCGGCCCTGACCGTCCGCTCCCGTATCCAGACCGAATTCAGGAGGCCCGCATGCCCGCATCCGCGTCCCGTCAGGAGCCGAGCGCCCACCGCGCACGCGGGGGAGCCGACGCCCCGTCCGCCCGGTTGTCCTCGGACCGCCGCCGCCGGCCCGATCCGTCCACCCGCCAAGTGGCGCGGGGCCTCGGCTGGTTCTCCCTCGCCCTCGGGGTCACGGAGGTCACCTGCGGCGACGCGATCGCCCGCTGGCTCGGCATGCCGCGCGCCGGTGCCCTGGTGCGGGCCTACGGTGTCCGCGAGATCGTCCAGGGCGCCGGCATCCTGGGCGCGCACGATCCGACGCCCTGGATCTGGGCCCGGGTCGCCGGAGACGGCCTCGACCTCGCCACCGTGCTGCCGGGCCTCACCGGCGATCCGCGTCATCGCGCCAACACCGCCGTCGCCCTCGGTGCGCTGGCCGGCGTCGGCGTGGTCGATCTGCTCTGCGCCCGGGCGCTCTCGGATGCGCCGCTGGCCCCCTCGGAGCCGGTGCGGGCGGATTACCGGAGCCGCAGCGGCTTTCCGAGGGGTGTCGCGGCGATGCGCGGCGCCGCCCGCGACGTCCGGCCCCGGGACTTCACCACGCCGGAAAGTCTGCGAGCGTGGAGCTAGACGCGTCGGTCTCACCCGACTGTGACCGCGCGGCGGGCAACGATCCGGGCTGAGACAACTTGGGCAGGGGTGACGCCACGTTCGGGGCGCGCTTTTCATCCCTGACTCACGAGTGTTTGATGACGCCTCAATTCTGGCTTTGGCTCGGCTTTGCCGGCATGGCGGCGGGGGCCGCCGCGATCCTGTTCCTGGGCAAGCGCCGCACCCAGGCCGAGGAGGCGGATACGATCATCCACGGGATCGTGCCGATCATCGCCGCCTGTTCCTATTTCGCGATGGCGACCGGGCAGGGCAACATCCTTCTCCCGGCCGGTCCCGAGGCGGCCGACACCGCGCGCCAGTTCTATTTCGCGCGCTACATCGACTGGACCTTCACCACGCCCCTGCTGCTGCTCGGCCTCGCGCGCACCGCGATGCATTCGGGCATGCGCCGCCCGGCCGTCGTCTGGGGTCTGATCGGCTCCGATCTGATCATGATCGTCACGGCCCTGGCCTTCGGCCTGTCCACGGTCGCCTGGATCAAGTGGACCTGGTTCGCCATCTCGTGCGGCGCGTTCGCGGCGGTGTTCTACGGGATCTTCGTCCAGCTGCGCGAGGAGAACGCGGCCGAGCGGGCCGACGTGCAATCCGATTTCCGGCGCAACGCCGTGTTCCTGACCGCGGTATGGTGCGCCTATCCGGTGGTGCTCCTCGTCGGACAGGACGGTCTCGGCATCCTGTCGCCGGCCGTGGCCCTGGCCGTCGTGGCGATCCTCGATCTCACCGCCAAGGTCGTCTACGGCATCATGGCCACCCGGGAGACCACCCGCGCCGTCGACCGCGACCTCGCCGAAGGCCATGCCACGGCGACGCCCCTGCGCCGGGCGGCCTGACGGAATGGCGGCGCGCGCGTCCATCCCGTTCCGCGGGACACCGGTTCGAACGCGCCGCCGGATCTGGGCGGGAGCGGAGGCATGGCTGCTGCCGGCAGCGGGTGCGCTCGTCGCGCTCGTGCTGGTCGCCTCTACCCTCCTGCCGCGCGAGGCCTCCTGGCTCGTCGCCCTCACGGTCGTCATCGTCCTCGGTGTCCCGCACGGCGCCCTCGACGGCGCGGTGGCGGCGCCCCTGCTGCGCCCACGCTATGGCCGGGCCTGGTTCGGGATCTTCGCGGTCCCGTATCTCGGCCTCGCGGCGCTGGTTCTCGTCGCCTGGCAGATCGCGCCCCTCGTCACCTTGGCGGGCTTCCTCGCCCTCTCGGTGATGCATTTCGGGGAGGAAGATGCCGGCCCGGGGCGGCCGTTCGAGGCCCTGGTGCGCGGGGCTCTGCCGATCGCGCTGCCGGCTCTGCTGCGCCCCGACGAGACGGCCGGCCTTTTCGCGGCCGTCACGCGGGTCGCCCTCCCGCAACTCCCCGTCTGGTGGAGCGCCGCGTCGTGGCTCTGGCTGGGTCTGGCGGCCTGCTGGATCGTCGGCCAGCGTCGTCGTCCGACGGTGCTGGCCGAGATGGCCGCGCTCGCCTGCGCCTTCTGGCTGCTGCCCCCGCTTGCCGCCTTCACCCTGTACTTCGTCGGTCTGCACGGACCCCGTCACATGCGCGCCCTGGTGCGCGACCTGCACCGGGCGCCCGGCATCGACACGATGCCGCGGGCGGTGCGCGCGTCGCTGCCGGTGTTCGGCCTGACGCTCCTGATCGGCGCCGGGCTGTGGCCGCTCTACGCCGCCGGGTCCCCGGATGCCGCCGCCGCCCTGCTGGCCCTGACGCTGCAGATGCTCTCCGCCCTGACCGTGCCGCATGTCCTGCTCGACCGGCTGGCGGGCCGGCTCGGAGCCTCGTCGCTGGAGGTCCCGGCTTGTGCCCCGATCAGGCGCCCGCAGCCGGCACCGTCTCGGCGGTGAATCTGGCGAACCCCTTGGCGCGCAGGTCGCAGGCCGGGCACTGGCCACAGCCGTGGCCCCAGGGATGGCGGTCGCCGCGGGTGCCGAGATAGCAGGTGTGGCTGTCCTCGACGATGAGGTCGACGAGCGCTCGGCCGCCGAGGTCTTCGGCCAGCCGCCAGGTCTCGGCCTTGTCGATCCACATCAGCGGCGTGTGCAGCACGAAGCGGCGATCCATGCCGAGGTTGAGCGCCACCTGCAGCGCCTTGATGGTGTCGTCCCGGCAATCCGGGTAGCCGGAATAATCGGTCTCGCACATGCCGCCGACGAGATGCGTCAGCGACCGACGGTAGGCGAGCGCCGCCGCGAAGGTGAGGAACAGCAGGTTGCGGCCCGGCACGAAGGTGTTGGGCAGACCGCCCGCCTCGAACGCGATGGCGGTATCGCGGGTCAGCGCGGTCTCGGAGACCTGCCCGAGGGCGTCCAGCGCCAGGGTGTGATCCTCGCCGAGGCGCGCCGCCCATTCGGGTTTCAGGGCGGCGATGCCCCGCCGCAGGGTGTCCCGGCAGTCGAGTTCGATGCGGTGGCGCTGGCCGTAATCGAAGCCCAGTGTCTCCACGCGCTCGAAGCGCTCCAGGGCCCAGGCGAGGCAGGTCGTCGAATCCTGTCCCCCGGAGAACAGGACCAGGGCGCTGCCCGCGCTCATCGGTGGCTCTCGCCCTCGTACTCGGCCCAGGACATCGGCGTCTCGTAGACCTTCACGGAGGAGAGGGCCGGCAGCGCCGCCTTGGTGCGCTCCCAGATCCATGCCGCGATGTGCTCGGCGGTGGGGTTCTCCAGCCCCTCGATCTCGTTGAGGCAATAATGGTCGAGGCGGGCCAGGACCGGCGCGAAGGCGTGCTCCACGTCGAAGAAATCCACCACCCAGCCGGTGGCCGGGTCGATGGCGCCCGAGAGGGTGAGTTCGACCCGGTAGGAATGCCCGTGCATGCGGTGGCAGCGATGGGTCTCGGGCACGTTCGGCAGGCGGTGGGCCGCCTCGAAGGTGAAGGCTTGGGTGATTTTCATCGGGTGATCTTCATCGTGCGAGCGGACGGGATCCTGCGGGGTTCCTCACGGAATCCCGATGATCTTGTGGGTCTGGAGCGACAGGCGCCAGCGCGCGTCGCGCCGGCAATAGGCCACGGCCTCGGCGGTGTTGGCGAGCCGGTCCGGCCCGTCCATCGGCTGGAGCCAGTGGTGGCGGAAATCGAGATCCGCGAAGGCGTCCGGGGTGGCCTCGGCCTGCGGGAAGACCAGCTTCAGCTCGTGGCCGCTGCGCTGGACGATGGGGTTGCCGGCCTTCGGGCTGACGCAGATCCAGTCGATGCCCGGCGGGGCCGCCAGGGTGCCGTTGGTCTCGACCGCGATCTCGAAGCCGGCTGCGTGGACGGCCGCGATCAGGGCCTCGTCGAGCTGGAGCAGGGGCTCGCCGCCGGTGAAGACGACGTAGCGGTGGCGCGGCCCGCCCGCCCAGGTTTTCGCGATGGCGTCGGCCAGATCCGGCGCGGTGGAGAACCGCCCGCCGCCCTCGCCATCCATCCCGATGAAGTCGGTGTCGCAGAACCGGCAGGCGGCGGTGGCGCGGTCCTCCTCGCGGCCGGACCAGAGATTGCAGCCGGCAAAGCGGCAGAACACCGCGGCGCGGCCCGCCTGCGCGCCCTCGCCCTGGAGAGTGTGGAACAGTTCCTTGACCGCGTAACCCATCACGTCCTCGGCGCCCGACCCCGCATCGACCCGGCCGGCGCTCCTTAAACCTTGAAAGACTCTCGTGCCATCGCCCGGCGCCCGGCAGAACCCCGGCGCCTGCCAAAGCTGGCTCCCGCGCACATAAGGGCCGTGCGGCGTCGGCACCACAGCGCCGAGGCGGCACCCACCCATGCACTGAACCGGCCTATACCATGTAATTGCCGACTCCTCGCATCTGCGAGACGGTCCGCCATGCTGTTGCCACGGAACCCGTCTTGATGGGGGTCGTGCCACCCTCCGGCGACCTGCGCATCGGCGCTTGATGCCGCCCCAGGTCGATGGCATGCAAGCTTGGCCGTTGACCGGCCGTCCTCCCGGGCCGATCCTCGATCGCGCCGTTGCGTTCCTTTCTGAGACAGGCCTGATGTCGAACGGATTGTTGAGGCGGCTCGTCGTTGGTCTCGCGGTGGCGGCGGGATTGCTCGGCGCCGGACCCGCGAGCGCCGTGACGGCCCCGATCCTGGTGGTCGACGTCGATTCCGGCAAGGTGATCTACGGCCAGGCGGCCACCGACCCGTGGTTTCCCGCCTCCATCACCAAGCTGATGACCGCCTACGTCGCCCTCGACCTGGTGCGGCAGGGCAAGCTCTCCCTCGACACGCTCCTGACGATCTCGCCGGCGGCCGCCGCCGAGCCGCCCTCGAAGATGGGCTTCCGGCCGGGCACCAAGCTCACCCTCGACAACGCCCTGAAGATCATCATGGTCAAGTCGGCCAACGACGTGGCCTGGGCGATCGGCGAGAATCTCGGCGGCTCGGTCGAGGGCTTCGCCCAGATGATGAACGAGACCGCCCAGCGCATCGGCATGCGGGAAAGCCGCTGGACCAATCCGAACGGCCTGCCGGATGCGCGGCAATGGACCTCGGCCCGCGACATGGCCGTTCTCGGCCGCGCCCTCATCCGCGATTTCCCCGAAAGCCGGGCTTTGTTCTCGATCAGCGCCATCCAGTTCGGCCGCTCGGTCATGGCCAATCACAACGGCCTGCTCGGGCGCTATGCCGGCGCCGACGGCATGAAGACCGGGTTCATCTGCTCGGGCGGCTTCAACGTGGTGGCCACCGCGACCCGCAACGGCCGCCGCATCCTCACGGTGGTGATGGGCCAGCCCAGCGCCCGCGAGCGCGACCTGAAGGCCGCCGATCTGTTCGATTACGGCTTCGGCCAGTCCCCGGGTTGGGGTGCCCAGACCCTCGACGCCCTGCCGACCTCGGGCGTCTCCGAGCCTCCGGACCTGCGGCCCTATATCTGCGACCGCAAGAAGCCGATGCCGGTGGACGAGGGCCAGGGCGCCATCACGGCGAGCGCGGGCGCCGCCGGAGCCAGCGCCGACAACGCCAACGCGCAGCTGATGGCCGCCGCCGCGCCGCCCTCCGCGGCGCTGGCCTTCGCCACCATGAACAGCGCGGCCCTGCGCAACCGCGCCCTGCCGCCGCGCGCGCCGCTGCAGCCGATCCTGGTCTGGATCGGGCGCGATCCGGCCGAAGGCGCCATCGCGCTCAACGAGCAGGAGGAGGCCGAGAAGGCCGAGAAGGCGGCCAAGGTCGCCGAGGCCCGCAAGGCCAAGCTCGACGCGGTCGCGGCCAAGCGCGAGGCGGCCCAGGCTGCCCGACAGGCGAAGGGCGCCGCAGCCGGATCGGCGAAGACGGCTGCCAATCCCGCCACCAAGCCCGCCACCAAGCCCGAGCCGAAGAAGGCGCTCGCCCGCGGCAAGGCCGGCGTTCCGGCCACGGCCAGCGCCTACGCTCCCGCCGACTCGACGCCCGTGCTGGAGGGCGCCCCGAAGCTGAAGGTCGGCACCGTTAAGAAGCCGGCGGCGAAGGTGGCCCCTAAGGCTGGGGGCAAGACCGATGCGAAGGCCGAGCGCAAGCCGGCCGGTGCCGCCGCGAAGGCGAAGGCCACCAAGTCGGCCGGCAAGGCCCAGGCCGACGAGTAGGACGGCCTCCCGGCATTCGCGTTCGCGTCGCGCGAGCGGGTTGATGGCCGGGCGGGCTATCGCACGCCCACGCTCGGCCCCAGAGCCGTCCACCTTCGGTCAGCGCGCGACGAGGGCAGAGCGCATTGCTGACGTGCTCGCCCACAGGCCCGTTGCAACACCGCGTCATTCCGGGGCCGCGGAGCGGAGCCCGGAATCCAGACACGCAGGGGGTGCAGAACTTTCCACCGTCGGCGGATCTGGAGTCCGGGCTCGCCTGCTGCGCCCCGGAATGACGGTGTGCTTCATACGCGGCCTTCCATCAGGAAGGACTCTCGCGGCCGCAACAGGCGGGCTTCACGAGCGATCCGACAGAGCAGCCCCGCCGACCGGTGCAAAGCTCCACCGATACGCCACCGCACCGGGTGCGTTCTGTAACATTATAACACTCGCGAGGATTGAGCGGGGCCGCCGAGAGGGCTAGGTCAGGGTCATGACCGACCTGTCCCAGCCCGATCCCCGCGCGCCCGAGCCGATCCCGCTCACCGTCCTCACCGGATTCCTCGGCGCCGGCAAGACGACGCTGCTCAACCGGATGCTGCGCGATCCGGCCCTGGCCGACACCGTGGTCATCGTCAACGAGTTCGGCGAGATCGGCCTCGACCATCTGCTGATCGAGCGGATCGACGAGGACATGGTCCTGCTGGGCGCCGGCTGCCTGTGCTGCACCGTGCGCGGCGACCTGATCGCCACCCTGGAAGACCTGCTGCGCAAGCGCGACAACGGCCGTATCCAGCCGTTCCGCCGGCTGGTGATCGAGACGACCGGCCTCGCCGATCCCGCCCCGATCCTGCACGCCCTGATCTACCACCCTTACCTCGTGATCCGGTATCGCCTGCAGGGCGTCGTCACGGTGGTCGATGCCGTCAACGGTGCCTCGACCCTCGATGCCCATGTGGAGGCGGTGCGGCAGGTGGCGGTGGCCGACCAGATCGTGGTGACGAAGCGCGATCTCGCCGCCGATGACGGCCGCGCCCTGGAGGCCCGGCTGCGCGCCCTGAACCCGACCGCCCCGTTCCGGGACGCCGCGGTCGCCCCGGGCGATCTCCTCGGCGGCCTGTTCGGCCTCGACGGCAAGAGCGCCGATGTGCGCGCCTGGCTCGGAGCCGAGGTCGAGCGGGAAGCGCACCAGCATCATGATCACGGCCACCACCATGGCCATCATCATCACGATGTGAACCGCCACGATGCGTCGATCCGGGCCTTCAGCCTCGCCAGCGACGTGCCCGTGCCCCGGGCCGCCTTCGAGATGTTCCTCGATCTCCTGCGCTCGGCCCACGGGCCGAACCTGCTGCGCCTGAAGGGGCTCGTCGCCCTGGCCGACGCGCCCGAGCGGCCGCTGGTGGTGCACGGAGTCCAGCACATCATCCACGCGCCGGTGCATCTCGACGCCTGGCCGGATGCCGACCACCGCTCGCGCCTCGTGCTGATCGTGCGCGATCTCGACCCGGCCTTCGTCACACGGCTGTGGGACGCCTTCCTCGGCCGGCCGCGCGTCGATGGCCCGGATGCCGAGGCCCTGACCAACAATCCGCTCGCCATCCCGGGTGGCTGAGCCGGCTCCGGTTTCGTCCGCCGTCGAGGCCCGTTCGTCCGGAATCGGGCGGCATCGTTCTTGAGACCTCTCCCCCAACCAGCGCCTCCGGGCGCTCCATTGTTCCAAAATGGAACATCGGCGGGATCGGATCGAGACGATGAGACAGCTTTTCACGGTCATCGAAGGCGGCGCGGGGCGGATGGCGGCCCCGGCGAGTGGCGCGAGCCCAGTGTCTCCGGCCCCGGCCGCCAGCGCCTGGCGCATCGACCTCCGGCGGGCGGCGGCCTTCAGCGACGGCGAGATCGCGGCCTGGCGCGCTCTCCTGGTGCGGGTGCGGGTGGCCGACCCGGTCCATGCCGATCCGGATTACCTGCTGTCGGCGGCCCAGCATCAGGCCGGCGGGCGCGATCTCGTCTTTGCCCTCGCATGGCGCACCGGCAACGGCCCCGACCAGCTTGCCGCGATCGTGCCCCTGGCCATGCCGCACACGCTCTGGGGTCAGGCCCGGATCGCGCCGTGGCAGCCGCACGGGACCACCGTCACGCCGACCATCGCGCCCGACAGCGTCGGCGAGGTCCGGGAGGCCCTGGCCGACCACCTGCGGGCGTTGCGTCCGAGGGCCGTGCTGGTGCTCGAATCGGCCGTGGACTCCCCGAAGGCGCCCGAGGGGCCGAGGCTCCTGCGCGCGGTGATCCGGCGCGCCAGCATCCCGACCCACAGCCTGATCGGGGTACGCACCGTTCCGGCCGCGTCCCGGGTGGAGCGGATCAGCGATCCCTATCGGGTTCGCGATGCGGTGGAGGAGTTCCTGCTTCTCGACGCCCAAGTCTCGGCCGCGCCGATCATCGGCGATCCGTCCGAGGCCGCCCTGGTCCGGGTGGTGACGCGCCTGTTCGCGCAGCGCCGACAGGTCACCGTCGCGCTGACGCGGCGGGGCGACGCGGTCGTCGCCGCCAGCATCACCCTGGGGCATGGCGCCGAGGCGGTGGTCTGGCGCCGCGTGTCCGAGGATGCCTCCACCGGGGTCGCCCCGCGCCGCGCCGACCGCTCGGCCTGAGCCGCGCCGCCGTCCTTTACTCGTCCTCGCCGAATTTGTTGGCGAGCAGATCGGCGATGGCGCTCATGCAGCTCTCGGCGTCGCTGCCCGAGGTCACCACCGCGATCGAGGTGCCCTGCGCCGCCCCGAGGGTCAGCAGGCCCATGATCGAGCGCCCGCCCACCGTCTCGCCCGAGCGGGTGACGGTGACGGCGGCGTCGAATCGCTCCACCGTCTGGACGAACTTCGCCGAGGCCCGGGCGTGCAGGCCGCGCCGGTTGATGATCGGCAGCACCTGGATCAGGCCGCCCTCGGGCACCGGCGGGAGGGTGTCCTCGGCGTCGTCTTCGTCGTGGCTCATGGGTTCGTCGTGGCTCATGGGCGTTGGCCGTTCCCTCGCTGGCGAACCGCGCCGCGTCGCACGGCCTCGGCGGGTCCCCGCGTCGGGCGGGTCCCTGGAATGCCTGTAAGCTGTGGTGGGGGCGTAAGAAAGGCTATTTGCCGGCGAGCACGCGCGAGGCGACGTTGATGTATTTCCGGCCCGCCTCCTGGGCGTGCAGGACGGCATCGCCGAGGGGCTCGGCATCGCGCACGCTGGCGAGCTTGATCAGCATCGGGAGGTTGATGCCGGCCACGACCTCGACCTGTCCGCCGTTCATGCACGAAAGGGCAAGGTTCGAGGGCGTGCCGCCGAACATGTCGGTGAGCACGACGACGCCCTTGCCCGTATTCACGCGGCCGACGGCCGTCATGATGTCGAGCCGGCGCAGCTCCATATCGTCCTCGGGACCGATGGTGATGGTCTCGATCTGCTTCTGCGGCCCGACGACGTGTTCAAGGGCAGCCTTGAACTCGGTCGCCAGCAGGCCGTGGGTGACGAGCACCATTCCAATCATCGACGCGGGTTCCAACGCCTTGTGAGCGGAGCCGCCATTTTGTGCAGCGCACGGTCGAGCGCAAGGTGATTGCGGCGTTTTGTATGCTCGGCCGTCATCATCATGCCACGGTGGTGGCTCCGGCGCTACGGTCCCGGGTCCGGCGGCAGCGTCAGGATTGGCCGGTGCGTCCCAAGCGCCACGCCGCCGCAGCCCGCGAGGGCGTCGAGGACGAGGCGCGGCCCGAGCCCGGACCGCAGCAGGCCCGGATCGAGGCGCAGGGCCGGCAGGGCGCGATCGAGCAGCACGACGGACGCCAGGGGGCGCTCCGGCAGGCGGGGGAGTTCCGCCACGAGATCGACGACGAGGCGGACCGGCACCGACGACAGGGTGTCGTTGGCGCGCAGGAGCCCGAGGCCCCGCACCTCGATGCGGTCGGCGAGCACCGGATCGGCATGCGCGATCACCGCTGTGCCGTCGCAGGTGAGCCGGACGCGGTCGTCGGCCACGAGGGCGGCCGGCGTACCCATCAGGGCGGCCCTGTCGAGAAGCAGGAGCGCCAGGGTCGACTTGCCCGACCCCGAGGGACCGCGGATCAGCAGGCCGGCCCGGCCGAGGGCGATGCAGCTGGCATGCACCGCTTCGCTCCGGTGCGACGGGTCGGGCATCGCCGCGCCGGCCTCCGGGCTCAGCGGGCCGCCGCCGGCAGGCGCACGATGAAGCGGGCGCCGCGCACCGTCGGCTCGCCGTCCTCGTCGGCCGGACCCGGGCGGTTTTCGGCCCGGATCGTGCCCCGATGGGCCTGGACGATCTGGCGCGAGATCGAGAGGCCGAGGCCGGAATTCTGACCGAACCCCTGCTCGGGACGGTCGGTATAGAAGCGCTCGAAGATCCGCTCCAGGGCATGCTCGGGGATGCCCGGCCCCTCGTCCTCGACGATCAGCTCCACGTCGTTGCGCACCCGGCGCAGGGCCACCCGCACCTTGGCGTCGGGGGGCGAGAACGAGCGGGCATTGTCCAGGAGGTTGTTGACCACCTGCCCGAGCCGGCTGTCATGGCCGAAGATGGTGAAGGGCGAATCGGTCTCTCCGGCCGGCGCGTCGCAGTCGAACTGGATCGGCGCGTCCTTCGCGCGACGGCGCTCGTTGGCCACCGAGACCACGGTGGACATCAGCTTGCGCATGTCGACCCGGCGCGCCTCCGCGCGGGCCAGTTCCGCGTCGAGGCGCGAGGCGTCGGAGATGTCCGAGATCAGCCGGTCGAGGCGCTTCACGTCGTGCTGGATGATCGCCAGCAGGCGGCTGCGCGAATCGTCGGATTTGGCCAGCGGCAGCGTCTCGACGGCGCTGCGCAGGGAGGTCAGCGGATTCTTCAGTTCGTGGCTGACATCGGCCGCGAAGCTCTCGATGGCGTCGATCCGGCGATAGAGCGCCTGGGTCATGTCGCGCAGCGCCCCCGACAGGTGGCCGATCTCGTCGGTGCGCCCGGTGAAATCCGGGATCTCCTCGCGCGACTTGATGCCGAGGCGGACCTTCTCGGCCGCATCGGCGAGGCGCCGCACCGGCCCCGCGATGGCACCGGCGAGCAGGATCGACAGCACCAGCATCACGGCCGCCGCGATGAGGAAGACCTGCAGCAGGCCGAATCGCTCCGAGGCGATGACCCGGTCGATGTCGCCCCCTTGCGTCGACAGCATCAGGGCGCCGCGCACGGAATTCGCGCGCTGGATCGGCACCGCCACCGACACGATGGTCTCGCCCGCCGGGTTGCGGCGCACGATGGTGCCGCGCGCGCCCGAGAGCGCCACCTGCACCTCCTTCAGGCTGTGCCCGCTGGCCGGGCCGACATCCTCGCTGACGCCGGGCGGGGCGTCGCCGCCGAAGCGCGCCCCGAACCGTGCCTGCAGGGACTCCCAGGTCGCCTCCAGCCAGGTGCGCTTGCGCGGGCGCACGTCCGGGTCGCTCCGGCCCATCTCGCCCCGGGCCGAGAGGGTGCGGGTGTCGAACAGAAGGCCGCCCTCCTGGTCGTAGACCCGGGCGCGGTTGCCCGTGGGGGTGATCAGCCGGCGCAGCAGCGGGGCCACCCGCTCGGGATTCAGCGAGAAGGTGAGGGGGGAGGACAGTTCCTCGACCTCGCCGGCCTGGAGCTGGAGCAGCTTGTCGGGATCGATCCGGATCGCGTCGGTCTCGACCGAGGCCGAGGACGCGATGGCGCCGGCGATGATCTCGCCCTGGATCAGCAGGCTCTGCACCCGCGCCTGGATCAGCCCCTGGCGGAACTGGTTCAGGTAGAGGAAGCCGAACAGCAGCGCGATCAGCCCGACGAGGTTGAGCACGACGATGCGCCGCGTCAGGCTCGACGAAGCGCGTTGGCCGATCCCGTTCCAGATCTGGCGCGGCCAGCCCAGCACGCCGCGCGACGGAATTTCGGCTTGGTCTGTGGAGGGCACGATCGTCCGTTGTCAGGGAAGGGGCGGGCTATGCGGGAAACCGGAGGGGGCTGGCCGGGGCCGGACCTCAGCTTTCCTTGAAGCGGTAGCCGACGCCGTAGAGCGTCTCGATCATGTCGAAGTTGGTGTCGGTCACCTTGAACTTCTTGCGCAGGCGCTTGATGTGGCTGTCGATGGTGCGGTCGTCGACGTAGACTTGGTCGTCGTAGGCGGCGTCCATCAGGGCGTTGCGGCTCTTCACGACGCCGGGGCGGTGGGCCAGCGCCTGGAGGATCAGGAATTCCGTCACCGTCAGGGTCACGGGCTCGCCCTTCCAGGTGCAGGTGTGGCGCTCGGGATCCATCATCAGCAGGCCGCGCTCCAGGGAGCGGGCGGCGGCATCGGCCTCGCGGGCGGCGGCGCCCGGGCCGTCCTTCGGGGCGAAGCGGCGCAGCACCGCCTTCACGCGCTCGACCAAGAGCCGCTGCGAGAACGGCTTATGGATGAAGTCGTCGGCGCCCATCTTGAGGCCGAACAATTCGTCGATCTCCTCGTCCTTCGAGGTCAGAAAGATCACCGGAAGGTCGGATTTCTGCCGCAGACGCCTGAGAAGTTCCATTCCGTCCATGCGCGGCATCTTGATGTCGAAGATCGCGAGATCGGGCGGGGAATGCTTCAGCCCGTCGAGCGCCGAGGCGCCGTCGGTATAGGTCTGGATGCGGTACCCCTCGGTCTCGAGCGCGATCGAGACGGAGGTGAGGATGTTTCGGTCGTCGTCCACGAGGGCGATGGTCGGCATGCGCGTGTCCTGTTGCTCGGATGCGGCTTGGCGGACGTCTGACGGCGCCCGCCCCTCCGCATCCCACCCTGATTCGCCGTCGTGGACGGCGGGCAAGGATCGGCAAAAACGCGGTGGCGACCGTGCCGGGGAGGCGGGCCGCGTTCGCGCGGAGAGTCAGGCTGTGTAATGGCAACGGGCGATAAAAGCGAGCGATCTCGGTTGTTTGTCCGTTTGGTGCTTGACTGAGGCCATTGGGCCGCATGTCTGCGCTCTCGTGCGGAGCGGATTGCAACCGCTATGATCCGCCGGCTGAACGCGGCCTGAGCGCCGCGGCGCGATCACGAATTCGGGGGATCATCGATGGCCGAGGCTGACAACAACGCCGGGTCCGCGCCGCGCCGGCAGGCGGCTCCGCTTCCGGCGGCCGAGGCTCCGTTCGACTCGATCGGACTGGCGCGGCACCTCCTGCGCAGCATCCGCTCCGGTGCGCTCGCCACCCTCGACCCGGAGGACGGCACGCCCTTCGTCTCGCTGGTGACCCTCGCCACCGACGTCGACGGCACGCCCCTGATGCTGCTGTCGCGGCTCTCGGCCCACACCCGCAACCTGCTGGCGGATTCCCGCGCCTCGCTGCTGTTCAGCGCCGGCGGCAAGGGCGACCCGCTGGCCCATCCGCGCCTGACCGTGACCGGGCGCGTGACGCAGACGGCCGAGCCGCGCGCCCGCGCCCGATTCGTGGCCCGGCATCCGAAATCCAAGCTCTATGCCGATTTCCCGGATTTCGGGTTCTTCGCTCTGGAGCCGAAGGCCGGGCATCTCAACGGCGGTTTCGCCAAGGCCGCCGTGCTGACGGCCGCGGAATTGCGCCTGGATCTCACCGGCGCGGAGGGGCTGGTGGCGGGCGAGGCCGGCGCCGTCGAGCACATGAACGCCGACCACGCCGACGCCCTCGCGCTCTACGCCCAGGGAGCCGGCGCCGAACCCGGGCCGTGGCGGCTCACCGGCCTCGACCCGGAGGGCCTGGATCTCCTCACCGGCGACCGGACCGCGCGGGTGCTCTACCCCGAGCCGGTCCGCGAGATGGGTGCCCTGCGCAAGGCCCTGGTGGCGATGGCGGCCCGGGCACGGGCCGGGGAGGCCGCCCCGGCCGATTAGGCCCGGGCGCGGATCGCTTCGCCGACACGAACGCGCCGGGGCGAACGTCCGGATCGACGTTCGCCCCGGCCCCTCCGTCGCGCCCTTACTTCTTGTCGTGCGGATGCGTCTTGCTGTGGTCGTGCGTGTGGCCGTCCTTGGCCGCGTGCACCGGCTTGGTGCTCTCGGTCACGTCGACGCGCTCGGGCATGCCGCGGTCGGTGTGGTGGTTCGGGCCGCCCGAGACGCCGCCGGTGTTCGGGACGGCTTGCGACGGGTTGTCGGAGTTTCCGCTGCCCTCCGTGGCGGAGGCCTGTCCCGCCAGGGCGGTCATCAGGGCCAGGGACAGAAGCGTGATGGTGATGCGCGACATGGTCTCGTCCTCAAGTCTCGCAGCCCCGTCGGCTGCGTCGAGACCTGATGTAGCCGAGGCGTTTGGCTCCCCGATGCCGGGTCTGTGACGAAGTGTGGCGCAGGGCACCGGACCCTCGTGGCGGGTCGCGGCCGCCTCAGCCGGTCGGGCGCGGCAGGGTGATCCGCACCCGCAGGCCGCCGCCGGGCCGGGTCTCCAGGCCGATGCGGCCGCCCTCCGCCTCGATCACCCGGCGCGCGATGGTCAGGCCGAGGCCGGTCCCCCCGGTGTTGCGGTTGCGCGAGGTTTCCAGGCGGGTGAACGGTGCGAAGGCCCGCTCGACCGCGTCGGCGGGAAGGCCGGGGCCGTCGTCGTCGACCTGCAGCTCCAGGGTCGCGTCCGCGATGGTCAGGCCGATCCGGGCCCGTTCCCCGTACCGGACGGCGTTGTCGACCACGTTGTCGAGGGCGCGCCGGAGCGCCACCGGCCGGATGGCGGCGAGCGCCCGGCCGGGTCCGTCGTAGACGACCGCATGTCCGGCATCCTGCCCGGCATCGGCGATGCTCATCAGCAGGCTGGCGACGTTGGTGACCCGCCGGACCTCCGGATCGGCATCGCCGCGCAGGTAGGCCAGCGTCGAGTCGATCATGGCCTGCATGTCGTCGAGGTCGGATGCCATCGCGTGGCGCTGCGCCGCGTCGGTGACGCCGTCCAGGCGCAGGCGCAGGCGCGCGATCGGCGTCCGCAGATCGTGGGACACGGCGGCGAGCGCCTGGGTCCGCTCGGTGACGAGGTCCCGGATCCGCACCTGCATGCCGTTGAGGGCGCGGGCGATCGCGCGGGTCTCGTCGGGGCCGACCTCGGGCACCGGCACCATCCGGCCCTGGCCGACGGCATGGCCGATCAGCCCGGTGATGTGGCCGAGCGCGCGCAGCGGCCGGGCGATCCGGCTGGTCAGGAACACGGCGGCGAGGCCGACCAGGATCGCCATCGCGGTCGCCAGCATGGCCCAGGGATTGCGCAGGGCCATGCCCGAGGCGTGGGCCGAGTGGAAGGCGAGCTGGCTGCCGTCCGCGAGCGCCAGCGTCCCGCCGAGATCGAGCCGGTGGAGTGGGTCCGTGTCGCCCTCCATCGCCAGGGAGAGGCCAGTGCCGAGGCTGGAATCGAGGGCGGTCAGGCGCCGGTGCAGGGGGGCCAGGGCCGGGTCGCTGCGGGGCCGGGGCGGGGCGGGGGTCTCCGTCCAGGCGACCTCGAAATGCGGATTGGACAGCGCCTTGGCCTCGGCGTTCCGCTCCGCCGGCGGGCGCCGCATCACCGCGTCGCGGGCCAGGGCGAGCTGTGACGCGACCTGGGCCGCGAAGGCCTCGTCGGCGGCCGCGGCCGCCGACTGGCGATAGAGCAGCAGGGCTCCGCCATGGACGGCCAGGATGGCGGCCAGCAGGACGACGAGTGTCCGGGCCTCGAGGCTGCGCGCCAGGGCGAAGACTCGTCTCACCGGCGCTCGACCTTCGCGGCCAGCATGTAGCCCGACCCGCGCACCGTCTTGATCACCGGCGGCTCGCCCTCGGGCGGGTCGAGCTTGCGCCGCAGGCGGCTGACGAGGGTGTCGACGCTGCGGTCGGACGGCGATCCCAGGCGCGCGCGCGACAGTTCGAGGATCTGCTCGCGGCCGAGCACCCGCCCGGGATGGTCGAGGAACACCAGGAGGAGGTCGTATTCCGCGCCGGACAGGTCGACGCCGGCGCCGCCCGGGTCGACCAGCGCCCGGCTGCGCAGGTCGAGGCGCCAGCCCGCGAAGGCCAGGGCCTCGCCGCTGCCCGGGGAGGCCGCCGGCGCCAGGACGGAGCGACGCAGCACCGCCCGGACGCGGGCTAGCAGCTCCGGGCGCCCGAACGGCTTGGCGATGTAATCGTCGGCCCCGAGTTCCAGGCCCAGCACCCGGTCCGCCTCCTCGCCGCGCGCGCTGACCATGATGACCGGCACCGTGGAGCGGACGCGCAGCGCGCGCAGCAGGTCGATGCCCGACGCACCGGGCAGCATGACGTCGAGGAGGATCAGGTCGACCCCGCCCTGGGGCAGGAGCCGCCACATCTCGGCGCCGCTGCGGCATCCCGTGACACGGTAGCCGCTGTCCCGCAGCGCCCGGGTCACCAGGATGCGCAGGCCGTCATCGTCTTCCACCAGGAGGACGTGGCCCAGGTCCGGCATCGGACCGGATTCCTCCAGGGGGTTCATGGCTGACGTCTCGGCTCCGGGGATGCGGCCGCTGCGGCGAATCGGCGGGCGGTGGGAATCAGCCGGAAATCGCAGGCCGCCGCAAGCCCGCCGCTGACCCGGCTCCCCGGCCGGGTCCGGCGCAGGCGGCGCACTCGCCGCAGGGGTGGGACCGTAGGGTTTGGGCGATACGCCTGGACCATGGGCTCGGGGTCCTGCGCTCGGGGTCCTGCGCTCGGGGGCCTGCGCGTGGGGTCCTGCGCGTGGGGTCCTGCGCGTGGGGTCCTGCGCTTGGCGCACGGGGCGGGCGCTGCTATCTGCGGGCGACCTGTTTCCCATTCCAAGAAACCGTGCGCCGGGTCCGTCCCTTGGACGGCGGGCCGCGCGCGCCGGAGATCGCATCCTCGATGACAACGACGCCCATCGACAACATCCGCAATTTCTCGATCGTCGCGCATATCGATCACGGCAAGTCGACGCTGGCCGACCGGCTGATCCAGACCACCGGCACCGTGGCGCTGCGCGACATGAGCGAGCAGATGCTCGACTCGATGGATATCGAGAAGGAGCGCGGCATCACCATCAAGGCCCAGACGGTGCGGCTCGAATACAAGGCCGAGGACGGCAAGGACTACATCCTCAACCTGATGGACACCCCCGGCCACGTCGACTTCGCCTACGAAGTCTCGCGGAGTCTCGCCGCCTGCGAAGGTTCGCTCCTGGTGGTCGATGCCTCGCAGGGCGTCGAGGCGCAGACGCTGGCCAACGTCTACCAGGCGCTCGACGCCAACCACGAGATCGTGCCCGTCCTCAACAAGATCGACCTGCCGGCGGCCGAGCCGGAGCGCATTCGCGCCCAGATCGAGGAGGTGATCGGCATCGACGCCTCCGAGGCCGTGGCGATTTCGGCCAAGAGCGGCCTCAACATCGAGGCGGTGCTGGAGGCCATCGTCACCCGCCTGCCGCCGCCCAAGGGCGACCGCGACGCACCCCTCAAGGCCCTGCTGGTCGATTCCTGGTACGACGTCTATCTCGGCGTCGTCGTGCTGGTGCGCATCGTCGACGGCGTGCTCAAGAAGGGCATGAACATCCGCATGATGCGGGCCGACGCGGTCCACGGCGTCGACAAGATCGGCGTGTTCCGGCCGAAGATGGCCGATATCGCCGAGCTTGGCCCGGGCGAGGTCGGCTTCTTCACCGGCTCGATCAAGGAGGTGGCCGACACCCGCGTGGGCGATACGCTCACCGAGGATAAGCGCCCCTGCAAGGAGATGCTGGCAGGCTTCAAGGACGTGCAGTCGGTGGTGTTCTGCGGGCTCTTCCCCGTCGATGCCGCCGAGTTCGAGACCCTGCGCAGCGCCATGAGCAAGCTCCGGCTCAACGACGCGTCGTTCTCGTATGAAATGGAAACCTCGGCGGCCCTCGGCTTCGGCTTCCGCTGCGGCTTCCTCGGGCTGCTTCACCTCGAGATCATCCAGGAGCGCCTGGAGCGCGAGTTCAACCTCGACCTGATCTCCACGGCGCCCTCCGTGGTCTACCGCCTGCAGATGACGGACGGCACCATCAAGGAGCTGCACAACCCAGCCGACATGCCGGACGTGATGAAGATCACCGCCATCGAGGAGCCGTGGATCCGCGCCACCATCCTCACCCCCGACGAGTATCTCGGCGGCGTTCTCAAGCTGTGCCAGGACCGGCGCGGGACACAAGTCGACCTCAACTACGTCGGCAAGCGTGCCATGGTCGTCTACGACCTGCCGCTCAACGAGGTGGTGTTCGATTTCTACGACCGCCTGAAGTCGATCTCCAAGGGCTATGCCTCGTTCGACTACCACATCTCGGATTATCGCGAGGGCGACCTCGTGAAGATGTCGATCCTGGTCAATGCCGAGCCGGTCGATGCCCTGTCGATGCTGGTCCACCGCACCCGCGCCGAGCATCGCGGCCGGGCCATGTGCGAGAAGCTGAAGGACCTGATCCCGCGCCACCTGTTCCAGATCCCGGTCCAGGCGGCGCTCGGCGGCAAGATCATCGCCCGCGAGACCATCAAGGCCCTGTCCAAGGACGTGACCGCCAAGTGCTACGGCGGCGACATCTCGCGCAAGCGCAAGCTCCTCGACAAGCAGAAGGAGGGCAAGAAGAAGATGCGCCAGTTCGGCAAGGTCGAAATCCCGCAGGAGGCGTTCATCGCCGCCCTGAAGATGGACGATTGAGCCGGGCCCCGGAGGTGGAGCCGAACGCCGCCCCCATCCCGCTCACCGTCCTGATCCGGACGCTGAACGAGGCCGACCGCATCGCGGCCTGCCTCCGCTCGGTCCTGCCCCTGGGAGCCGAGATCCTGGTGATCGACGCCGGCTCGACCGATGCCACGGTGGCGATCGCCGAGTCCCTCGGCGCCCGGGTGGTGGTCAATCCCTGGCCGGGATTCGGGCCGCAGCGGCGCTTCGGCGAAGACCTCTGCCGCCACGACCACGTCTTCAGCGTCGACGCCGACGAGATCCTGACCCCGGAGATCGTCCTGGAGATCCGGGGGATCTTCGCGGCTCCCCAGATCCCGTCCCTGATGATCGTCCGCAAGGCGATGGTGCTGCCGCACCACGCGCGGCCGTCGCCCTGGGCGTTCTGCACCGAGAACATCTATCTCTACGACCGGCGCGTGGCCCGCACGACCGACAACCCGAACTGGGACAAGCTCGCGATCACCACGGCCGAGAAGCCGGTGACGATCCGGTCCGTGGTCTGGCACCACACCTTCCGCGATTGGAACCACGCCATCGCCAAGTCGAACTATGTCGGGCAGCTCGCCGCCGACACCCAGCCGATCGGATCGCGCTTCGAGACCGGCCTGCGCCTGGTGTTCGAATACCCCCTCAACTTCCTGAAATTCTACATCCTGCGCCGGTTCTTCCTCGCCGGCCTCGACGGTTTCGTGATGGCGAGCGTGCTGGCCTATGGCCGCTTCATCCGGATCGCCAAGATGCACGAGGCCACCCGCGGCCGGCCCTCCACCGGGCTCCCCTTCCTGCGCCGCGCCAAGCGCGCTGCGTCGGACACCCAGGCCGATCCGGGCTGAGGCCCGGCGGATCGGCGTCGCAGGCTTCAGGCCCCCTGGCCCGTCAGGTGACGCGTCGCCTGGCCGAGGTCCCGGCCCTGGTCACGCAGGCGCACGGAGGTGGTCTCCAGCGCCCGCGAGGACGAGAGCGCATCGGCGGTGGTCGCCCTCAGGGCGTCGAGATGGTCGGTCGTCTGCCCGATGGTGGCACGGGCGCGGCCGATCCCGTCCGCGATCGCGCCGGCGGCGACCTGATGCGCGGCGCTGACGGTGCCGATGTCGCTGGCCTTGCGCTGAACGGTTTCGATCTCGGACTGGACCTGCGACAGCGAGGCGGTCGACCGGGCGGCGACCTGCCGGAGCTGGTCGACCTGGGCGCCGATCTCGGCGGTGGCCTCGGCGACCCGGCTCGAAAGGGCCTTCACCTCCGTCGCCACCACGGCGAAGCCCCGTCCGGCCTCGCCGGCGCGGGCCGCCTCGATGGTGGCGTTGAGCGCCAGCAGGTTGGTCTGGCCCGCGATGGCGGAGATCAGCGCGCTGATCTTGCCGACGCCGGCGATCCGGTGCTGCAGGTCGGTGAACACCGCCACCGCCGCCTCCAGGGCCTGGGCCGATCCGCCCGCCACCGTCCCCACCTGCGCCGCGTGGGCCGAGGCCTCGCGCGAGAGCGCGACGAGGTCCTGCGCCGCCCGGGTCACGGCCTCGATCTCCCGCGAGGCCTCCGCCGAGGTGCGGTCGACCTCCAGGCGCCGCTCGTCCACGTGGCCGGCGACGCCCAGCACCGTCCGGGCTCCGTCCTCCACCGCCACCGTGGTCTCGGCGAGCTGGCGGGCGATGCCGTCGAGGGTCACCGTCAGGGCGTGCGCCCGGTCGCGCCGGGCGTGCTCGGTCAGCGCCAGCGCGAGGCGGTCGCCCACATAGGCCATCAGCGCCAGAAGGTCGTCGTTCAGTTCTGCGGCCTCGCGCGAAAAGAACTCCAGCACGATCTCGACCCGCTCCTCGACGCGGACCGGGAACATGAAGCAGCCCCGCACCCCGTTGCGGCGGGCGGTCCCGGCCCGGACGAAGCCCGCCAGCGCCGTCACGTCGGCGCAGGAGACCGGCGCGCCGCCGGCCGCCACCCGGCCGACGAGGCCCTGGCCGGGGGCGAACACCGCCCGCTCGGAGATCGCCACGAAGTCCGCCGCGTCCGTCCCGCCGTCGCCCGCCGCGAAGGACCAGGTCCGCATCGACAGCATCGCCCCGTCCGGGTCGCGGCGGCGATAGGCGTGCCCGATCGGCCAGCCGGTGAAGCCGGCCACGATCCCGAGGCAGTCGCGGGTGGCGGCCTCGGGGGTCGGCGCCGTGCTGCAGGCCCGCGCCACGGCGTCGAGGAAGGCGAGAATCGCGGCGAGATCGTGCGGCGCGGATCTGGGCGCGGGCTCGCGCCGGGAGGGGGTGAACCAGGACGTCAGGGTCTTCAAGGTCGTCCGGCGCACGCGGGGCCTCGGCGAAGGAGGGCAGGGCGGACGCGCGGCGCCCGTCGCGCCAGGATAGGGAGGCCGGGCTTGACGGACCCTGTCCAGCCGGGGGTTGCGCAGCGCAAAGTGACGCCAGACCGCGAGCGAATTTTCACCATTCCAGGGCGCGCTGATTACGGAGGCGCCATCCGCACGGTGCCGCGTCCGGCCGCCTTGGCGGCGTAGAGGGCGGCGTCCGCCCGGGTGAACAGGTCGACCGGGTTCGCCTGCGCGGCGCGTGCGACCCCCACGGAGGCGCCGAAGTGCAGGCTCACGCTGCGATGGACGAACGGCACCCGCATGGCCCGCACGATGCGCTGACCGATGGCCTCGCCGACGGCCCCGTCGGCATCGTGGCCGATCAGGACGGCGAACTCGTCGCCGCCGATGCGCGCCACCAGATCGATCGCCCGGCAGGCGTCGCGCAGGCGCCGCGCCGCTTCGGCCAGGCAGGCATCCCCGACCGCGTGCCCGTGGGCGTCGTTGATCGCCTTGAAGCCGTCGAGGTCGATCAGCAGCAGGGCGCCGGTCTCCGGCATCTCCGCCAGCCGGGCGTCGAACACGCTGCGGTTGGACAGCCCGGTCATCCGGTCGAACTCGGCCTGGTAGCGCATCCGGTCGGCGTGCCGCTTGGCGTCCGTGATGTCCTGCTTGAACCCGAAGAGCCGGACCGGCTGGCCCGCCCGGACCTCCACGCTGGCGGAGATCCGGATCGCCCGGCGGCTGCCCCGGAGGGTGACGATCTCGGATTCGAGGGTGAAGGACGTGCGCCGGGCGATGGCCTCCGCGCGCATCGCCACCAGGGTCCGGCGCGCCTCCTCGGTGTAGCAGGCCAGGGTCGCCTGCCGGCTCACCGCCGATCCGTGCGGCATCTCGAACAGGTCGTAGACGCCCGCGCTCCAGCGCAGGGTCTCGCAGGGCAGGCGGCATTGCCACAGGCCGATCCCGGCCGCCGCCGAGGCGCGCTCGAACACGTGCTCCTGGTCGGCGAGGGTTTCGGCCTGTTGCCGCACCAGGGCGGTCTGCGCCGCGAGGTCGCGCCGGAGTTCGGCGATCATCGCGGCATCGCGCGCCTGCTGCGCGGCCGCCGCATCCGCGACCTTGCCGGCGAGCCGCAGGGCCGCCGAGGCCAGATCGACACCCGGCGGGCGCTCGGACGGAGCGGTGGCCGCCGGGGTACTGAGAAGGTCGTACCCGGTGCGAGCCAAGGCGGGTGGTTCCTGCGTGCGGTCTTGGAGCGAGCGCAAGGTCCCGGAGCGCCTTCGCGACCCGGGATGTTTCGGCAAAAAACCGTACCGGACGCAAAGTTAAGGTTCGCCCTCGGGATCTGCCGTGCGGCGCGATCTGCGTGGAGATCGACTTCGGGGTCTACTCGGCCGCCTTGTCTACGGCCTCGACCACCTCGGCCTTGTCGGCGGGCGGCTCGGCGCTGGCCATCGCCTTGCGCTCCAGCATCGGCTGAAGGCGATCGGCGAGCTGCTGGCCGAGATGGCGGGTATAGGCGGTCTGGAAGTAGCGGGCGCCGGTGCCGCGCCCGTACAGGCGGTCATGGGCCTGAATCATCGCGTCGACCTCGGGCCGACACAGGAAGCCGGTGATCCCGGCGGCCTCGTACCAGCGTCCGGCCCGGGCATGCCGCAGGGCGGCGGGATTGGCCAGCACGGTCTCGGCGAAGCAGTCCGTCGCCGCAATCTCGAGGGGCGACATCACCCGGTGCGGGTGGGCCGGATTGCGGCCCGCAGCCTCGGCCGCAGCGCCACAGCCCAAGGTCATCACCACCGCGCCGAACAGCAAAGCTCTCATCAGGGAAGCCCCGTGCCAAATCGTTCTCGATCGGGCCTGAGTATTCCTCACGGATTTCGTCGGGAGAAGGGCAGAACCGGGCCGTCGACGTTCGGGGCCGCGATCGGCGTGCCGATGTGGCACGCCCATCACAGGGGCTCGGCCGGGGGATGCAGAGAAATTCCCGGACCGGCGCGCCGGCCGGAGGCGCCTCAGCCCCGGCGCTCGGCGTTCCAGCGGCCGCTGCAGCCGATCACGCCGGTGGTGGTCCAGGTGCCGTTGCCCATGCCCTGGCGGCCGAGACGGCCGATCACGTCGGCGTGATCGTCGCCGCGGGAGATCACGGCCCGCACGGCGCCGTTCTGCGCCACCCGCCCGCGGATGTTGAACTCGCCGCCGGCATAGCTGGCTTCCCCGCGCCGGATCTGCACGCCGTAGCGATAGGCGCGGTCGCAGGGGCCGTCGAGGGTGACCACCTCGATGCTCCAGGTCCCGTCGTAGCGGTTGGGCACCTGCACCTTCTTGGTGGCGGCACCGGCGCTGCCGACGGAGACGCTCAGGAGCACGAGGGAGGTCGCCGCCAAAGCGGTCATCGACCGGGGGGTGACGGCAAGGGCTGGGCGTCGCATGGCTTTCCGTTCTGGGTTCGACTCGACGGGCCACAAACCATCGAAGAGCGGTCGCGGTTGCGCAATCAGGCCTGCGTCGCGTGCGCCAGCGCTCCCGTCAGCAGGGCCAGGACGTCGCCCCCGGCCTGGAGGTATCCGTCGACGCCCGCCGCGGTCAGGGCTTCAGCGAGGTCGCCCGGCTTGCCGGCGAGGTACAGCGTGACGGCACCCGCCGCCTTGAGCGCCCGGGCGGCATCCGCCGCATGGGTGGCGTAGAGCGCGTCGGACGAGCACAGGCAGGCGATGCGGGCGCCGGAGGCGCGGAACGCGTCGGCCAGGGCCACCGGATCGGTGAAGCCCTCCTGGTTCACCGCCTCGATGCCGCCGGCCGCGAAGGCATTGGCGGCGAAGGTCGAGCGCGCGTTGAACACCGCGACCGGACCCAGATTGGCGAGGAACACCGAGGGCCGCCGGCCGGTCGCCGCGAGGGCCGCGTCGGAGGCGTCGCGCAGGGCCTCGTAGGGCTCGGCGAGGCGCCCGGAGGGCAGGGGGGCGCAGGTCACGGCTGGGCCGGTGCCGAAGCCGCCGGCCGGCGGCGCCGTCACGGGGGCGACCTCCAGCACCGTCACGGGCTTCTCCGCCAGGTAGGGGAACTCGCTGGCGCCGGTCAGCGCTTCGCGGCGGGTGGCGACGTTCTTGGCCCGGGTGGCCCGGGTGGCGGCGATCCGCTCCTGGATCGCGCCGGCCCGGAGGCTCGCCACGATGCCGCCTTCGCGCTCGATCGCCTGGAAGGCGGTCCAGGCCGCCTCGGCCAGCTTCTCCGTGAGGGTCTCGAAGCTGCCGGCGCCGGCGGCCGGGTCGGCGACGCGGGCGAGGTTGGATTCCTCGATCAGCACGATCTGGCTGTTGCGCACCACCCGGCGGGCGAAGGCGTCGCTGAGTCCGAGCGCCGCCGTGTAGGGCAGGGCGGTGATCGCGTCGGCACCGCCGAGGCCGGCCGAGCAGGCGGCCATGGAGGTGCGCAGGATGTTCACGAAGGGGTCGCGCCGGCTCATCATCCGCCAGGCGGTCTCGGCATGCAGGCGCAGGGGCTTCGGCGCGAGGCCGCAGGCCGCTTCCACCCGGGCCCAGAGCCGGCGCATGGCGCGGAACTTGGCGATGGTCAGGAATTCGTCGGCATCCGCCGTGAGCAGCACCGCGACGGCGTCGCGGGCGCGTTCGAGCGCATGCCCATTGGCCTCCAGGGCGCGCAGGTAGGCGACCGCCGTGGCCAGGGCGGCGGCGAGTTCGGTCGCCTCGCTGGCGCCGGCCTCGTGGTAGGGCCGGCCATCGGCGAGGCAGGCCCGGCCGCTGAAGCCCTCGGCGTCGAAGGTCGCGAGCGCGCCGGCGATCCCGGCGCCGAAATCTTCCGCCAGGGTCCCGCCCGAGGCGAGGACGCCGATGGGATCGAGGCCGAGGTCGAGGTCGAGGCCCTTCAGGGTCTCGCCGCGCGCCGCCACGACAGCGCGGATCAGGTGGGCGGCCTCCAGGCCGCGCGCGCCCGCATCGAGGCGGGTGGCGATCAGCGGCAGCATCACGTTGCCGAGGGCGGCGTCGAGGTCGGTGGCCGTCGTGGCGGTGAGGCCGTAGCCGCGGGCCGCCGGTGCGCCGGCGAAGACCAGGGTCAGGGCATCGGACCCGCCTTCGAGGTCGGCGAGCGCGAGGGCGCTGGCGGTGGCGCCGTCCGGATGGTCGACCCGCTGCGAGACGCGCCACGGCCCCGGAGCCCGGGCGGGCTGCGCCACCGGCGAGGCCGGATCGTAGAGCGGTTCGATGCGGATGCCGTCCGCCGTCTTGGAGACCAGGCGCTTCTCGAAGTCGCCGCCCTTCAGGACCCCGTCGACGAGGCCGAGCCAACGCTCGCGGGTCGCGGGCGGGAACAGGTCGGCGAGGGGACGGTCTTCCATCGGGGCTGGCCTCCGCGTGTGCTTTTACGCCGGTCGATGCTGACCGGTCGCCGGCCAGGAACGACCGGACCTTGGTTCCGGACAGCCCTTGCACGGCGTCGCGCACGGACGCAATCGCCCCCTCGTCTTGTATTTTATATCCCAGCGCCGAATACGCTCGACGCGGGCTTTGTCGTCCTCGTTCCAGCCTGTTCGGTCTCGGAGGACCGTCCGAAAACCTTCGCCGCCGGACGATCGACTGACGTCGGGCCCGGAATCGCTGATCCGAAGCCGATCCGCCGGATCGCCTATCCGAAAATGATCAGGCCGGCGAAACCGAGCGAGCCGACGATGATGCGCCACCAGGCGAACAGCCGGAAGCCGTGGGAGGAGACGTAGTCGAGCACCGTCCGCACCACGATGAAGGCCGAGATGAAGGCCACGATGAAGCCGATGACGATCAGGCCGGTGTCGTCCCGCGACAGGTTCTTGTAATTGTCGAGCAGGTCCTTGGCGAAGGCCCCCGCCATGGTGGGAATCGCGAGGTAGAACGAGAACTCGGTGGCCGAGCGCTTGTCGGCGCCCATCAGCATCGCGCCCACGATGGTGGCGCCCGAGCGCGACACGCCGGGAATCATCGCGATGCACTGGAACAGGCCGATCTTGAAATCCATCGGCAGGGTGAAGTCGAAGACGTCCCGCTTCTTCACGTCGAGGTCGGTGTCGTCGAGGACGAGGAGCACGATGCCGCCGGCGACCAGGGTCGCGCACACGATCCAGGGGTTGAAGAGGTAGTATTTGATGTATTTCGAGAACAGGCCGCCGATGATCGCCGCCGGCAGGAACGCCAGCAGGATGCCGAGGACGAAGCGGCGCGCCTTCGGGTCGTTCGGCAGCGCCAGGGTGATGCCGAGGAGCCGGCGGAAATAGACCGCCAGGATGGCCAGGATCGCGCCGAGCTGGATCAGCACCTCGAAGGTGTTGTTCGGCGATTCGAAGCCGATGAAGTGGCCGACCAGGAGCTGGTGCCCGGTGGACGAGACCGGGATGAACTCCGTCGCCCCCTCGACCACGCCGAGCACGACCGCTTTTGCGATGCCCATCGCATCCATCATCTGTTCGCCTCGCGGGTTGGGGATGTGTCGGTCGGACTTGAGTTCGAAAGCCCCGGCCGGTCTGCGGTGGCAGCCAGGACCGCTCGACGCGCGTGAATCGTCCTGCGGGTTCGACCTTGATCCATCCAGGTTGCCTGATCCATCCAGGTTGCCTGATCCATCAAGGTTGACGGACGGTTATCGCGTTCGCGACATGCGTGTTAATGAGGCGGCAACGATCGGGCAATAAGTCTTTCTTTGCCGCTCATCCCGCAGGGCCTCGACGCGCTCCGTCTCCCGGCACACCTCCCCCGTTCGAAACGGCCTCGATGGCGACGCTTTACCATTCCTCCTTCTGCCCGCATTCGCGCTTCATCCGCCTGGTCCTGTCCGAGATGGGCATGGAGCCGACGCTGATGGAGGAGCGATCGTGGGACCGGCGCGAGGCCTTCCTGCTGATCAATCCGGCCGGGACCACGCCGGTCCTGGTGGAGCAGACCGGGCTCGCGATCCCGGGGGCGGGCATCATCGCCGAGTATCTCGACGAGACCCGGGGCCTCGGCCTCAGCGGCCGGCGCCTGCTGCCGGAGACCACGGCGGCGCGGGTCGAGGTCCGGCGCCTGCTCGACTGGTTCCTGGTCAAGTTCGACGCCGAGGTGACCGAGTACCTCGTCACCGAGAAGATCTCGAAGCGCTTCATGAACAGCGCCAACGGCGGCGGCCCGCCGGACATGAACGCCATTCGCGCCGCGCGCACCAACGTGCGCTACCACATGAAGTATATCGGCTACCTGATGTCCCGCCGGAAATGGCTGGCGGGCGACCATCTGACCTATGCGGATCTCGCGGCGGCGGCCCACCTCTCCTGCGTGGATTATCTCGGCGACGTGCCATGGGACGAGGACGAGACGGCGAGGGACTGGTACGCGCGGGTGAAGTCGCGCCCGTCGTTCCGCACGCTACTGGCGGACCGGGTGCCCGGCATGGCCCCGGCGGACCATTACGCGAACCTGGATTTTTGAACGCAGCGCACGACGCACCGCAAGCATACGACGCACCGGACCTGCCGGCGGCCCGCGCCGCGTCGCCGGCCCGCCCTGCGTCGAAACCCGCGCGGCCGATCCTGGCCGGGGCGGAGCTGCGCCGGGCCGTCGAGGCGCGGGCGCGGCTGCTCGGCTTCGAATCGATCCGCATCACCCGGCCCGACGCCGTGCCCGAACTGCAGGACCGGCTCCCCGCCTGGCTCGGCGAGGGCCATCACGGCACCATGGACTGGATGGTCGAGCGGGCCGACCAGCGCGCCGACCCCGCCACCCTGTGGCCGGGCGTGCGCAGCATCGTCATGCTGGGGATGAATTACGGCCCCGAGGCCGATCCCCTGGACCTCCTGGCCCGGCGCGAGCGGGGCGCCATCGCGGCCTATGCCCAGCGCCGCGACTACCACGAGGTGGTCAAGGGCAAGCTGAAGGAACTGGGCGGCTACCTCTCGGCCAAGGGCGACGTCCGCGTGAAGGTGTTCGTCGACACCGCTCCCGTGATGGAGAAGCCGCTGGCGGCCGCCGCCGGCCTCGGCTGGCAGGGCAAGCACACGGTGCTGGTGTCCCGCACCCTCGGCAACTGGCTCCTGCTCGGCGCCATCTACACCTCCGCCGACCTGACCCCGGACGCGCCGGAGGCCGACCATTGCGGCTCGTGCCGGCGCTGTCTCGACATCTGCCCGACCGGTGCCTTTCCGGCGCCCTACCGCCTCGATGCGCGCCGCTGCATCGCCTACCTGACCATCGAGCATGCCGGGCCGATTCCGACGGAGTTCCGGTCGGCCATCGGCAACCGCGTCTTCGGCTGCGACGATTGCCTCGCCGTCTGCCCCTGGAACAAGTTCGCGGCGACGGCCGCGGAGGGGCGGATGGCCGCCCGGAGCGATCTCGCCGCCCCGCCGCTCGCCGACCTCGCCCGCCTCGACGACGCAGCCTTCCGCGCCCGCTTCGCCGGCACGCCGGTCAAGCGCACCGGGCGGGATCGATTCCTGCGCAATGTCCTCATCGCCATCGGCAACTCCGGCGATCTCGGCCTCGCCGCCGAGGCCGAGCGCTGCCTGGACGATCCCGCGCCCCTGGTGCGCGGCATGGCGGTGTGGGCGCTCGGGCGCCTGCTGGCGCCCGCGCCGCTGCGCGCGCTTTTCAACGCCCGGGGTTTGGGCGAAACCGACGCCATGGTCCGGGCCGAGTGGGACTCGGCCCTGGACCCGACCCCGCCCGAGACGACAGGACAGACGCCGACATGAACCTCTTCGTCTTCGGACTCGGTTTCACCGCCCGTCGATTCGTGGAGCGTGCCCGCGACCGCTTCGGCGTGGTCCGCGCCACCGTGACCGATCCGTCCCGGGCCGGCCCCAGCGATCTCGCCGAGATGCGGGCCTTCGGACCGGACTCCGATGACCCCCGCATCGCGGCCGACCTGGCCGATACGGATGTGCTGCTGGTTTCGGCCCCGCCCGCCCGCGACGTCGACACGACCCTCGCGGTATACCGCGAGGCCATCGCGGCCAGTCGCATCGGCTGGATCGGCTATCTGTCGACCATTGGTGTCTACGGCGACCACGAGGGCGCCTGGATCGACGAGTCGACGCCGCCCCGCCCGGTGAGCGGCCGTTCCCGTGGGCGCCTCGCCGTTGAAAATCAGTGGCACGCCCTCGGCGCCGAGACCGGCAAGGCCGTCCAGGTCTTTCGTCTCTCCGGCATCTACGGCCCGGGCCGCAACCCGATCGTGAAGCTGCGGGAGGGTAAATCGCAGCGAATCATCAAGCCGGGGCAAGTGTTTAACCGGATCCACGTCGACGATATCGCGACCACGCTGCTGGCCTCGATCGCCCATCCCCGCGCCGGTGCCACCTACAACGTCACCGACGACGAGCCGACCCCGCCGCAGGTCGTGACCGAATATGCCGCCAAGCTCGCCGGCCTACCGCTGCCGCCGGAGGTGGATTTCGAGACCGCCGACCTGAGCCCGATGGCCCGCAGCTTCTACGGCGAGAACAAGCGGGTGCGAAATCGCCTGATCCAAGAAGAGCTTGGCGTGACGCTCGCCTATCCGACCTACCGCGAAGGCTTGGCCGCCCTCGCGGCGGATGCACGAACCTGAGGTTGCCTTACGCCGCCTGGCGGTTCGCCGCCGGCGCGAAATGCTCCCGGTAGCGTGCCGCGATGGCCGAGACGGGCAGCACCACGAAGACGTCGGTGGTGCCGAACTGATGGTCCACGACGGCCCCGTCGCCGAAGGTCGCGCCGATCCGCAGGTAGCCCTTGATCAGCGGCGGCAGCGCCTGGAGCGCGGCCTTCGGGTCCACGGCCTCGCGAGCCACCCGGTTCATCGCCACGTAGCGCTCCGGCAGGGCGCGGGCACACCAACCCTCCGAGGCCCGGGCATGGTGGTGCAGGAAGCTCAAGGGGAGTGCGAGCCGATCCGGGTCCGTCCCCTCCAGGCTGGCGCAGCCCAGCATGGCATCGATGCTATGGTGTTGAACATAGGCCCAGATTCCGGCCCAGAGCAGTTCCACCGTGCGCTTGGTCCGATAGGGCTTCAGCACGCAGGAGCGCCCGAGTTCGAGGAACCGCGCCCCCGGATTGGCCGCCATCAGAGGGGCGATGTCGTATTCGCCGGCCGTGTAGAACCCGAAATTGCGGTCGGCCGCATCCTGCCGCAGCAGACGGTAGGTCCCGACAACCTTGGGTTGGGTGCGCCGGAACGGCTTGGCGGCGAAGTTCGGCGTGTCCGTGGCGGCGTGATCGATCACCAGGAGGTGGTCGCAGACCGCATCGTACTCGTCGACGTCGCGGCGCGACAGCATCGCGAGACCGCTCGGGACGGCCGACATTTCCTCGAAGAACACCCGGTAGCGCAGGCGCTGCGCCCGCCGGATCTCCGAAGCGGAGGTGGCCAGCCGCACCTCGAGGGAGCCGATACGGCCGAGGGTCGGCGCGAGCCCCGGGGCGGCGAGGGGCGTTCTGAGGCGGGGCTTGAACCGGATCGGTGCCCCACCCGCCGGGAGCAGAAGCCCACTGCGCCCCGCTTCGGCGGTGCGCTGCTTCAGCCGGGCGAAGGGCGCATGAACGTGCGCCTCCCAGCCATTAAGCCACGCCGTGGAGGCATCGCGCGCGAAGTTCGGGACCATCGTCCAATCCGCCCTGTCGGGACCGCGAGGCGTGCTCCGCTGGAGCCCTTGGCCTCGTGCCTTCGGGAGGTCACATCACCACGAAGCGCACACGCTTTTATGACAAGGATTGCTGTTTTTCCAGAGGGGCTTGCCGGAGGAGAAGGTCCACACTCCGGCGACGTCCCGATGGGTAGTCGCCGAAGGATCCGACGCTGGTCTCAGACGAACTGGTTCAGGCCCGGGACGGAGCCGACGATCGGGCCCATCACGTCCTCGCCGGCCTTCTCGCGGCCATAGGCGAACAATTCCTGGCCGAGCGGCTGCATCTGGCCCATCGGCACGCCGGCAGCCATCAGCTTCTGCCCGAGCGCCATGACGCCACCACCCATCATGCCGCCGAGCATGCCCATCAGGCCGCCGCCGCCGGCTTCGCCGGCATTGGTTTCGGCGATCGCGGCCTCGGATCCCGGCAGAGCGCTGAGCAACTGGCTCACCTCCGTGGCCGGCCCCTCCTTCTGCAGGAAGGCCAGGATGTGGCCGATGGCGGTCTGCGCCGTTGCGGCATCAAGGCCGGTCCGGGTCGTTACGCGGGCGATCAACTCTTCCATCTTAAACGGACTCCTGCACGGTCGGCATCTCTGCACAGTCGGGATCTTGTCCATCCGGCCTCGCCGACGCGAAATCAAGAGCGCTCGGCGAACCGCTGGAAAATGCCGCGCCCGGGCGCCATAACGCTCACGGTCGACGCTTCGGCGCTGCGACGGGCACGAGGAGCGGACGATCATGCAGGACGACGGTACGATCCTGGTCGGCAAGGCGCCCCTCAAGGATGGAAGTCTAAAACCCGAGGGCCTGACGCTTCGGCTCGCCAACCGCCACGGCCTCGTGGCCGGAGCGACGGGCACCGGCAAGACCGTGACCCTGCAGGTGATGGCGGAGGGATTCTCCAATGCCGGCGTCCCGGTCTTCGCCGCCGATATCAAGGGCGATCTCTCGGGGCTGGCCGTTGCCGGCGAGTCGAAGCCGGTCTTCGTCAAGCGCGCCGACGAGCTCGGCATTCCCTACCAGCCCGACCGCTTTCCGACCGTGTTCTGGGATCTGTTCGGGGATCAGGGCCATCCGATCCGCTGCACCGTCATCGAGATGGGGCCGTTGCTGCTGGCGCGCCTGCTGGAACTCAACGACACCCAGGAGGGCGTGCTCAACATCGCTTTCCGGGTCGCGGACGACAACAAATGGCCGGTCCTCGATCTCAAGGACCTCCGTGCCCTGCTGCTCTACCTCACCGAGAACCTGAAGGCGGTCTCGGGCCAGTATGGCAACGTCTCGGCGGCCTCCGTCGGCGCCATTCAGCGACAACTCCTGATGCTGGAGAACCAGGGCGCCGACCGGTTCTTCGGCGAGCCGGCCCTCGACCTCAACGACTTCATGCGGGTGGACCGCGAGGGCCGGGGCATCGTCAACATCCTGGCCGCCGACAAGCTGATGCAGCGGCCCCGGCTCTACGCTTCGTTCCTGCTCTGGATGCTCTCGGAGCTGTTCGAGCAGCTGCCGGAGGTCGGCGACCTCGACAAGCCGAAGCTCGTCTTCTTCTTCGACGAGGCGCACCTCCTGTTCGACGATGCCCCGAAGGCCCTTCTGGATGCGGTGGAGCAGGTGGTACGCCTGATCCGCTCGAAGGGCGTCGGCGTCTACTTCGTGACGCAGAATCCTCTCGACGTACCGGAATCGGTCCTCGGCCAGCTCGGAAACCGGGTGCAGCATGCCTTGCGCGCCTTCACGCCCCGCGATCAGCGCGCCGTGAAGGCCGCCGCCGAGACATTCCGCCAGAATCCTGGCTTTGACGTCGCCAAGGCGATCACCGAACTCGGCGTTGGTGAGGCGCTCGTCTCGTTCCTGGAAGCCAAGGGCACGCCGTCCGTGGTCGAGCGCGCCCTGATCGCACCCCCGCAGGGCCGAGTCGGTCCGATCACACCGGCCGAGCGGGCCGATCTGATCGCAAAAAGTCCCGTGCACGGAAAGTACGACCAGTCCGTCGACAACGAGAGTGCCTACGAGATGCTGGCCGCCCGCAAGGGGCTCGACGGCAGCGGAACCGACGGCCCGGAGGTGACGGAGGGCGGTTTGGGCGGGATGCTCGGGAGCTGGCTCGGCGGCGTTCTCGGCACCAAGCCGGTGGGGAAGGGGCGCCGCCCGCCCCCGAGCCTTGCCGAACAGGTCCTCGGCAACGCCGCGCGCTCGATGGCACGGAAAGTCGGGACCGAGGTGGGCAATGCGATCCTTCGCAACGTGCTCGGCGGATTGACGAAGCGGTAGGCCCGGTCACCTCGGTGCCACCCGCCGTCATTGACAAATCACCCCATCCCCGCCTATCCACCCCCTCTCGCGCGGCTTCCTCGACGAAGTCCGCGCGTTTCGCGTTCGCCCCCGGCTCGATCCGATGGTGCGGATGACCTGAACAAGAAGACGGTCCAGGATTCGCCGCGAGGCGCGCCGGAGGCCGGCAGAGAACACGAAGAGAGAACGATGTTCGCAGTCATCAAGACGGGCGGCAAGCAGTATCGCGTTGCCGCCAACGACACCATCACGATCGCCACGCTCGAAGGCGAAGCCGGTTCGGCCGTCACCTTCGGTGACGTGCTCCTGTTCACGAACGGCGAAGGCGCCACTCAGGTCGGCGCGCCGCTGCTCTCGGGCATCAGCGTCACCGGCGAGATCGTCAGCCACGGCCGCGACGCGAAGGTCATCGCCTTCAAGAAGCGCCGCCGTCAGAACTCCCGCCGCAAGCGGGGCCACCGCCAGCATCACACGGTGGTCCGCATCACCGGCATCAGCGCCTGACGATCCGACCTGAGATCCAAGACTTCGGAGTAATTTCCCATGGCTCATAAAAAAGCAGGCGGCTCGTCCCGCAACGGCCGCGACTCGGCTGGTCAGCGCCTCGGCGTGAAGAAGTTCGGTTCGGAAGCCGTCATTCCGGGCAACATCATCGTGCGCCAGCGCGGCACCAAGTGGCATCCCGGCACCAATGTCGGCATCGGCACGGACCACACCCTGTTCGCCAAGGCGGCCGGCCGCGTGCTGTTTGAGACGAAGCGCGGTCGCGCCTTCGTCACCGTTGTCCCGATGCAGGAAGCTGCCGAGTAAGGCGCTTCCCCGAGGCTCTCACGGGATCTTCCCGGGAGAGGGCCTAGCCACCACATGATCCCGGGGAAGATGGGAAACCATCTTCCCCGTTGTCGTTTCATGCTTTGTCGTTCCGGCGACACACGACATCCCGACATCCGAACTGATCCGAGCCCGCCCGTGAAATTCCTCGACGAAGCCAAGGTCTATGTCCGCTCCGGCGACGGTGGCGCCGGATGCGTGGCCTTCCGCCGTGAAAAGTTCATCGAGTTCGGCGGCCCGAACGGTGGCGACGGCGGGCGCGGCGGCGATGTCTGGGTCGAGTGCGTCGACGGCCTCAACACCCTGATCGACTACCGCTACCAGCAGCACTTCAAGGCCAAGAAAGGCGAGCACGGCATGGGCTCCAACCGCCACGGTGCCAACGGCGCCGATGTGGTGCTGAAGGTTCCTGCCGGAACCGAGATCCTGGCCGAGGACGGCGAGACCCTGATCGCCGACATGACCCATGTCGGCCAGCGTGTGCGTCTCGCCAAGGGCGGCAACGGCGGTTTTGGCAATGCCTACTTCACCACGTCGACCAATCGGGCACCGAAGCACGCCAATCCGGGCTTGGAAGGCCATGAGCAGTGGGTGTGGCTGCGCCTGAAGCTGATCGCCGATGCGGGACTGGTCGGGCTTCCCAATGCTGGCAAGTCGACCTTCCTCGCTACCGTGACGGCGGCCAAGCCCAAGATCGCCGATTATCCCTTCACCACCCTGCATCCGGGACTCGGCGTCGTGCGCTCCGATGAGCGGGAATTCGTGCTTGCCGACATTCCGGGATTGATCGAGGGCGCTCATGACGGCGTCGGCTTGGGCGACAAGTTCCTGGCCCACGTGGAGCGCTGCCGGGTGCTGCTCCACTTGGTGGAGGCGACGAACGAGCATGCCGGCCAGACCTACAAGCTCGTCCGGCGCGAACTGGAAGCCTACGGCAACGGCCTCGACGGAAAGCCCGAAATCGTCGCGCTCTCGAAGGCCGACGTTGTCGACCCGGATGTGTTGAAGGAGCAGGTTGCCCGTCTGAAGCGTGCCTCGAAGAAGAAGCCGCTGGTGCTTTCCTCAGCCACGGGCCTCGGTGTGCAGGAGGCCCTGCGGGCGCTTGCTCGCGAGATGGATGCGGCGAAGCTGGCAGAGGCTGAGGCGCAGCCGGCCGAGGCGTGGCAGCCCTGAACGGGAGCGCACGGCCCTTGTGCCGGCGACACGCGCTCGTCACAAACGCTTCACCGTCCTCCCGCCGACACTGCCGATGACCACCGACGTCCAGATTCCCAAGCTCCAAGACTTCCGCCGCATTGTCATCAAGGTGGGCTCGGCGCTGCTCGTTGACCGCGTGCGCGGTCGTCTGCGCCATGCCTGGCTGAGCGCTTTGGCCGAGGACATCGCCGATCTTCACGCCAGCGGGACGGATGTGCTGGTTGTCTCATCGGGCGCCATCGCGCTCGGCCGGACGGTGCTCGGTTATCCGCCCGGCACCCTACGCCTGGAGGAGAGCCAGGCCGCAGCGGCCGTGGGGCAGATCGCCCTGGCGCGCCATTGGTCCGAGGCCCTTGGGCATCACGGCATCGCCGCCGGGCAAATCCTGGTGACGCCGCAGGACACCGAGGAACGTCGGCGTTACCTCAATGCCCGCGCCACGGTGCTCAAGCTCCTCGAAGTGCGCGCCGTCCCGGTCGTCAACGAGAATGACACGGTCGCCACGAGCGAGATCCGCTACGGCGACAACGATCGTCTGGCCGCCCGCGTCGCCACGATGATCGGAGCCGACGTCCTGGTGCTGTTCTCTGACATCGACGGGCTCTATTCGGCCCCGCCGCATACCGATCCGAATGCGCAGCACCTTCCGATCATCGAGCGGATCACGCCGGAGATCGAGGCGATGGCTGGTGGTCCGGCCTCCGAACTCTCGCGCGGCGGTATGCGCACCAAGGTCGAAGCAGCCAAGATCGCTGCGAGCGGCGGCACCCACATGGTCATTGCCGATGGGCGCGAGAAGAATCCGCTGCGTACCATCCTGAAGGGCGGGCGCTGCAGCTGGTTCCTATCAGGCTCGAACCCGGTGACGGCGCGCAAGAGCTGGATCGCCGGCTCTCTGGAGCCACGTGGTATCCTCACCGTCGATGCTGGCGCCGCGCGTGCTCTCCAGGGTGGCGCCAGCCTGCTGCCTGTGGGCGTGACCCGCGTCCAGGGCGGGTTCGGACGCGGCGATGCCGTGGTGATCCGGGATGAAGCTGGACGGACCCTTGGACGCGGACTCGTGGCCTATGACAGCGACCAGGCCCTGCGCATTATCGGCCGGCCGAGCCGGGAAATCGCCGATCTTCTGACCCATCCGGGACGCGCGGAAATGGTACACCGCGATGACCTCGCGATGGTGGGGGAATAGCTGATCCGTCAGCCCGTAAGCTTGTTCTAATGGCCTCCGGCGTGGCATGACGGGTCGGAACACAAGGCGGCCGCGTGCCATCGCGACGGTCGCGAGGATGAAGGCCGTGCCCGTTCTGAACCTGCGATCTGAGTTTACGCCCCCCGCCGATCTCTCCGCGGAGATGAACGCCCTGGGCCAGCGTGCCCGTGCTGCGGCCCGCAAGATCGCTCTCGCTCCAGCTCAGATCAAGGACACCGCGCTTCGCCTCATCTCCGAACGCCTCCGGGCGGAACGAGACACGATTTTGGCGGAAAACGCTCTCGACGTCGAGGCGGCTCGCGCCGCGGGCCAGACCCAGGCGCTCCTCGACCGCCTCACCCTGGACGAAGGGCGTCTGGGGGCGATTGCCGACGCGGTGGCCAAAATTGGAGCGCTCCCTGATCCTGTGGGGCGGCAGATCGCTGCCTTCGAGCGGCCCAACGGCTTGTTGATCGAACGCATTGCCGTGCCTCTCGGCGTCATCGGCGTCATCTTCGAGAGTCGGCCCAACGTCACGGCCGATGCGGGCGCGCTCTGCCTTAAAGCGGGCAATGCGGCGATCTTGCGCGCCGGGTCCGACAGCCACCGCTCTGCCATGGCCATTGCGCGTGCCATGCGGGCAGGGCTGGAGGCGGCGGGTCTTCCGGCCGACGCCATCCAGATCGTGCCGACCCGGGATCGCGCGGCGGTCGGCGCCATGCTGTCCGGCCTCGACGGTGGTATCGACGTCATCGTGCCGCGCGGCGGGCGCGGTCTGGTCGAGCGGGTGCAGGCGGAAGCTCGCGTCCCCGTTTTCGCGCATCTCGACGGTATCTGCCATGTCTACGTCGCGGCGGGCGCGGACCTCGAGATGGCCCGCACCATCGTGCTCAACAGCAAGATGCGGCGCACCGGCATCTGCGGGGCCGCCGAAACCCTGCTTGTCGACCGCGCCTGCGCCGATACGCATTTGGCGCCGCTCGTCATTGCGCTTCTTGAGTCCGGATGCGCCGTGCGCGGCGATTCGGCCACGCAGGCGATCGATGCCCGCGTTAGCGCCGCCACGCCGGTCGATTGGCGCACCGAATATCTCGACGCCATCATTTCGGTTCGGGTCGTCGACGGTCTCGATGCCGCCATCGAACATATCGAGACCAACGGATCGCATCACACCGACGCGATCATCACCGATGACCTGACGGAAGCCTCACGCTTCCTGGCGGAGGTCGATTCGGCCATCGTCACACACAATGCCTCCACCCAGTTCGCCGACGGCGGGGAGTTTGGCTTTGGTGCCGAGATCGGCATCGCCACCGGACGCATGCACGCACGTGGGCCGGTGGGGGTCGAGCAACTGACCACCTTCAAGTACCGGGTTCACGGCAACGGGCAGACGCGCCCTTGACGCCAACTCCCGCGATCCGATCGAGGCGCGATGCGCCTTGAGGCGTCGGGCCCGGCGCATCTGCCACCCGTTTCGCCGGGCCTGCGCATCGGTCTTTACGGGGGCTCGTTCAATCCGGCGCATCTCGGCCATCGGCATGTCAGCCTCGTCGCCCTGAAGCGGCTGCGGCTTGATGCGATCTGGTGGATGGTGACGCCAGGTAACCCCTTGAAGGATCGGGGCGACCTCGCTGCCATCAACCGCCGGGTCGAACGGGCGCAGCGCGTCGCCGACCATCCCCGAATCCGGGTCACGGATTTCGAGTCGGAGATCGGCGCCCGATACACCCGTCAGTCCTTGCGGTTCCTCACACAGAGAAATCCGGCTGTGCGGTTCGTCTGGATCATGGGAGCCGACAGCCTCGCGACATTTCACCGCTGGCAGGGATATTCGGAGATTGCCGCCCTGATGCCGCTCGCCATCGTCGATCGTCCGGGCTTCACCCTGACCGCACCGGCCGCTCGCGCCGCCCGCGTCCTTGCGCGCTGGCGCATCGCGGAGTCGGAGGCGGCAAGCTTGCCTGATCGCGCAGCGCCAGCTTGGGTTTTTCTCCACGGGCCGCGTTCGACCCTCTCGTCCACGGCTCTGCGAGCCGCACCAGACGTGTTCGCGTAGGCGTCTGTACGGGACGGCGGGCGCCTTCGATGGAAAAGGCAAGAGCCACGTTCCACTTTATCCCTATTCGGAGTACGATGGTGGGATGACGATGGCGATTGCAGGAACCCAGACGCTGAACGACGCGGTCCACACCGGAGCCCCGGGCTCCGAGGAATCCACCAACCGGAAGATCGACGATCTCCGGAGTCTCGCCCTCGAATGTCTCGAGGACATGAAGGCCGAGGAGACGATTGAGATCGATCTCATGGGCCGAACCTCCCTGGCCGATACGATGATTATCACGTCAGGCCGCTCTCAGCGCCATGTCGGCGCGATCGCGGATCGCGTCCTCCAGGAGATCAAGTCCAAAGGGCTTGGTACGGCTCGGGTCGAGGGACTTCCGGCTTGCGATTGGGTGTTGATCGATGCCGGCGACATCATCGTGCACATCTTCAGACCGGAAGTGCGCGGCTTCTACAATCTGGAAAAGATGTGGGGGGCCGACCGTCCCGCCGCTGCCCTGGCCGAATGAAGTCCAGCGCATCGTGCGCTTGCTGGTCGCGGCAGTTGGCCGTCTGAAGCCCGGTCCCGAACGAGATCTTGCCGCGCGATATCGTGAGCGAGCCGTTCAAGTCGGGCGGGGACTCGGGTTCGCAGCCTGCGACATCGCCGAAATTCCCGAGAGCCGCGCACGGCGCGCACAGGACCGTGCGTCCGAGGAGGGGGCGGCCATCCTTGGGCACGCTTCCGCAACCGGTGCCGTGCTGGCTGTCTACGACGAGCGCGGACGCTCCGATCTGACCAGCGAGCTCCTAGCGGAGCGTGTCGGGAGCTGGCGTGATGCAGGACGCTCAGCCCTTATCCTCGCGATTGGGGGCGCTGATGGTCTGGACCCGTCCGTCCGGTCGCGTGCCGAACTGGCCCTGTCGTTCGGAGCCGCCACCTTGCCGCATGGGCTTGTGCGCGTCCTCGCCCTGGAGCAGGTGTACCGCACGCTGACGATCCTTGCCGGCCACCCGTATCACCGCGGAAACCTCGACGACCGATGACATCGGGCACCCGACGTAGACGTACTGGGGTGAGGAGCGGCCTGATGATGGCCGCGTTCTTCGCTCTTACGTGCGTACCCCGCGCCGAGGAGCCCTCGACGCCGGAGGCTGTCCAGAACGCGCTCGACGAGAAGACCCGCCGCGCCGACAACCTGAAGCGCATCGAAGACGCGCTTGCGGCCAGTACGGGAGCCAGGGCCAAATTCGAGGCCGAGATTACCGCCATCGGCGGCGACCGGGCCAAGCTGAACACCGCCCTCGTCGATGCCGCGCGTCAGGCCCAGGCCACCGAAGTCCGTATGAGCCGACTCGAGGACCGCCTGAAGACCCTCGGAACCAGTGAGACGGCACTTCGGCGCTCGCTCGAATCCCGGCGGGGCGTTATCGCGGAGATCCTTGCGGCGCTCCAGCGCATGGGTCGCCGGCCGCCGCCGGCGGTCCTGGTCCGTCCCGAGGATGTGCTCGCGGTCATCCGCACGTCGATGCTGCTTGGTGCAGTCGTGCCCGAATTGCGCGGGGAAGCCGAGACCCTGGCCGGCGACCTGACCGAACTCGTCCGCCTGAAGGGTCTCATCGCTGCCGATCGCGAAGGATTGACCAACGATCTGGCGGGTTGGGCGCGGGAACAGCAGCGCCTGAATGCTCTCATTGCGGCGCGCCGGACACGACAGGCCGAGGTCGAGAGCGGGCTGGCCGCCGAGCGGACCCGCACTGCCGAACTCTCGGTTCAGGCTCGCAGCTTGAAGGAATTGCTCGACCGGATGGAGGGGGAGGTCGCGTCGGCACGGCGGGCCGCCGAGGAGGCCCGGGCCGCCGAATCCCGCGAGGTCCGCGCCACGCAGGAACGCTTCGCGGTCGCCGCGGCGCGTGACCCGGCTCGCTTGGCGCCGAAGGTCCGTTTCGTCGACACGCGGGGGGACCTGCCGCGCCCGGTCAGCGGCGCCCTCCTGCGCAGCTTCAACCAGCCCGATGGTAATGGCGGAAGCACCCGCGGCATATCGCTCTCGACCCGGCCGAAAGCAGTGGTTTCCTCACCGGCCGATGGCTGGGTGTCCTTTGCCGGCCAGTTCCGGTCGTACGGGCGACTCTTGATCATCAACGCCGGCGATGGCTACTATCTCTTGTTGGCGGGGATGGACCAGATCAACGTCGAGGTCGGCCAGTTCGTGCTCGCGGGCGAGCCGGTGGCGGCGATGGGGGAGGGCGGCACCAGTCCCGAAGCGGCGGGCGGTGATCGCAGCGATCCGGTCTTATACGTTGAGTTCAGAAAAGACGGCGGCTCCATCGACCCGGAGCCTTGGTGGGCGAAAAGCCCCAGCGAGAAGGTTCGCGGATAATGCGCAAGGTTTCCCTCGTTCTAGTCGGCGCGTTCCTCGGCGTCGGGTCTTCCATGGTCGCGACCCAGACCCGCCTTCTCTCGGGGACGAGCGCGGTTGCGGCCTCCGCCGAGACCTACCGTCAACTCAGCCTGTTCGGTGACGTGTTCGAGAAAATCCGCACGGACTATGTGGAGAAGCCCGATGAGGCGAAGCTGATCGAGGCGGCCGTCAACGGCATGCTCACCTCGCTCGATCCGCATTCGAGCTACATGGACTCCAAGAGCTTCCGCGACATGCAGGTGCAGACACGCGGCGAGTTCGGCGGCCTGGGTATCGAGGTCACGATGGAGGATGGCCTGATCAAGGTCGTCACGCCGATCGACGACACCCCCGCCTCGAAGGCCGGTATCCTCACCAACGATATCATCACTCAGATCGACGAGGATCAGGTTCAGGGCCTCACCCTGAACCAGGCCGTCGACAAGATGCGCGGTCCTGTGAACTCGCCCGTGAAGCTGAAGATCAGCCGCAAGGAGTCGAAGGATCCGATCGAAGTCACGCTCAATCGCGATGTGATCAAGATCAAGCCGGTGCGCTCGCGCGCCGAGGGCGGCGACATCGGCTACATCCGCCTGACTCAGTTCAACGAGCAAACCTTCGATGGCTTGCGTGCCGCGATCGATAAGCTCAATACCGACATCGGCGCCGACAAGCTCAAGGGTTACGTGCTGGATCTGCGCAACAATCCCGGCGGCCTTCTCGACCAGGCCGTGATGGTCTCCGATGCCTTCCTCGATCGCGGAGAGATCGTTTCGACCCGCGGCCGCAATCCGGACGAGACTCAGCGGTTCTCGGCCAAGGCCGGTGACCTAACCAAGGGCAAGCCCATTGTTGTCCTGGTCAATGGCGGTTCCGCCTCGGCCTCCGAGATCGTTGCCGGTGCGTTGCAGGATCATAAGCGTGCCACGGTGCTGGGCACCCGGTCGTTCGGCAAGGGCTCCGTGCAGTCGATCATCCCGCTCGGCGGAAGCGGTGCACTCCGCCTGACCACCGCGCGCTACTACACGCCGTCGGGCCGTTCGATCCAGGCCAAGGGGATCGAGCCGGATCAGGAGGTCCTGCAGGAAGTGCCGGACGAACTGAAGGGCAAGGACGAGACCAAGGGCGAGGCCGGCCTGAAGGGGCACCTGAAGCAGAAGGACGTGGAGGAGCGCGGTGGGTCGTCCGCTTACGTTCCGCCGGACCCGGCCAAGGACAAGCAGCTCACGGCAGCCTTCGATTTCCTGCGTGGAATCCAGAAGGGCGCGGCCAACACGCCGAAGGCAGTTGTGCCGAACTGAGGCGGATGCCCGGCGCGCCTTAGCGAAGCCTTAACCACCGCGGCCCCCAATGTCGGTTCAGGACCGATGTTGGGGGCCGTCGCCGTTTCGGGCGGAACCGCCACAAACTTCGGACCGGGAGCCTGGGGAAGCGGCTGCGCGTGGCCACCGACGAAATCCTGACCCGACCGCTCGGCGGCAAGCCCAAGGCTGGTTCCTGGCTGCGGTCGCTGCGGCAGGCGCGCGTCACCGCCCCGATGGTGCTGGGCGGCCTCGTGGCGGGCCTCGTTCTGGGTACCAGCATTCTCATGGTCGTGGGCGATCCCGGGGGGGGCGAGCCGAGCGCTACCGCGATCATCGCGCTGCGCCAGTCGGAGGCTGCTCCCGAAGCTTCGGCCCAGGTGCAAGCCAATGTCGAACGTCCGAAAACAGGTTCCAGCAGTGCCAGCGATGTCGAGAACGCCTCCGGTGTGACGGTGGTGCGCCCGACTGGAACGGCGGCGCCAACCGACGCGGTCGTGATCCAGGTCCCTTCCGCGGCACCAATCCGCCTGAGCGCCGCTCCCGATCCGCGCCTCGTCGAGCGCGGCCGCCACGGCAACATACCGCGTCTCGGCGAAGGCAGATTGCGTGCGCTCGACGTCTATGCGCGGCCCGATACCGGCGGAGCCGGCCCTCGGGTTGCCATTCTGGTCTCGGGTCTCGGAATTAGCCAAGCGGCCACGGCCAGCGCCATCACCCGGCTTCCACCGGCAGTCAGCCTCGCCTTCGCGCCCTATGGCAGCGATCTTGAGCGAACCGTCGCGCGAGCCCGCGAAGCCGGGCACGAAGCCCTGCTTCAGGCCCCGATGGAGCCCTTCGACTATCCCGACAGCGACCCTGGTCCACAGACCTTGCTGACCAGCTCGCGTCCGCCCGAGAACCTCGATCGCTTGAGCTGGGTGATGAGCCGGTTCTCCGGGTTCATCGGGATCGTGAACTACATGGGTGCCAAACTCACGAGCGACCCGGCCGCTTTGGAGCCAATCTTGCGCGAGATCGGTGCCCGTGGCCTCGGCTTCGTCGATGACGGCACCTCGCCGCGCTCAATGGCAGCGTCTTTGGCTACCAAAGCGAAAGTGCCTGTCGCCCGCGCAGAGATCGTCCTCGACGCTCTTCCGCGTCCCGACGCCATTGATCGGGAGCTGGCTCGCCTCGAAGCTCAGGCGCGGCAGAAGGGGTTCGCTTTTGCCTCTGCCAGCGCGCTCCCGATGAGCATCGACCGAATCGCCCGCTGGGCCGCCGAAGCGGAGATGCGGGGGATCAGGCTTGTCCCCGTCAGCGTGGCCCTGGGCGGCAGCGGTGCAGGCACCCGTCTGACCAGCAACCGGCCATGACCCCACTCTGAATTGCGTGGCGACGCCGTTTCGTGCGTTGCGACACCTCACCGGCCTGCCTATGGTCCCCGCCATGACCGCATCTCCGACCGCCGACGGCGCCGATCTTCCGTACCGTTCCTGCGTCGGTATCACCCTGATCTCGCGCGCTGGGCTCGTCTTCATTGGACGGCGCCGGGCAGATGCAGGTCCGGAGCACATTGCCGATGGTCGTGCCTGGCAGATGCCTCAAGGCGGGATCGACGCCGGCGAGGACCCCGAGGCCGCGGCGCTGCGCGAGCTCTACGAGGAGACCAATGTTTCCTCGGCGTCGGTCGTCCGCCTCGGCGAGGCGCCGGAATGGCTGTCCTACGATCTACCGCCGGCCGTGCTGAAGCAGGCCTGGAAGGGGCGATACCGGGGCCAGACCCAGAAATGGTTCGCGTTCGGCTTCGTTGGCTCCGACGACGAGATCGACGTTGCGAATCCGGGCGCGGGGGCTTTCCCGTCGGAGTTCGATGCGTGGCGGTGGGAGCCGATGTCCGGCCTGCCGGACCTGATCGTCCCGTTCAAGCGTCCGGTCTACGAGGGTGTGGTGGATGCCTTCGCGGGGCTCACCACATGGCACGCCGCCACGTGATCGCCTGAGGCCGGGTCACGATGCGCTGGTGGTCGATTCCGATTCTGTTGGTCATCGGTTGGTTCGCGTTTACGCTGACCCCGCTCTGGGCTCTATACGATCTGGCCCGCGCCGTTCAGGCCCACGACACGGACTACATCGCCCGGCACGTCAATTTCCGGACTCTCCGATTGTCGGTCATCCGACAGGCGGTCGCGGCCGCCCAGGCGCCCGATCCGGCGGCACCCGATGTCGAGCCGCGGGATCGGCAGCGCATCGCCGAGGCCGCCGCCGCCCTGGCGATCCCAATCGCCGAGGCTCTGGTGACACCTGCCACGGTGGTCGACCTTCTGGACGACGGCTGGCCGCAATCCGTCGAGCTCGGACGCGACGGGCCGAAGACCAAGTCCGCAGGTGGCCTGCACATCGAAAGCGTCCGGCGGTTGATCCCGTTCTATCGCGCCTCCGAGATGCGCGGGTTCCGCACCGTCGTGATCGGCATACCACCCGAGGCGGGGAGGGATCGGCGATTGCGGATCCGCCTGCGCCTCCGCGGCTGGTCGTGGCGCCTCGTCGATATCGAACTGAACGAAGAGCTGCGCGAGCGCATCGCCCAGTCCTTCGTACGCACCAGCGCGAAGACGCGCTGACAGCTCAGGTGCGGCGGATCAGGGTTCGTCCGCACCCCGGTTCGTGAATCGGGCATTGCCGAGCCCGGTGCCGATGGTGAGCACCCCCCAGCGGGTAACATCCTGGCGATTCGGGACCTCGCTCAGTCCCTGGACCACGGCATCGTTGTGCATCACCACCATGGTGGCGTGATCCCCGATCCTGGGGATCGCTGCCGCGATCCGCTCCACAAGGTTGAAGTCGTCGCCTTCCCAGTGTCCGGGCAGGTTCTGTCCACCACGCTTGATCGTACCATCGGCCTCGATCATGCCCGGGCAGCCGATGCCGATGAAGGGAGCCAAGCTGAAGCTGGCCCGGTCCGCTCGGCGAATGAGATCCGACAGCATACCGATCAGCCGGTCCACAGCCTCGTCCCGACTCGGCATCGGATCTTCGTCGCGATGTCGCCAGATCTCCGAGCGCCACACTTCGCTGCGAGAGAGGTCCGGCGCTTTCTTCAGGTTCGTCGTCACCACGCCGGCACGGATGTTGCTGCCACCGATGTCAACGGCGAGCAGACTGTCATATCCCGCGAACATCCATGCGGGCGCCAGATGCACCGCACCGATCAGGCCGCCCTCGTCGGGATGGTGCCGAATGGGCTCGAGGGTCACATCGATACCCGCTGCGCGCAGGAGGACACCGGCTCGACCGATGGCGAGGCAGCCGACCTGGCTGTCGCTGAACCCGCCGCCGACCACGATCGCCTGCGTTCCGGCCCACCCGTCCTGGTTCAGGAAGATTTTGACCACTCGCGCGAGTTCCTGTCCGAAGCCCTCGATAGCGCTGAACACGACGCCCGAGGCGAGCGGGTCGTCGGCGACCAGAATCTGGTCGAGGCGCCGCTTCGAGAAATCACAGCTTTTCTTGTCGCCGAGAGGATCGGGACCGAGCGCGCGTAGGCTGTCGCGGCACGCTTCCAGCATCTCGCGAAAAGCTGATTTGGAGACCCGATCGCCGATGAAGCCGTCACCGTCCTTCAGCTCGATGTTGTAGTCGTCGACTACGACGGAGGGCAGCCTCTGGGCCGCGTGCGCGAGACCCGCCTCGCGGAACTGAATGTCCTTGACCATGCCGTTTCGTCTGCCCCACGCCTCACTGTCATGCGCACCTCAACGCCCAAGCCGTTTATTTGGGCTTCAGGGTTTCTCCGGCGGTCGGAGCCTTCGGCTCGCGGGCTTCCATGAGATCCTCGGCCTTGTCCTCGTCCGTATCGCCTCCGCGCTCGATCGTTTTCTCGGGATTGGCCGCCAGCGCGCGCACGATCTCCACGAGGCGCTCGCACTCGGCGGCGTACTTGTAGGTTTCGAGCACGATGGCGGCATCCCGAAGGGTGCGCAGGTCCCGCACCGTCTGCTTATTGGCGGTTTCACGCAGCTCGCTCTTCGCCGCGATCGCCTCTTCGAGCTTCGCGCCCTTCACATCGCAGGCGGCCTGTGCCGCGGCAGCGCTGGCGAAAAGAACGAGGGCGGTGGCGAGGGGGGTGCGCATCGTGGGGCTCCAGGGGGGGGCGGCGCGCGCACGATGCGCGGCCGGTTCAGGCGTGCTGAGGGTCGGAACGCAGGATCTCGTTGGCGAGGGCCACGAGCTGGCTCAGCCGGTAGGGCTTGGGAACGAAGATGGAATGCGCGACCGCATCGGCCTGGGACAAATGTCCGCGCCCTCCCGAGGTGTAGACGACCGGCAGGTTCGGCAAGTGCCGGCGCGCGCGATGCGCCAACGCGATGCCGTTCGTGTTGCGAGCCAAATCGATATCGGTGAAGAGCAGGTCCACCCGTTCCCGCGCCAGGATGTCCTCGGCTGCGTCGGCATCGGCTGCCGTGAGGACCCGGTAGCCCTCGTCGAGCAAGGCCTCGGCAGCCAGTTCGCAAACCATCGCCTCATCCTCGACCACCAGAACGGTCTCGGTGGCGATGCGCGGACGGAAGGCGGGCACGGTGGGAAAAGCGCAAGCGAAGGAAATCATGACGCAACTCCGACTCACCCGGCGTGAGGCCCTGAGGCCCGTGCCGGATCGCAAGACAAACGGGCGGCCGGTCGGCATCGTTCGCTGCCATTCACTCCAATTGCGCGGACTTGGTAAGCGAAGCTTTAACCTTGCGGGCTCGGTGGTGAACGGGTGCGCGCAGCATCCATGACCCGTACCTGGCACCTCGGCTTCGGAGTCGTCCTCACGGCCCTTGCAGGCTACGTCGACGCTCTTGGCTTCATCCGGCTCGGCGGCCTCTACACCTCGTTCATGAGCGGAAATACCACCCAGTTCGCGGTCTCGCTCGGACACGGCAACCTGCACCACGCGCTGTTGCCGGCGCTCTTGATTCTCGCGTTCCTGCTTGGTGGGATCTGCGGCGGCGGCCTCTCGGCCCTGACCCCGGCGCGCTGGGTCACGCCGGTCATCCTCGGTTTTGAAACGGCGGTGGTGAGTGCGGCCTTCCAGGCTGCGACGGCGGCTCCCGATTCCGGCATCGCGTCCCTCATGCTGGCCCTCGCCATGGGTGCGCAGAACGCCGTGCTCTCGCATGTTCAGGGCTTCCGGGCCGGAACCACCTTCGTCACGGGAGCGCTGTTCGGCTTCGGGCAGAAACTGGCGCTGGCACTCGCACGCCGCGGCGCCCGTCTGGCCTGGGTCGGCGATGCCGTCGTCTGGTTCTCGCTCCTGATCGGATCGATCGCCGGAACGGTCGCCTATGGGAAGCTGGCGTTGTATGCCCTCGCTATTCCCGCCGGCATCGCCGGTGTCCTCGCGCTCGTCGCGACGATCCTGATCGCGCGCACTCCCGTGTCCAAGGGGAGTGGCACCAAGATCGTTGCGAGGTGAGGCCGCGAGTTTCGCGCTTCGAGAGATCTGTCCGCATGAGAGCCCCCTCCCTCCTCGATCACGTCATGCCGGTTGTGGCCGGCGCCCACGTCACGCAGGCGGTCTGGCTGCAGGACACGGTCGCGTTCGCGCTCGGCGACGGCGCCGTTCTTGTCGTGTCGGATGAAGAAGCCAAGCGGGTGGAGGCGCATCCGGATGCCGGTATTCTCGTGGGTGCCAGTGACGGCCGCCGCCTCGTCACGGGAGGCGATGACGGACGGGTTGTGGCGATATCGGGCCGGGGCGAGGTCATCGAGGTTGCGAGCGTGAAGAACGGCGCCTGGATCGACGCTCTCGCCCTGCATGCCGATGGAGGCATCGCCTATGCGGCCGGCCGCAACGTCGTCGCCCGTGATGCCAAAGGCCGCGAGAAGACCTTCGCGGCCCCCTCCACAGCGCGCGGGCTTGCGTTCGCGCCAAAGGGCTACAGGCTCGCGGTCGCACACTACAACGGCGCCACCCTCTGGTATCCGAACCTCGAAACCGCGCCCGATTTCGTCGAGTGGAAGGGGTCTCATATCGACGTGACCTGGTCGCCGGACGGTCGTTTTGTGGTGACCACCATGCAAGAGAACTCCCTGCATGGCTGGCGCCTTCAGCCCGACCGCGGCCATATGCGGATGTCCGGCTACCCGGCGAAGGTGCGCTCGGTGTCCTGGTCGGGCGACGGCGACTGGCTCGCCACGAGCGGCGCCGAGGCGGCCATCGTCTGGCCGTTCGACTCGAAGGAAGGCCCGACCGGTAAGGCCCCCCGCGAGTGCGGCGTGCGCCCGGCGCGAGTCTCGCGCGTCTCGTTTCACCCCAAGGCACTCGTGTTGGCCATTGGCTACGAGGACGGCTGCATCCTGCTCGTGCGATTCGCGGACGCCTCCGAGTTGCTGGTGCGCCGGGCGGTCAAAGACAGCGCCATCTCGGCCCTGGCCTGGGATGGGCGCGGCAATCGTCTTGCCTTTGGCTGCGCCGATGGGCAGGCCGGCATCCTCAACCTTCCGGCCTGAGGCGCATCGTGGCCTTGCTGGGATTTGGAGCCCGCCGCCCCCCTGCGGATCAGGCGGCCCGCGCGGCGATCGTCGGCTGGGTCCGACGTTGTAGCGCCCTGCCGGATTCTGCCGTCGTGAAGGCCAGCGAGATTGTCTGTGCTGATCCGGCCTGCCCCGGCTTGGAGACTGTGATCCTCATCATGGTGTCCGGACGGCCGACTCGTGCCATCAAGGTCCTGCGTGCGATGCCGGAGATTACGGAGGCCGACATCGTCGAAGCGTTCGCCAGGGAGGAGGGCGAGCGCGAGGCGTGATGGAACGACCGGAACCGGCCGTGCCGCCACGCTTTGTCTCACACCCGCAAGCGCGCAGAGGTGCCGATGTTTCGCGTCCTACGCACTCTCGGGCTCGCCCTCGGGCTCCTCGTTGGCGCGATCGCGGCGCAGGCCCCGGAATTCGCTCAGCAATATGCCCAGCGACTCGGCGGCACCCTTGATGAACTCCGCCGTGTCGTCTCCGGCTTCGAAGCCGATGCTGTCGCGACTGGCCGAAGCCGGGACGATGCTGTCGCACGCCTGCGCAGCGACGGCGATGCACTGGTGGCCCGCCGCGGCGAGGCAGCTCGCCAGGACATCGCGCGCCTCGCTGCGTTGACCCGGCAGCGCCAAGCGCTCGCAGAGGCAGCCGGGCCTCTCGGACGCGTCGTCGTCCTGCTGCGTGATCCCGACCTCGCTCTCGCGCGCGCAACCTATCAGGACTACGCGCCCGCCATTCCCACGACGGCCGATGGCGTGACGGCAGGACTGCTCGGCTTTCTCGTCGCCTGGGCGGGTCTTCGCCTGCTCGTGGATCTCGGCCAGCGCGTCGTCGGCCGACGCACGCGACCCGTGCCCCGGCGGGCATGAACCAGAGCGCCGGGCCGCGGAGGCCCGACTGTTGCACGACGTCTACAGCCCGGCCGAACTGGGTGGACTAGGGTCTGTGCCTCAGCACGCGGGCCCCATCCTGGCGTCGATTCACGGCCTTAATCGAACCCATGCCGCGCGCGCCTATCACCTCCATCGATCCAGCCCTCGACGCCGCCGCGCTTCTGCGCCGGATCGGCTTCATCGGCCTGTTCGTGGTCATGCCGGTCGCCGCTCAAGTCGCCCGGCGCGCGGTCGTGATCCTCGCACCGATCTCCATTGCGCTGCTGGTGCTCGCCAGCGCCATCGACGGCAAGTCCCGTTCGGTCCGGCCGGCCTCGACGCGCCTGCTTCGTTCGTCCGCTTTCCTGGCCGGCGCCCTGGTGATCCTGTGGTCGGCGCTGTCGCTGATCTGGACTCCGTTCCTCAGTCTCGCCACCGAGCGGCTTCTCAACCTCGTCGCGACCCTGCTGATGACCATCGGGGGATATCTTGCTCTCCCCGACCGGATGCGTTCGGCCAACCTCTACCTCCTGCCGGTGGGCGTCGCGGCGGCAGCCCTGTTCGCCATCGGGCTCGGGCTCACGGGACAAGGGCCGTTCGGCCAGGGCTTCCTGCGCGCCGATGAGGATTCCATCCTGGACCGGGGTCTGATCCTTCTCATCCTGTTCGTCTGGCCTGCCGTATCATGGCTTCGGTCGCGCGGGCGCAATGGCGAGGCACTTGGCCTCGGCCTGGTGGTGTCGGTGGCGCTCCTGATTTCCCCGGGCCCGACGACCCTGGTCGCGCTCGCGATCGGAGCCGTGGCCTTCGCGCTCACCGCCTTCCGACCGGTTTCGACTCCGCGTCTCCTGGCGGGCACCGCTGCGGCGCTTCTCGTGCTGGGTCCGGTTCTCCCGTTCCTGGCGCGCCCGATTGGCGCGACCCTGTTCGGCGGCCGCGCCCCCGGCGTCCTCAGCCTGAAGGCATGGCAGACGATCGTCACCAGCGAGCCGGTGCGCCTCATCACCGGGCACGGCCTGGAGACGGCCCTGCGCGGCCGCTTCGTCAACCTGCTGCCGATGAATGCGCCACGCACCCTGCTGTTCGAACTTTGGTACGAACTCGGCCTGGTGGGCGCTTTCGCCGCCGCATTCGCCCTGCATGCCGCCATTCGCCGAGCGGGGCGCGAAGCTTCCGTTCTGGTGCCGGGGGCGATGGCGGCCTTCGCGTCCGCTTTCGTCATCGCGTGTATCGGCGTCGGTATGACCGTGATGTGGTGGCTCACCACTCTGGCGGTCGCCATCCTGGTCTTCGTGGCGGTGGAGCGCGGTCAGTTCCGAACCCGCCGGCCCAAGGCCAGCCTGTTGCCCTCCGCGCTGAAGGCCTGACCCCGACAGCGGCGGACGCTTTTCGGGCGCCGGACGATCGCTTCTTATAAGGGGCACGGGGTTACGCGTCCGCGGCGGCCTCGATTGCCGCCATGTCGGCGTCCGACAGGCCGAAATGATGGCCAATCTCGTGAATGAGGACATGCGTGACGAGATGGCCGAGGGTCTCGTCGTGTTCGGCCCAGTCGTCGAGAAGGGGGCGGCGATAGAGCCAGACCTGGTTCGGCATCTGTCCGGTCGCGACATCGCCCCCCTGCGCCAGGCCGATGCCGCGGAATAGACCGAGGAGATCGAAGGGACTGTCGCAGTCCATTTCCTGCAAGGTCTCGTCGTCGGGAAAGTCTTCGATGTGGATGACGAGGCCCGCGCAGAGATTGCGGAACACCAGCGGAAGGTTGGAGAAGGCGGCGTGCGCCAGGTCCTCGAAATCCACGAGCCCCGGCGCTCGGGCCGACGTCCAGTCTCGGGGGATCTCGCGGGTCATACGAGTTCCGGCAGCACGCGCTGTTCCAGGAACCGGGCCAGATCGCTGGTGATATGGTCGATATGCGGCTCGCGCACGGCCTCCTGCTCGAAGGCTTCGCGAAACGGGTCGACCGTCGGGGGCACCACCAGAACGGTGGACATGCCGATCTCGTGCGGAACGACCAGGTTGCGGGCGATGTCCTCGAACAGGGCTGCCCGACGAGGGTCGACCCCGTGGCGCTTCAGGAATCGCTCATAGGTCGAGCGTTCTGGTTTTGGAACGAAGTCCGCATCCGCGATGTCGAACACATCCTCGAAATGGTCGAGGATACCGAGCTTGGCCGCGACGTTCTCGGCATGGCGGCGGGAGCCGTTGGTGAGGATCAGCTTGCGACCGGGCAGCCGTTCGATGGCGTCCCCGAGGGCAGGGTCGAGACGGATCGTGGAGTGATCGATGTCGTGAGCGAAATCGAGGAAGTCGTGCGGGTCGATCTCAGCCTCAACCATCAGCGCCTTCAGGGTCGTCCCGTAGCGATGATAGAAGTATTTCTGCAGGGCGCGGGCCGACAGCCCGTCCAGGCCGTACAGGCGCATGACGTAGAGCGTGATGCGCTCGTCCACCTGTGGCCAGACGCGCGCATCGCTGGGATACAACGTGTTGTCGAGGTCGAAGACCCAGGTATCGACGTGGCGAAAGCCGCGGGACTGGGCGGTGGTAAAGTGAATCTCGCCGGGCAGGAACACGGTGTCGCAATGCGGTTCGGGGTGGGCGGGGAAGCCCGGCCGCTCGAAGTAGGGGCCGGACTCCGAGAAGGAAAGCGTGGCGTCGCTCCTTTTCAGAGCATGGCCGCAGCGATCCGACAAGCAGGTGGCCGGCCAGACCATCGGCATGAGGCCATCGCAATGAGATCAGGTCGCGATCGAGGCCGTTCTGTTCCAGCGTAAAATGATTGGCATTTAGGCAATCCGGCAATATTTGAATGGTGAATAGGCATTGCCGGCATTGATCTGGCGATATGCTGCTCAAGACGCGGTTGAAATTTCCGGCGTATCACCTTAACCCGACATACACGAACGAGCGGCTATTGCAGTGTGGCCGTACAGCGCAAGGTGTGCCGCGGCGTACGACCCCGTAAACCGGGAGAAATTGCTTTGCTCGCTCGCGATTTCATGAACTTCTTCGATGCCTCCCGGCGTCAGGGCGTTATTCTCTCCTTCGGCGGCGACATCTCCGAGAATGTCCTCTTCTCGCTCGGCGAGGTGCTGAGGTTGCGGATGAGCCAGGGTGAAACGGACGCGACCGTGGCCAAGCGCGTCTTCGCGATCTTCGTGGAGCAGGCGCAGAACGTCATCCGATACTCCGCCGACAAGGTCGCGCAGCCGTCCGGACCCTCGCCGGGACTGATCAGCAACGGGGTCATCGTCGTCGGCATGGAAGCGGGGCGCTTCTACGTCGTCTGCGGCAACGAACTGCCCGAGGCGGATGTGCCCTCGCTGCGGGCCCGGCTCGACCATATCGCCAGCCTCAACAGCGATGAGCTGAAGGCCTTCTACCGCGAGAAGCTGCGTCAGCCGCCGGATGAGGGCAGCCTCGGGGGAAGCATCGGTCTGATCGAGATCGCACGGCGGTCCTCTGCGCCGGTCGAGTACGACTTTCAGGAGCTCGGCGCCGCGCGCAGCTTCTTCTGCCTCAAAGCCTATATCTGACGAGCCTGCCACCGATGGATCGAATCCAGATTCCCGCCACGGACCGCTCTCCGCAGGTCGACTTCGACTTCGCGGCCGGGCACCTGTCCCTGCGGGGCGAATCCTACCCCGAAGATGCGGCCGCCTTCTTCGGGCCGTTGCTGCAGGCCCTGCGCGCCTACCTGGCGATCGCGTCCGAGACCCCGATCGTGTTCGAGGTCCGGCTGGCCTACTTCAACTCGTCAAGTGCCAAGGCGCTGATGAACCTCTTCATGCCGCTCGAGGATGCCGCCGAAGAGGGACGTCGGGTCACGGTCGAGTGGCGTTTCCTGGATGGCGACGAGACGATCGAGGAGGCGGGCGAGGACTTCGCGGCCGACTTCTCCCATGCACGCTTCGAGCTGGTGAGGGAAACCGCATGACGCGCGCAGTCAGAGCCGCGACTGGAAACACGCCGGAGAAGGTGTCGGATTCCTTCAGTCTCTACGACGCCGAAGAGGCCGTGCTGACCCGGACGGAGGCGATGCTCTCCGGCCTCTCCGATGTGGCTGGCGGCGTCCAGGCCCTGGCCGATGCCTATCGCCGAGGTTACCGCGAGCAGCGCCGTCTGGTGCGGATGAGCGACCGGATGCAGCTGGAGCTGCAAAAGGCCAATCATTGCCTCGCGGAGCAGCGCCGTGATCTGCAGTCGCTCAACGCGGCGCTCTCCAGCGAAATTGAGCTTCGGACGCGACTAGAGGCCGAATTGCGGCGTCTGGCCGACACCGACGATCTCACGGGTGCCCTCGCGCGGCGCCGGTTCATGGAGATCGCGGCCCGCGAATGGCTGCGCCACGAGCGCAGCGGCACGCCGGTCTGCATTCTCATGCTCGATCTCGACCGCTTCAAGCTTCTCAACGACAGCTTCGGTCACGCGGCCGGGGACGCCGCTCTGATGTCCTTCGTCACGACCTGCAGGGCCAACCTGAGGACCCTCGATTTCATCGGCCGTACCGGCGGCGAGGAATTCGCCATTGTCCTGCCGGATACGAGCCTGGAGATCGGGCATGCTTTCGCCGAACGCTTGCGGGACGCGGTCGCCGCGACGTCGGTGCCAGCGATGGACGCCGCGGTGACGATCACGGTGAGCATCGGTCTCGCCCAGGCGCGGCAGGGGGAGAGCCTGGAGAGCGCGATGCAGCGGGCGGATGCGGCCCTCTACACCGCCAAGGATGGCGGCCGGAACCGGGTCGCGCCGAGGCCGGACCCATCGGAGATCTCCGAGCATTCGATTCAGCCATGACGGACGAGGCCAACATCGAAGCCTTGCCCGCCAGCGGGGCGTCCGCATCGACGCGTGGCGGCTCCTTGCGGGGAGCCGGTCCGCGGCGAAGCAGCGATTTCATGAGCGCTGCCGGATTCCTGGACGTGACCTCCAACGATCCCGGGACCATGCGGCCCGGCGCACTTCGCGGCTCGGCGCAGGGACGCGACCTCGACAGTCTCGCACACACGTTGTTCCTGCGGATCTATCCCGTCATCGCCGTGGTCGTTCTGGTGACGCAGATCGGCATCGCCTGGGTGAACTATCGCGACCAGCTGCACCTCTACACCGAGCGGGCCGACCTGATGGCGGCGATCACCGCCAGTTCGATTGCCCGCCCGGAGTGGAGCGCCAGTCCTCAGGTCTACCACCGGCAGATGGAGGCTCTGACCCTCGACCCGGCTTTCCGTTCAGCCACGCTCCGCGATGCGAACGGGACGGTGCTGATGACCCTTGGCGAGACGCGGCGCGCGCGGTCCTTCGAACTCATCTCCGCTCAGGCGGATCTGGTTGCCGCCCCCGGCACTGCGCCGGTGGGCCGGCTGACCCTGTCGATCTCGGCCGAGGACCTGCGCAGCAATGCCGAGAAGCAGGGCATCCTCGCGGTCGTCACCAGTCTCATCCTGATGCTGGCGTTTGTTCTGACCCTGCACGCCAACGTGCGGCGCCACGTGCTGGCACCCTTGAAGCGCCTGCTGCTCGCCATGCGCGAGGTCGAGCACAAGCGCTGGGTGGCGGTGGAACTCGACGGAGCCTTCCGGGCCAGCAACGAGATCGACGTCATTTCCCAGGCCTTCAACCGTATGGTCGACGGCCTGCGCTCCGGGGACGAGGCGAAGCAGCTTCTGCAGCAATTGGAGCAGGCTCATCGCAAGCTCGCGGACGCCAACCACCTCGTCATGGAGAGCATCGGCTATGCCCGGCGCATCCAGAGTTCGGTCCTTCCCGACCGCAAAGCCCTCGATGGCACCGGCCTCGAGGTCGCGGTTCTATGGGAGCCGCTTCATCTCGTAGGCGGCGATTATTTCTGGCTCGAGGAGATCGACGGGCTCGGCATCCTGCTGGTCGCCGATTGTACCGGGCACGGCGTGCCAGGCGCCTTTCTCACCCTCATCGTCGCCACGGCCCTGGACCGGCTGATCCACGAGCGCGGCCTGCGTGATCCCGCCGCCATCCTGATGGCCCTTGACAAAATGGTACGGACGCAACTGCGCCAGGATGGCCGCGGCTCGGAATCGGATGACGGGCTCGACTGCGGCCTCTGCATCTGGGACCCGGAGGCGGCGGAGATTCGCTTCGCCGGTGCCGGCACGGCCCTGACCACCATCGACGGCGCGGCGGTGACCCGCATCCGCGGTGCCAAGCGCGGGATCGGCTATCCTCGGCGAACGGGCGAACACATCGCCATCGAGGAGTCGCGCCTGCGCGTCACCCCCGGGATGACCCTCTACCTGATGACCGATGGCATTACCGACCAGATGGGCGGCGCGGGGCCGACCCGGCGTCTCCTCGGCCATCGGGGCGTGACGGACATCCTCGCCAGCCATCAGTCGGCAACCCTGTCGGAGCAGGTGGCGATCCTCGACACAAACCTCGCGGCTTACCGAGCCGGCGAAGGCCGCCGGGATGATATGACCCTCGTGGCCTTCCGGCCGAAGGCGATGCCTCGCGCAATGTGAGCGCGAGGCAGGCGGCCGGATCAGCCCCGGCGGATGAGGGTGCCGGCACCGTAATCGGTGAACAGCTCCAGCAGCACGGCGTGGCTGACCTTTCCATCAAGGATGACGACCGCCTCGACGCCCTGCTCCAGCGCGTAGATGCAGGTTTCCACCTTCGGGATCATGCCGCCGGTGATGGTCCCATCGGCGATGAGCCGGCGGCAATCGTCGATCGACAGTTCGGGAATCAGCTTCTTGTCCTTGTCGAGTACGCCCGGGACGTCGGTGAGCAGCAGCAGGCGCTTGGCCCGCAGGGCGCCCGCGATCGCGCCCGCAAACGTGTCGGCGTTGACGTTGTAGGTCTGGCCATCGGCCCCGAACGCCACCGGTGCGAGGACGGGGATCAGTTCCGCCTTCAGCACCGCGTCGAGCACTCCACGCTCGACATGCTCGGGCTCGCCCACGAGGCCGAGGTCGACTTCCTGCTCGGTCTGGCTCTCGGGATCGATGATGGTGCGGGTGGCCTTCTTGGCCCGGACCATGTTGCCGTCCTTGCCGCAAAGACCGACCGCGCGACCGCCCTCGGCCGAGATCCAACCGACGATCTGCTTGTTGATCGAACCGGCCAGAACCATCTCGACCACCTCGACGGTGGCCTCGTCGGTGACGCGCAGGCCGCCGCGGAACTCCGATTCGATGCCGAGTCGACCGAGCATCCGACCAATCTGCGGGCCGCCGCCATGGACGACGATCGGCTTCAGGCCGGACTGCTCCAGCAACACGATGTCCTCGGCGAAATCCTCGGCCGCCGCGCGGTCGCCCATGGCGTGGCCGCCATACTTGATCACGACGATTTCCTGATCGTAGCGCTGCATGTGCGGCAGGGCCTGGACCAGCACCTCGGCGCGCACATGAACGTTGGGCAGCGGTTCTTTCATCGTGGGGCTCGTCCTCGATGGCGCGTCGGGCACCGCGCGCGACGCCGGGCTTCTAACGCAGCCACGCGACGGTGCGAAGCAGCACCGGTACGAATTTCGCGAGGGAGCGACGGATTTCGCCAGGGCCGGCAAGGCGATGGGACGGTTCGGTACTGCGGGCGCGTGTCCAATGCTCCCGACCGTTCCAGCTTCGCTCAGCGTAAGCCTTCCTTAAGGTTGATGATTGATGATCGTCCCATCGCCGGGGATCCTGCACCATGCTGAATGCCGATCCGTTCCATCCGCGTCCCACGCTGCTCCATCCCAGCCATATCGCCATCGCGGTCGATCAACTCGGCCCGCAGGCCGGGTCTTCCTCCGAGATGTGGCGGCTCCTGACCGACCATTTCACGGTCGATCTCGACGCGGTCGCAGCCCTTCTGCCGCGCTCGGAGCCCGAGCCGCATTGGCTGCGGACGCGCGGCTGACAGCACCACGACAGGTCAATTGTCGCGCGCGTCATCGCTGACGGCACTGCGTCCAACGATAAGAACCGATGCTGGCACACGCCATGCTTGGCCTGACTCGGGAAAAGCTTCTTCCAAGAACAACGAGACGAGGAACACCAAGGCAACGATCACGCGGCCGCTCGAACGCCGGAGCCATCCCGCGGACCTTATTCGCCATCTCGAACAAGGGGTCCGTCATGTCCGAATTGCTGTCCGTTGCCCTCGTTTGCGCCGCGACCCTCTTGGCCAAGGATTGCTCGCGCGACACCGCCCTCGACATCATCGTCTCGCCGGCGCGAACGCCGATGGAGTGCCTGATGCACGGGCAGACCCTGGCGGCCTCGACAGGTCTGCCCGGCGGCGATGATCGTTATCTCAAGGTGACCTGCGAACGTCGCCACGCCGATCTGCGTCACCTGCGCCGGGCCGGCTACGCCGCCGCCATCGTCCTCGTGCGCCGCGACGCGATCTGAACCCTCGGCGCCGGCCGATGTGGGTCTGCGGGGAAAGCCCGATTCAGGTGAGCGTCAAGGTCTCTCCCGTGGTCAGTACGCCGCCTGCCAGCACCTCGGCGTAGACGCCGCAATCGGTGTGGCCGAGGTGCTGGGCAAGTGTGCGCGGGATCGCGAGGTCGCGCTGGCCCGTCGCCGGATCGACATTCGTCGCCGCGCAGCGCTGGGTCCGTTTGTGGATGTGGAGGCGCACCCCGCCCGTCGTCGTGATCGTGCGGTCGACGAGATCGAGTTCGGCCCAGGGTGCCAGCCCCGAGACGTGCAGATTCGCCCGGAAGCGCAGCGGGTCCACGGCTGCGCCGGTGAGATCCTCCAGGGCTGCGACGCTGGCGAGGTTGAGGAGCGAGACGAAGCCGCGCGGGGAATCCGTGAATCGGTATCCCGCCGGCGCGGTCAAAACCTTGGCCGGTCCACGTAAGGACCCTGGTATGTATTTGGTCAGGAAGGCCTCGATGGCTGCACGTCCCTCCGGACGGGCGAGGTCGCCGCGTATCGCCACCGTGCCGCCCTGGCGGATCGTCAAGGTTCCATCCTGAGGGTCGTAGCGCGTGTCGAGTTGCGCCAGCGCCTCGTCGCGCATGAGCATCAGGAACTTGATCTTCGGCTGATGGACCGGAGCCTCCGGATCGAAGCCCGAAGGACCGTTCTCCACCGCAAACAGGCGGTCTCCTGGAAAATAATCCCCCGCCGTCAGGCTCGCCTGCGTCATCGCCTCGGGCGAGAGCCCCTTCACCGGGTAGCGATAGAGGGCGTCGAGGTGCAGGCAGGGGGAGTCGGTCATGTGCCAAGCGTGGCCCTGAAAAGCGGCGCAGCGCAAGTCCGCACCGGCTCTGAAATCCGTCGCGTTCCGAACCCTTGTGGTGCCGATATGCAACACCACATCCTGGTGACCGGTGGCGATGTGGCGCCGGGGTCTCCAGCGGCACCGGCCGTGGGGGCGACGTCTCGGCGACCGGCCGTGCCGCATGAAGCGGGCGGTGGGTCGAGCCGACACGGGGAGGTGGAACACCGATGAATTTCGAGATCTATACCGAACGCGCCCGCGGCTTCGTGCAGGCGGCGCAAAGCCTCGCGATGCGCGAGGGCCATCCGCAATTCCAGCCGGGCCATATCCTGAAGGTTCTGCTCGACGATCCCGAGGGCCTGTGCGCCGGTCTGATCGACCGGGCGGGCGGCCAGTCGCGGGTTGCGCTCGCACAGACCGAAGCCTGGCTCGCCAAGCAGCCGAAGGTGTCCGGCAACGCGTCCCAGCCGCAGGCGACGCGCGAACTCGTGCGCCTGTTCGACACGGCCGAGAAGGCCGCCGAGAAGGCCGGCGACAGCTACGTCACCGTCGAGCGCCTGCTGCTCGCCCTTGCGGTCGAAAAGGACACCGAAGCCGGCCGGGCGCTTGCGGCTGCCGGCGTAACGGCCGCGTCGCTCAACGGCGCCATCAACGCGCTCCGCAAGGGCCGCACCGCCGACAACGCCACTGCCGAGAACGCCTACGATGCGCTCAAGAAATACGCCCGCGACCTCACGGAAGCCGCGCGCGAGGGCAAGCTCGACCCGGTGATCGGTCGCGACGAGGAGATCCGCCGCACGATCCAGGTCTTGTCCCGGCGCACCAAGAACAACCCCGTCCTGATCGGCGAGCCCGGCGTCGGCAAGACTGCCATCGTCGAGGGGCTGGCGTTGCGCATCGTCGACGGCGACGTGCCGGAATCCTTGCGCGACAAGAGCCTTCTCGCCCTCGACATGGGATCGTTGATCGCCGGTGCGAAATACCGCGGCGAATTCGAGGAGCGGCTGAAGGGCGTGCTCTCCGAGGTCACGGCTGCGGAAGGCGGCATCATCCTGTTCATCGACGAGATGCACACCCTCGTCGGGGCTGGCAAGGCGGACGGGGCGATGGACGCCTCGAACCTGCTGAAGCCCGCTCTGGCACGGGGCGAGCTCCACTGCGTCGGCGCGACCACGCTGGACGAGTACCGCAAGCACGTGGAGAAGGACGCCGCCCTGGCGCGGCGCTTCCAGCCTGTCTTCGTGTCCGAGCCGACGGTCGAGGATACGGTCTCGATCCTGCGCGGAATCAAGGAGAAGTACGAGCAGCACCACGGCGTGCGCATCCAGGATGCGGCGCTGGTGGCGGCCGCGACCCTGTCGAACCGCTACATCACCGATCGTTTCCTGCCGGACAAAGCCATCGATCTGATGGACGAGGCCGGGTCGCGCCTGCGCATGCAGGTCGATTCGAAGCCTGAGGAGCTCGACAATATCGACCGCGAGATCGTGCGCCTGAAGATCGAGGGCGAGGCCCTGAAGAAGGAGACCGACTCCGCTTCCCGCGACCGTCTGGTGCGGCTGGAGAAGGAGCTGGGCGACCTCGAGGAACAGTCCGCCGCGATCACCTCGCGCTGGAAGGCCGAGAAGGACAAGTTGGGGGCGGCTGCCGAGCTCAAGAAGAAGCTCGACGAGGCCCGCAACGATCTCGCCTCGGCCCAGCGTCAGGGCCAGTATCAGCGCGCCGGCGAACTCGCTTACGGCGTGATCCCTGGTCTTGAGCGTCAACTCGCCGAGATCGAGGCGCAGGCCGAGAACGCCATCGTGCGCGACGGCATGGTCGAGGAGGCGGTGACTCCGGCCCATATCGCGGGCGTCGTCTCGCGCTGGACCGGGGTGCCCGTCGACAAGATGCTGGAGGGCGAGCGCGACAAACTCCTGGCCATGGAGAATGCGCTGGGCGAGCGCGTGGTCGGTCAGCGCGAGGCGGTGGAGGCGGTGGCGACCGCCGTCCGCCGGGCTCGCGCCGGCCTCCAGGATCCGAACCGGCCGATCGGCTCGTTCATCTTCCTGGGGCCGACCGGCGTCGGAAAGACCGAGCTGACCAAGGCTTTGGCCGGCTTCCTGTTCGACGACGACACGGCGCTGGTTCGCCTCGACATGTCGGAATACATGGAGAAGCACTCCGTGGCCCGGCTGATCGGCGCGCCTCCGGGTTATGTCGGCTACGAGGAGGGCGGTGCGCTCACCGAGGCCGTGCGGCGTCGTCCCTATCAGGTCGTGCTGTTCGACGAGATCGAGAAGGCGCATCCGGACGTGTTCAACGTCCTGCTGCAGGTGCTCGATGACGGGCGCCTGACGGACGGCCAGGGGCGGACGGTGGATTTTCGCAATACGCTCCTGATCATGACCTCGAATCTCGGTTCGGAATACCTCGTCAATCAGGGCGACGGCGACGACACCGATGCCGTGCGCGAGGAGGTGATGGGAGTGGTGCGCAGCCACTTCAGGCCGGAATTTCTCAACCGGATCGACGAGATCATCCTCTTCCACCGCCTGAAGCGGTCCGAGATGGGGGCGATCGTCGAGATCCAGTTGAAGCGCCTGCAGAAGCTCCTCGACGAGCGTAAGATCACCCTCGACGTCGAGCCTGAGGCGCGCGACTGGCTCGCCGACAAGGGCTACGACCCAGCCTACGGGGCGCGCCCCCTGAAGCGGGTGATCCAGAAGGCGGTGCAGGACCGGCTGGCCGAGCAGCTCCTGTCGGGGTTGATCCACGACGGGGAAGCCGTGCCGGTGCAGGTCGGTCCGCTTGGTCTCACGGTCGGCAAGTCCGGCCTCAGCACCGAGCGCCGTCCGGAGAGCGTGACTCTGAACTGATCGGTTCCGCACGACGCGATCAGAAAGGCCCGCGACGGCTCCCGCCGCCGCGGGCCTCGCCGTTTCAGAGGTTTACTGTCCCGAATGCAGGATCACCCGCCGGAGGCGGCCGTCGAGATCCCGGAAGCGGGCGCCGATGCCCCGGACGGCGCAGGTCTGAAAGGTGTCGCCGGCAAAGAAGCCCCGTGCCCCTTGCTCGCGGCAGGCCAGCAGGGGCGGGACCAGCACGGCGCTCAATCCAACAAGAAGGACCAGCGCCATGTTCAGGAGAACGGCACCGAGCCAGCCGAGTGGAGACAGGAACGGCTTGTCCGAGGCGCCCGTATCCTCGTCCGGACGCCGCAGGTCGCGAACGGCCGCGCTTCCGCGCCGACGCTCCGCCATCCGCGTATCGAGGTCACGGACCTTCAAGATCTCCGTCACCGACAGTCCTTCCACGCCAAACCTTTTTTCGCCGGACCTTTTACGCCAAGCCCCGTGATCATCGCGGTCGAACCATCAAGGAAGCCTGAAGGCGCAATCCTCGCAGTCACCGACCGCCTGACAAACCGACGTCAAGCTTGTGAACGGGCGTGAATTCACCTTGAGCAGCGGCAGCATTTGCGGAAAATGCGCGCGCACCACTGCTTCCCTCATTCTCAGGACGTCCCGATGTCGACACCCACGCCGGAGCGAAAGGCCGACTCCGCCGCGATGGAGAGCGCCCTGTCACGGGCCGGCATCCGGTTTACCGCCTGGGCTGAGAAGTGGTTTCCGGATGCCTTCATCTTCGTGGCCATCGCTGTGGTCATCGTGGCGCTGGGTGCCCTGGCCAACGGGGCACCGGCTCCCGCCATTGCCAAGAGCTTCGGCGATGGCTTCTGGAGCCTGATCCCGTTCACCATGCAGATGGCCTTCGTGACGATCGGCGGCTACGTCGTGGCGACGGCGCCACCGGTCCAGGCGCTGATCGACCGCCTCGCCGCCATCCCGAAATCCGGCCGTGGGGCCGTCGGGTTCGTGGCCGCGGCGACCATGCTGTCCTCGTTCCTGAGCTGGGGCCTCAGTCTGATCTTCGGCGGCCTGCTCGCCCGCGCCCTGGCCCGCCGCACCGAACTCCGCATGGATTACCGTGCCGCCGGAGCCGCCGCCTATCTGGGGCTCGGCGCAACGTGGGCGATGGGCCTCAGCTCCTCGGCCGCCCAGCTCCAGGCCAATGCTGCGAGCCTGCCCAAGGCGCTCCTGCCGATCACCGGCGTGATCCCCTTCAGTGAGACCATCTTCCTTTGGCAGTCGATGCTGATCGCCGCGATCCTGTTCGTGATGTCGGTGATCATCGCCTACGCATCGGCGCCACGTCCGAACACGGCCGTGACCGCCGAGGATCTTGGCGTGAACGTTGCCCGCGAAAAGACCGATCTCGGGCGGCCCGAGCAGCCCGGCGAGTGGCTGGAGCATTCCCCGATCCTGACGATCCTGCTGGTGGTGATCGCGGGCGGCTGGATCTACCAGGAGTTCGCGCGCCAATCCTGGATCACCGCGATCTCGAACCTCAACACCTACAACCTGCTGTTCATCACCCTCGGTCTGCTGCTGCATTGGCGCCCCAAGCGCTTTCTCGTGGCGGTGGCGAAGGCCGTGCCGGCGACCGCCGGCATCTTGATCCAGTTCCCGCTCTATGCAGCCATCAGCGCGATGTTGACCGGGCCGAAGAACGCGGTAGGCATCTCGGTTTCCGAGGTCATCACCCACGCCTTCGTCAGCCTGAACACCACGGGCAGCTTCCCAATTTCGATGGGTGTCTACTCGGCGGTGCTCGGCTTCTTCGTGCCTTCGGGTGGCGGCAAGTGGCTGCTGGAAGCGCCCTACGTGATGCAGGCGGCCAACGAGCTGCAGGTCCATCTCGGCTGGGCCGTGATGGTCTACAACGCGGCCGAGGCCTTGCCGAACCTGATCAACCCCTTCTGGATGCTACCACTGCTCGGCATTCTCGGACTGAAGGCGCGCGATATCGTCGGATTCAGCTTCCTGCAGCTTCTCATCCACCTGCCGGTGGTGCTGTTCCTGCTCTGGGCCCTGGCCTTCACGCTGACCTATCACCCGCCGGTAATGCCGTAGGCAGGAGCCGGAAGCCGGACGGGAGGAGCAAACTCATGCGGTTCGCCATCCTCCCGGTCCTGTCGATCCTTCTTGTCGGGAGCTTGTCCGCCGTGGCCCAAGACCGCTTGCTGCCCCAAGACCGCCTGCTGGCCCAAGACCGCCTGCCGCCGATACCAGCCGATGCCCTCAGCGCCGAACAGAAGGCTGCGGCGGAGGCCTTCCTGGTGGCGCGTAAGACACCGGTGTTCGGGCCGTTCGTGCCGCTGCTGCGCAGTCCCGAATTGATGACCAATGCCAGCACCATGGGCCTGCACCTGCGCTACCGCAGCGTGCTGCCCCTGCGCTTGAGCGAGTTCATCATCCTGATCACCGCCCGGGAATGGACGCAGCAACTGGAGTGGCACATTCACGCGCCGATCGCCCTGAAGGCGGGCCTCGATCCGGCCATCGTCACGGCGATTCAGGAAGGCCGGCGGCCGGACGCGATGGACCCTGAGGAGACGCTGGTCTACGCGTTTTCGACGGAATTGCACCACAACAAGGCGGTCAGCGACACCACCTACGCGCGTGCGGTTCAGACCTTCGGCGAGCAGGCCGCCGTGGAGATGGCGGGGATCAATGGCTACTACACGCTGCTCGCCATGAGCATGAACATGGCGCGGACGGCGCTCCCCGAGGGCGTATCGCCGCCCCTGCCGCCCCTGATCAGGTAAGGGGCTGTGTGTCGATCCTGGCGACGGGGTGGGCTGATCGACCTTCGGCTTCGCGCCAATGCGGCGACGTATCCGCGTCCAGCCTCCGCTTGACGTCGCACCGCAACGTCGCCGGTCGTCACACCGATGACTGCGACAAGCCAATCGTTGGCGCCCAAGCGCGAGCGATCACCGGCTCGACGTCGGTTGCAGACTCAGACGGTGCCGATGGCACCGGCTAGCGGCGTTGGAACGTCGGCCGCGAGACGCCTGATCGCCTCGATGACGATCGGATTCAACGCTGGGTCGGAATGAGCGCCGCGACGGCGATCAGCAACCAGCCCCCCATCAGCAGGACGCCACCGATCGGCGCCGCCATGGGGAACAGTGCCGTGCCGTGCAATGCCCGCAAGGCGAGATCGCCGGCGAACAGCGTGAGCCCAAGGACGAGGCCGGCGCCGGCAAGGCGCGTGACCGGCCGATGCGTCGTGCCCGTCGCTGAAAGCGCGGCGAGGGCGAGAAGCGCGGGGGCGTGAAACAGCAGCAACTGCGCCGCGGTCTTCAGACTGTCGGCTCCGCTGACATGAGCAGCGGCCGCGCTCGCCGCGACGCCGAGGAGCCCGGCGAGGGCGCCAAGCGCCAGGAGAGCGCGATCGAGGCCCTTCATGCGCCGCGCTCCTGGAGCAGCCGGGCGACGCTGGCACGCAGTTCCGGCACGCCGCGATCATCGCGACTCGAGGTGAGCAGGATCTCCGGATAGGCCGCCGGGCGCCGGGCGATGGCGGATTGCACCCCGGCGATGCGGGCATCCATTTCGGATTTCTTCAGCGCGTCGCCCTTGGTCAATACGATCTGGTAGCTCACGGCGGCCTTGTCGAGGCCGTCGAGGACGTCGGTGTCGATGCTTTTCAGGCCGTGGCGCGAATCGATCAGCATGAAGACGCGGGCGAGATTCGATCGACCCTTCAGGTAGTCGTGGATCAGGTCGGTCCAGGCTTCGACCTTGGTCTTCTCCACGGCCGCGTAGCCGTAGCCGGGCATGTCGACCAGGGTGAGCCGGCCGCCGATATCGAAGAAGTTCAGCTGCTGCGTCCGTCCCGGCGTGTGCGACGTCCGCGCCAGGGTGTTGCGGCCGGTGAGCGCATTGACGAGGCTCGACTTGCCGACGTTGGAGCGGCCCGCGAACGCGATCTCGACGCCTTTCATCGGCGGCAGGGCGGGCACGTTCGGAGCGGAGGCGATGAAATCGGCTGCACCGGCAAACAGCAGGCGACCGGCCTCCAGCAGGGCGGCATCGTCTTCGGCTTGGGACATCGGGCGGCTCCGGACGAAGGAGAGGGCGTGCCCACCACTCTCGCGAGCCGACACACCGAAAACAGGAAGTCCTCCCCGTTGCGAAACGGAGAGGACCGGGTGGGGAAGCGTCGTCTTGCGTATCGACGAAGCGATCAGCTCTTGGCGACGGCGTTCTTGTCGGCGGTCTTGCGCCGGAACATGCCCCGCAGGTTGTCCCAGAGCTCTACCTTCACCCCGTTCCGTCGCATGATCACGTATTGCTGGATCACCGACAGAGTGTTGTTCCAGGCCCAGTAGATCACCAGACCGGCGGGGAACGAGCCCAGCATGAAGGTGAACACGATCGGCATAAAGGTGAAGATCTGCGCCTGAACCGGGTCCGGCGGCGCGGGGTTCATCTTCATCTGGATGAACATCGTGATGCCCATGATGATGGGCCAGATGCCGAGGTGAATGAAGTCGGGTGCCGCGAATGGAAGCAGGCCGAACAGGTTGAGGATATTGGTCGGATCGGGCGCCGCCAGATCCTGGATCCACCCGAAGAACGGCGCGTGCCGCATTTCGATGGTGATGAACAGGACCTTGTACAGCGCGAAGAAGACCGGGATCTGGATCAGCACCGGCCAGCAGCCGGCAACCGGATTGATCTTCTCCTTCTTGTACAGCTCCATCATCGCCTGCTGCTGTTTCATCTTGTCGTCAGCATAGCGCTCGCGGATCGAAGCCATCTCCGGCTGCACGGCCTTCATCTTGGCCATGGACTGATAGGACTTGTTGGCGATCGGCAGGAACAGCAGCTTCAGGCAGAGGGTCACCACCAGGATCGCGATGCCGAAATTGCCGAACAGGTGGAAGAAGAAGTCCAGTGCCCGGAACATCGGCTTGGTGATGAAGTGGAACCAGCCCCAGTCGATCAGCAGGTCGAACTGCTTGATGTTCTGGTTCGCCTGATAGGCGTTGATGGTGTTCACTTCCTTCGCGCCGGCGAAGAGCTGCTGCGTCGTGGTCACGGAGGCGCCAGGCTGGATCACCTGGACGTTGCCGAGGACATTGGCCTGGTAGACCTTGGTGGCGCCGTCGGTCCGCTCGGTGAAGCTACCGGTATAGGGCGTCGCCTGGTCGGGAATGGCAGCCGCGGCCCAGTACTTGTCGGTGATGCCGACGAAGCCGCCGGTCACGCCCGTCCAGGTCTTGCCCTTGGTGCTGGCATTGCCAAGCGCCGGTTCCTTGGCGAGGTGATCGTAGGTGTATTCCTGCAGGCCGTCGGCGCCGAGCACGCCGATCATGCCTTCGTGCAGCACGTAATAGCCCTGGGTGTGCGGCTTACCCCAGCGCGAGACGAGGCTGTAGGGATAGAGACTGACGGCGTTGCCGCCCTTGTTCTCGACCTCGTCGCGGACCGTGAACAGGAACTTGTCGTCCACCGCGATGATGCGCTTGAACAACAGACCGGCGCCGTTGTCGTAGCTCAGCGTGACCGGCTTGCCCGGTGCCAGGGTGGTGGCGTCGGCCGTCCACACCGTATCGCCGTTGGGCAGCGGCCCGGCATTCTGACCGACCCAGCCGAATTCGGCGTAGTACGGATTCTCGGTGCCGGTGGGCGAGAGCAGGACGATGTTCGGGCTCTTGTCGTCGACGGTCTCGTGGTAATTCTTCAGCGAGACGTCATCGATGCGGCCGCCCTTCAGGGCGATGGAGCCGGCCAGCGCCGGCGTATCGATGGTCACCCGCGGCGAGCGAGCAATCGCGGTTTCACGCGAGACAATGCCGCCGGCGCTCGAAGCGCCCGGCAGGGTCCCGGGGACGGGACTGGCCGGGCCGCCTTCCTTCGGACTTGCGCTCGGCACGCCGTCCGGACCGGCAGCCTGACCCGTCGCTTCCGTCGCTGCCCTGTTCTGCAAGGCGGCCTGGCGTTGCTGCTCCACGCGCGGGGCGGCGATGAAGTAGTTCCAGCCGAGCAGGACCGCCAGCGACAAGGCGATCGCGACGATCATGTTCGTCTTGTCATTACCCATCGGTTGGTCCGTCGCATGCGTTGGGAAGTGGGGAGGGCGCGTTCGCGCGAGCCGATCCGGGACCGGGCACCGCGACGGAGGCCGTCGCGCCCGAGGCCAATACCGGAGCCGTCGCCGATGCGCCAGACGCAGGCGCGCCTTTGCCGCGTCCGCGCCGGCCGGGACGCGACTCCGCAGGGTCGGATTTCGGGCCCTGCGGCTTGGTCACGACCGAGACGGCGCGGCGCAGATCGTCAACGAGAGTCGCGAAAGGGACATGCAGTGCCGGTCGTCGGGCCACCAGCACCACATCGGCCGGGCGGACCGGCAGGTCGCCAGCGGCCTGCGTCACGGCAGCACGAAGACGCCGCCGGATGCGATTGCGCTCCGTGGCGTCACCGACGCGCTTCGTAATGGTGAAGCCGATACGCAGCCCGTCGCCGGGCTGATCGTGGGTTGAACCGTCCAGAGACGGGTCCACGGCACGGATCAGGCCCTGTGCCGATAGACGTTCGTTGTGGAAACGACGCCCGCTGGCAGCCGCCAGGAACTCGGAGCGCCGCGTCAGCCTCCCGATCGTCGACAAGGTCGACCCGATCTCGCTGCCGGTCCTGCGGTCCCTGGCTGACATGATGGTGTGGCGCGCCGCCGTGACGGCGCCGCCAAGCTCTTAGGCCGAAAGCTTCTTGCGACCGTGGGCGCGACGGGCAGCGATGACCTTGCGGCCGCCAGCGGTCGCCATGCGGGCACGGAAACCGTGACGACGCTTACGCACGAGCTTGCTGGGCTGATAGGTTCTCTTCATGGCGCGATCTCCGAATGGCCGAGGATCGATCCGGGCCGCACCGAAGGCCGCGCCGGATATTCACTCGCCCTGAAATGTGTCTGCAAGCGCGAACAGCGCCCATCAAGGGCGCCGCGTCGCGATGGCGCGGCTTATGCGGCAACGACCCCTGCAAGTCAATTCCAGATGACCGTCAGGCGTCGAAATCGGCAAACGGGATCGGTGCCAAGGTCCAGTCCCGATTCGCCGCCGAATTGGTCGCGAAGGTCGTCGGCAAGCTGGTCGCCAGGCGCAACCTTGCATCAACCAAGCCGCGGCGTCCTGTGATCCTGTTCGGTGATCCCGGACACTGCGCGAACCTCCGGTCCGCACGCCTGGACCCCTCCCGAAACTCGCTTTTCAGGCCGCCCCGAACCGGGCGGCCTTTTTTCATGGCGCGTGTCTCCACGAAGGTCTTCGCCAGGATCTTGGGCCAGGATCTTGCGCCAGGGACTTGCACCAAGAACTTGCACCAAGTCCTCTCGCAAGCCTCCGCGCCGGGCCTGCCCTCCGGCGCCTTCCCTCCAGCGGCACCGATCGCCTCGATTAACGTTAACGCCCGGTAAAGGCCGCGTGCCTCGGCGTTCGGCGCTAGAGTTGCGCAACAAGGGACAAGCGCGCCGGCTTTCGTCCCACCGCGGGACGCATCATCCCGATTGCGGCACAGGAGGCACTATGAGCGGATACGACGTCATGTTCCGGGACGAGCGCGACTGGGTGAATTTCGGTGACACCTACGTCACATCCGATGCGTTCAAGACGCTCTTCCGCGAGGGCATGACCCTGGTCGAGGAAGCCGCCGCCTATCTCGACGGCACGGGCCGCGAGGAGTCCCGGCTGATGTCCCGAGATGGCACGCTCAGCTACGCCAGCGAGAGCATGCGTCTCACCACTCGGCTGATGCAGATCGCATCCTGGCTTCTGGTGCAGCGCGCCGTCTCGGAAGGGGAGCTGACCCCGGCCGAGGCGATGCAGGAAAAGACCCGCGTCCGGCTGACCACGCCGGAGACTTTCCGCAGCGAGGTGTTCGGCGTGCTGCCGCCCACCCTCCAGGATCTCATCGTCCGTTCACGGCGGCTCCACACCCGAATTCTGCATCTGGATGGACTGATCGCCGACGAGCGCCCGTCGCCGCTTCCCCAGGAGAGTCCGGTGGTGGCGCAACTGAGCCTCCTGCGCTCCGCCTTCGCCCCGGCATCCGCCTCTTGAAGCGACACCGGGGCCCGGCCGCTTGGCCGGGCCGACCGTCCCGCGATGACCCCCGAAACGCAGAACGGGCGGCACCTGAGGTGCCGCCCGTTCTGCGTCGGTCCGAAGGTGCCGCCGCGTCGTCGCGGCGGCACGTCGAGATGGCCTTACTTCTTGCCGAAGGACAGAGCACCGAAACGCGAGTTGAAGCGCGAAACGCGACCGCCGCGATCGAGCATCTTCTGCTCGCCACCGGTCCAGGCCGGATGGGTGTTGGGGTCGATGTCGAGGTTGAGGGTGTCGCCCTCCTTGCCGTAGGTCGACCGGGTCATGTACTCGGACCCGTCGGTCATCACGACCTTGATGAAGTGGTAGTCGGGATGCTCGGTACCCTTGGCCTTGTCGGCCGCGCTCTTTGCCATGACGAAATCCTTGAATAGCCAAGCCGACCGGCCCGTCTGGCGGCCCGCGGCCATAGATCACGCGCAATCGGATGAAGGCGCGCCTATACCCCACGCACCTTCGCCCGACAAGCGTGCGCCGATCGAAGAGGCCGCCGGTCGGTCGCTTTTCCTTGAAGACCAATGATGACGAGGCACCATGGCTCGCGGCCGTGACAAGAAATCTTCCGGGGAAGCCCGGCCGAAGGCACCGCTGGGTTCGCTGCGCCCGCTGATTCCCTTCGCGATGGTCTATCGCGGCCGGATGCTCGCCGCCTTTCTGGCCTTGCTGGCCGCGTCCGGTGCGACCCTGGTGGTCCCGCTCGCTCTGCGCCGGGTGATCGATCACGGCTTCTCACCGGAGGGGCAGGGGGTCATCGACACCTACTTTGCGGCGCTGATCGGTGTGGTCGCGGTGCTCGCCCTCTCCAGCGGCGCCCGCTACTACACGGTGGTCACGCTGGGCGAGCGGGTGGTGGCGGATCTGCGCACCGCCGTGTTTCGCCGGCTGACCCAGCTCGACCCGGCCTTCTTCGACCGCTCGCTGTCGGGCGAGATCATTTCGCGTCTCACGGCGGATGCGACGCAGGTCAAGGCGGTGTTCGGCGTCTCGATCTCGATCCTTCTGCGCAACGCGTTCCTCTTCAGCGGAGCGGTCGTGATGATGGTCATCACCAGTCCGAAGCTCTCGATCCTGGTGCTCGCCGCGATTCCCCTGATCGTCTTTCCGCTGATTCTCTCCGGCCGCGGCGTGCGTCGCCGATCGCGGGCCGCGCAGGATCGCCTGGCCGACGCCTCCGCTTACGCGGCCGAAGCGGTGAATGCGATCCGCACCATGCAGGCTTTCGGGATGGGCCGGAGCACGGCCGCCCGATTCGGCGAGGCGTCCGAGAACGCCTACGCGGCGGCCCGTGATTCGATCCAGGCGCGCGCGCTGCTGACGGGCGTCGCCATCTTCCTGATCTCGGCCAGCGTCGTCGGCGTGATGTGGTACGGCGCGCAAGGCGTTCTCGCCGGCACCATGACGGCCGGTCAGCTCTCGCAGTTCGTGCTCTACGCCGTATTCGGGGCGAGCGCGCTGGGGCAGCTCTCGGAAGTCTACGGAGAACTCGCCCAGGCCGCGGGCGCTGCCGAGCGGCTCGGCGAAATCCTGGCGGCCGAGCCGGCGATTCAGGTTCCGGTCGACCCACTTCCGCTGCCGGTTCCAGCGAGGGGCGCGGTCACCTTCGAGTCGATCCGATTCCTTTATCCGGCCCGCCCCGACCACCCGTCCCTCGACGGGATCAGCTTCACCATCGCGCCGGGCGAGCGCGTCGCGCTCGTCGGCCCTTCGGGAGCCGGCAAGACCACGGTGTTGCAACTGCTGCTGCGCTTCTACGATCCGCAGGCAGGCACCATTCGGGTAGATGGCGTCGATATCACGCGCGCCGATCCGGACGCTCTGCGCGAGCGCCTGGCCCTGGTACCGCAGGACCCGACGGTGTTCTCGGGGAGCGTTCTCGACAACATCCGCTACGGGCGCCCGGAGGCGACGGAGGCGCAGGTGCAGCGCGCCGCCGAACTCGCCAACGCGGACGGCTTCATCCAGGCCCTTCCGCAGGGCTATGCCACGACGGTGGGCGAGCGGGGCGTCACCCTGTCCGGCGGCCAGCGCCAGCGCGTCGCCATTGCACGCGCCATCCTGAAGGACGCGCCGATCCTGCTTCTCGACGAGGCGACCTCGGCCCTCGATGCCGAGAGCGAGCGCGCGGTGCAGACGGCCCTCGACACCCTGATGCGCGGGCGCACCACGCTGGTCATCGCGCACCGGCTCGCCACGATCCGCAAGGCCGACCGGATCCTGGTCCTCGACGGGGGCCGAATCGTCGAGAGCGGTACCCACGAGAGCCTGCTGGCGCAGGGCGCGCTCTACGCGCAACTCGCCGCGCTTCAATTCACCGATGCCCACGACGAGACCGCGCGGAGCAAGGAGGCCCGCCCGCGCCTCACGCCCCTCCCGGCGGAGTAGGGTGGACCGGCGCGGGGGTCAGGTCCCTGCGTCGGTCCCGTTCAGCGGGTTGGCGTCGTCCCAGCCGTAGCCGAGCGTTTCGAAACGCATCGATCGCGTGTCGACCATCAGCAGGCGCCCGACCAGGGGCTCGCCGAAATCCGTGATCGTGCGGATGACCTCGAGCGCCATGAGGGATCCCATGATGCCCGCCAGTGCTCCCAGCACGCCGGCCTCGGCGCAGGGGGCGACGCTGCCGGGCGGCGGCGGATTCGGGAACAGGCAGCGATAGGTCGGGTTCGGGCGACCGCGCGCATCGCTCGCATAAGGCTTGAGCGTCGTCAGCGATCCGTCGAAACGCCCGAGGGCCGCCGTCACCAGCGGCCTCCCGGCATGGAAGCACGCATCCGACACGGCGTAGCGGGTGGCGAAGTTGTCGGAGCCATCGGCCACCATGTCATAGGTACCGATGAGGCTCTGCGCGGTCTCCGCCGTGAGCCGCGCCGCGTGGGTCTCCACGGCGACGTGCGGATTGAGGCGGACCACCGCATCGCGCGCGCTCTCCACCTTCAGGCGGCCGATATCGGGGGTCGCGTGGATGACCTGTCGCTGCAGGTTCGACAGGGAAACGACGTCGTCGTCGATGATTCCGATCGTCCCGATCCCGGCCGCAGCGAGGTACTGGATCAGCGGCGCGCCGAGGCCGCCGGCGCCGATGACGAGGACGCGGGCGGCCTTCAGACGGGCCTGCCCCGGTCCACCGACCTCCGGCAGGACAAGGTGGCGGGCATAGCGTTCGACTTCGTCGGAGGAGAGGGCCATGCCCCGCAGATAAGCCCGGTCGACGCGGCGCGAAAGACCGCGGGCGAATTGCACCCCCGCGCGCCGGCGCTTATGGCCTGCCCACAGGACATCAAGCGAGAGTCTCGCCCGTGCCGAACGTCGCCCTCGACCACTCCCCGCTTGCCCTCGCCCAGAACCTGATCCGCTGCCCCTCGGTGACGCCGGAGGAGGGGGGAGCCCTGACCTGGCTCGGCGGCATCCTTGAGGAGGCCGGGTTCGCGGTCGAGCGTCCGCGATTCTCGCAGGCCGGCACGCCCGATATCGACAACCTCTACGCCCGCATCGGCACCCGCGCGCCCTACCTGCTGTTTGCCGGGCACACCGACGTGGTGCCGCCGGGTGACCTCGCCCGCTGGCGCCACGGCCCCTTCGCCGGGACGGTCGAGAACGGAATCCTGTACGGGCGCGGGGCCGTCGACATGAAGGGGGGCATCGCCTGCATGCTCGCCGCCGCTCTCGACTATCTCGACGTGGCCGGTCCGACCTTTCCGGGCTCAATTGGATTTCTCATCACCGGCGACGAGGAGGGGCCGGCGATCAACGGGACGGTCAAGCTCCTCGAATGGGCGCGGGCGCGTGGCGAACGCTTCGATCATTGCCTCCTCGGCGAGCCGACCAACCCGGATTCCCTCGGCGACATGATCAAGATCGGCCGGCGCGGGTCGCTCACGGGACACCTCACGGTGCAGGGCCGACAGGGACACGTGGCTTATCCGGATCTCGCCGAGAACCCGATTCCCGGCCTCCTCCGCCTCGCCGGAGCCTTGCTGGCCGAACCGCTCGATGGCGGAACCCAGCATTTCGGCGCCTCGAACCTGGAATTCACCACCCTCGACGTCGGCAACACGGCCACCAACGTGATCCCGGCCGAAGCGCACGGCACCTTCAACATCCGCTTCAACGACCGCTGGACCGCCGAAACCCTCGGCGCCGAGATCCGGGCCCGCCTCGACGCGGCCGCCGGCCGGAGCGTGCGCTATCATCTCGACCTGCTGCCCTCGAATTCGCCGGCCTTCCTCACCGAGCCGGATGCCTTCACCGAACTCGTCGCCGGCGCCATCGTCACCGAGACCGGCCGCCGTCCGGTGCTCTCCACCACGGGCGGCACATCCGACGCCCGATTCATCAAGGATTCCTGCCCGGTCATCGAGTTCGGCCTCGTCGGCCAGACCATGCACCAGACCGACGAATGCGTTCCGGTGGCCGACCTGAACCGCCTGACGGCGATCTACACGCGCGTGCTGGCGGCGTATTTCGGGGGCGAGGCGATCACCCGGAGAGCATGACTCGGCCCTCCGGGGTGGCGCTCCCGCTTAAGGGCCGTTGCCCGAAGCGTCCGCCGCATTGGCTTGCGCCTTCATCTGCGACCGGAAGCGTCGTGAATCGGAACCAAGACGATCGCCGACGGCGATGTAGATCTGACGCAGGCGCTGAACGTGCGGATCGTCGAGCCGCAGTTCGATGCTGGCGACGACAAGGTCGACTGCAGCCTGCCGGCCCGGCGTTGCCTCGATCATGTTCGACCCCAGGATGATGCGTCCGACTTCGAGGAGGAGCGCTTCGTTGCGGGCATCGCCCGGTGCCGCGAGGCGTTCGAGGTCGAACAGCGTCCTGACGCCGAGCAGCCACAGCCGGATCAATCGCTCCCGGCCGACCGAACAGCACAGTTGAGCCTGAGCGACCCAGTCCATGATCTGGTAGACGCCGAACGGCGTTTCCACGAACAGCATCAAGGGATTGGCGGCAGCCAAGTTCTGGGTGGAATGGATGTGATGATCGTCGAGGCGGATACGGATTTCGGTGTCAATTCCATCGATGATCTCCACGGGCGTGATCTTGAAGGCCCGATAGACCTCGTGCTCTTCCCGCTTGAAGTTCTTCAGCTTGTCCCGGTGGATGATGTTGCGCAGCACGACATCGGGCATGATTCCCGCCACGAAGCAGCCGGTGATCGCCAATGCGAGCAGCACCGGCGATGCCATCATGGCTCCATTCGACGCGACGAGTCCGTCGAGGGTGCTGGCACCGGCCCGCAGCAGGCCGACGACCAGGATCGGCACGAGAACGATTCCGATCACGACTTTGATCGTCTCACCGATGATCGTCGCCGGACTCAGGTCGAAATTCTTGATGGCGCGATAGAGGTTGCGCAGAGCCGTGATGTAGCTGCCGGCGAACGCAGCCCCGATTCCCGCCAGCCAGACCAGGCCGTGTTTCGGGACGCCCGAACAGCCACCGGAATGGAGCGATTCGGACGAGCTGGCGCAGAGAAGGCTGGCGAGAAGTGACAGGCCATGGAATACAGCCGTCGCCGCGAGCAGGCTGAAGACGACACTGCCCAGGACCCATGCCGTCGTGGTGAAATCTTCCCGTTGGCGCGATCCGTCGAGGCCGTGAAGGGCGGCATCCACCGTATCGACGGGACTGCCCTTTCCAGGCAGGCGCGGCCGCCCGACAAAATATTTATATTTTACGAATTCGAACGAGGGGATCAGTCGCTGGCTGGTTTGCCCGGCAATGTCGAAGACGGCTGCCAGATCACGCACGATCTCCTGCCGCTGCCGCTTCACGGCTTCCCGGATCGCGATGAAAATGAAGGGCGAGAGTGCTGCGAAGACAGTCGCTCCCAGAATGAAGACGTGAATTGGAAAATTCATTGCGGGCCTATCCATCGCGCGATGCGGCACGCACCGGGTCTTCGCGATGATGTCTAATTCCCACGGTATTTCAACTTAAAGTAAAACATATTTCCTTTAGATTGCTGAAACTCCGTATTCCACACCCACAAGCGTGAGGCCGCAGGCCGGCGCCAACGGCCCGCAGCGGCTGCGGTCGCGGCTCGCCAGGATATCGGAGACGTCGTCGGCGGTGATCCGGCCGCTGCCGGCCAGCATCAGGGTGCCGACCATCGAGCGGACCTGATGGTGCAGGAAGGCGCGGGCCGAGGTGGCGACGACGATCTCGTCGTGCAGGCCCATCGGCATCGCGACGACATCGAGCTGATCCAGGGTCCGCACCGGGCTCTTCGCCTGGCACTCGGCGGCCCGGAAGGCCGTAAAGTCGTGCAGGCCGAGAAGGCGCGTGGCCGCCGCCTGCATCAGCGCGATGTCGAGGGGCCAGGGTACCTGCCAGACATGGGCACGGTTCAGCACCGGCGGGCTGCGTCGGTTGAGGATGCGGTAGCGATAGTGCCGGCGGGTGGCGGAGTGGCGGGCGTTGAAATCCCCGGCAACGATCTCCGCGCTGAGGATCGCCACCGGGTGCGGGCGCAGGTGTGCATTGAGCGCGTCGCGCACCACATCGGTCCGCCAAGCCTTCGCGAGATCGAGATGGGCGACCTGGTGCGTGGCGTGGACGCCCGTATCGGTGCGGCCGGCGCAAGTGAGGCCGGAGACCTCTCCGGAGAAGCGCGTGACGGCGGCCTCGATCGCCGCCTGAACCGAGGGCTGCGATGTCTGTCGCTGCCAGCCGCAGAACGGCGAACCGTCATACTCGACGATGAGCTTGTAGCGCGGCATCAGGCCTGCTCCGGGCGGGTCATGCCAATGCCGTTCCGGGCGTCGCGTGGGTGCCGCGCACGAACTCGGCTCCGGTGGAAACGCCACCCTTGCCGGCCCGGCGCAACGCGCGAAGGCGCACGGCCCCGTCTCCGCAGGTGATCGTCGCCTCGAGGTCCAGAAGGGTGCCGGGCGCCCCTGATCCGGACACGGCCGCGGCCGACACGGCTTCAGCCGATAGGACTTTCACACGCTCCAGCCCCTTGCCGAAATCGGCTTCGAAGAAGGCCCCGGGAAACGGCGACAGGCCGTTGATGTGGTTGGCAATCTCGCGCGCCGGTCGGGTCCAGTCGATGCGGGCTTCGTCGTTGGTGATCTTATGGGCGTAGACCACGCCGCTCTCGGATTGCGGCGTGAAGGTGAGCGCGCCGCGTTCGAGGGTCTGCAGCGCCTCACCCATCAGGTCGGCGCCCAGCGGCATCAGTGCGTCGTGGAGCTGCCCCGCGGTCATACCGGGCGTGATGGGGCAGTGCGCTTCCATCGCCACCGGGCCAGTATCCAGGCCGGCTTCCATGCGCATGATGCCGACGCCGCTCATCGCGTCGCCCGCCATGATGGCCCGCTGGATCGGGGCAGCGCCGCGCCAGCGCGGCAGCAGGGAGCCGTGCAGGTTCAGACAACCGTGGCGCGGCTGGTCCAGTAGGGCCTGCGGCAGCAGCAGGCCGTAGGCCACCACCACGGCGACGTCGGCATCATGGCTCGCGAAGGTCGCGGAGGCCTCGGGCGTCTTCAGGCTGGCGGGCGTCAGCACCGGCAGGTCGAGGCGCTCGGCCATCGCCTGCACGGGGGAGGGTTTCAGTGCCATGCCGCGCCCGGCCTTCGCCGGCGCACGGGTGTAGACCGCCACGATGCTGTGTCCGTCGGCCGCGAGGCGCGCAAGGGTCGGCACGGCGAAATCCGGCGTGCCCATGAAGACGACGCGCATGGCTCTTGGTCTCCGCCCTTCAGGGGCTCCGGCGCCCGGAGCTTCCGGTTTCTGCCCGGCTCGGCAGTCCGGGTGTCCGGTCTTGGCAGCATTCCGCGTTCGGGCGTCAGACGCCGTCGCGCTTGGCGGCCTTGGCGAACTTCTTCATCACCCGGTCGCGCTTCAGCTTCGACAGGTGGTCGATGAACAGCACCCCGTCGAGGTGGTCGATCTCGTGCTGGATGCAGGTGGCGAGCAGGCCGTCCGCCTCGATCTCCTGCTCCTGGCCTTCGAGGTCGCGGAAGCGCACCCGGACCCGGTCGGGCCGCTCGACCTCACCGTAATATTCGGGGATCGAGAGGCAGCCTTCATCGTAGATCCGCTTCTCCTCCGAGGCCCAGACGATCTCCGGGTTGAGAAAAACCTGCGGCTGGCGGTCGTTCTCGTCCTTCGAGGTGTCGATGGTGACGACACGCTTCGGCATGCCGATCTGGATTGCCGCGAGACCGACGCCGGGTGCGTCATACATTGTCTCCAGCATGTCGGCGGCGAGCGTCCGGATCTCGTCCGTCACGGGGCCCACCGGCTCGGAGGCTAGGCGCAGGCGCGCGTCGGGCAGGATCACGAGAGGACGGATGGTCATGGGGCGATCGGACTTGAACTGGGGTGCGGGGCCGGCGGCTGCCTGAACCCCCGCAGATACGGGCGCGTCACAGGCCGGTCAAATGCCGGGGCGGGACCGGACGGACGACGAGGCTCAGAACGGCGTACGGCTGCGGATCGCCGCGGTCAGCGTCCCTTCGTCGAGGTAGTCGAGCTCCCCGCCCACCGGTACGCCATGGGCCAGCCGGGTGACCTTCAGGTTGTGCGCCTGCAGGGACTCCGTGACGTAATGGGCTGTCGTCTGCCCATCCACGGTGGCGTTCAGCGCCAGGATGATCTCACGCATGGCCGGATCGGCGGCGCGGGCCACCAGGCTATCGAGGTTGAGGTGCTCCGGTCGTACGCCGTCGAGGGCCGAGAGCACGCCTCCGAGCACGTGATAGCGCGCCGTCACCGCCCCCGAGCGCTCCAGCGCCCAAAGGTCGGAGACGTCTTCGACCACCACGAGCGTCGTCGGGTCGCGGCTCTCGTCGCAGCAGATCGTGCAGGGGTCGCGCGTATCGACGTTGCCGCAGGCGTGGCAGACGACGATGCGCTCAGACGCCACCCGCATGGCGTCGGCCAGAGGAGCCAGCAGCGTCTCGCGCTTCTTGATGAGCTGCAGGGCGGCGCGGCGCGCAGACCGAGGCCCGAGGCCCGGCATCCGGGCCAGGAGCTGAATCAGGCGCTCGATCTCGGGACCGGCAACGGCTTGTGCCATGGATGAACAATCTCGTGACGGTTGAGACGCCCACACGGCACAATGCGTAGGACGTGGCAGGAACAGGCGAGGCGGCAGCGAAAGGTCGATCTGCCCGGTCGCGCCCGTTTCGTTCCGAAGCTCTGAGATAGGGGGTTCGCGGCCGGATTTCGCCCCCCGGACGGGCCGAAACGCCGCGAAATGCACCGCTTCGGCGGCCCGATTCAAGCTTCGCTCAGCAACTCACCTTCGTCATGTGGATTTTTTTGTCAGCCAACGGGAAAGTTGACGGCAGACGATCTGCCTTTATGCAGAGGACGCGCGGTCGTGGAGCGGAGAACCTGTGTGCGGTGGACCTGACCAACCGTGCGGACGCTTCGGGACTGAACGAATCTGGAGAAGCCGCCAAGGCTTCCCGCGATGTGGCGGCGACGCGATCAGGTGACCAAGGAGAGACGACAGTGACCCAGACCGGTGCGTACAATCCCGCCCATGGCGCCGAGGCTATCGGCCTGCGCAATCTGAAGGCGCTTCACTGGAACCTCGACGTGCCCCGGCTCTACGAGGAGGCCCTGGCCCGCGGCGAGGGACAGCTGGCCCGTGGCGGCGCCTTCGTGGCGACCACGGGCTCGCATACGGGCCGTTCGCCGAAGGACAAATTCGTCGTGCGCGACGCCGCCACCGAGAACGAGATCTGGTGGGACAACAACGGTGCGATCACGCCCGAACAGTTCGAGACCCTGTATGCGGACTTCCTCGCCCATGCCGAGGGTCGCGAGCTTTTCGCCCAGGACCTGCGGGGCGGCGCCGACCCGGCGCACGGCGTCAATGCCCGGGTGTTCACCGAACTCGCCTGGCACTCGCTCTTCATCCGCAACCTGCTGATCCGGCCTGACCGCGCCACGCTCGAATCCTACGTGCCCGAGCTGACGATCATCGACCTGCCGAGCTTCCAGGCCGAGCCGCACCGGCACGGCTGCCGCTCGAAGACCGTGATCGCCATCGATTTCGCGCGCAAGCTCGTCCTCATCGGCGGCTCGGCCTATGCCGGCGAGATGAAGAAGTCGGTCTTCACCTACCTCAACTACATCTTGCCGAAAGCCGGCGTGATGCCGATGCACTGCTCAGCCAACGCGGCCCTCGACGAGGCTGGCGACTCGGCGCTGTTCTTCGGTCTCTCCGGCACCGGCAAGACAACGCTCTCCAACGATTCCTCACGCCAGCTTCTCGGTGACGACGAGCACGGCTGGAGCCAGGATGGCATCTTCAACTTCGAGGGCGGTTGCTACGCCAAGACGATCCGCCTCTCGCGCAATGCCGAACCGGAGATCTACGCCACCACCGAGCGCTTCGGCACGGTGATGGAGAACGTGGTGATCGACCCCGAAACCCGGGTCCCGGATTTCGACGATGCCTCGCTCACCGAGAACACCCGCTGCGCCTACCCGCTCGATTTCATCGCCAATGCGAGCGCGACGGGCCGGGCGGCGCACCCCAGGAACATCGTCATGCTGACCTGTGACGCCTTCGGGGTGATGCCGCCGATCGCGAAGCTGACCGGCGCAGAGGCGATGTACCACTTCCTCTCCGGCTACACCGCCAAGGTCGCCGGAACCGAGCGGGGCCTGACTGCGCCCGAGGCGACGTTTTCGACCTGCTTCGGTGCCCCGTTCATGCCCCGCCATCCCAGCGTCTACGGCAACCTGTTGCGCGACCTGATCGCTCACCATGCGGTCGATTGCTGGCTCGTGAATACCGGCTGGACCGGGGGCGGCGTCGGCACGGGCCGACGCATGCCGATCCGCGTCACCCGCCGCCTGCTCACGGCCGCTCTGGACGGCTCGCTGGCGCATGTCGCGTTCCGTCGCGATCCCTATTTCGGCTTCCAGGTGCCGGTGGCGGTGCCGGGAGTCGAGACGGAGGTGCTGTCGCCGGTCGAGACCTGGAACAACAAGCCGGCATTCCAAGAGACCGCGACCCGGCTCGTGACCATGTTCCAGGAGAACTTCAAGCGCTTCGCAGCCCATGTCGACGCGGATGTGCGCGCCGCCGAGCCGGTGCTCTCGGCCGCAGCCTGACAGGTACCCCGGGGCGCGGAGGAGCCCTCCGCGTCCTGGTCCGAGCGTCTCGCCCCGCAGACCGTGTCCGTCCGATCCCGATCAGGGGTCGTCGGTCGGAGATGGGTCGACGAGGACGTCGGGCGCGTTCTCGCGCGCCTCCCGGAACACGACGCCGACCTCGTTCTCCCCGTGCCAGATCGTCCGCGCACGATAGGTCTGGTCGCTCGAATCCAGGAAAAGATCGAAGGCCTCTGGAGCCGTCACCGGCGTGCAGAAGACCACGCGGGCGCCGACCGGAGACAGGTTCCGGATCAGGCAGGGCTCGGTTTCGGCCGATGCCTGTTTCAGGGCGGCGCGCCCGGCCAGGTGGGTCTCGGCGCGGACCATCTTGCGTTGCTCATCCATGCCGCCAGGAAGCATCGACAACTGTTAAGAGCTCGCCACCGCGATCGTCAAAACCAGTGCCTACCCGAGAGTTGTTCTCGCTATCCAGAGCGCGCGGGCCGATGCTCGCCGTGAGCGGTTGCCTGCGGACGAGGCTCGGAAGCCTTTTGGGCCAGATCGCGATCGGCTCCACGTCCGAGCGTGCTTGTCCGACCGAGCATTCCCGCCGAAACACTTGTGCTTCAAGATGCGAAACGACGCCAGGATTTGGCGTCCAGACAAGAAATCGTGGCCGCTCTACTTGAGCCCACCGGCACGAAGCGGTTGCGGTCGGGGCTGAAGTCCGGTCTGGCTTGAGCCAAGAACGATCCGTCGCCCCTAGAACAACTTCAGACCGGGCGGGATCGGCAGACCCTTGGTCAGCTCGGCCATCCGCTCGGCCGCCACCTGTTCGGCCTTGCCGCGTGCGTCGTTGACGGCGGCGACGATCAGATCCTCGAGGATTTCGCGCTCGTCGGGGATCAGCATCGCGGGATCGAGCTGTACGCCCTTCACCAAACCCTTGGCCGTCATCGTCACCCGTACGGCCCCACCGCCCGAGGCACCCGAGACCTCGACGGTGTCGAGTTCTTCCTGCAGGGAGGCCATCTTCTCCTGCATGGCCTGAGCTTGCTTCATGATACCCATCAGGTCGCGCATCGGGTCTGTCCTCTCTCGTTCCGAAACCGGGATGGATCACATCTGGGGCGCGGCGGCCCCTGAGGCTATGCCTCGTCGTCGGGCTCGTCGCGTTCGGCCTCGCCGGTAACGGCAGCCTCGGCCGCGGGCGAGACCTCCGGCGCCTTGTCGCGGACATCGACGATCTGCGCGCCCGGGAACCGTGCCATCACCTCGCGCACCAGCGGATGTGCGGCGGCGTTCTGATGGCGCGTCTCGGTGGCGGCGCGTGCCGTTGCGTCGAGGGTCGGCTCGCCGGCCTCTTTGGACAGGGCGACGATCCAGCGCCGGCCGGTCCAGGCGTCGAGGGCCCTGGCGAGGTCGTTGGCGATGCTCTGACGGCCGCCCTCCGCCAGGCGGAACTCGATGCGGCCTTCCTCGAAACGGACCAAGTGGACTTCGCGCTCCAGGGCCATCTTCAGGCCGATATCGCGCTTGGTGTCGGCCAGCGCGACGACATCGGTGAATCGCAGGAGGCGCGGCCCCTCGGGCTGTGGAGCCGGGGTCGGGCTGATCATGGCCGGTCGCGATGCGCCTCCGCCGGCGGCCATCGCCAAGGGGGGGCGCGGCGACGCCTCGGCCGAGAAGCGCGGGATCGGCGGCAGGGCCGGGCGGGCATCCGCCATTGCCGGCCCGGAGAATGATGGGGCCGGCGACGGGGTCGGCGAGAGATCTTGCGAACGGACGGGGGCGGTGTCCGAGCCGGCAGCGGACGGGTTCGGCGCGGCGGCCGGCGCGGCGAGGGCCTGCGCCTTCATCTGACGCAGGGCCTCGTCCGGGGTCGGCAGGTCGGCCGCGTAGGCCAGCCGCACCAGCGCCATCTCGGCCGCTGCCAGGGGCCGCGTCGCCGTCTGGACCTCTGGGATCGCCTTCAGCAGGATCTGCCAGGCCCGCGACAGCACCCGCACCGAAAGCGTCTGGGCGAACGCACGGCCGCGCTCGCGCTCCGCCTCGCTCAGGGTCGGGTCGGCGGCGGCTTCGTCGGGCACCAGCTTGAGCCGGGTGACCAGGTGGGTGAAGCTGGCAAGGTCGGAGAGGATCACGGCCGGATCGGCGCCGGCCTCGTATTGGCCGCGCACCTCCGAGAAGGTGGCCGGAATGTCGCCGCGCATCACCGCCTGGAACAGGTCGACGATGCGGCCGCGATCGGCGAGCCCGAGCATGTCGCGCACGCTCTGGGCGCTGACGAGGCCAGCCCCATGCGCGATGGCCTGGTCCAGGAGCGAGAGGGCGTCGCGAACCGAGCCCTCGGCCGCCCGGGTGATCGCCGCCAGTGCCTCCGCGTCGGCCTCCACGTTCTCGGCGGCACAGATGCGGGCGAGATGCCCGACCAGTGTCTCGGCCTCGACGCGGCGCAGGTCGAAGCGCTGGCAGCGAGACAGGATGGTCACCGGCACCTTGCGGATCTCGGTGGTGGCGAACACGAACTTGGCGTGCGGCGGGGGCTCCTCCAGCGTCTTGAGGAAGGCGTTGAACGCCTTCTCCGAGAGCATGTGGACCTCATCGACGATGTAAACCTTGTAGCGGGCCTCGGACGGCGAGTAGCGGATGCCGTCGATGATCCCGCGCACGTCGTCGATGCCGGTATGGGAGGCCGCATCCATCTCCAGCACGTCCATGTGCCGGGATTCCATGATCGCCCGGCAATGTCGGCCGAGTTCCGGCATCGCGATGGTCGGACCGGTATCGGGGTGTCCGTCGCGGACATAGTTCAGCCCGCGGGCCAGGATGCGGGCCGTGGTGGTCTTGCCGACGCCGCGGACGCCGGTCAGCATCCAGGCCTGTGGAATGCGATTGGCCGCGAAGGCATTGGCGAGCGTCCGCACCATGGCGCCCTGGCCGATCAGATCGTCGAAATTCTGGGGGCGGTACTTGCGGGCCAGCACCCGGTAGGGCGTGGCCGCCGGCGCAGGCTCGGGAAGACCAGGCAGGAGCCCGGAATCGCTCATAGGGCCGGAGGTCGCGTCCATGCCGCCTTGCTGGGTTGGTGCGGCTCCGGTCGGAGGGTGCCGCCACGCGAGCCCGAGGCATCGATCGAGGTGGGAGGCTGGACGAAGACCCGCTCGGTCTCGTTAGGGCTGCTTCCTTCCGGACCTGACCCGGTTGGCGAGTGAAACGTCCCTCGCCAACCTCCCAGGCGCTATATGGCCGGGCTGTGCGGCGGATGCAAGCCGGCGAAGACAGGAACCGATGGACGGCCTCCGGCCCGGATCGGCATGCCTGGAAATTGCCCGATCCGCGCGCGAGCCTTGATGGTCTTGGCCCACGATCCGAGCCGGAGTCCATCGATGACGCGACCATTCACCCACGCCCTGGCGCTGCTGCCCTGCCTGATGATCGCATCCGTCGCGTCGGCGGCGGAGAAAGCCCCGTGGGTCTGGGCGGGCAGCTACGTCTACGAGCATGACGGTAGCCGGACGGTGGGCGGCTCGCCGATCGTGGTCACCTATCGTCTCGACATCGCTCCGGCCCGGGGCAACCGCGACTGCGTGCTACGGATCGAAGGGTTCCAGACCAACGAGACCATCGTCTGCAAAGCCGCAGGCACGCTGGACAGCATAACGGTGTCCTTCCACACCTTCGGTGACGGCCGCATCGTCAACGCCTCCGGCACGCGTCTGTACGACGTCGGAACGAATCTGTTCGAGATACGCCGGGTCGGCGAGGCCGTTTCGACCCAGTGGCGGGCCCTGAATCCGAGCGGTGCCGGCTCGTCCGCACCGGCCGGCACCTCCTTCGCCCGCAAGGGCTGACGGCTCGCAGGGCGGGCCGGCTCGCCTGTCGGCTGCGGACTATTCGGCCTTGCGCTTCACGATCGCGAAGGTCTTCGGGTCGAGTTCCAGGTCGAACTGCTTGCCGTTCGCGTCGATGGCGTCATCCACCTCGATCTCGTCGTCCTCGACCTCGATCTTCTTCCACTTGGTGAAGCCTTCCTGCTTCAGCACGGCTTCGATCTTGGTCTGCTCGTCTGGAGTCGGCATCCGGTCTGCGAAGGCGGAACCAGTGAATGCGAGGCCGAGAGCGATGGCGGCGAGGCCGGTGATCTTGATCGACATGATGTCTCCTTACCGTTGGAGGAACTGTTCCTGACCCCTCCCGAACCGCCGAGCGAGGACGAGGTTCCTGCCGTCATCCTTGGAGTCGTGCGTCTTACGGTTGTGTGCGGGTGAACTGCCCCCTAGGGTCATCCGATCTTCCAGCCGGGGTCGGTCCAGCATGGTCACGCGCGTCGCCACCGTGGCCTTCGAGGGCATCGAGGCGCGAGCCGTCGATGTTCAGGTCCAGATCGCCCCGGGAATCGTCGCCTTCACGGTGGTGGGCCTCGCCGACAAGGCCGTGGCGGAGTCCCGCGAGCGGGTGCGCTCGGCGCTGATCGCCTCCGGCCTCGCGCTTCCGGCCAAGCGCATCACCGTCAATCTCGCCCCGGCCGATCTGCCCAAGGAGGGGTCGCATTACGACCTGCCGATCGCGCTGGCGGTGATGGGGGCGATCGGCGCCCTGCCGGCCGATGCGCTGGCGGGGTATTGCGTCCTCGGGGAACTCGCCCTCGACGGAACGATCACCGCCGTTTCGGGCGTCCTGCCCGCCGCGATGGCGGCCAACGCCCTCGGCCTCGGGCTGATCTGCCCGGCCGCGACCGGACCGGAGGCGGCCTGGGCGGGCGGTGACCTCGACGTGCTGGCGCCGCGCTCGCTGATCCAGCTTGCCAATCACTTCAAAGGTACCCAGGTCATGGCCCGGCCCGAACCGGCGATCGCCGCGCCGGGCGCCGCCCTTCCGGACCTGCGGGACATCAAGGGCCAAGAGGGCGCCAAGCGCGCGCTCGAGATCGCGGCGGCCGGCGGGCACAATCTTTTGATGAACGGGCCGCCCGGGGCCGGAAAGTCGATGCTGGCCGCGCGCCTGCCCTCGATCCTGCCGCCGCTGGCACCGCGCGAACTTCTCGAAGTCTCGATGATCCAGTCGGTGGCGGGCGAACTGAAGGACGGCGCTCTTTCGAGCCGGCGCCCGTTTCGCCAGCCGCACCATTCCGCCTCGATGGCGGCCCTGGTCGGCGGCGGCATCAATGCCCGCCCGGGCGAGGCATCGCTGGCCCATGGCGGCGTGCTGTTCCTCGACGAGTTGCCCGAGTTCACGCCGCAGGTGCTCGATTCGCTGCGCCAACCGATGGAGACCGGCACGATCATGATCGCGCGGGCCAATCATCGCGTGACCTATCCGGCCCGCTTCCAGCTCATCGCCGCGATGAACCCGTGCCGGTGCGGTCAGGCGCTGGAGCCGGGCTATGCCTGTCGCAAGGGGCCGAATGCGCGCTGCATCGCACAGTATGGTGCCCGCATCTCGGGGCCGCTCCTCGATCGCATCGACCTGCGCATCGAGGTCGGCGCGGTCACGGCCGCGGACCTGATCCTGCCGCCGCCCCCGGAGGGGTCCGCCGAGATGGCGGCGCGGGTTGCGGTCGCCCGCGCGTTGCAGACCCGGCGCTACGCCGCACACGAGGCTGCTGGATCGTTCACCAATGCAACCTGTCCGCCCCCGGTGATCGAGGAGGTCGCGGCCCCCGATGCCGAGGGCGCCGCGCTGATCCGCTCGGCCGCCGAGACCATGCGGCTGTCGGCGCGCGGCTTCCACCGCACGCTGCGGGTCGCCCGAACCTTGGCCGACCTCGACGGCGAGGCTCGCGTGCGCCGCATCCACTTGGCCGAGGCCCTGTCCTATCGCGGACGCTCGGATCAGCCAGCGGCGGCTTGATTTGGTACGTGAAGGGCCTGCGTTCCCGGGCGCCGCAGGTGGTGGCGGGCCAGTGACAGGCCGAGGCCGGACAGGGTCAGAAGATCGCAGGTGAGGCCGAAGACCGAGCCGACGAGAAGGTTGTGCCCGGCCCAGCACAGACTGGCGCCGACGAAGAACCGCCGCATCGCCTGTAGATCGCCCTGAAGCCGGGCCGCGGTTGCCAGCAGGGTGCCGAGCCCGGCGCAGGCCGAGGGCCAGCCGTTCCAGGTGATCACCGTCAGGCTTGCGGCCATCAGGGTGGTGGCCGCGAAGAGCGGGGCAACCCAGGCCGCTCGGCCGGTCGGTCGGATGGCCTGCACCGAGACAAGGTTTTGCAGGAGGGCGATGCCGCACATCGCCGTGCCGGTCAGAGCACCGAGATGCAGATAGTGAAGGCCGAAGCAGGCTGCACAGGCCGCGGAGGCGAGGAGCATTCCATGCCGATGGGGCATGATTCCGGCGATGAAGCCGAGGAGGAGACCGAGGGTCCCGAACAGGTCGAGGTGAAGTTTCGCGGCATCCCAGAGGCTCTGGGCGAGGACGGTGACGGCCATGGTTTGCGCTCGAACGGCGCAGGAGCGCGCCGCATTCGCCGCTGGCGCTAGGTCGTCATGGTAACCGGTTCGTTAACGAAGGACGCACCCCGTCGCGCCTGTCGTTCAGGCGCAACAGGGGCAGACCGGGTGGTGCCCCGCCTTACTCCGCGGCCTGCCGCGCGGCGTAGCCGAGACGGCCGTTCAGTTCCTCGATCAGCTTCACGGCAGCGTCGGCGATCACGGTGCCGGGCGGGAAGATCGCCGAGGCGCCGGCGGCGTAGAGCGCATCGTAATCGCCGGGCGGGATGACGCCGCCGATGACGATCATCACGTCGCCGCGGCCCTGCTCGGTCAGCGCCGCCTTCAGTTCCGGCACCAGGGTCAGATGGCCGGCAGCCAACGACGACACGCCGACGATATGGACGTCGTTCTCCACGGCCTGACGGGCCGCCTCGGCCGGGGTCGCGAACAGCGGCCCGATATCCACGTCGAAGCCGAGATCGGCGAAGGCGGAGGCGATGACCTTCTGTCCGCGATCGTGCCCGTCCTGCCCCATCTTGGCGACGAGAATGCGCGGACGACGTCCGTCGTTCTCCTCGAAGGCCTCAACGAGCTTGCGAACGGTCTCGACCACTGGCGACATGCCACCCACCTCCCGCTTGTAGACGCCCGAGATCGAGCGGATCTCGGCCCGGTGACGGCCCCAGGCCTTCTCCAGCGCATCCGAGATCTCGCCCACGGTCGCCTTCGCGCGCGCCGCACTGACCGCGAGTTCGAGCAGGTTGCCCTGGCCCTGCGCGGCGGCCGTGAGGGCGGCCAGCGCCGCGTCGACGTCGGCTTGGCTGCGCTCGGCGCGCAGGCGCTTCAGCTTGTCGATCTGCAGGGTGCGGACGTTGCCGTTGTCGACCCGCATCAGCTCGATGGCCCGGTCGTCGTCGGGCTTGTACTTGTTGACGCCCACGATGGTCTGGCGACCGGAATCGATCCGCGCCTGGGCGCGCGCAGCCGCCTCCTCGATACGCAGCTTCGGGATGCCGGCCTCGATGGCCTTGGCCATGCCGCCGAGTTCGTCGACCTCGCGCAGATGCTCCCAGGCGCGGGCGACGATGTCCTGCGTCAGCTTCTCGACGTAGTAGGAGCCGCCCCACGGGTCGACGATGCGGGTGGTGCCGCTCTCCTGCTGCAGGAAAAGCTGGGTGTTGCGGGCGATGCGGGCGGAGAAGTCGGTTGGCAGGGCCAGCGCCTCGTCGAGCGCGTTGGTGTGGAGGGACTGGGTGCCGCCCTGCGTCGCCGCCATCGCCTCGATGCAGGTGCGGGTCACGTTGTTGAACACGTCCTGCGCCGTGAGCGACCAGCCCGAGGTCTGGCTGTGGGTCCGCAAGGGGAGCGACTTGTCGCTCTTCGGCTCGAACTCCTTCACGAGCTTGGCCCAGATCAGGCGCGCGGCCCGCATCTTGGCGATCTCCATGAAGAAATTCGTCGAGATCGCCCAGAAGAACGACAGGCGCGGGGCGAACTGATCGATGGTCAGGCCGGCCGCCAAGCCCGCCTTGATGTACTCAACGCCGTCAGCCAGCGTGTAGGCGAGTTCGAGATCGTTCGTCGCGCCCGCTTCCTGCATGTGGTAGCCGGAAATCGAGATCGAGTTGAACTTCGGCATATGCTTCGACGTATAGGCGAAGATGTCGCCGATGATCCGCATCGAACCCGCCGGCGGGTAGATGTAGGTGTTGCGGACCATGAACTCCTTGAGGATGTCGTTCTGGATCGTGCCGGCGAGCTTCTCGGGCGGCACGCCCTGCTCCTCGGCCGCGACGATGTAGAGGGCGAGGATCGGCAGCACCGCGCCGTTCATCGTCATCGACACGGTCATCTCGTCGAGGGGGATGCCGGAGAACAGCGTCCGCATGTCGTAGATCGAGTCGATGGCCACGCCCGCCATGCCGACATCGCCCGAGACGCGCGGGTGGTCGGAATCGTAGCCCCGGTGGGTGGCGAGGTCGAAGGCCACCGACAGGCCCTTCTGCCCGGCGGCGAGGTTGCGCCGGTAGAAGGCGTTCGAGTCCTCGGCCGTGGAGAAACCCGCGTACTGACGAATGGTCCAGGGCTGGGACACGTACATGGTCGGATAGGGGCCGCGCAGGTAAGGGGCCACACCCGGATAGGTATTCAGGAACTCGATGCCCTCGCGGTCCTCGGGGCCGTAGACGCCCTTCACCGGGATGCCCTCGGGCGTCATCCAGGGCTCGCCCGTGGGCGGCACCGGGGCCGGAACAGCATCGGCCGCGTAGGAAACGGTCGCGAAGTCGGGGATGCGAGACGTCATGGGCTCTGGCTCGTGCGGCGGCGGCGTGCCTGCATTATAGGTGCGCGCCCGGTCTGGGCTACTCCTAACCGGAGTTCGGCCCAATGGGGCCGGCAAAACCGTCACTTTCGCGCGGGAACCGGACAAATCTTTTCGGCTCCGACGCAAATCCTTTTTTGCGCCGAGTCTATTCGGCGGCCATCCGGGAAGGCGCGAGGCCCTGGACCTCGGCGGCCACTGCCGCCACGACGCACCGCAGGTGCCAGATCAGATCCGAAAACCCCGGCGTGATCGCCAGGGTCGCCTCGTTCATGTAGAGGCCGCGATTGATCTCGATCTGGAGGGCGTGGCGCTCGACGTTCGGTTCGCCGTAATGCTCGGTGATGAAGCCGCCCGCGTAGGGCTTGTTGCGCAGGACGCGGAAGCCTCGCGCACGCAGGTGGTGCTCGAAGGCCTCGATCAGGATCGGTGCGCAGGCTGTGCCGAAGCGGTCGCCCAGGATGATGTCGGCCCGCGCCGCCTCGTCGCGCCCGAGGCTCGACGACGGCATCGAGTGGCAATCGATCAGGATGGCGTGCCCGAACTGCCGTGCCGTGCGCTGGATCAGCCCGCGCAAGGTCCGGTGATAGGGTTTGTACAGGGTCTCGATTCGTTCGACCGCGACATCCACGGGCAGACGCCCACGATAGATCTCCTGACCGTCGGCCACGAGCCGCGGAATCGTCCCGAGGCCGCCTGCCACCCGCATGGAGCGGGTGTTGGCGAAGGCTGGCAGGCGTCCGTCGAACATGCGCGGGTCGAGTTCGTAGGGCTCCCGATTCACGTCGAGGAAGGCGCGTGGAAAGTGCGCGCGCATCAGCGGCGCTCCGAGATCGACCACCGGGGCGAACAGGCGATCCACATGCGCGTCCTCGGACCGCCGCAGGGCGAGGCTGTCGAGACGGGAGGCGGCGAGGAAGGCGGCCGGGTAAACCGCGCCGGAATGGGGCGTGTTGAAGACGAACGGAAGGGTATGCGCCGCCGGTTCGTCCACGGTGAAAGGTGGATCGAAGGCCGTCACGCGGGACGCGTCTGAGGTCTGGGAGGGCTCGGTCATCGCGGCGCGGGCGCCTCGGTGCGGACGGGACAACGCATGGCGTCACTTTGCGTTTTGCCGGCTGGCCTGTCCAGCGCGGAGCGGACCCCGAGCCGACCGTTCGGGTGCCGTTGGACACCCGCGCCGGACGGCTTGGCAACGTTCTGTTTACCAAGCCGGTGCTTTGTGGAAAGAACACACCGAATCAAGAGTACGGGACGCCGCTCGATGAAGATTCTCCTGGCGGAAGACGACAACGATATGCGCCGCTTCCTGGCTAAGGCGTTGCAGAACGCCGGCTACGACGTGCTGTCGTTCGACAACGGGCTGTCGGCCTATAACCGCCTGCGCGAGGAGCCGTTCGAGCTTCTCCTCACCGATATCGTGATGCCCGAGATGGACGGGATCGAGCTGGCGCGGCGCGCCACCGAACTCGACCCGGACATCAAGGTGATGTTCATCACGGGCTTCGCGGCCGTGGCCCTGAACCCGGATTCCAAGGCTCCGAAGGACGCCAAGGTCCTGTCGAAGCCGTTCCACCTGCGCGATCTCGTCAACGAGGTCGAGAAGCTGCTGGCTGCCTGAGTGTCATCGCCGACCATCCCTGAGAATCCAGGCAGTAGGAAGAGCCATCACGCTCGCCTATATGCTGGTGGGATTGGATGGGGCGTTTCGACGATGAAGCCGGTCACGATCTACACAACTGCGTGGTGCCCGTACTGCTCGGCGGCGAAAAGCCTGCTGCGCGACAAGGGCATCGCCTTCACCGAGATCGACGTCGAGAAGACGTCCGGGTCGCGCGCAACCATGGTCCAGCGCGCGGGCGGCCGCACCAGCGTGCCGCAGATCTTCGTCGGCGACACCCATGTGGGGGGATGCGACGACCTCTACGCTCTCAACGGCGCCGGGAAGCTCGATCCGCTGGTGGCCGCATGAGCGACGCGCCCGTCTTCACCGCCGCCTGCGTGCAGATGCGCTCGGGCCGCGATCCCCTCGCCAACCGCGATGCCGCGGTGGCGCTGGTGCGGGAGGCTGCCGATGCGGGGGCGCATTATGTGCAGACGCCGGAGATGACCTCCCTGGTCGAGCGCAGCAAAACCAGCCTGTTCGAGAAGGTCACCGCTCAGGACGACGACCCGACCTTGGCCGCCCTGCGCGAGGTGGCCCACGAGCGTGGGATCGTCATCCAGATCGGATCGCTGGCGATCCGCAACGGCGACAAGGTCGCCAACCGAGCCTTCCTGATCGACGCCGAGGGGGCGATCACCGCCTCCTACGACAAGCTGCATCTCTACGACGTCGATCTGCCCAACGGTGAGCGCTGGCGTGAATCCGCCACCTATACGGGCGGCGCCTGTGCGGTCGTGGCCGACACGCCCTGGGCACCGATCGGCCTGGCCATCTGCTACGACATCCGCTTTCCGGCGCTCTACCGGGCGCTGGCCGAGGCGGGGGCCACCATTCTGACCGCGCCGGCCTGCTTCACCCAGCAGACGGGGGAGGCGCATTGGCATGTGCTGCACCGGGCGCGCGCCATCGAGACCGGCTCGTTCATGATCTCGGCGGCCCAGGGGGGGCACCACGAAGATGGGCGCGACACCTACGGCCATTCCCTGATCGTCGATCCATGGGGCAAGGTGCTGGCCGATTCAGATGGGGCCGAGCCCGGCGTGATCCTGGCCGAGATCGACCTGTCCCGCGTCACCGACGCCCGTGCCCGCATTCCGGCGCTCCAGCACGCCCGTCCCTTCACGGTCGAGCGGGTGGGGCTGTCCTCCTGATCGCGTCACGCGCCACTGGCCAAAAACCGTAAGCCCGATGATCCGCTACACGCTCGTCTGCGAGGCCGACCACAGCTTCGAGAGCTGGTTTCCGTCGAGCGATTCGTTCGACGCCCAGGTCGCGCGGGGCTTGGTGTCCTGTCCGGTCTGCGGATCGGCACGGGTCGGCAAGAGCATGATGGCCCCCTCCGTCGCCCGGACGGATCGCGGGGGACGGACCGTTCCGTCCTCCGCCGAGGTCGCGGTCGCGCCGGCCGAGACCTTGCCGTCCGTGGTGCCCCAGACAGCGCCCCAATTGGCGATGACCGAACCGGAGCAGCGCCTGCGCGCGATGATGCAAGCCCTACGCGAGCAGGCGACCCGAAACGCCGACGATGTTGGTCGTCGCTTCCCCGAGGAGGCCCGACGCCAACATTATGGTGAGGCGGAGACCCGTGCGATCTACGGCGAGGCCAGTCTGGACGAGGCCCGCTCCCTCCTCGACGAGGGCATCGCGGTTCTCCCCCTCCCGCCGGGATCCGACGACCGGCACTGAGGCCTCAGCGCTTCAGCGCTTCAGCGCGGCCGTTCCGGACACCGAGGCGAGCGCGAAGGCGATCAGGGCATTCCAGCCTGCGAGCGAGATGCCGAACAGGCGCCAGGCCGCCGTCGAGCAATCGGCCACCCGCGTGCTCTGCAGGGCATTGAGGAAATCACCGACTGCGGCCGGATTGGCGCCGGCACCACCCCCGCAATCGGTGGGGCCGGCCCACAGGTTCCACTCCGCGCCCGCATGATACACGCTGAGGCCCGCCCCATAGAGCAACCCGAGAGCTGCCAACCCGAGCACGAGGCGCGCTCCCCAGGCCGGCAGGAACAGTCCGAGAAGCGCGAGAGGGATGGCCGCGTAATAGGGAATCCGCTCCGTCAGGCACAGCTTGCACGGCACGTAGCCGAGCCACCACTGGAAGTACCAGGCGCCGGCCAGGGTCAGCACCGACCCGACGAGAACCAACAGGGCGGCGCGGCGCAAGCGCAGGAGCGAGGTGTCGTCCATGTCTACAGAAGCACCTTGAACATCACGAATCCGAGGATGATCACCGCGATCGCGATCGCCGCCACCACGTTGAGGTGCCGGTCGAGCACCCCCCGGATCTGAACGCCGTAGCGGCCCAGAAGTCCCGCCAGGATGAAGAATCGGGCGCCGCGCGTCAGGAGCGACAGGATCACGAACCAGAACAGATCGTAATGGGCGAAGCCTGACGTGATGGTCACGAGCTTGAACGGGATCGGCGTCAGGCCCTTCAGCAGGATCACCCAGTGCCCGTACTCGGCATAGGAGGCCTGGAAGGTCGCCGCCTTGTCGGCGAGGCCATAGACCCGGAACACCCATTGTCCGACCGAGTCGAACAGCAGGGCGCCGATGGCGTATCCGACGAGACCGCCGACCACGGAGGCGAGGGTGGTGATCAGGGCGTAGAACCAGACGCGGTCGGGCCGGCTCACCGCCATCGGCACCAGCATCACATCGGGCGGAACCGGAAAGAACGAGCTTTCGGCGAAGGCTACGGCTCCAAGGGCGTAGGGTGCCGAAGGCTTGCCCGCGAGCGCGAGGATCCACTCGTAGAGGCGACGGATCATGAGGGGTCCGGAAAGGCTGGAGGTGGCGGGCGGCGTCCTTTGATCACACGGCGCCGCCGCTGGCGAGCGCGCGCGCACCGCATTCGCAACAAACTAGAACCGCCCTCGGCCAGAGGGCCGCTCTTGACCCGCGTGAGGACCCCGGAGTCTCGGTTGACAGGATGCGGCGCGCGCGGCAGGACATTCGCTGCGTGCCCGCGTGGTGGAATGGTAGACGCGTCCGACTCAAAATCGGAAGCCGAGAGGCGTGGGGGTTCGAGTCCCTCCGCGGGCACCAGTACCACTCGAGTGGTATGAGTTAGAGGTTCTCTGACAGACGCGTCCGACGCTTGCGAGGATCGCATCAGCGGGTTTGGTCCAGACGAAGGGCTTTGGATCGGCGTTGGTTTGGTCGATGTAGGCGTGGATCGCAGCTTCGAGATCGCCTGAGACGGCCGCCTCGATCTGATCGAGGAAGTCGCGGAACTCGATCGAACGATGCCGGCCTGTGCAGTGGCCGATCACCGTCCCGACCTGGACGTCGAGGGCGGCGAACAGGTCGGTCGTACCCTGGCGACGATAATCGTGAGTTCGGCGCTCCGGCTGGCCGGGCCGCATCGGCAGCACGGGGGCCGTGCCCGTCAGCGCTTGGATCTGCGGCTTCTCGTCGACGCACAGCACCAAAGCACGATGCGGCGGAGCCATGTAGAGGCCGACCACGTCCCGGACCTTGTCGACGAAGGCGGGATCGGTCGAAAGCTTGAAGGTGTCGGTCTTGTGCGGCTGCAGCCCGAAGGCACGCCAGACCCGCGAGACCATGCTCTGGCTCATGCCGACCCGCCGGGCCATGGCGCGGGTCGACCAGTGGGTGGCATTCTCTGGCTGGCTCTCCAGCGTGAGGGTGACCATCCCTTCGATGGCCGCGTCCGTGACGACACGTGGCGCGCCGGGGCGGGGCAGGTCGACGAGGCCGTCGAGGCGATGGGTGAGGAAACGGGCGCGCCACGTTGTGACGCTCATCCGGCTGACGCCGAGGTCACGGGCAGCGCCACTTGTTGGTCGATCCTGGCTCAGCGCAGGCCAGCACGATCCGCGCGCGCTGAGCCAAGGCTTGGCCGACATTGCGACGGGACAAGCCCCGCCCAGCGCGTGCGCTCGTCCTCAGTCAGATGGAGAGGAGCAGGTTTTGGACCACGGGCCATGGGTCACCTCCGTGCGGATATCCCCGACAGATAGGTGCAAGCTCAAAATCTGAAACCGAACTTCTAACTCAGACCACTAAGCTGCCTTTATTGCAGCCAGTAGTTCTTCCGCGACGCGGTTTGCCTCAGGTAGATAGCGCAGTGTCAGAAATCCGTCCTTTCCATCCAAGACCCTGAGGGCTGGTGGGTAGTGATACGTAGCCGTGTTGCCAGCCAAGCTGTCAATTATGGTGTAATTCGAATTTATCTTTTCTGTCACGTTAAGGCAGGTGATCCGGCGCGGCGGACAGAAAATACTGGCATGCAGAAAAGATCCGGCTGAACCCAAAATTTGGTCTCGCGACGACATTAAACGTACTTGATCGGCAAAGCTGAGCGTTTCCGGGTAGATAATTTCGACCCCATGATCCTTCATGACTGTCTCGATTTCCAGCTCGTTGGTAATCAATCCAACGGCCGAGGAAAGCCGAGTCTTCGAATAGTAAATTGGCCGATCGGTTCGCTCGAAGTTTTCCGCAGAGCGTATCCGGTCGCCAATCCCCTGGCACAAGTCTGCGAAAGCGCGGTAACCTGCGTGCTGTTCTTCTAGGCTCGTCGCCGGAACAACAACGGTCCGCAGTCGCGTCGGCTTCTCAAATTTTACGAAGTCGTGAGGAGAAAGACCCAGTAAGCCAAAGGCTGTCGCTACGAATGGAATGCTGAACCAGTTCTCCGGTGTGCCGGGCGCATGGCACAAGATCTTGGTGTTCGGCGACCGGATTTTCGGCATAGCCCAGAATCGGGGCAGAGTATTAACTAAGAAATGACCAAAATGCGGATTGATACGTCCGCCATAAATATAGGTGTCGTCCGGAGCTAGGCTCTCGATTCCCGTCGCGATCGGTAACACTGCAAGAGATTGGTCGGGTGGATGGTGGATGCCCTCGCGGAAGTCAACCGCCAGATCGATCAGACGCCCATCTCTTCCATAGAGGCCCCAAGGTCGGTTTCCCGCATAGGGAATGTAACGGCAATCATGCACCACTTCGATTGCAGGGGCAGGGTCGCGGATTTCCGCTGACCCCCAGAGCATGGTGCAAAGATCAAGCAACTTCATCAGTCAGTAATTCGCGCGTTGCGTATCATCGCCGATCATTTTCATGAATTTGTTGATCATCGGCGCACGTTCAAGCACGAGAACGCTATCGTAGGCAGTCATCGCAACTGTTTGTCTTGTAAAATATGATGGCGCCACTGTACCATCCCTAACGTGGTCGGCATTGAGGTCGTCAATCAATCCTTTAAAACGCTCGACCATTGAGCGCGGATCACCTCGGCCTCCGCCATAATCGGACCAGTATGCCGTATGCATGTCCTCGATCATGTAGACGCCATTCGCAGCGATCCTTTTGTAGAGGAAATCGAAGCTCTTGGTGACGTGCTCCATATGATGACTTCCGTCATCGAGCACCGCGTCGAAGGTGCCAAACTCGTCAAGGAGCGATTGGAGAAATTGCGGATCGGACTGGTCGCCAATCCGCACGGCGATCTGCTCATCCGCGTATTGTCTGCACACTTCGTTGATATCGATCGTGACGATGCGTGCAAGAGGACCCAGCCAACTCTTCCACATCTGCGCTGAGCCGCCATTGCCTGCGCCAATCTCCAGAAAGGTCACAGGATGACCGACATAACGCCCGAAATGACGCTCGTAGGCGAAGAAATAATGTCCCGATTTGTGAATAGGGCGGCCGGTGTTTGAAAGGAAGATTTGGTACAGCGACATATCGCCATCGGCCTCGAAGTGTGCAAACTGATGCTTGTAACTGCATTTATCACCTTAGAGGGCGTATTGCAAAAACTTCATACGCGTCTTTGTAAATATAAATAAAAATATATAGCCGTGACGTATCTGCTTGGCGATTTGAGAATGATTTTATCCCAGACCAATGGCGTGAAATGTCGCGGTGGTTAGTGAGTGTCGGTTGACGATCATAATATATATTGATGATAGAAAACTCTCCTCGCCGACTTTAGTTGCCGTCGCCGGAATACCGCGAGCTGATCTGATCGACTCATCGAAGCTGTTTACAGTCTAAATTCATTGCGTGATTCGCAGCTCGCGTCGTCAGCCATGCCGCGCCCTCACAACACCGGATCGTAAACCGGCCCACCCACCGTCGCGTCTGGGGTCGCCAGCCACTTTGAGGCGAGCACGGCCAGGACGATCACGCCGAGGAAGATCGCGAAAATCGCCGGATTGTAGATCACCAGGGCGACGAAGCAGACCGCCGCCATCGCCAGCGCGAAGGCGGGCGCGGCGGGATAGAGCGGGGCGCGGTAGGGGCGGGCGAGGTCCGGTTCGGCCCGGCGGAGGCGGAACAGGCTCGCCATGCTCATCCCGTACATCACCAGGGCGCCGAACACCGCCATGGTGACGATGCTGGCGGTGAGCGACTGGCCCGCGATGGTTACCAGGTTGTCGCTGTAGATGGCCGCAATGCCGACCACGCCCCCCGCGAGGGTGGCGATGTGGGGCGTGCGGAAGCGCGGGTGCACCCGGGCGAGGCCGCGGGGCAGGAAGCCCGCGCGGGCCAGGGCGAAGATCTGCCGCGAGTAGCCCATGATGATGCCGTGGAACGAGGCGACGAGGCCGAACAGGCCGAGCCAGACCAGCATGTGGAGCCAGCCGCTCGATTCGCCGACCACCGTCTTCATCGCTTGGGGCAGGGGGTCGTTGAGATTGCTCAAAGCCCGCCAGTCGCCCGAGCCGCCAGCGAAGATCATCACACCGAAGGCCAGGGCCGTCAGGGTCAGCACACCGGTGATGTAGGCGATCGGGATGGTCCGCTTCGGGTCCTTGGCCTCCTCGGCCGCCATCGCCACCCCCTCGATGGCGAGAAAGAACCAGATCGCGAACGGGATCGCGGCGAACAGGCCGCCGATCGCCGGCAGGCCGAAGGTGTCGGTGCCGGCCCAGCCGTGGGCGGCGAAGTTCGACCACGAGAAGGCCGGGGCGACGACGCCCATGAAGACCAGGAGTTCGGCCACCGCCAGGATCGTGACGAACAGCTCGAAGGTCGCGGCGATCTGCACGCCGACGATGTTGAGGGTCATGAAGATCAGGTAGGCGCCGAGCGCCGCGTGCTTGGGGTCGAGGCCGGGGAACTGCACGTTGAGATAGGCGCCGATGGCGAGCGCGATGGCGGGGGGCGCGAAGACGAACTCGATCAGCGTCGCGTAGCCGGCGATGCAGCCACCGACCGGGCCGAAGGCGCGCCGGCTGTAGGCGAAGGGGCCGCCGGCCTGCGGGATCGCGGTGGTGAGTTCGGTGAAGCTGAAGATGAAGGCGACGTACATCGCCGCAACCGCGATCGTGGTGATGAGGAAGCCGAGGGTTCCGGCGGAAGCCCAGCCGTAGCTCCAGCCGAAATACTCGCCCGAGATCACGAGTCCGACGGCGATGCCCCAGAGATGGAAGGCGTTGAGGCCCTTATGGAGCCCGCTGGTTTCGGTCTGCATCGCCCTGGCCCCTTTTGTCCGCCCGGTGCGGACCGCGGAGCCTAAGCAAGAGCGCTGCCGCCGTGCCGGCAGGGCGATGCAGCTGGAGCGGGCACCGTCAGGCTGCGCTGGCCCGGGGCCACAGGCGACGCCAGGGGCTGCGTGTCGCGGCACCGGTGTTCGGCGGTGCGATCTCCATGGTGGTCCGCGAGTCCCTCGTTGTTCGGAGGTCCCTCGTTGTTTGGAGGTCCATCGTCGTCCGGATGTTCATGGCATTGCCGCGCCAGAGAACCGCGCCGCGTAGCCAGGCGCTGGTCCACACGAACGGGATCAGGGCATCGCGGATGATGAAGCCCAGGAGGAGACCGGGGCCCCGGACCCACTTCGCCCGGGCGGCCAGCGCCATTTCGGCCGCATACCAGAGCCCGGTCAGCGCGAGCAGGCTTCCGGCGAGCGCCGGGGAGGGGGCGGCCGCGAGGGCGATGCCGAAGGGCAGGAGCGGGCCGCAGCCGATCTCGGGCGCGAAGAACAGCGGGAAGGTGACCCGGCGCAGGCGCGCCCATCGCAACTGCCGCGACCAGATCTCCGCCAGGGTGCGGCGCCCGAGGGGCTGGTCGAACGGAGCGGCCACGAGATGGACGCGCGCCCCGGCCGCGCGCACGAGCTTGGTCGCCGCCGCATCCTCGGCGATCTCGGCCGCCAGGGCGCGGATGCCGCCGCGTGCCTCCAGGAAGGGCTTGTGCCAAAGCATGCTCTTGCCCTGGGCGAAGCCGAGGCCGAGGGCCTCGCCGGTATATTGCCAGCGCGCCTGGAGGGTGTTCAGGAAGGCGCATTCCACCGTGGCGAACAGGCCCTCGGGCCGCGCTCCGATCGGCGTCGAACAGACGAGGCCGGTGTTCGGACGCCAGGCCGCCTGCAATTGCTGCAGGTAGTCCGGCGGCATCGCCACGTTCGAATCGGCGAGCACGACCCAGTCGTGGCGGGCCGCCTCCCAGCCGCGCACGCAGTTGTTGAGCTTCGGATTGTCGCTGATGCGCTCGTCGCCGACGATCAGGCGGGACCGGACCTGCGGATGCGCCGCCATCAGCCGACGCACCAGCGGCACGATGGGATCGGCTTCATCGGCGACGCAGAAGATCAGCTCGTAGGACGGATGCACCAGCCGAAAGCCGCGGGTCAGCAATTCCTCGCTGAAGGTCTCCACGCCGCAGACCGGCCGGACCAGCGACACCGGCGCGCCCTGGGGGAACACCGAGGCACCGTTGCGCCGCCCGATTCGGACGGCCGCCACCGCGATCCCGACCAGGTTGATCAGCGTCAGGGCGGCGCAGAACGCCAGAGCGACCGCAGCGCTCGGCTCCGACAAGTCCCGCATCGCCTGATCCCACATCCGCGACATCTCCCGTTGGTCAGACCCGAAACGCGACCGATCGCGGGATGGACATCGCGCCGCGTCCCCGACCGTCCCAGCGCCCCTAACAGCCGCGATGCTTCAGTCGTATGACAACCCGGGGGAACGGAGGGGGCGGGCGTGGCGAGACCGGCGCATGTGGCGATCGTGGGAGCCGGGATGGCGGGGGCGAGCGCGGCGCGCCGCCTGATCGAGGCCGGCCTCGCCGTCACCCTGTTCGACAAGGGCCGTCAGGTCGGCGGCCGCATGGCGAACCGGCGCGATCGCGACACCGGGCTCCGCTTCGATCACGGCGCCCAGGTTCTGCGGGCACATGGCTCCGCCTTCGGGGCGCGGCTCGCCGCCTGGGCGGGGCGCGGCCTCGTGGCGCCCTGGGATGGTCCCGACCGTTTCACGGCCGTGCCCGACATGACCGCGCCGGTGCGCGATCTCCTCGGCGGTCTCGAGGTTCATGTCGGCCGCACCGTCACGGGCCTGTCCCGCGTGTCGAGCGGCTGGACCCTGGCTCTGGCCGAGGGTCTCGAACCGCGGGTGTTCGAGGCCGTCGTGCTCACGCTGCCAGGGCCTCAGGCGTCGCGCCTCCTCGCCGCGAGCGGATTCGTGCTGCCGACGATCGAGCGGGCGACCTACGCACCCTGCTGGTCGCTGATGCTGACCTGCGCGCAGGACCTTCCCTTCGCGGGCGACGTCCTGCGACCCGCGGGAGGACCGGTCGCGGCCATCTTTCGCGAGGGCACGAAGCCCGGCCGGCCGAGCGGGAAGCCCGCCTTCACCGTCCATGCCACGCCCGACTGGTCGAGGACCCACCTGGAGGACGCGCCCGAGGCGGCGGCGGCACGGCTGATCTCGGCCCTGTCCGTCCTCTTCGGAGTGCCGGTCGCCGGACAGGGGCGCGGCCATCGCTGGCGCTACGCCCTCGTCGAGGAAACCTGCGGCGAACCCTGCCTCTACGACCCGCGCGAGCGCCTGGGCTATGCCGGTGACGGCTGCCTCGGGCCGCGCGTCGAGGCCGCCTACGACAGCGGCCTGGCCCTGGCCGACCGCCTTGTCGCCGAACTGGCGTGAGACGCGTGTCGTGAGGTCTGCCACATGACCCTGCCCATCGTCTTCCACCCGGCCTACGAGGCGACCCTGCCGGAGGGGCATCGCTTCCCGATGCGCAAATACGGGCGCCTGGCCGAACTGCTGGTGGAGCAGGGCCTTGCGCCGCATGGTTTCGTCCGGCCGGAGCCGGCCGGGGCCGCGCTTCTCGCCGCCGCTCACGATCGCGCCTACGTCGAGGCCGTGCTCGCCCTCGACGTGTCCCGCGAAATCGAGCGCAGCATCGGCCTTCCGGTCGGCGCCTCGGTGGTCGACCGCTCCTGCGCGTCCGTCGGCGGCACCCTCCTGGCCGCCCGCCTCGCCCTGGCGCACGGGATCGCCGGAAGCACGGCCGGCGGCAGTCATCATGCCCGACGCGAGACCGGGGCCGGTTTCTGCATCTTCAACGACGTGGCGGTCGCCGCCCGCACCCTGCATGCCGAGGGCACCATCGCCCGCGCCCTGGTGATCGATTGCGATGTCCACCAGGGCGACGGCACCGCCGATTGCCTCAGCGGCACCCCCGATCTCTTCACCCTCTCGATCCACGCCGAGAAGAACTACCCGACCCGCAAGATCGCCGGCGACCGGGACGTCGGCCTGCCCGACGGCGTCGACGATGCCGGATACCGCGCGGTGCTGGAGGCCCATGTCGGACCGCTCCTCGATGCGATCCGCCCCGACCTCGTGTTCTACAATGCCGGCGTCGACCCCCACCGCGACGACCGCCTCGGGCGCCTCGACCTGACCGATGCCGGCCTCCTGGCGCGCGACCGGTACGTGGTGGGAGCCGTCCGCCGCCGCGGCATCCCGTTGGTCGGGGTGATCGGCGGCGGCTATTCCACGGACATCGACGCCCTGGCGGCCCGCCACGCCCTGGTCTTCGCCGCCATGGCCGAGCAGGCAGCCTGACGCCGCGACGCGCGACGTGCCGGCGCAAGGCCGAGCGGCGGGAGCGGTTCCTTGCCTAAGGCTCTGACAGCGCCACCTGCCGTGCGACGATCCGGTTGATCGTCCGGCCGAGCTGCTCGGCCGAATAGGGTTTCTGCAGAAGCTCGAAGCCGTGCGCGTCCTCCTGGGCGAGGATGTGGCTGTATCCCGAGGCGAGCAGCACCGGCAGATCCGGCCGGCGGCGCCGTAACTCGTGCGCCAGGGCCACGCCGCCCATGCCGGGCATGACCACGTCCGACACGACGATGTCGAAGGGTGTGGTTTCACGCTCCACATCCGCCAGGGCACTCTCGGCGTCGGTGTGCCAGGTCGGCAGATAGCCGAAATCCTCCAGGATCTGACGGGCGATACGGCCCACCTCCAGGTTGTCCTCCACGAGAAGGACGCGCAGGCCGTCCCCCGACACGGTGGGATGCTCGATCACGCCGGCGGCCGTGGGCGGGACCTGATCGGGCTCGATTTCCGGCAGGTAGAGCGTGAAGGTCGTTCCCACCCCGACCGTACTGATGACCGCAATGTCGCCGCCCGACTGCTTGGCGAAGCCGAAGACCTGCGACAGCCCGAGCCCGGTGCCCTTGCCCACGCCCTTGGTGGTGAAGAACGGTTCGAAGATCCGGTCGAGATGATCCGCCGGGATCCCGATGCCGGTGTCGCTGAGCGAGATCGCGGCGAACCGGTCCGCTTTGCCGCCCTGGTCGCGCAGGGGTGACATGGGCGCCCGGCATTCCAGGCGGATGGTCAGGGTGCCCCGCTCTTCCATCGCGTCCCGGGCATTGACCGCCATATTGATCAGCGCGGTCTCGAACTGGCTGAGATCCGCGCGGATGTGGCAGGTCTCCTCGGGCAGCGCCGTGACGACCTGGATACAGGCGCCCGTCACCGTTTCCAGAAGGTCGGCGATGACGATGAGGCGCGCCCGAACGTCGAACACCTCGGGCTTCAAGGCCTGGCGCCGGGCGAAGGCGAGCAGCTGGCCGGTGAGCTTGGCGGCCCGGTCCACGGTCTCGGAGACGGCATCGAGGTAGCGGCTCTTGCGCACCTCCGGCAGATCCGGCCGACGCAGGAAGTCGACCGAGGAGCGGATGATGGTGAGGAGATTGTTGAAGTCGTGCGCGACGCCCCCGGTGAGCTGGCCCACCGCCTCCATCTTCTGCGCCTGCCGCAAGGCCTCGTGGGTCTGTTCCAGCTCGGCCGTGCGTCCCGCCACGCGCTCCTCGAGGGTGGCGTTCAACTCGCGCAGGGCCGCCTCGGCCTCCGCCTGCGCGTAGGCCGACCAGGTCCGGGCCGCGACCTCCATGGTCAGCCCGACCTCCGCGTCGGTCCAGATGCGCGGCGCGTCGGAATGCACGAAGAACACGCCGCCGAGGGACAGGCCGCCGGATTCCAGGCTTCGCATCATCGGAGCCACGATCAGCGCCCGCGTTCCGATGCTGTCCCAGGTGGCCTGGAACGCCGGCTCGGCGGTCCGCGGGTCCGTCCGACAATCGGTGACGACCAGGGTTTGCCCCTGGCGCAACTCGACCACCAGCGCGGGGCCGAAGGCATCGAGCACCCGGACCACGCCGGCGAGCGAGGGCATGCGCCCGTCGCACCAGTCGCGCTCGACCGAGATGACCTCGCCCTCGTTCTGAAGATGGCCGTAACCGACCCGGCCGACACCCAGATGCGCGCCGAGGCTGGCCGAGGCCATCATCTTGATGTCCAGCGGCCTCGCCGCCGTGCGCAAGCGGTCGGCTAGCGCGATCTGGAAGCGCAGGTGGCCCTCGGCGGATTTGCGCGCCGTGATGTCGATGGCCGTCCCGAGGGCCCGAACGCAGCGCCCGGTCTCGTCGAACACGCCCCGGCCCTTCGCGGCCACCCAGCGCACCAGCCGATCGTCGCGCCCGATGGTGCGGTACTCGGCGTCATAGGTCGTGCGCAGGGCCGGGTCGATGGCGGAGGCGAAGGCCGCTCGGGTCGCCGCCAGATCCTCGGGGTGCAGGGTGGCGTAGAAGTCGTCGAGGGTCACCGACGCGCCGGAGGGAAAGCCGAACATCGCCTTGGTACGGTCCGACCAGACCAGCGTACCGCCGACCGGATCGAGGTCCCAGGTGCCGATCTCGGCCGCCTCGGTGGCCAGCCGCAACTGCTCCTCGCGCCGTCGCAGGCGCGTCTCGGCCTGCTTGCGGTCGTGGATGTCCTCGACCACGCCGTACCAGCACAGGATTTCGCCGCCCTCGGTCCGGCGCGGAAAGGCGCGGGCCCGCATCCAGCGGTGCTCGCCCGACGCGAGGCGGATGCGGTAATCGACATCCACCGGGTCTCCAGAGGCGATGCAGGCACCGAACACGGCGATGGTCCGCGGCAGGTCCTCGGGATGCACCGCCCGGGTCCAGCCGTCGCCCAGGGGCTCGCCGGGGGCCTGTCCCGTCAGGGTCAGCCAGCGGGTCGCGTAGGACGTGATGTTTCCGGCAGCATCGCAGGTCCAGGGCACCTGCGGGTTCAACTCGACTGCGTGGCGATAATGGTCTTCGCTCTCGCGCAGGGCGGCCTCGCCAAGCACGCGGTCGGTCGTCTCCGCGGTGACGCAGAGCAATCCGTTGATCGCCCCGGCATCGTCGTAGACGGGGGAGTAGGTGAACGACCACCAGCTTTCCTCGGCCCGTCCTGCGCGGGCGAGATCGAGCTTCATGTCGGTCAAGGTGCGGGGCTCGCCCGCGAGGGTGGCCTCCACCAGCGGACCGATATCGTCCCAGATGCTGCCCCAGACCTCGCGGAACGGACGGCCGAGCGCGTGCGACAGGCGATAGCCGAGGATCGGCCGATAGGAGTCGTTGTAGAAGCAGAGCAGGTCGGGTCCCCAGGCGAGGAACATCGGCCGGGGACAGGCGAGCATGAGCGCCAGCGTATTGCGCAAGGACGCCGGCCAGGTCTCCGGCGGTCCGAATCTCGTCCCCGACCAGTCGTGTGCGCGGATTTCGGCACCCGTGACGCCGCCGGCATCGAGAAACGCCAGGGAGACGGTCACGCGCCACAAATCCCGGATCGGTCGCAGCCGTTGGGCATCTCGGATCTTCGGGCGATCGGATCGGGCGGTCCGGCTGGCATGATCAAGGCATAGCTGCGTTGATCCGGGTCGTACAGCGCTTCTCCGGGTCTCGGCAGAACGGATTTCGCGGAGACGAAATCATTCCGGGCCTTCGGAACAGCGTCGCGTAGATTCGGGGGAGGTCGCGCGGCGCTGCGAAAGTATCGATCATGGTGAAGGCTTGGCCCTTATCCTTGCCATCATTCTTGCCCTGCCTGCTCCGCGGCATGCCATCGGCCGGCTTCGTCTGATTCAATACGGAAGGACCGTCAGCGGCGTCTCTCGCTCATCGATGTACGCAAGCGGACGCTCGCAAAGCTGAGACGCTCAGGGCCGCGCCTCGATCTTCGGCAGGCTCTTGGCGGTGCGCTCCATGGCGTCGAACAGTTTCTCCAGTTCCGCCCCCTCCAGGCAGTGGAAGCCGAGCGTGCGAGAGAGGAGGAGGCCGAGGGTGGCGAAGGTCAGCATCGCCCCGGCGCCCGGGCAGCAGGCCACGTCCTCCATCTGGGCCAGGCGGTCCCGCAGGAAGGCGTTGAAGCCCGCGAAGGCCTCCGGGTTCTCGGCAGAAGCCAGCAGGAGCGCCCGGGGAAATCCATCCTCGTCGGCATAGATCTGTCGCGCATGGGCGATCAGGGCCAGGGGGAGGGCGGCCGGTCCCGGCCCCTGTTCGGCCTCGTGGGCCGTCACGCTCTCACGGATTTCGCGCAGCTTGCGCTCCGCCAGCGCCGAGATCAGCGCATCCTTCGAGGCGTAGTGATGCAGGACGCCGCCCTTGCTCAGAGAGGCTTCCGCCGCCACCGCATCGATCGTCAGGGTGCGGGTGCCCATGCGCCGGATCAGACGCTCGGCGGCATCCAGGATCACCAGCGGTCGGTCTTCGCGGCGGGTGCGCGCCTTCATCATCGATCATCCGGCAGAGGTGCCAAGGTTTCGCGATGATACCAAATCAAAGCCGCACATGGCAGAAAGATCGAATACTTCAACGAGATACCGGGGCGTTACGAAAACCAGGAGCCGATCCGCTCTTGCAAGAAACCGTCTGGACGGTCGGTATGATAGACGATATGGATGAGGCGAGGTAGGGGCTTTCTGGGTTCGAGGACGCAATGGTGGGTTGGCAGACCGTTTGGCCGCGCTGGCGCGGAGGCCTGGGCCTCGGCCTTGCGATCGCAGCTGCCGCGATGTCGCCCGTGCTCGGCGCTGAGGCCGCCACCGAGGCGTCGTCCGCAGGCGCCTCGACGAACGCCGCCCCGGCCATGGCCCTCGTGCGAACGACCATCGCCCGCTCGTCCACCATCGCCTCGGACCTGATCTTCACCGGCGACATCCAGGCCCAGTCGCAGGTCAATGTCGCCTTCCGCACCAACGGCAAGATCGCCAAGCGCCTCGTGGAGGTCGGCGACCACGTCACCGCCGATCGGGTCCTGGCCAAGCTCGATCCCCAGGAGCAGCGGGCCAACCTCAACAACGCCCAGGCTGCGCTCACCTCGGCCGATGCGCTGCTGACCCAGGCCAAGCTGAATTTCAAGCGCCAGGAGCAGCTCCTGGCCAGCGGCTACACCACCCGCCCGAGCTACGACGATGCGGAGCAGCAGCTGCGCACGACCCAGGCCTCGGTCGATTCGGCCCGGGCCGCCCTCGGCACCGCCGAGGAGCAATACTCCTACACGGACCTGAAGGCCGGCGTGGACGGCATCGTCCTCAGTCGCACCTTCGAGGTGGGCCAGGTGGTCCAGGCGGGCCAGACCGTCCTGGTGATGGCGCAGGACGGGCCGCGCGACGCCGTCTTCAACGTGTTCGAAGCGGTGCTCGCCGCGCCGCCGGCGAGCAAGACCGTGGAGGTGACGCTGCAGGCCGACCCGCGCGTCAAGGCGGTCGGTCGCGTGCGCGAGATCTCGCCCAGCGTCGATGCCGCTTCCGGCACGGTGCGGATCAAGGTCGGTATCGAGGAGACGCCCAAGGCCATGAGCCTCGGGGCCGTCGTGATCGGCACCGGCAAGTTCCAGCCGCGCCCGGCGATCGTCCTGCCTTGGTCGGCGCTCTATCGCTGGCAGAACAGCCCGGCGGTCTGGGTGCGCGATCCCCAGACCGGGACCGTCCGGCCGAGGCCCGTCGTGATCGAGCGCTACGGCCCCAACACCATCGCGCTCAAGGAGGGCGTCACGCCCGGCGAGGAGGTCGTCATCGCGGGGATCCAGCTTCTCCGGCCAGGCCAGACCGTCGCCGTTTCGAAGACCCTCGAGGCGACGCGATGACCCGCCCGCTCTGGAGCGCGTTCGCGCTCGTCGCTCTCCTCGGCGCCTGCCACGCCGCCGAGGAGCCGGCAGGGCCCCCACCCGTGCGGCCGGTGCTGTACCGGGTGGTCAAGCCCGTCGACGCCCAGGTCTTCGGACCCTTCGCGGGAGTCGTGGCGCCGCGCTACCAGTCCGAGATCGGCTTCCAGATCGCCGGCCGGATGATCGCCCGCGACGTCACCGTGGGCGACATCGTGCACAAGGGCCAGCGCATCGCCGCCCTCGATCCGGTCGTCCCGCGCTTCGCCCTGACCCGGGCCGAAGCGGACCTCGCCGATGCCAAGGCGCAGGCGGAGAACGCCAACGCGACGGAGATCCGCCGCCGCCGCCTGCTCGCCGGCGGCAACGTCACCCAGGCCCAGCTCGATACCGCCGTGGCGAGCCGGGACACCGCCCAGGCGCGACTGGCCCAGGCCGAGGCCAACCTGCAGAAGGCGCGCGACCAGATCGGCTACACCGAACTGCACGCGGATTTCGATGGCGTCGTCACGGTCCGCAGCGCAGAGGTCGGCCAGGTTCTCAGCGCGGGTCAGGCGGTGGCGACCCTGGCTCGCCCGGAAGAGCGCGAGGCCGTGGTCGATATCCCGGAGGAACTGGTCGGCACCATGCCGGCGGACGCGCAATTCACCGTGTCCCTGCAGAGCGCTCCCGATGTGACGGCGACCGCCCGCGTGCGCGAGATCGCACCCTTCGCCGACCAGACCACGCGCACGCGGCGCATCCGCATGACGCTGATCGATCCATCCCCGGCCTTCCGTCTCGGCTCGACCCTCACGGTGATGCTGGCACGAGCCGAGCCGCCGCACGTGGACCTGCCCGCCACGGTGGTGCTGACCGAGGGTGGCCGCGATGCGGTCTGGGTCGTCGCCCCGGACGGAAAGAGCGTCCTCAAGCGCTCCGTCACCGTCACGCGCCGGGACGGCGAGCGCGTCAGCATCGGCGAGGGCCTCGGGGCCGGAGACCGCGTGGTGCTGGCCGGCGTCCATTCGCTGAAGGAGGGGCAGGCCGTGCGCCTGTCCGACCAGGCGCCCTGATCGGGTCTCGACCGCCATCCGTCATCAGTCGCCACCCCGTTGAGGCGAGAGCAAGACCTTGAAGAACTTCAACCTTTCCGAATGGGCGCTGGAGCACCGCTCCTTCGTCTGGTTCCTGATGCTGATCTCCGTGGTGGCCGGCTTCCTGGCCTACGAGCGCCTCGGCCGCGAGGAGGACCCGCCCTTCGCCATCAAGACCATGATCGTGCAGGCGCGCTGGCCGGGGGCCACCATCAGCGACACGCTCGATCAGGTCACCGAGCGGATAGAGAAGGAGCTGCAGCAGATCGATGCCGTCGATTTCAGCCGCAGCTACACCACGCCGGGGCAGGCCACGGTGTTCGTCCAGCTGCGCGAGACGACGCCGCCCAAGACCATTCCGGCGATCTTCTATCAGGTCCGTAAGCGCATCGGCGACATCCAGGGCACGTTCCCGCAGGGTATTCAGGGGCCGTTCTTCAACGACGAGTTCGGTGACGTGTTCGGCAACGTCTACGCCTTCACGGCCGACGGCGTGACCCAGCGCCAGCTTCGCGACTACGTCGAGCGCGTCCGCGCCGAGGTGAAGAAGGTGCCGAACGCCGGCAAGATGCAGCTGCTCGGTGCCCAGAACGAGGTGATCTACCTCGACTTCTCGACCCGCAAGCTCGCCGGGCTCGGCCTCGACACCAACTCGGTGATCAAGACCCTGCAGTCGCAGAACGCCATCGCGCCATCCGGCGTGATCCAGGCCGGACCGGAGCGGGTCTCGATCCGGGTCGGTGGCCAGTTCGTGTCCGAGGAGAGCCTGCGCGCGGTCAACCTGCGGGTGAACGACCGCTTCTTCCGCCTCTCCGACGTGGCCGAGATCTCGCGCGGCTTCACCGATCCGCCGACCGACCTGTTCCGCTTCAACAGTCAGCCGGCCATCGGCCTCGCCATCGCGATGCAGCCCTCCGGCAACCTGCTCACCTTCGGCCACGACCTGAAGGAGCGGATGCGCAAGCTCGAGGGCGAATTGCCGGTGGGCGTCGGCATCCACCTCGTCTCGGATCAGCCCAAGATCGTCGAGGAGGCGGTCGGCGGATTCACCAAGGCCCTGATCGAAGCCGTGGTGATCGTGCTCGCGGTCAGCTTCATCTCCCTCGGCTGGCGCGCCGGCCTCGTGGTCTCGCTGTCGATTCCCCTCGTGCTCGCCATCGTGTTCGTGGTCATGCAGGTGATGGGCGTCACGCTCCAGCGCATCTCGCTCGGCGCGCTGATCATCGCCCTCGGCCTCCTCGTCGACGACGCCATGATCACCGTCGAGATGATGGTCGCCCGCCTGGAAGTCGGCGACAGCCTGAAGAAGGCCGCAACCTTCGCCTACACCTCCACTGCCTTCCCGATGCTGACGGGGACGCTCGTCACCGTGGCGGGCTTCCTGCCCATCGGCTTCAACGGCTCCTCGGCGGGCGAGTACACCTACTCGCTGTTCGTGGTCATTGCCGCCTCGCTCCTGGTTTCCTGGGTGGTGGCGGTCCTGTTCGCGCCCCTCATCGGGGTGAAGCTCCTGCCGAAGACGATGAAGCACAAGGACCACGACGCCCCGAGCCGTTCGATGCGGATCTTCACCGGGATGCTGCTGGGCGCCATGCGCTGGCGCTGGACCACCGTCATGGCCTGCGTGGCCATGCTGGCGGCGGCCATCGTCGGCATGGGCTTCGTGCAGCAGCAGTTCTTCCCGTCCTCCGACCGGCCGGAACTTCTGGTCGACATGACGCTGCCGCAGAACGCCAGCATCGCCGAGACCAAGAGCCAGATGGACCGCTTCGAGGCGACCCTGGTGGGCGATCCCGAGATCGTGCGCTGGTCGTCCTATGTCGGACAGGGCGCGGTGCGCTTCTACCTGCCCCTCGACCAGCAGCTCGGCAACGCCTTCTTCGGCCAGATCGTCATCGAGACGAAGTCGATCGAGGCCCGCGAGCGCATGAAGGCCAAGCTCGACACGCTGGCGCGGGAAAAATTCGTCGGCACCGACTTCCTGATCCACTCCCTCGATCTCGGCCCCCCGGTCGGCCGGCCGGTGCAGTACCGCCTCGGTGGACCCGACCTGCAGACCCTGCGCGGCTACGCCCTGGACCTCGCCAACATCGTCGGCTCGAACCCGCATCTCGACGTGCCGACCTTCGACTGGAACGAGCCCGGCAAGGTGCTGAAGGTCGACATCATCCAGGACAAGGCGCGCCAGCTCGGCGTCACCTCGGAGGACATCGCCGGCATCCTCAACGGCATCGTCGGCGGCCGCGCGATCACCCAGGTGCGGGACTCGATCTACCTCGTCAACGTGGTGGCCCGTGCCCAGGCGGTGGAGCGAAACTCCCTCGATACGCTCCAGAGCCTGCAGGTTCCGCTCGCCAACGGCAGCGTGGTGCCGCTCCTCGCCTTCGCCACCATCGGCTACGAGCTGGAGCAGCCCATCGTCTGGCGCCGCGACCGCCTGCCCACCATCACGGTGCGGGCCTCGATCGCCGACGACACCCAGCCCGCCACCGTTGTGGGCCAGCTCGACGAGAAGATCACGGCGTTCCGCAAGACCTTGCCCGACGGCTACATCCTGGCGGTGGGCGGGGCCGTTGAGGAGAGCGCGAAGGGCCAGGGGCCGATCGCGGCCGTGGCGCCGGTGATGCTCCTCACCATGGCGATGTTCCTGATGATCCAGCTCCAGAGCTTCCAGAAGCTCTTCCTGGTGGCGAGCGTGGCGCCCCTCGGGCTGATCGGCGTCGCCCTCGCGCTGCTCACCTTCAATAAGCCGATGGGCTTCGTGGCGATCCTGGGCGTGTTGGCGCTGATCGGCATCATCGTGCGCAACTCGGTGATCCTGGTGACCCAGATCGACGAGTACGAGCGCGACGGGCTGCCGCCCTGGGATGCGGTGGTCGATGCCACCTGCCATCGCATGCGCCCGATCCTGCTGACCGCGGCGGCGGCCAGCCTCGGCCTCGTCCCGATCGCCCGCGAGGTGTTCTGGGGGCCGATGGCCTACGCCATGATTGGCGGCATCCTGGCGGCGACCTTCCTGACCCTGTTCTTCCTGCCCGCCCTCTATGTCGGCTGGTACCGGATCAAGGCGCCGCCGAAGGGCACGCCGCGCCGGGTCCACGGGGCCGACGGGCAGGTGCACGGCCCCGAGGCGCATGCCGGGTGATCCCCGGACCTGCGCCGGGTGCTCCGCCTCACCGTGACGTCCCGGCCCGGTCCACCGTGGCGCCGGGGCGCGAATCGGTCGTTGCGTAGTAGGGCTTGATGTCGAGGAGCGGGGTGCCGTCGCGGCAATCGAGGCCGCGGACGGTCAGGCACGAGCCGTCCCGCCCGAGGAGCTCCACCACCGACAGGGCGATCGGGTTCGGGCGCGCGGGCGATCGCAGGGAGAAGGTACCCCGGCTGCCATCCGCATGGCGGGGACGCTGCAGCGCCAGGTCGCGGGCGGCCTCGTCCATCCAGTACAGCACGATGAGGTGGCTGGCGCCCTCGACGTTCTGGAGACCGTCCACGAAGGGCGGGTCGACCGCGAGGGTGCAGGTCGCCTCGGTCTGGAGCCCGTTCTTCGGGCAGTCCTGGCGCGTCGCCCAGGGCGTGCGGATGCGGCCGATGAAGTAGAGCCCGGCATCGAAGGCCGCAGGCAGCGGGATCGCCGTCTCGCCGGGGCGATGTCCGGATTCGTCGCGCATGCGGCAGGCCTTCTCGTCGGGATTTGCGCATCGCGGCGCGGAGCGTCGGTTTCGAGCGGAAGTTCCCCGGAAGGCAAGTCGTCCCCGGACGATCGGCGACGCGCGGGGCGAATTTCCTTCAGGCGGCGACCGTGGCGACGACGTGGGCGTCCGCGCGCGATCCCCCCGTATGCTGCGCGAAGGCGCTGATCGGGGCGGGGCGCCCGATGAAATAGCCCTGGGCGGCGTGGCAGTTCTCAGCGCCCAGGAAGGCAAGTTCCTCGGCGGTCTCGACACCCTCCGCAATCACCGGCAGGCCGAGCCCCGCGCCCAGCCCCAGCACCGAACGCACGATGGCGGCGGCCTGCGGATTCGAATCCACCGCGGCGATGAAGGAGCCGTCGATCTTGATGGTGTCGAAGGGAAACAGGCGCAGGTTCGACAGGGACGAGTACCCGGTTCCGAAATCGTCCATGGCGATGCGAAGGCCCAGGGCCTTCAGCTGGCGCAGGTTGGTCGAGGCACGGACCGGATCGCGGATCAGGGCCGTCTCGGTGATCTCGAGTTCGAGGCGCGCCGGATCGAGGCCGGTCTCGGCCAGGATCGCCTTGACGCTCGGCGCGAAAGCCGGATCGTGGACCTGCAGGCCGGACACGTTCACCGCGACGGTCAGCGGCGCGACCCATTGCGCGGCCTCCCGGCAGGCTTCGCGCAGGACCCAGGCGCCGATCTCGCGGATCAACCCGCTCTCCTCGGCGATGGGGATGAACAGGGCCGGCGAGATCAGGCCGCGCGCGGGATGGTGCCAGCGCAGGAGCACCTCGAATCCGAACACGGCTTCGGTCCGGGTCTCGATCTGGGGCTGGTAGACCAGGCGGAGCTGGTTCTCGCTCAGGGCGCGGCGCAGGTGCTTCTCCAGGATGCGTCGGTCGCGCACATCCTGCCCGACCGACGATTCGAAGAAGCGGTAGCTGCCGCGTCCCTCGGTCTTGGCCAGGAGGAGCGCGGTGTCGGCCGCGTTCACCAGATCGTTGCGGTCGCGCGCATCGTCGGGAAACACCGCGATGCCAATGGTGGCGGCCGGCACGGGCTCACCCTGGGGCGCCCGGTCCGAGGCGGCCCGGAGCGTGGCCCGGATCTCCTCGGCCAGCCGCCCGGCCGTGACCGCGTGGGCGCACGGCGTCACCACCGCGAACTCGTCGCTGCCCACGCGCGCGACCATCTGGGTTTCGTCGAGAAGACCGGCGATGAGCTGGCCCACCCGCACCAGCGTGACGTCGCCGATGGCGTTGCCGACGAGGTCGTTGATCTCCTTGAAGCCGTCGAGATCGATGTAGAGGAGCGCGAGGCGCTCGCCCGGAACGGCCTGCCGCAGATGCTGGTCCAGCCGGTCATAGAAGGCCTGCCGGTTCGGCAGGCCGGTCAGCGGGTCGTGACTGACCAGGAATTGGATCTGGCGCTCGGCCCGCCGGCGCATGGTCAGGTCGCGTACCGCCAGCGCCATGTGCGGCGTGCTCGCGTAGGCGATCGGCCGCATGATCAGCTCGACCGGCAAGACGGTTCCGTCCGTGCGGTGAAGGTTGCTCTCGATCGGTTCGTCGGCCCGCTCGGCGAGGCCGCGAAGGGTGTCGCGATCCGGGAAGAAGCGCGACAGGGGCAGGCCCGTCAGGTCCCGGGCCTGGATGCCCGTCAGCGTGGCGAAGCTGTCGTTGGCGCTGACGATGACCGCCTTGTCACAGATGACGAGGCCATCCACCGCCGCGTTGGCGAGGCTCAGCAGGCGTCCGCGATAGACCGCGCTCTGGCGGTCGCGAAGGTCCAGGATCAGGGCCGTGCAGGCCATGAGGAGGATCGTCAGGCTGGCGAGGCCGACCGGAAGGGCGAGCCAGAGAGCCGGCACGGTCCCTTCCGGCACGCTCACCCGCGGGTCCGGCACCAGGGTGACGGCCGTCATGCCGATCAGGTGGTGGGCGCAGATGGCGACGACGAGAAGGGCGGCACCGGCGGCCCGTCCCCGGGTGCGCGTGCTGGTCAGGCCGATCCACAGGGCCGCGATGGCAAACACGATGCCGACGGCGATCGAAACCGCGACGAGGGGGGCGTTCCAGATCACGTGGCCGGCGATCTCGTAGCCCGCCATGCCGGTGTAATGCATCACCGCGATGCCGAGGCCGACAATGCCGCCGCCCACCAGCGGAGCGACGCGGGCGGCCCAGAACACCGCCGTTCCGAGACCGATCCCCGTCACCAGCACGGCCAGCACCAGCGACAGCACGGTCGGGCCAATCGTGTATCCGGTGACCAAACCCGGATCGCAGGCCAGCATGCTCAGGAAGTGGGTCGCCCAGATGCCCGAGCCACCCGCCAGGGCCGCGATCGCGACCCACCCGCTGCGCCATCCGGCCCTCGGCCGGCGCGCATGGACCAGCAACGCAATCGTAGAGCTGGCGGCCAAGGTGCAAATGATTGCTGCCAGCACGACTAACCAGGGGTCGTTACCGATGAAGAAGCAACCAATGACGGTGAGCATCGAAGCCGGTTTCCCCCTATTGGCGTCGAATTCGCCTGACCCAAGACTCGGCTTTCGCTCCGGCAGAGGGAATGTATGCCTTTCATATGTTAAAGGACTTGTCGGCCTATTGAAATGGTTGCCAAGCAACCAACCAGCCGTCGCACGACATCTTTGTCATTGATGTCACACAGCTGAAATCAGCAGCCTGGAATCCCGACCGCCCGGTCGGTCGCCTCACGCCACACGCGGGTGTAAGACGGACCGGGACCGAAGGTTTGGCCAGGAGGCACCGTGATCCGCGACGAGTTGCGACCGATGGAGTCCGTCTCCGATCCCGAGACCGCCGTGGACCGCCTGGAGGCGCTGCACGCGGGGGCGATCGAGGCGCTGCAATCGGCCCTCGCGCGCTACCTCGACGGGGGAGCCCCGCCGGACGCGACGGAACGGCTTCAGTTCCGCTACCCCGAGCTGCGCCTGACCTACCAGCCCGCCGGGCCGATGCCGCAGGTGTCCCGCGCCACGGCGAAGCTCCAGGCTCCCGGCACCTACGCCACCACCGTGACCCAGCCGGCGCATTTCCGGGGCTACCTCCTGGAGCAGCTCCGGCCCCTGGTGCGCGACTACGCCGTGACCCTCGAAGTCGGGCTCAGCGCCCAGGAGATCCCCTATCCCTACGTGATCGAGCCGGGCGCCGATCTCGGGCGCAGCGGCGTCACTCCGCGCGATCTGGCCACCTACTTCCCGGTGCCGCTGCTCTCCGTGGTGGGCGACGAGATCGCCGACGGGCTCTGGCACGACGTACCCGACGCGCCGCGCCCGCTGGCTCTCTTCGACGCGATCCGGACCGATTACTCGCTGCGCCGCCTCGTCCACTACACCGGGAGCGACTGGGGCGACGTGCAGCCCTGGATCCTGCTGACCAACTATCATCGCTACGTCGACGGCTTCATCCGCCACGGACTCGAGCGCCTGGCACGCGGCGACGACGGCTTCGAGCGCCTGATCCTGCCGGGCGGCATCTCGGTGTCGCGGGCGGAAGCCGCCTCGGTCGACCCCGCGGCGCTGATCGCGGCCTCGCCCTGGCACAAGTACCAGATGCCCGCCTACCACCTGGTGGCGCGCGGCCCCGACGGCAGCCAGCAGGGCACGACCCTGGTGAATATCGGTGTCGGCCCCTCCAACGCGAAGACCATCACCGACCACCTCGCGGTCCTGCGCCCGCATTGCTGGCTGATGGTCGGTCATTGCGGCGGCCTGCGCCAGTCGCAGACCATCGGCGACTACGTCCTCGCCCACGGCTATCTCCGCCGCGACCGAATCCTGGACGAGCTGGTGCCGCCCGACGTGCCGGTCCCCGCGCTCGCCGAGGTGCAACTCGCCCTCCAGGCGGCGGCCGCTCAGGTCACCGGCGAGACCAGCGAGGACCTGAAGCGCCGCCTGCGCACCGGCACGGTCGTCACCTACGACGATCGCAACTGGGAGCTGCGCTTCAGCCAGGAGCGCCGGCGCATCAACCTGTCCCGCGCCATCGGCGTCGACATGGAGAGCGGGACGATCGCGGCCCAGGGCTACCGCCTGCGGGTTCCCTACGGCACGCTTCTGTGCGTCTCGGACAAGCCGCTGCATGGCGAGATCAAGCTGCCGGGTGCGGCCAACGCCTTCTACGAGCGCGCGGTGGCCGAGCACCTGCTCATCGGGCTCGCCGCCCTCGACAATCTGAGGGCCGAGCGCCACGGCCTGCATTCGCGCAAGCTGCGCAGCTTCGACGAGCCGCCGTTCCGATAGCGCTTCAGGCCGGCTCGATCGTCGGCTCGGGAAGTGCCGCTGGCTGGTAATCCGGAAACAGCGCCCGCACCGTGGTGCCCTCGTCGGGGACGCTCTCGATGACGAGGCGGCCGCGGTGGCGGTTGACGATGTGCTTGACGATGGCGAGGCCGAGGCCGGTGCCGCCCTGGTCGCGGCTCGAGGCGACATCGACCCGGTAGAAGCGCTCGGTCAGGCGGGGGATGTGCTCGGCCGCGATGCCCCGGCCCTGGTCGCGGACGCTGAGCTCGACGTTGGCCCGGCCGCTCGCCGGATCGGTGTGGCGCCGGAGCGCGACCGCCACGTGACCGCCCCCGCCGCCGTACTTCACCGCGTTCTCGATCAGGTTCTCCACCACCCGAAGCAGTTCGTCTCGCTCACCCAGGATGGGGAAGGCGCCCTCGGCCTCGATGGTCAGCGCGACGCCGCGGTCCCGTGCCAACGGCCCCTGCGTGTCGACCATCTCGCGGGCGATCCGGGTCAGGTCCACCGGCCGGGTCGGCGCCACGTGCTCGCGCAGCTCGATCCGCGACAGCGACAGGAGGTCGTCGACGAGGCGCGCCATGCGCTGCGCCTGCGTCTTCATGATGCCGAGGAAGCGCTCGCGGGCCGGAGGGTCGTTGCGGGCCGGACCCTGCAGCGTCTCGATGAAGCCGAGCAGCGAGGCCAGCGGCGTGCGCAACTCGTGGCTGGCATTGGCGACGAAATCGACCCGCATCGCCTCCAGGCGCCGCGCCGAGGTCAGATCGCGCAGGAACAGCACCACGTTGGGCTGGCCGCCCACCACCCCGTCGGGCATCGGCAGGGCACCGATCTGCACCTCGAAGGCGCGCTCGGTCGGCACGCGGGTGGTGTAGAGCGTCTTGAGCGAGGCGCCGTTGCGCAGAACCTCCTCGATGCCGTCGAGGACGTCGGGCGCGCGCAAGGCGAAGGAGAGCGGGTGGCGCAGCTTCAGGGCCGGCAACAGGGCCCGGGCGGCCGGATTGACCTCGATCACCACCGCGCGGCGGTCGACCAGGATGACGGGATCGGGGATGTTGGCGAGCAGCGCCTCCGCCACCGAATGCCGCGAGGCGGCGATACTCTCCGGCGCCCGGATGATCGGGGCACGGCCGAGACTGCCGATGAACCCTGCGAGCCCCGCCGCGGCGAGGGAGGCGGCGACCATCGGCCAGTCCAGGGTTCCGCGCGCGAAGGAGACGAGGCCGATCCCGATCGCCGTCAGGGCCGCGGCACTCCAGGCCGATCGGCGCATGCCGCGTGCCATTCAGACCCTCCGGAACGATGGACCTGCGTCAGGCCCCGAGATCGCGCGTGGCCGTCTCGCGTGCGCTCTTGATCTCGCGGCTCGCCTTGGCGTCGCGCGACCGCTTCACGATCTCGAACACGGTGAGCATGGCCAGCGCGATGACGAAGGGCACGAGATAGTAGCAGACCCGGAACAGCAGCAGCGACCCGAGTACCTGGTCGCGCGGCAGGCTCGACAGCGCCAGCAGGACCGTCGCCTCGAACACCCCGATGCCGCCGGGCGCGTTCGACGCGATCCCGAGCATCGCCGCCAGGACGTAGATCGCCACGAAGGTGGTGAAGCCGATGGAGGTGCCCGCCGGCAGCAGCACGTAGAGGGTGGCGGCCGCCGCGCAGACATCGCCGATCCCCACCACCATCTGGCTCAGGGAGACCGAAGCGCCGGGCAGTTCCAGGCGCCAGCTCTTCACCCGCACGTGGCGACGCTTCATCGAGACCCAGAGCAGGTAGGCCACCACGGCGACGAGCGCCCCGAAACCGACGCCCTGGTTCAGCGCGATGCTGGTGAAGGTGAGGGCGGCGAGCTGGCCTGCCTCCGCGATCAGGCTGAGGCCGAGGACGACGCCCATGCCGAGCCAGAAGGTGAAGCCGGCGATCACCGTGAGGGCGGCGATCTTGGCGGCCCCCAGCCCCTTGCTGGAGTAGATCCAGTAGCGGATCGTCCCGGCCGTCAGGAGCGGGAAGCCGAGGGTGAAGCTGACCGCGTAGCTGGTGAACGAGGCCAGGGCCGTGGTTCGGTACGGCACCTTGAGCTTGAGCTGCCGCAGCGCCAGGGCGTCGTAGCAGGTCAGGAAGAGGTAGCTGATGGCGACGAACAGGAAAGCGAGGCCGAGCTGTTCCCCCGAGGCACCGGTGAAGGCCGCGTGCATCTCGGCCCAGGTCACCGTCTGGACGAGCTTCCACAGGACGAACAGCGAGCCTGCGAGGATGGCGAGGCTGGCGATGGTACCGAGCCAGGCGTAGCGGCCGCGCAGGCCACCCTTCGGCGCCTCGGCCGCCACCCCGTCGATCGGCGAGGCCTCGGGCGCGAGCGCCTCGGCCGTCTCGATCTGCTTCTGCTGTCTCGCAAAGTTCATCGTGTCGGCGTCCGCCTCCGCTGGGCTTCCCTCGCTCGGCCTCGTCGGCGGCATGGGTCATCCCGAGCTTGTGCCGGACCACGGCCCGTTGCCCGCATTTAGGGGCATCGGCGGGCAATTGCCAGCGAGAGAGGCGCAATGCCCACCGGCGATGCAGGCCCGTGCCTCGGCCAGTCCGGCCCGGATGCGCGCGGCGACGCTCGGCGCGGTGCAGACATAGGTCGGGCTCGGATGGGGAATCGCCACCACCGTCAGGTCGGCCCGGAGGGCGGCGAGGTCCCCATGCATGAGGCCCGCGACCCGCCCGGAGAGCACGACGACGCGCAGGCGCGGAAGGCAGTCCACCAGGGGCGCTAAATACGGCGCCGCCTGACGGATCTCCGAGCGGCGCGGGGACCGGTTCAGCGCTCCGGGTGCGTGGATCACCCACGGAATCGTGTTCCAGATCAGGGTGTCGCGCCGGGGCAGACCGGCCTCGGCGAGGAAGCGGAACAGGTTGGCGGCGGTGCCGGTGGGATTGTCGCGCGAAACCATGCCCGTGCCGCGGATCGCCGGCCCCGGCGTCTCCAGCAGGAGCAGCAACCGGGCCTCGACGCCGCCGTCGAGGGGGTCCGGGTCCGGAACCTCCGCGCTCCGCTCCCGTGCGATCCGCCCGGCCAGAGCCCGGATCGGGGCGATATGCGGACGTGCAAGAAGCGTTTTTCGAGCCGCGAGAACGGCCGGGTCCCGCAGGGACTTCGGATGGTCCGGTGCCTCAGACGACATCGGCGACGAGGCGCCCGAGCGTTGCCGGCAGATCGCCCTCCAGGCGAAAGCGTTCCAGGCCGCCTTCCTGCTCCAGGCGCCGGGCCAGGCCTTCCGGGCCGCCGAACTGGAAGCCGAGCTGCGTCGCGTAGGCGGCGCAGGCCGCGCCCTTGGCCGCGCGGCCCTCGGGGCCGGACCGAGCTTCCACTTCCGGCAGGCCGGCAAAGCGCGCCCGCAGGGGTTCCTTCGGGGTCTGGTCACGGATCGTATAGGGGAAATCGCGCCACCACAGGATCGGTGCGACCGGCTCGGCCGCGTCGAGGGCGCGAACCACCTGGACGTGATCGACATGGCCACCGATCGCCTGGGGCGCCAGGATGAGATCCGGCGCCGTCTCGGCGATCAAGGTGCGAATGGCTCGGGTCAGGTCGGGCACGATCCCGTCATCGCCCCGCACGTCGCGAAACAGCTCGGGCGCCGAGTCGTAGCCGCGATGCGGGGCCTCCCGGAAGGGCCAATGGCGCGGGGGAGCCAGCGAAAGGGCGGCGATGGCCGCCGCATCTTCGGCCCGGCGCAGGTCCATGTAGTCGATCTCGGGTCCGAGACCCTTGTCCGTCTGGCAGGCGAGGGCGAAGCCGGTCGGGTTCCCCACCGAGGCGGTGAACACCGTCACGGTCTCCACGCGCCAGCCCGCTTGGCCAAGGCCATGGAGCAGCCCACCGCAGGAGAAGGCGGCGTCGTCGAGATGCGGCGACAGGGCGAGCGCGGTCGGCATCGGCTCAGAGCAGGTGCGGTTCGGCGCGGAAGCGGCAGGACGGGTCGTGCGGCAGCGTCGTCGGGAAATCGGTCGCCGGGCGCTCGTTCACCACGCGCGCGTACGCGTCCATGATCTGCCGCCCGACCGCGCGCCAGGAATAGACCCGGCGGCACTCGGCGAGCCCGTCTTCGGCGAGGCGCCGGCGCAGGGGGGCGTCCTCGATGATCCGACCCAGGGCTTCGGCCAGGGCCGGCACGTCACCGGGCTGGACCATGAGGCCGTTCTCGCCGTCGCGGAGGCAATCCGAGACGCCGACCGAGTGGGTCGACACCACCGCGAGCCCGGCCGCCATCGCTTCCAGGATCGTGTTGGAGAATCCTTCCGCATAGGTCGGGGACACGAACACGTCCGCCGCCCGGTAGAGTTCCGGCACCGTGTCGTAATCGGCGTAGCCGGTGAACCGGATGGCCGTCTCCGAGAAGTTCAGTTCGGCGGCGCGGGCTTTCGACGAATCGACGTCCGGCCCGATGCCCGAGATGACGGCCTCGAACGGAATGGCCCGGTCGCGCAGCAGGGCGAGGGCGTCGATGAGGTCGAGGACGCCTTTCCGGCGGTCGACCCGGCCGTGGTAGAACAACCGGACCGGGCCGTCATGCCCGCCGGGTCCGGGCGTGAAACGCGCGGTGTCGACGGCCCCCGGCACGATGGTGAAGCGGGCCGGGTCCGAGCCCAGCCGGTCGCAGACCTCGCCGACGAAGGAGGCGCCGCCGATCAGGAGGGCGTTGGCGTGGGCGAGCACTTCGCACATCGCGACCCGGTGGGTTTCACAGCAGGAGCCGACCCAGTGGCCGTCGCCGCCCTGGATCGAGACCACGTTGGGCACGCCGATGTTTCGCGAGGCCAGCAGCGTCGCCCATCCGGTCGGGTAGCCGTACTGCGCGTGCAGGATGTCGAACGGCGCCTTGGCGTGCTCGGCCTCGATGGTCGCCACCATCGTGTCGATGTCGCGCTCGAAATCGCCGCTCTCCTGCTCTCCGAGCTGTTCCAGGCCGATCACGGTCACGCCGGGGACGGCGGGGGGCGGGCCGCCGCCATACACGCGCGTACCGAAGGCGTCGCCGCGATATTGCGAGATCATCGTGACGTCGTGGCCGGCCTCGACCAACTCGCGCAAAAGATTCTGCGCGTAGACGCTCATGCCGGAGATCGCCGGGAAGTAACGGCGCGAGACGAAGCAGATCCTCACGCAGAGGCTCCCGGGTTCGGATTGCGGCAGTCGCGCAGATACTGGAGGGAGGCCGGCACCATCAGGTCGGCCCGGTGACTCTCGCGGGAGAGCTCGACGCAGACGAGTTTTTCGAAGTGGATCGCGTCGAGGGCGGCGAGCACGGAGGGGACATCCATGTCGCCCTCGCCGAAGGGCAGGTGGATGTGGATGCCCCGGGCCATGTCCTCGATCGCCACGGTGCCGATGCGGTCGGCGAATTCGCTCACGGCGACGGCCGGGTCGCGCTCGCCGGTCACGAGGCAGTGACCGGTGTCCAGGGCGAGCCTCAAGCCCGGCACGTCGAGGGCGGCGTAATCATCGAGGGTCTCGATCAGCATGCCGGGCTCGGGCTCCAGGCAGGCGACCACGTTCTGCTCGGCGGCGTAGGCGACCACCTCGGCCAGACCCTCGCGCAGCCAGCCTTCCGCGTCCGCCCGATCGATGCCGGGCTTCGGAACGCCTGCCCAGAACGAGACGGCCTCGGAATGCAGGATGGCCCCGATGTCGATGGCGCGCTTGAGGAAGCCGATGCGCCGGGCACGGTCCGCGGCATCGCCGCTGACCAGGGTCGGCTCGTGCTTGGCGCGGGGGTCGAGGAGGAAGCGGGCGCCGGTCTCGATCACCGAACCGAGGCCGAGGCGCTGCAGCCGGCTCGACACCCGCTGTGCCTCCTGCACCCAGTTCTCCGCGAAAGGGTCGAGGTGGTGGATGTCGAGGGTCAGCGCCACGCCCTGGTAACCGGCTTCCGCGATGAGATCGATCGCGTCGTCGAGGCGATGATTGGCGGTGCCGTTGGTATTGTAGGCAAAGCGCAGGCTCATGCGGCGCGTCCCTGCTGGGCCAGCCGGAAGGGCGCGTGGTGCGATTCCGGCTCGCGGTAGAGCGGGTAATGCGAGCCGACGATGCGGTCGGCGAGCCCGGTGTCGAACAGCGGCTGCCCGCCGAAGCGCTCGATGGCCTCCGGGGTGAGGCGCACGGGCTTGAGGGTGTCGGTGGCTTCGCCGAAGCGGATCAGCGGATGGTCGCGCTCGATGAGCTTCTGCGTATTGCGCTCGCCGATGCGGTGATAGCTCATGGTCTCGACCTCGAGCCCCGGCACGATCGCCTTGACCACGCCGACGCGACCGCCCGGCGGCGAGCAATCGACGTAGAGCACGTCGAAGCCGGCCTGTTCCAGGCGCTCGCGGGCGATGCGGCCACGCGCATGCCCGTCCGGCGCTTCCGTGGTCGGCAGATCGGTAAAGCGCTTGGTCGCACGCTCGGAATAGACGGTGTCGCGTAAGGTGGCGGCGATGCCTTCCGGCGGCTGCACGATCCATTCGAGCATCGCCTTGAGGGCGCGGCTCTCCTCCAGGTCGAGGCTCGGCAGGGCCTTGTCGATGAAGGCCTTGACGTAGCCCGGCGGCGTCACCTGCTCGGCGAAGGCCAACGGCCCGTGGCCGAAGGCCTTGCGCACGCGGGCGGCCTGGAATTCGAGAAGTGCCTTGCGCAGCGCCCGCTCGCGGTCCGGGTCGCAGGCCTCGCCGCAGGCCGAGAGCGCGATCGGCACCGGCGTATCGGCGAGATTCCGGTCGTAGCCGACGACGTACAGGTTGGTCAGGCCGAACTGGTCGGTGGCGAATTTCGGCAGGGCCTTGATCCCGAGCGATTCGAGCCGGTCGAGCATCCCCCGCGTCTCGGGGCCGATTCCGTCCGACAGGTCGAGCACCACGCCCTGGTCGAGGGCGCGGAACAGCAGGCCGTTGCCGTCGCGCTGGAGCAATTCGAGCAGTCCGTGCCCGAGGGCGAAATCGACGTCCGGACCGGCGCCGAGCCCGTTGGTGATCAGGTTGGTGAAGGGCTTGTAGCCCTCCGACAGCTCGAAATAATCGGTGGCGGCGATATCGAGCGGCATCAGCACCGTTTCGCCGGTGCGGGCGCGCAGACTCGCCGTCCATTCGAGCGTGGTCCCGCGTCCGATCGGGCTGCCGGCGGGCAGGCACAGGGTGAGGGGATCGGCGACCGCACCGGCGCCGTAGACACGCACGAGGTCGTCGTAGCTGGCCCGCTCCTTCTTGCGTGGCATCACGGCCAGCGACGGCATCAGGTTCTCGGCGATTTCCGCCACCGCGCCGATGATCGCCTCGTCGTCGGTGGCGCCGTAGCCGATGCCGCTCGGCATCGCGCCGACGAAGAACGGGTCGTCGAGGAACAGCGACACGAACCAGACCGGGATACCGGTCCGGTCGAGGGGCGCCAGGGGGAAGCCGACGATGCGGCCCTCCGGCAGGATGTCGAGATAGGCCCGCACCGGCTCGGGCAGGGCGCTCGGCAGGCCCTCGATCCGGCGGGGACCGCCATAGGTGTAGGCGCGCGGCGCCTTGATCCGGCTGTGGCGGGCGCGGTCGTCCTGGTCCTGCTCGTTCACGGTGGTGCGTTTCCGTTGTTCAGGCCGACGCGGCGTAGGCGCGGGCCAGCAATCGCATGGTGTGAAGGTCGCGCGCCGCACTGTAGGCCTCGCGCTCCTGCGGCCGGCGCAGCGCCGATCCGAAGGCCTTCACCTGTTCCAGGAAGGGCGACGCCGCCCCGTCGAAGGGCAGAGTGTCGGATGTGCCGGTTGACCCGTCGGTGAACGACAGCGTCCCGCCCGCCACCTGTCCCATCGTATCGACGGCGGTGAGCAGACCGTTCGTGCCGGTGACTTCGAGGCGCCGGCGCGGCAGGGCGTCCGGACAGTTATAGGCGACATGGAGGTTGGCCAGCACGCCCGAGGGCGTGCGCCCGATCAGCAGCGCGCCGTCGTCGACGGCATAATCCTGTGCCCGCGCCTGGGTCAGGGCGGCGAGATCGTGGATCGACTCGTCGAGGAGGAAGTCCACGAGGTCGAGGCCGTGCGGAGCGAGATCCATCAGGGCGCCGCCGCCGGCCTTGGCCGGGTCGATGCGCCAATTGTCCTGGCCCGTGAAGGAGGTCCAGGCGCGCGGCAGCCAGCAGGCATAGACGATGCGGATCGCCGTCACCGTGCCGAGGCGGCCCGCCCGGATGGCCTCGCGCATGGCGCGGTGGGCCGGGTGGTGGCGCTGGTCGAAGGCGGTGCCGTAGAAGGTGTCCCTGCCGCGCAGAGCCTCCACCATGGCTTCGGCATCGCCGAGCGAGGCCGCCATCGGCTTCTCGCACAGGATGGCCTTGCCGGAACCGGCGAGCGCCTCGATCGCGTCGCGGTGGAGGTGGTTCGGCGTCGCGACGTAGACCGCCTCGATCTCGGGGTCGTTCACCAGGTCGGCGAGATCGGCATAGGCCCGTGCCCCCTCGGCCTCGGCCGCCGCGCGCGACGCCTCGCCCGGATCGGCGACGGCGACGAGGCGATGGCCGGCGGCCCGGATACCGGGCGCCATGTAGTCGCGCGCGACCCAGCCGTAACCGACGATGCCCCAGCGGACGGGCTCCATCACCAGCGCTCCGGCAGGTCGACATAGGTCCGGTCGCGCACCTCGGTGCTCTCCGGCGCCTCGGATCCGCCCTGCCAGTCGATGGCCTCGGGTCCGTCGAAGACCTTCGGGTAGGTGGCGCGCGCCGCGTACTCGGCCTCGTAGCGCTCGGACGGCCACCGGATGGCGTGGCGATCCCCGGACTCCGAACCGTAGAGCGGGTTCAGGTGCAGCGACCGGCCGGGGCGCGGCATGGCGATGCCGTCGATCACCGCGCGCGGCGCCGGGCGCATGCCGGGGCCGGCCACCACCGAGAAGGCCTCGCAGCCGGTGAGGTCGTGCGGGCTGCGCGGGTGCGGCGCGCGCCGCTCCACCAGGGCGCGGGTCAGTTCGTCGTCGTCGTAGACGAGACCGTCGGGGAACAGGTCGTCGATCTCGGCGGCCGAGACGGCGCGGCCGGCGGAGAAGCCGGGGCGGTCGCTGTTGTGAATGTGGCTGAACGCCAGCCAGCCGTCGTCGCCGGCGTTCTGGCGCAGGCATTCCAGCACCTCGGCCTTGCGGTCGAGGAAGTAGAAGGCGTCGTTGCAGACCACGAGGTCGATCGGCGCGCCCGGGATCGGCCAGTGCGGAGAATGGGCGTCGAAACAGACGAGCTGGGCCGACTTGCCGACCACCCAGTGCCGGGCGACCCAGAGCTTGGCGAACACGACGTCGGCGCCCGCGACCTTGACGCCCCGGGTCTGGAACTCGCGCAGGTAGTGGCCGATGCCGCAGGCGAATTCGAACACGCAGATGGGGTCGTTCCAATGCGCTTCGAGGAGCGTCAGACCGGCCAGGAACGTCGGGTCGGTCCAGCGATGCAAGAAGTAATCGCCGACCCGGCCCCATCCGAGCAGGCGCACCGCATCGCGCAGCGAACGGGTGTCGCGCTCGCGGATCAGCTCATGCAGATCGAGCGGATCGGCCGGTGGGCCGGTCCACCAATCGTCCTGGTCGGCGAGCAGACCTTCGAGGGCGAGGTTCACGTCACCGGCATCGAGCAGCTTCAAGGTCTGGGCGACGAGATCGGCGCGGTTGGTCCTGAGATAGGGAATCCCGTCGATCACCGGCCAGCGCGCGCCGCTCTGGGCCTCGCGCAGCGAATGCGGCGTGTCGGCCTTGAGGGGCTCGCCGCTGTCCGGCGAGCGGAGGTCGAACGGGATCATGCTGAAGCGCCCGTACGGTCGCGAGGTCTGATCACGGGATCCGCATGTCCGCGAGGACCCGATCGTGGAAGCTTTTCACCGGCCCCGCATGGACGAGTTCCATATCGTCCAGGACGGTGCCCATGGTCAGGCTCGCGGCCTGCAGATGCTGGGCGATCTGCAGCACGCGGTCGATGCAGTCGGCAGCGTGGAAGGCGCGGCCCTCGGCGGTGGCATCGTCCGGCAGGATGGCCCGCGCCCGCTCCATCGTCTCCCGCAGGGCGGGGTCGAGTTCGTCCAGCGCCCATTGCGTGGTCCGGGCCATGATCGGCAGCAGGTGGTCGCCGAGCAGCATCTCGCCGGTGAAACCGGCATCCGGCATCGCGGCGTTGTGGAAATGATGCGCCATGGCGGCGAGGAACACCTGCGTCGGGTCGGCCCGGTAGAACGGGCTGAGGACGACGCCGTAGACCGCGACCATCAAGCAATGCTCGGCGTGGTTCTCCGGTGGCTCGAGCAGGATGCGCGGCTTGCCCGGGCAGGTCACGCCGGCCCGGGGCTGATGGGCCAGGGCGGCGACGAAGCCGGGCAGGGGACCCTGTACGGACGTGGCCGGCTGGCGCAGGGCCGCCCGGAGGCGGTCCCGCAGGGCCGGATCGACGCTGCCGGCGACCGCATCAAGGCCGGAGACCAGCACCTCCGCCACCGCCGCCTCATCGAGACCGGCCGAGGCCAGGAAGGCCGCGTCGAGATCGCAGAGGCGGGCGGCCGCAAGCGCCTTGGCGGTGATGTCGAGGGCGACCGCCTCGGGCGGGGCGCCCCCCGTGAGGGCGCCCCAGCCCTGGGCGAACAGGCGCTCGGCGATCGAGCCGGTGCGCCCGGCCGAATGCACGCGCTTGAGGTCGTTGACCTCGACGAGGAGGGCGCGCAACGCCAGCGGGGCCGCAGGACCGGCGCCCTCCGTCTGAGCGGTCATCAGTGAGCGCCGAGCCAATCGAGCAGCATGGTCTGCTGCTTGCCGAAATCATGCTCGGGGCCGTGCCCGTTCTTCACCATGGGCGCCTTGAAGAAGCTCGAAAGCTGCTCCTGCGGGCCACCGTCGCCGCGCTTTTTGGCGAGATCGAGAACGCGGGCGATCTCGATGACGAGGGGGGCCGCCAGGATCGAGTCCTTGCAGAGGAAGTTGACCTTGATCTGCATCCGCTGACCCAGGAAGCCGGTGACGTCGATGTTGTCCCAGGCTTCCTTGTCGTCACCGCGCGGGCGGTAATAGTGGATGTGGACCAGATGGTCCTCGACCGGGTAGCCGAGGATCGAGTCGAGCACCGTGCCCTTGGTGTTCAGCTTCGACTGGAGCGAGTCCTTGTCGTTCAGCGCGAGACCGTCGCGATTGCCGAGGATGTTGGTCGAGAACCAGCCATCGACGTGCAGGGCGCGGGCCTTCAGGGCCGGGGCCAGCACCGTCTTCATCATGGTCTGGCCGGTCTTGCCGTCCTTGCCCGCCACGGGGACGTTGAGGTCCTTGGCGAGTTCGAGCAGGGCCGGCACATCCGCCGCCACGCTCGGGGTGAAGTTGGCGTAGGGCACGCCGCTCTTGATCGCCGCATAGGCGTAGAGCATCGCCGGGCTGATCGACTCGTCGCTGCTGTCGAGGCCCTTCTCGAAGGCGGCGGTGGAGTTCAGGGTCGGATCGGACAGGTCGGGCCAACGCTCGGTGGAGGCGAGGTTGATGACCACGACCTCGTCGAGGTTGCTCTCGGCCTTGAAGCGGCGAAGATCGTTGGCGATCACCGAGACCGCCTCACGGTGGTCCTTGGCGACGATGCGGTTGGCACCCTCGATGTTCTTGCAGAACTTGGCGCTACCGACGGCCGGCCAAGGCTTGATGCCCTTCAGGACCTGGGCACCGTTCTCGATGTCCTGGGCGGAGAGGACGCCGTGGCCGGTGGCCGCGGAGCCGAGGTCGTCGTCGTTCAGGTCCCACCCGCCGAACACGAGATCCTTGTAATCGGCCATTCCAGCGACGGAGACGCCCGCCAGGGGCAGGCCGTCGAGGCGGTTCGATCCGGATTTGATCATCTCGATGCCTGCGATGGCGGTGGTGGCGACAGCGCCACCCATGCCAACGAACGCAACGCCGACACGGCGACCGGTCTGCATGCTCATTGGAAAACGGCTTCCTTCTTCAGGTCGAACGGGAGCCATTCCCAACCCGGGGGCCATTCCGCTCAGCCCTCACTAACTGGGCTTCCGGGGTTGCGTTCCAACCCTGGCCAGGACGCCTTTTTGACGCGGTACGACTGAACGACGGCCGAACGAACCGTTAAAAATCCGTAAATACAATGGCTTAACTCAACGTTAAGGCTGCCATCGTTGAATCACGGAGCTGTCCCATTCTGGTCACAGCGACCGGCGAGACGTCCTCTCGCTGAATGACAACGAAGCCGCGCCCACGAAGGCAGCGGTACGAACAAGGACCAATGATGGGGGTTTTCCCGGAGCCGGCGCTCTGCGCCGACGACGTGAGCCGTCTCGTGCCCAACGAGACCTTCAATGCAGACGATACCGTGGCGTGGCTGCCCCGGACCGAGCGCCGTGCGCGCCGGAACTTCGCCGCTCTCGGCCGCCGAACCCTCGCCACGCTCCTGGCGGGCGCCATTCTGGGCGCAGCCCTTCCGCAGAATGCCCTGGCACCGGCAGCCGCTGCCCACGACCGGATCGACGAGCGCGCCCTGACGGCGCAGGCCCTGGCCCGTGAAAGCGCTGCGCCGATCCCGACCACACCGGACCTGGATCTTGTTTCGGATCTTGCGCGCGACACCTCCAACGCATCCGATTGGGCGGGGGTTCCCGTCATCGAGCAGGAGCCTGCCACTCTGACGCTGATCGAGAGCGATCTGGCCGCCCTGGCTCCGAGCCGGGATGCCAGTGGGGCGGAGCACCTGCGCTTCGGCGACATGGCTGTGCGGCGCGAGATCGTCGACACGATTCTGCGTGCCGCGACCGAGACCGGCGTCGATCCGGCCTACATGATGGCGCTCGCCGACAAGGAGTCGAGCTTCTCCACCACGGTCAAGGCGTCGACCTCCTCCGCCGAAGGCCTGTTCCAGTTCCTGTCGGGCACCTGGCTCGAACTCATCCGCACCTATGGCGCCCGGCACGGGCTCGCCGACGAGGCGGCGGCCGTGAAGGGGCGCGGCAGCGCGATCACGATTCCCGACGAGGCCACCCGCACCCGCGTGCTGCGCCTGCGCCAGGACCCCTACATCGCGGCCCTCATGGCGGGCGAACTGATCAACCGCGACAAGGGCCGGATCGAGCAGCGCATCGGCCGCGACCTGTCGACGGCGGAACTGTACTTCGCGCATTTTCTCGGGACGGCCAGCGCCGGCCGCTTCCTCGCGCTCACCGCCGAGAAGCCCGACCAGGTCGCCAAGCAGGTGTTCAAGGCGGCCGCCAAGGCGAACCGCAGCCTGTTCACCGAGAAGGCCGGCAAGGGTCGCCGCAGCCTCACCGTCGCGGAGGTCCGGGAAAAAATCGGCGGCATGATCGATCGCCGCCTCGACCGCTACGAAGGCGTCGGCGCCCTCGCGGCCCCGGAGGCGAAGGCCGAAGTGACACTGACCGAGATCGACACCGACCCGGCGCCGGCGGAGGCCGGCAAGCGCGTCCACGTCACCGAGGCAGTGGCGCCCGCCGAGTGAGGCGTGTTCACCCGGTGCGTGTCCGCCTAACTGAGCACCGGTCCGGCAGGATCAATCGCGGGTCTCCCTCCCGTCGAAGCAGGGTATTTGCAGAGGCCGTTTCGCTTGTCGGAAACCCCCTTGCGGCACGCCGTCATCCCGGGGCCGCGCAGCGGAGCCAGCGATCCAGATACACAGGGTGGCGCAAGACCTTGCGCCAACGGCGGATCCGGATTGCACGCCGCTGGCGCGCCCCTTCGGGGCCGGGCTCGCCTGCGGCGCCCCGGAATGACGGTGTGGTGCCATCTGCGATCTCCCTGCTGTGCGGGAGAGGGCGCCCTGATGCGCATTCGTCGTCGTCAATCGCCGGGCATGTCCGCGCTCAATGCCCGGCCGGCGTCTCGCCGCCGAGCTTGACGTTGCGCAGGATCATCGCAAGCGGCACCGCCGCCCCGGAGACGAGGCAGAGCGACCAGAACACGTCGATGTAGCCCCAATAGGCGACCTGGGTCTGCAATTGCTGGCCGATCCAGGCCATGGCCTGGTTCTGCGCCTCGACGCCGCTGGCCCCGTGGGTCTGGAAGTACTGCGTCGCGGTGCGCAGGGCCTCCTGGTAGTTGGGGTTGGCGCTGGAGATGCTCTCGCCGAGACGGCTCTGGTGGAATTGCTGCCGGTAGGCGAGCACGTTCTGGGCCAGGCTCACGCCCATCGAGCCGCCGACGTTGCGGGCGACGTTGATCAGGGCCGAGGCCTGATCGGTCTGCGACTTGGCGATGCCGTCGTAGGATGCGGCCGTGATCGAGATGAAGATCAGCGGCAGGCCGATACCGATATAGATGCGCGACCAGGCGAAGAACCAGAAGCTGGTATCGCCGTACAGGCGGGTCAGATCGTACATCGCGGCCGAGACGATCGCGGCGCCGATCGCGATGAGGTATTTCGGCTGCACCTTGCCGGAAATGCGGCCGACCACCAGCATCATCAGCACGGTGACGAGGCCGCCCGGCGCCAGCACGAGCCCAGCCAGCGTCGCGGTGTAGCCGAAATATTCCTGCACCAGCTGCGGCACGAACTGCGTCGTCGCGATCAGGATGGCGCCGGTGGCCATCATCACCAGGAAGCACGAGCCGAACTGGCGGCTGCCGAGGAGGCGAAGGTCGACCACCGGGTTCTTGCGGGTCAGCTCCCACGGGATCATCGCCACGAAGGCGACGGCGCAGATCACCGCGAACACCACGATGAAGTTCGAGCCGAACCAGTCCTTGCGCTGACCCTCGTCCAGGACGACCTCGAGCGCGCCCAGGAAGGTGGCGACGAGGAGGAACCCGATCAGGTCGAAGCGCACGCCCTCGCGGCGCAGGCGCTTGCGCTCCTCCACCGCTCCCGGCGGGTCCTCGAGCAGCATGTGCATCAGCCCCAGCGCCATGAGGCCGATCGGGCCGTTGATCAGGAAGCACCAGTGCCAGGAGACGTTGTCGGAGAGCCAGCCGCCGAGCGTCGGGCCGATCACGGGCGCCACCACGACGGCGAGGCCGTAGAGCGCGAAGGCCTGCCCCCGCTTCGCCGGCGGGAACGAATCGGCCAAAATCGACTGGGCCAGCGGCGCCATGCCGCCGCCGCCGAGACCCTGGAGCACCCGGAAGACCAGGAGCGATTCGAGGTTCCAGGCGAAGCCGCACAGCACGGAGGCGACGGTGAAGAGCGCGATGCTCCACATGAAGAAGGCCTTGCGGCCATAGCGCTTGGCCAGGAAGCTCGAAGCCGTCAACACGATGGCGTTGGCGACGAGGTAGCTCGTCACCACCCACGCCGCCTCGTCCGGTCCCACCGCGAGGCCGCCGGAAATGTAGCGCAGGGCGACGTTGGCGATGGTGGTGTCGAGCACCTCCATGAAGGTCGCCAGCGAGACCACGAGGGCGATCGCCCAGGGATTGTGGCCACCCGGGGCCTTCGCCGACGCGCCGCTGTCCGCGGCGCTCATCTCACATGCACGCGCGGCACGATCGACATGCCCGGCCCGATCGAGACGTCGGTCGGCCACTGGTCCACGACGATCTTCACCGGGATGCGTTGGACCACCTTGACGTAGTTGCCGGTGGCGTTCTGGGCGGGAAGCAGGCTGAAGGCGGTGCCGGAGCCAGGCTGCACCGAATCGACGTGGCCGGTGATCTTGCGATCGGGATAGGCGTCGATTTCGATGTCGGCGTGCTGACCCGGCCGCATGTCGGTGATCTGCGTCTCCTTGTAGTTCGCGATCACCCAGATGTCGTCGGGCACGAAGGTCGAGAGCGTCTGTCCGGCCTGGGCGAACTGACCCTTGGCGCCGGAAAGCTGGACCACCCGGCCCGCCTGCGCGGCCGTGACAGTGGTGTAGCCGAGATTGAGCTCGGCCTGGGCCAGTTGGGCCTTGCTGGTGGCCAGACTGGCTTCGGCGCCCGCCTTCTGGGCGGAGAGGGCGCCCACCTGCGTGCGCGCCGCCGTCAGGGCCGCTTTGGCGCGATCGTCGGCGGCCTGCTGCTGCTCCAAGGTGGAGGACGAGGATTGCGAGCGCTGGATCGTCCCGGCGCCCTTCTCGGCGAGGTCGCGATACCGGGCCGCGTCCTCGCGGGCGAATTTCAGGGACGCCTCCGCCTGGGTCACCTCCGCCTGCGCCGCGTCGACCTGAGCCTTCTGGCCTTCGATCTGCGCCTCGAAGTTGCGGATCGAGGCCTCGGCCGAGGCGACCTGGGCTCGCGCCTGCGCCAGAGCCACGTCGTAGTCGCGCTTGTCGATCTGGAACAGCACGGCGCCGGCCTCGACGTGCTGGTTGTCGGTGACCGGCACGTCGACGATGTAGCCGGCGACCTTCGGCGCGATCGAGAATTGCCGCGCATCCACGAAGGCGTCGTCGGTGGATTCGTAAGGGTGCAGGGCGGTCAGCCAGTACAGATAGACTCCGACCGCGAGGGCCACGAAAGCCACCGCGATTCCGAGCGCCCAGAATGGATGCCGGCGCAGGATGTTCGGCTTCGTCTCGGAGTTCCTGCCGTGGGCGGCCTCGTCTTCGGCGCTCGCACCATCGGGCGACGATTCCGCCTCGTCCGCCCCGGAATCTCCGGGCGCCTTGCCTTCAGGATCCGAAGGCTGCGTCGCGCTGTCCCGTGCCGGCTGGCGCCGCCCGGTCTGCTGGTCCTGAAGCATCGGCTGACCGTCCGCACGCATCCATGGGCCGCCCGGTTCCCGACCGCGCAGCCCGTAACTCCCACCTCGGCGACAACAAGAAGTAGCGCTCCGGATTGTTCCCGGGCGCCTCCGGACATTCGACGTTTTGGTCTTGATCCGCACGGAACGTCCCGATTTCCGGATGCGTTCACGGGCGAGGCGGACGCTCCGCCTGCAACCTGTAGGAGGTTCGTATGGCGACCGGTTCTCCCCTGTCTTCTCCCGGCAGAGCCAGCCCGGGGGGCACCCCGAGGCTCGACGCGATGAGCACGGTGCTCGCCCGCAACTGGTGGCTGGTCGCCCTGCGCGGGGTCGTCGCCATCCTGTTCGGCCTCGTCGCCTTCGTGGCGCCGGGCGCGTTCGTGCTGTCGCTGGTGCTGTTCTTCGCCGCCTACATGCTGGTCGACGGCATCGTGGGCATCGTCGCCTCGGTGCGGGCGGCGCAGCGGCACGAGCGCTGGGGCTTCCTGCTGGTGGAAGGGCTCCTCGACATCGTCGTCGGCATCGCCGCCGTGATGGTGCCGGCCGCCGCCGTCTGGGCCTTCGTCTACCTCGTGGCGTTCTGGGCTCTCGTCACCGGCGGCCTGATGGCCGCGGCCGGGTTCCGCCTGCATGCCCATTACGGGCGCTGGTTCCTGGTGCTCGGCGGGGTGGTGTCGATCCTGTTCGGGATCGCGCTGCTGATCAATCCCGGCATGTCCGCGCTGGTGCTGGCCTGGTGGATCGGCTCCTACACGGTCGCTTTCGGCGTGTTGCTGGTCATCCTCGGTCTGCGCCTGCGCGGGCGCCACGCCGAAGCCGGTCGTCCGGCGCCCCTCGGGCGGTCCTGAACGGCGTAGCCTTGGCCGCGGGACATGGTCTAGAACCGGGGCCAAGACCGTGCGGCGCCGAGCCGTCGCGCGTCGTTTGTCCGTGATCATGGCCCCCGATGACCTCTCTCGACCCGGAACGCCCGAGCCACGAGAGGGCGGACCCGCCCCGGACGACGCCGGCGCCCCCCGAGGATACCCGGGCGGCCGCCCGCGAGGCCGCGGCCGCGGCCAAGGTTCTCGGTCGACAACTCGGCGTGCTGGCCCTGGGTGCCGCGCGGGGCGCCGGTCGCCGTGCGGCCGGCGCGGCACAGGCCGCCGGCCCCGCCTGGAAAGGGTTCGCCCACCGCATCCGCGCGCGCCCGCCCGCCGCGATGCCGTCGACCGATCCGGCTCCTGCCCCCGTCGCGACCGGCACGGCCGCCTCCCTGGCCGGTCGCCTGCGGCGCCGGCCCTGGGTCGCGGCCGCGCTCGCCGTCGTGCTGCTGCCGCTGGTGTTCCTGGCCGGGCTCGTCCTCTACAGCTTCGCCACCCTGCCGCCGCTCGGCGGCGTCGTGCCGGAGACCGGGCAGCGGGCGATCACCGTCGAGGCCGATGACGGACGGGTCTTCGCCACGCGCGGGGTGTTCCAGGGCCAGAAGCTCACCGCCGCCGAGATGCCGGCCCATCTCGGGCAGGCGATCATCGCCATCGAGGACCGGCGCTTCCGCTCGCACTGGGGCATCGATCCGCGCGGCTTCCTGCGCGCCCTCTACCGCAACGCCATCGGCGGCGGCGTGCGCGAGGGCGGCTCCACCATCACCCAGCAATATGCCCGGCTCACCTCTCTCAATCAGGAGAAGAGCCTGCGCCGCAAGATCCAGGAGGCGTTCCTCGCCCTGCGGCTCGAAGCCACGATGTCGAAGGACGAGATCCTCCTCGGCTACCTCAACACGGCCTATTTCGGAGCCGGCGCCTATGGGGTCGACGCCGCCGCCCGGCGCTATTTCGGCAAGGGCGCCAAGGCCCTGACGCTGCCCGAGGCCGCGATGCTGGCCGGCCTCGTGCGCGCGCCCTCGCAACTGGCGCCGACGCGGAACTTCGGGGGCGCCAAGGAGCGCGCCGACGTGGTTCTGCAGACCATGGTCGAGACCGGGGCCATCACGGCCGCCGAGGCCGACAAGGCGCGCGCCCAGACCATCACCCTGCGCACGCCCCCCGAGACGCCGCCCGGCACCAACTACTTCCTCGACATGGTCTCGGCCGAAGCCAAGAAGCTCGCCGACGCGCCGGGCGACGTCACGGTCCGCACCACCCTCAATCTTGATCTGCAAAGCCTGGCCGAGGGCGTCGTCGCCCGCCGCCTCGATGCCGAGGGCGCCAAGAAGAAGGCGAGCCAGGCCGCCATGGTGGTCCTCAACAAGGAGGGCGCGATCCTCGCCATGGTGGGCGGTCGCGATTACGAGGACAGCCAGTTCAATCGCGCCACCCAGGCCAAGCGCCAGGCCGGCTCCCTGTTCAAGCTGTTCGTCTACCTCACCGCCTACGAGACCGGTTTCAATCCCGACACGGTGCTGGTCGACCGGCCGATCCAGATCGGCGATTGGGAGCCGCAGAATGCCACCGGCCGGTTCAAGGGGGCGATGCCCCTGCGCAGCGCCTTCGCGCAATCGATCAACACCGTGGCGGCGCAGCTCGCCGACGAGGTCGGCATTCCGGCCGTCATCGCCACCGCGCACCGGATGGGCGTGACCTCCGAATTGCCCAACGTGCCGAGCCTGGCTCTCGGCTCGGCCGAGGTGACGCTGCTGGAGATGACCCGTGCCTATGCGGGCGTGCTGGCCGGCACCGTGCCGGTGGACGCGCACGGCGTCCATGCCATCCGGGGCGCCCAGCCGCAGCCGCTATACCTGCGGGCCGAGACCAAGGGCGGCACCGCGATCCCCACCGAGAGCCGGGCGATGATGCTCGATTCGCTCCAGGCCGTGGTCGATGGCGGCACCGGCAAGGCGGCGCGGGTCTCCGGCCTGCCGGTCGGAGGCAAGACCGGCACGACGCAGGATTACCGCGATGCCTGGTTCATCGGCATGACGCCGGACCTCATCGTGGGCATCTGGGTCGGCAACGACGACAACAGTTCGATGAACCGGGTCGGCGGCGGCGACCTGCCCGCCAGCCTCTTCCGTGATTTCGTGCAGCGGGCGACCGCGCAACTGGCCAAGGGTCGCAAGCGTCCCTCCACCGCCCGGGGGGAAGCGGCCCGCGCCGAGCCGCCGCCCGCCCGCGAAGTCTCGTCCCAGCCCAACGCCTCCTCGGGGACCGCCGCGACCGTGCGCGGCGTGCCCGAGGTGATCGACACCGGAACCCTGGCGTTCCGGGGCCGCACCGTCCGGCTCGCCGGCGTCGAGGGGGAGGGCGGCGCCCTGGCGCGGCAGCTCGCCCGCTATCTGCGCCGCCGCGAGGTCACCTGCATGCCCGCCACCGAGGGCCCCGGCGAACAGCTCCGCTGCCAGATCGACGGCGACGACCTCGCCTCCCTGATCCTCACGGCCGGCGGCGCCCGCGCCACCGAGGACGCCCCCGCCGACCTCCTGGCGGCCGAGGAGCAGGCCCGCTCCGAGCGGGCCGGCCTGTGGAGTCGCCGATAGCGCGCTTCGTCTATCAGTAGATGGCGCGGAAGACCGATAGACCGTTCGATTCGCCGATAGACTTATCGAGACACCTGGTATCCAGTCTCGGCGCCGGACTTCACCGGAATCGAACTGGTCTGTCCATGGTGTGCCTCACCCGGCTCCACGTCGCTGCCCGCCTCCTGTTTGCCCGCCTCTTGCCTGCCCGCCTCTTGCCCACCGGTCTCGTGCTCGCCGCGATCCTGACGGCGCCCGGTGGCGCTCTGGCGCAGGCTCTCCCGGGGATGCGGGCGCCGACCCGCGAGCAGGTCGTGGCGAAGCTGCCCGCCCTCGCCGCGCTGGCGCAGCGGGCCGTCGCGGCGGGCGAGGTGCCGGGCGTGGCGATCGCGGTCGTGCTCGGCGACGAGACGCTATTTGTCGAGGGCTTCGGGCTCAGGCAAACGGGCCGGCCCGAGCCGGTCGGTCCCGACACGGTCTTTCAGGTCGCCTCCCTGTCGAAGGCGGTGACCGCGACGGTGGTGGCCGCCCTGGTGGGGGCCGGGCTCGTCGATTGGGATGCGCGCGTGGCCGATCTCGATCCCGCGTTCCGGCTCTCCGAGCCCTACCCGACCGCCGCCGTCACGGTGCGGGATTTCCTGAATCACCGCAGCGGCCTGCCGGGCAGCGCGGGCGACGATCTCGAGGATCTCGGCTTCAACCGCGATGCGATCCTGCCCCAGCTGCGGCTGGTCCGGCCGTCGTCGAGCTTTCGCGCGGGCTACGCCTACAGCAATTTCGGTTTCACCGAGGGCGCCATCGCGGCCGCGCGCCCGACCGGCAAGCCCTGGGAAATCGTGGCCCGCGAACACCTCTTCGATCCGCTGGGCATGAATGCGACCAGCATGGTGCACCGGGACTTCCTGGCGCGCCCCGACCGGGCGGCCCTGCACGTCCGGGTCGCCGACGCCTGGGTGGCCCGCCTCACCCGCGATCCGGATGCGCAGGCACCCGCCGGCGGTGTCAGTTCGAGCGCCCGTGACCTGGCGCGATGGCTGCGCCTCGTCGTCAATGCGGGACAGTTCGAGGGGCGCCAGCGCATCCCGTCCGCTGCCCTGGCCGAGATGCACAAGCCCTTGATGGCGCGCGGCCCGAATCCCGTCACCGGCGGCGCCTCGTTTTACGGGCTCGGCTGGAATGTCGAGTATGGCCGTCACGGCACCGTCTGGGGTCATGCCGGCGCGTTCAGCGTCGGCGCCCAGACGCTGGTGGCGATCCATCCGGGCGCGAAACTCGGCCTCGTGGTGCTGACCAACGGGTTTCCGTCCGGCGTGCCCGAAGGCCTCGCCGACAGCTTCGCCGATCTCGTCTTCGACGGGCAGGTCTCCCGGTCCTGGCTGCAGGAATGGGGCGCCGCCTACGGCGGCCTGTTCGCGCCGAGCCTCGCCGCCGCCAAAGCCGCCAACGCCGCGCCGGCGGATGCCACCGGGTCTCTCCCGCTCGCCGCCTATATGGGCCGCTACGCCAACGCCTATGCCGGCGAGGCCGTCGTGGCTGCCGTGGACGGCGCCCTGACCCTGACGCTCGGGCCTCAGCCCGGACGGACCTATCCGCTCCGCCACGTCGACCGCGACCGCTTCGCCAGTTTCCCCGACGCGGAGATGCCCGACCGCCCCTCGGCGATCCGCTTCGCGATCGGACGCGGCGGCCAGGCCGACGCGGTGACGGTGGACGCCCTCGACAGCAACGGCCTCGGCACCCTCGCGCGCGTACCGGATTAGGGATCGCTGGGCGCTTGGTTCGTCTTGGGTTTTTTGATGCCTGGCTTTCTTCGATGAATGGCTGTTTCGGGCGAATGTCCGACAGTCGACTTCCGGGCGATAAACGCTTTTCGTCGACGTCATCCCGCGCTGCCGGTGCTTTCCCGCGGACGCCACTCACAGCGTGCGGGATACGCACGCCGTCGCAACGCACCGAACGTGCGGCACACCCTCGGATGACGGCATCAGGTTTCGCGTAGCCACTTCCACACGTGTTGCACCGTTCCCTGACCGCTGATCCGCCGGACGGCCTGACGCTCGCCACGCCAAGCCTGGGGCGGGGCGCCGTACCGGTTGCGGAAGCTGCGACTGAGCAGCGATACGCTGCTGAAGGCGTAGACCTCCGCCAATCGGCCGATGGTGCGCCGTTCCATGGGATCGGCGAGTGCGTCGCGCACCGCCCGCAGGCGCTCGCCTCTTACGAACTGCATCACGCCTCCCTCCGGCTCGAACAGCCGGTAGAGCGTGGACCGCGAGACCAGCATCTGCCCCGCGATGAATTCAGGCGACAGATCGGGGCGCGACAGGTTCGCTTGTACGATCATCCTGGCCAGCGCCATCAGGCCGCCATCGAGTTCGCGGCCGTCCAGCACGTCCGTGGCATGCGAGCGATCGAGGAGGCGGTGCAGGAAGGTCACGAACTCATCGGCCAGAGCCGGGGCTTCGGCGGCGCGTGTGGTCGGCAATCGGCGATAGATGTCGAGAATGCGCGCCGCCAGCAGCCGATTGCGGACCGGATCGAACAGCAGGTCGTGCTTTTCGAGCGGCAGCCCGTGAAGGCGGGTGCAGGGAACGGCAATGCCGATCGCATCGGCCCGGTCGAGCAGGCCGTCGAGCAGGTGACGGCGGCCGATGAGGGTGACGGTGCCACGCGAGGCCGAGATCGGTTTGCCGGCGACCGTGCCCTGGAAGCGTCCGGATCGGTAGAGTTGGACGATGTAGTGGTCGGGACCGGCCTCGACACGTCGGCGATCACGCTGGAGCCGCTGGGTCGAGAGCAGCGTGCGATGCGCGACGAGGTCGTCGATCGGGTACGCGATGTTGCTGCCGAACGGCAGTGGGGCGGATGGCGTGGTCGGGCTGACCGCGTACATCGGCGCCAGGAGCGTGCGCCATCGCTCGAAGGCCTCTCCGGGCGGCAAGCCGGACGTCGTCAGGAAGAAGTGCGGCAGGCCAGCCTCGGCCGTGGTGTCGTCTGCACCCAACGAGCCAAATCCTTCGCTATCCGACCCGTTTGGCGAAGCACGGGAGCATGACGTCGTTTGGTCGGGCAAGACAAATACTTGTGTCCGATCCGATGACCGCGAAGCCGTCGCACGCAAGTCGAGGGGCTGCGTTGCGCGACATCGCAAGCCGGCATCCGTGGCGACACCGGGTCGCCAGCGGCAGGACAGCTTGGGGTAGAGTCCAGGCTGCCCGTTTCCGTTTGGACCTCCCGGCGAAGAGGTCCGCCCGGTTCGATGACGGGCGGACCGCGTCGTCAGCGCCGTCCGGAACGAACGCACCGGTGTGGGCGGCAACGGCGTGGGCAACAATGGCGCGACCGATGTGGTGCCTGGGCAGGACGATGGGTCGTGTCCTGAGGCCGTGAGGCGACTCGCATTCGCCACGCGAACCTGCCCGCCGGTCGCTCTCATGTCGGACCCAAGAGCAGGTACAGGGCTCGGGCCCGATCCGCCGCCCCCTTGCGGGATGGCGGATTCAAAAGCGCCGCGCGGGCGCTCGGCTATCGGAACGCTCTGCTCCCGCGAGCGGGTCTCAGACGCCGATCTCGCGGTTATGGAGGGTGCGCAGCTCGATGTAGCTCGTGGTGGCCCGGCTCCAGGTCGATTCCTCGCTCTCCTGAAGCTTCTTCGTCAGCGGCTTGTGCTTGTCGCCCTGGTACCAGCCCAGCACCACTGTGTTGCCGTCGGCGTCGTCGCATTCGATGCGGTAGGCCGGCTGGGCGTCCGGTCCGAGCCGGCTCAGGCGCACCCGCAGGGTCGGGTTCTTGGCCTGGTCGGGGACCATGTTGAGGTAGATGCCGCGGAGATACTCGACGCGGTCCGGCCGGCGGCCCTTCAGGTCGGGGATGGAGAAGTTCTCGGCGAGAAGGTCGGGTTTAGCCACGTCGAAAAGTCTTTCTGCTGTCGGACAGGGAGGGTGAGGCGCCCGCCGGATGAAGGGCGGCGCGCGGTGGATGTCAGGCCGCGGCCGGAGCCTCTTCGGTCGTGACCACGAACTTCGTCAGGGTGTTGGCGCCGAAGGTCAGGGTCAGCGGCACGTCGGCGGCATCCCGGCCATAGGCGATGAGGATGCGTCCGATCCGCGAGGCGTTGTTACGCGGGTCGAAGGTGTGCCAGCCCCCGTCGAGGAACACTTCCATCCAGGCCGCGAAGTCGCCCGGCGCGTGCGGCAGCGGCAGGCCGATGTCGCTGACATAGCCGTTGCAGTAGCGGGTCGGGATGTTGAGGCAGCGGCAGAACGCGATGGCGAGGTGGGCGTAGTCGCGGCAGACGCCGCGCTGCTCCTCGAACACCTCGAAGGCGGTCCGCGTCGCGCGGGCGTGCTCGTAGCCGAAGGTGATCCGGTCATGCACGTAGTCGCAGATGGCCTGCACGCGGCTCCAGCCGGGCGGCAGGTGGCCGAACAGGTCCCAGGCGATCTGCGACAGGCGGTCGGTCTCGCAGTAGCGGCTGCCGAGGAGGAACAGGAGGCTGTCCGTGGGCAGCTGTCCGATCGGCGTCTCCTTGGCGTCCGGCTTGAGCGTGTCGCCCTTGCCGCCGTCGCGCACGACGGTCTCGGTCTTCAGCGTGAACGTGCCCGCCGGAGCGGTCATGCGCTGGCACCAGTTGCCGAAGCTGTCGCGGTATCCCTCCAGGGGCACCGACGGGCTGGTGACGAGATGGTCCGGCCGCTCGAGGTCGGAGACCCGCGACGCGTGGACGTTGAGCGTGGCGATGACCGGGGTGGGCTGGGGAAACAGGTAGGTCATCTCGCAGCCGACGAGGATGCGCATCGGGTCTCTCCTGAAATGGGGGCGTGCCGTGTTGCCGTCCTGCCGCGCGGCCGGCGCGACGCGCACAGGCGCGTCGGCGCGGGGGCGTCAGTGCAGGGTGGGCGGCGGCTCCAGGAAATCGCACATGCCGCCCGCATCCTCGACGGCCTCCATGAAGGCGTCGAGGGCGTCTTCGTCGGAGGCGAAGGGTTCGCTCCAGACCGTCGACCAGCCGGCCGGATCGATGACCTCCAGGGTCCAGGGATCCTCGCTGTGAGCGGAGCGATAGACGTTCACCGTCACGGTGATGCCCGCCTGGGTCGCGCGCCCGGTCAGGTGCGAGTATTCCAGCGCGGGCGCGTCGACCGTGGGCTTGTCGCGGGTCATGGGTGTTCCTCTCGAAGGGCGAGTTCACCGGAGGGTCCCGTACGGGTCCCCCTCTCATGAGCCGAATACGCTACTCTAGCAGAGCGCATCGGGAAACGGGCGGAAAACCTCGCGCGTTCGCATCGCGGGGCTTGACCCTCTTTCGACGCCTCTTGCCGATGAGAGCGCAGGCGGGCGTTCCGTCCCCCCACTGGAGTTTTGGGAATGAGCGCGGAGGCGATCACCATCGGCGAGGCGGCCCGCGCCACCGGCGTCTCCGCCAAGATGATCCGCTATTACGAGGAGATCGGGCTTTTGGCGCCGACCGAGCGCACGGCCAGCGGCTACCGGCTCTACGCGCCGGCCGATCTGCATGCCCTGCGCTTCGTGCGCCGGGCCCGCGACCTCGGCTTCGCCATCGACGACATCCGGGCCCTGCTCGGCCTGTGGCACGACCGCTCGCGAGCCAGCGCGCAGGTGCGTCAGCTCGCCCTTGCCCATGTCGCCGACCTGCGCCGCCGGATCGACGCCCTCGCGGGCATGGCCCGCACCCTGGAGGATCTCGCCGCCCATTGCGGCGGCGACGCGCGGCCGGATTGCCCGATCCTCGACGACCTCGCGGCCGGACCCCACGACTCCCCCGGCGCGACACTGGCGCGGGGGGATCATCGCGCCGAAGGGGCGCCATCCGGGCACCGGACGCGTTGACCGCGTCTCTGGCCTCTTGTTTGCTGGATCGATGACGTCCCGTCCCGGATGCAGTCCGTCCTGAGAGCCGTCGCCTCGCGAAAGTCGCTGTCCATGCCCGTCCTCGACCGGATCGCCGCCTTCGCGGATGAGATCGCCGCCTGGCGCCACGATCTCCACGCCCACCCGGAGCTGCAATACGACGTCCACCGCACGGCGGGCGTCGTGGCCGACAAGTTGCGGGCCTTCGGCTGCGACGCGGTCGTCACCGGCATCGGCCGCACGGGCGTCGTCGGCCTCATCCGGGGGCGGGCGCACGGATCGAACCGCGCCATCGGCCTGCGCGCCGACATGGACGCCCTGCCGATCCACGAGGCGCGCGATCTGCCCTACCGCTCGACGGTCCCGGGAAAGATGCATGCCTGCGGTCACGACGGGCACACGGCGATGCTGCTCGGGGCCGCCCGATACCTCGCCGAGACCCGCGACTTCGACGGCACCGCGGTGCTGATCTTCCAGCCGGCGGAGGAGGGCGGCGGCGGCGGCGAGGCCATGGTCCGCGACGGGCTGATGGAGCGGTTCGGCGTCGAGAGCGTCTACGGCATGCACAACATCCCCGGCCTCGCTCTCGGCACCTTCGCCATCCGGCCGGGGCCGATCATGGCTTCCACCGACCGCTTCACCATCACCATCACGGGGCGGGGCGGCCACGCGGCCCAGCCCCACAACGCGATCGACAGCGTGCTGGTGGCGAGCCACGTCATCACCGCCCTGCAATCGGTGGTGTCGCGCAGCGTCGATCCCCTGGAGAGCGCCGTCGTCTCGGTCTGCGCCCTGGAGGCGGGGGAGGCTTTCAACGTCCTACCGCAGGACGTGACACTGCGGGGCACCATGCGGGCGCTGTCGAAGCCGGTCCGCGCGCTGATGCAGGACCGCATCGGCGCGATCGTCGCCCATGTCCCGGCCGCCTTCGGGGCGCGAGGGACGATCGACTTCAACAGCGGCTATCCCGTCACCGAGAACCATCCGGCCGAGACCGATTTCATCGCCGACGTGGCGGCCGGACTGGTCGGCGAGGCCGGGATCGACCGGGCGGTGGCGCCCCTGATGGCGGCGGAGGATTTCTCCTACATGCTCGCCCACCGCCCCGGCGCCTACATCTTCCTCGGCAACGGCGACAGCGCCGGCCTGCACCACCCGGATTACGACTTCAACGACGCCGCCGCGCCCTATGGCGCCTCGTTGTGGGCGCGGGTGATCGAGAGCGGGCTGCCGATCCGGGACTAGCCTCGGGCGCCAGCCGGGCAAAGTCCTTACAGATCCTGGCGCCAGCCGGACGTATCGCGGGCGCAGACTTCCGCAGGGGAGGGCGGTCAATCCGCTCCCCCGCAAAGCCTCGCCCCAGGCCTGCCCAATCCTAGAACTTGCGGATCATCGCCGGCGGCGCGGCGGAGGCCGCCTCGGCGTTCTCCTGATAGATCGGCACGGTGGCACGCAGCCATCCGCGCGTCTCCAGGCCGCGGTAGTTCCGCTCGACGACCTCGCGGGTGACGTAGGCCTGCAGGTTCACCGGTCCGAAATTGTAGCCGACGAGACCGCCCACGGCGAACTGGCCCTGGCGGGCATAGCCGGGATTGCGCGTCGGCAGGTCGGTGGCGCCGAACGCCACCGGCCCGACTTCCCACTTGCCGAACTTCTTCGTCGCCGTGAGATCGAGGTTGAGGAAGTCGGGGTAGTACGCCCCCGTGCGCGATGTGGTGTCGAAATAGGTGCCGTAGAGGAAGTTCGCCGTCAGGTTCCAGCCGTCGCCGTTGTAGGTGATCGCGAAGCGCTGGTGCAGGACCGGGTTCTGAATCACGATCTTGGTCTGGCTCGGAAGATAGGCGCCGAGCAGGTAGCTGAAGTTGAGGTTGCTCCCGAGCTTCCACGCCACCTGCGCGGCCAGGAGGGTCTGGCCGAAGCCGCTCTGGTAGGGTGCGCCACCGGTGCTCGAGACGGCGATCGGCTGGAGGACGATCAACTGCAGCCGTCCGCCCGCCACGTCGGCCGGCGTCGCCCAGACGAAGGATGGCAGGTTGATGTTTGAATCGGTCGATCGGGGCGCGATGTCGCGTACGCCGAAGCTCGACGTGTCGATGAAGTAGAGGCCGACCGGCAGTGGCGCGCCGGGGGCCTGCCCGACGGTCTGGCCCGGCTCGGCCGCCGACGCGGCCCGCGCCTGACGGTTGGACGAATCCAGCGCGAGACCCAGAAGTGCGAGACTCACAGCGGCGAGACCCGCCGGCACCAAGCGGAGGCCCAAGGTTGAGCCGTCCCGGATCGATGGCGATCCGGTCGTCCGAGATGACGTCATGGCTCTGCTCCCGGGCCGCACTGAAACGACGGCCCGCCGGGATGAAACTGGTCGGTTCTTCGTGCTCCGCCACCATCCTGGGTTAGGCGGAGTCCCTATTGCGAAACACCGTCACCCTGCCGCCACAGCACGCCTTGAGGCCAGCACGCTGTCGGGGGCCTCGTGTCTTACGGGCAAGCCGCCCCGCCCGGCAGCACGACCGGGGCGCCCGTCACCGAGCGGACCGGCCAGGTGGTCACCTGTGAGAAGGTCAGGTCGTTCAGGGCCGGGAACAGGTTGAAGATCGGCACGTAGCGGTAGGTCATCTCCGCCATCATGTAGCGCGCGTTGACACGCGCCTCGGAGGGCGGCGGTTCGCCCAGGATGGCATTGGCGACCCGCTTGGTCGTCTTGTCGGCGGCGCTGGAGCACACCCTTGCCTCGTAGGACTTGTTGGCGAGCTGGTAGACGCCCGCCGCCGTCAGGATGATGCCGGACCCGCTGGCGTCCGAGGGATACATGACCGCGCGGCCCGCCGCGTAAATGTCGGTGACGCTGGTCAGGCTGCCCCGCGAGATCAGGTCGGCCATCGAGCGGGTGGCGCGCACCAGGCGCTGCTTGGTGGCGTAGGCCCGCGGCAGCTCGATCGTTCCGATGAAGATCACGATCATCACGGGGGCGACCAGGGCGAATTCCACCGCGCTCACCCCGGCCCGGTCGCCCGCGAGCCGGCGAATCTGCCGGCGAATTCGCCGGCCACCCCGCCGGCACAGCCTCAACACGTTCCCACCGGATAGGGCTCGGCGCGGAAGACCGTGGTCGCGGTGATCATCTGGGCGGTGGCCGAGACCGGCAGCGCCACGATTCCCGTGAAGCCGAAGAAGCGCGGGATCACCACGGCCGCACGGATCGTCACGATGTCGCTGCCCTGCGGACAGGTGAAGCGCGTGCCGAAGGTCGACGACGCGGTCCCGGTCGTGGAATCGTAGGGCGAGGCAGCCGCATTGGCGCTGAAGGTCGACGCGGTCGTCATCTCGACCTTCAGCTTGGTGCAGTCGAACAGCACCGGGCCCCGGCACATCTCCGCCACGAGGCGGTCGACCGGAGGCTTGGTGCCGGCCGCGTCCTGGTACACGCCGGTGAAGACCGCGCGGCCGCCCCGATCGAGGGCGTCGTCGAGGAGCTGCTGGGCCAGGATCAGCATGGCGGCCTCGATGATCGCGCCGAGCAGAAGCAGGAACGGCACCGCCACCATTCCGAACTCGATGGCGGCCCCGCCGCGCGTGTCGCGGGCCAGTCGGCGCAGGGCCGGGGCCACGGGCGGCATCGCCGGCCTGACGCCTGCGAGAATGAGGCGCCCCATCATCGGGAGATCCGCAATTCGCTGATCTGAGCCGAGATGGCCTTGAAGGCGGCGCTGAGGTCGGAGGCGTTCTGGACGTCGTAGAACTTGTCGCTGCCCGAGGCGCAGTTCTTCAGGATGTCGCTGGTGCCTTCCGAGACCTCGACCCGCACCGTGAAGAGCGCGATCCCGGCGCTTTTCATATTGCCGCACAGCGTCGACAGCCGATTGTCGATGGCGACGCGCCGGGTGTTCAGATCGTCCGAGGTCGTGCCGATGCGGTTCTGCCAGATGTAGCCGATGCCCGAATAAAACGAGTTGTTCGAGTTGCTGGGGCGGATCTGAGATTGGTTCTGCCCGTCCGTCATCAGCACCACGAACTTGCGCGTGGTCCTGTCGGTATAGGCCGCCCCCTCGGCGAAAGGACCGAGCGGCGACAGCACGTGCCAGCCCCAGATCAGACCGATCGGGATGTTGGTGTCGCCCCGGACGGTCAATGCGTCGATGGCGTTGTTGAGAGTCGGTTGCGAAGTCGTCAGGTGGGTGATGGGCTGCAACTCGCAACCGGAATTCGGACCGTAGAGATAATTCGCGGCGACGCTGTCGATGCGGCCGGTTCGCTGCGGGCTGGACCTGTACTTGTTTACCTGGCCCTGGCGGGTGCGTGCGCTGCCCCAGAAGACGCCGTCCGACAGGTAATTGTTCAGCATTTGGTTTTCAGAAATTTCCGTATCCGCCTCGTCCGGGGCGAAGTAGGGCACGAACAGCGTGTCCGGCGTGCCCGCGCTCGGGGGCGTTTCCTGCACGTCGTAGGGCATCGGCCGACCCTCGACGCAGCCGCCCCAGGTGACGCCCATCTGCCGGAACAGGGTCAGGCGGTTGGCGGCGGAATTGAAGATCTGTCCGTGGACCGAGGACCGGGCGTCGGTGTCGATCCATGAGGCGGTAGTGTTCGACGGGCCGACATTGACCGTCATCGAGAAGGGGACGATCCCGATCCGCAGGGCATTCGGCTTCGAGGGGTCTACGGCCTTGAACAGCGTCGAAACGAGATCCTTGGCGGCCAACTTCAGGTTGGTGAGCTTGGTGCCCTCCATCGAACCGGTATTGTCCAGCACGAGGGCGATCTCGAGGTTGTCCGAGGCCCGGCGGCCCGTGCTCGAGACCGAGATCGGCATGCCGGTGAGGCCGACGAGACGCGTCAGGCTGGTCGGGGTGCTGCCGCTCGCCGTCACGGTGATGTCGTCGCCGTTGCGGGTGGTCCGAACCAGCAGACCGTCGATCGGCGTCTTCCGCAGGGCGGCGCGCACCTGCGCGTCGGCCTTGCTCGACAGATCGCCATCGGTGGTGGTGATCGGCAGCTTGGCCAGGGACAGCACGGTGGCGTCGGTCACCCCCTGTGCCGATTGCCGCGCCATCGACTTGACGCCGTAATCGATGACCGTGCCGGCGAACAGAAGCAGGGGGATCGCCCCCAGGGCGAAGATCAGCGCAACGACGCCCTGTCCGTCATTGCGGAACCGTCGAAAGATATCGCAGCGCATTCGTCGCCCGAGCTGAAGCTTGAGCTGACGAATGCCAACGAAGATTTACGATTCACTTAAGGCAGACGCCGAGGTTTGGTCGTGTCGACGCGCTCGAACAACCGAAGTCGTGATCACGTCTTTTTCATCGATTGTTTGAGAGCGATGGCGGAGGTTTGTCCCGAAGCCGAAGAAGGGCGTTCGAGAACGCACCTTCCTCCTCCGATCTCTCAGGCCGAGCGGTTGGCCGTGCCGCCGAGATGGAACACCCGGTGCGGGACCAACTCGCCGCGCTCGACATCGCCGACCGCCACAAGGATGCCGCCGCAGGTGGCGAAGGCCTTCCCCTCGACCGGGGCGTCGCGCCCGCGCAGGATCACCGGCTGGCCTCGCATCAGGCGCAAAGCCATGTCGCGGGAGACCGGCACCGAGGGCACCGCGTCCAGGGCGGTTTCGACCGGGTGGAGCGAGCCGGCATTGCCGTCCGGTCCCGCTTCTTCCAAGGCCGCCACCTGGCAGGCATCGGCCTCCGTGAAGGGACCGACGCGGGTACGGCGCAGGGCCGAGACATGGCCGTAGCAGCCGAGCAGACGCCCGAGGTCGCGGGCGAGTGCCCGCACATAGGTGCCCTTGCCGCAGGCGGCCTCGATCACCGTCCGCTCGGGGCTGTGCTCGACCACCGCGAGATGGTCGATCTGGACCGGGCGCGCCACCAGCACCACCTCCTCGCCGTCGCGGGCGAGGTCGTAGGCGCGCTCGCCCGCGATCTTGATCGCCGAGTAGCGCGGCGGCACCTGCTCGATGGCGCCGACGAAGGTCGGCAGAGCGGCCTCGACGGCCTCCCGGGTCGGCCGCGCCTCGCTGGTGGCGACCGGACGACCCTCGGCGTCGTCAGTGTCGGTCTCGATGCCCCAGGTCACGGTGAAGACGTAGGCCTTGCGCCCGTCCATCACGAACGGCACCGTCTTGGTCGCCTCGCCGAGGGCGATCGGCAGGATGCCGGAGGCCAGGGGATCGAGGGTGCCGGCATGTCCCGCCTTCTTGGCGTTGAAGGCGCGCTTCACCACCGCGACGGCATGGGTCGAGGTCATGCCCACGCCCTTGTCGAGGATGACCCAGCCATTGACGTCCCGGCGCTTCGGCCGATCCGGGCGCGGCGCACCACGCGGCGGGCGACGGCCCTCGGCGGCCACGGGTCGGTCCGCCGGATTTGGCGGGGGAGAGCCCTCGGGTCGCTCGATGGTCGGTTCGTTGATCATGAAATCCTCGGTCACTGATCACAGGGGCCGGGCGGCACGCGCTGCGCCGTCATCCGTCCCGTTCAAGTCTTGAGTCGGGGTCTTCCGCCGCCTTGGGCCGGAGAACCTGCAGGGTGCGGGTCGGGTTCGTGCCGGCGGCGCTCTCGCGGGCCGAAACCGCCTCAGTCCGCTTTGGGGTCCGACGGATCGGCCTCTTCGCCCGACGCCTGCGATTCGAGATCGCGCCGTACCTTATCAGTCCGCAGCAGGGCGTCGATCCGGTCCGCTTCGTCGAAGGTCTCGTCGCGGAGGAAGCGCAGGTCGGGCGCATATTTCAGGTTCACCCGGCGGGCGACCTCCTGGCGCAGCGCCTTCTTGTTGCGGTCCAGGGCGGCCAGCACCGGGGCTTCGTCGAGGCCGCCCAGCGGCATGATGTACGCGGTGGCGAGCTTGAGGTCCGGCGACATCCGTACCTCCGGCACCGTGATGACATGCGCGCTCAGCACCGCGTCCTGGATGTCTCCGCGCTGGAGCACCTCGGCGATCGCGTGGCGGATCAGCTCGGCGACGCGCTGCTGGCGCTGCGAGGGTCCGGTGGGGGTCTGTTTCTGGGCCATGAAGAATTCTGATCGTCTTGTCGTCGAAGCGGTTCGACACCGGCCGGCGCGGTCACGCTCATCCGAGCGTTGCTGAAACGGAACGTCGATGCGCCGCCGCGCGGCCAGGGCCTGAGCGGGTCGAAACGAAGCGGACGCCGAAGGCGCACCTCTTAACGCAAATCGGCGCCCGGGAGATAGGCCTGTCATGCAGGTTTCCCCGTCGCGGCCGATAGGTCGTCGACGGGGCCTGCTTTTCGGAGGCCGAAACGCGAAACGGGGCCGCGACCTCGTCGCGACCCCGCTGGTATACCGAAGCGGCATCGCCGCTCAGAGCGTGCGCCGGATCTCCTCCACCCGGTAGCACTCGATGGTGTCGCCGGCGCGCATATCCTGGAAGTTCTCGAAGGACATACCGCACTCGTAACCGGCGGTGACTTCCTTCGCGTCGTCCTTCAGGCGCTTCAATTGGGCCAGCTTGCCCTCGTGGATCACCACGCTGTCGCGGATCAGGCGGACATGCGCACCGCGCTGAACCACGCCGTCGAGAATGCGGCAACCGGCGATCTTGCCGACCTTCGACACGTCGAAGATCTGCAGGATCTGAGCCTCGCCGAGACGCTCCTCGCGGAGCGTCGGCGGCAGCATACCCGACAGGGTCGCTTTGATGTCATCCACGAGGTCGTAGATGATGTTGTAGTAACGGATCTCGACGCCCTTGTTTTCGGCCGACTCGCGCGCTTCCTTGTGGGCCCGCACGTTGAAACCGATGACGACGGCCTTCGAGGCTTCCGCCAGGGTGATGTCCGACTCGGTGATTCCACCGACGCCAGCGAGCAGGATCCGCGCCGACACCTCGTCGTTGCCGAGCTTTTCCAGGGCGCCGTTGATGGCCTCGACCGAGCCCTGCACGTCGCCCTTGACGACCAGCGCCAGTTCCTTGCGGCCGGCGCCTTCCTTCAGGTCGCGCATCATGTCGACCAGCGAACGGTTTGCACCGCCGGTACGGGCAGCGATCCGCTCACGCTTCTGACGGGCGCGGTACTCGGTGACCTCACGGGCACGGGCCTCGTTCGGTACGACCACGACGCGGTCACCCGCATCGGGGGTGCCGTTGAAGCCGAGCACTTCCACCGGAACCGAGGGACCGGCGTAGGGGACGTTCTCGCCCTTGTCGTCGATCAGGGCACGCACGCGGCCCCACTCCGCGCCAGCGACCACGATGTCGCCGGTGAACAGGGTGCCGCGCTGGACCAGGACCGTCGCCACCGGGCCACGACCGCGATCGAGCTTGGCCTCGATGACCGTACCCTCACCGTCGCGCGTCTCGTTGGCGCGCAGGTTCATGATCTCGGCCTGGAGTTGCAGGCCCTCGAGAAGCTCCGGCAGACCGTCGCCGGTCTTGGCAGACACCTCGAATTCAAGGGTCTCGCCGCCCATCGACTCGACCTGGATGTCGTGCTGGAGCAGCTCGGTCCGGACCCGCTGCGGGTTCGCCTCGGGCTTGTCGATCTTGTTGATCGCCACGATCAGCGGAACACCGGCCGCCTTGGCGTGAGAGATCGCCTCCACGGTCTGCGGCATGACGCCATCATCGGCCGCCACCACGAGCACGACGATGTCCGTCACCTTGGCGCCACGGGCGCGCATGGAGGTGAAGGCCGCGTGGCCGGGCGTGTCGATGAAGGTCACCATGTCGCCGCTGGGGGCTGCGACCTGATAGGCGCCGATATGCTGCGTGATGCCGCCCGCTTCACCGGAAACCACGGTGGTCTTGCGGATCGCGTCGAGCAGCGAGGTCTTGCCGTGGTCGACGTGGCCCATGATGGTCACGACCGGGGGACGCGGATCTAGATCCTCCTCCAGCTCGGGCTCATCGCTGAACAAGCCTTCCTCGACGTCCGACTCCGCCACGCGGCGCACGGTGTGCCCGAGCTCTTCCGCAATCAGCTGGGCCGAATCCGAGTCGATCACATCGGTGATCTTGTGGATTTCACCCTGCTTCATCAGAAGGCGAATAACGTCCACAGCCCGCTCCGACATGCGGTTGGCGAGCTCCTGGATCGTGATCGTCTCCGGGATCGTCACCTCGCGGGAGAGCTTCTCTTTCTGCTCCACATGCCGGTTGCCGCTCATGCGCTGCTGGCGGCGGCGGAACGAGGCGACCGAACGCGTGCGCTCGTCCTCACCCGACGTGGCGGTGGCGATCGTGAGGCGGCCACGATTCCGGTCGCCGCCCGGCTGCTTCGGGGTCTTGGGCGGCGTGATAATCTTGAGCGGCATGCCGGGGCGCCGGATCACGCGCTTCTGCTCGCTCTCCTCCTCAGCGGCCTGCGGCCGCCCAGCCGTACGGGCCGGCGTTGCGCCCCCAGCGGGACGTGCCGCAGTCGCCGTCGTCGGAGTAGTCGGCTCGGGCTCCGGTGCCGGAGCAGGGCGAGCCATGAAGTTCAAATCGCGCGGCTTGCGCACGTCGGCCGTGATGGTCTTGCGCGGCTCAGACGTGGCGGGGCGCGCCGTCAGCGGCGGGCGCGCTGCCGGACGGGCTGCCGCAGGCGTGGGTGCTGCCGGACGGGCAGGTGCCGCAGCAGGAGCGGCTTGCTCGGGTGCAGCCGCCGCCACAGGAGGCGCCGAACGAACGATCGTCGGGGCCGCCGGCATCGGCGCCGTCTTGGAAACGGTGGGAGCAGCGGCAGGCGTGCTCTGGGCCTTGGCAGCCTCCTGAGCAGCAGCCTCGGCGGCGCGGCGCGCTTCCTCGGCCGCAGCCTGGCGCTCCTCGTCTTCCTTGCGGCGGCGAGCCTCATCTTCGCGCTTGCGAGCCTCGGCTGCCTCACGCTCCCGCTGCTCGGCAGCTTCGCGTTCGCGCTGCGCCGCAGCTTCGGCCTCAGCACGCTTCTGGGCCTCGGCCTCCCGACGCTTGGCGTCAGCAAGGGCAGCGGCACGTGCGTTGCTCTCCTGCTCGCTCAAGGTCCGCAGCACGACGCCGTTCGCAGAGCGTTGCGCCTGACGGGGAGCGGCGGGCGGCGGAGGCGGTGCCACGCGCGTTGCCGGTGCCACCGGCGTCGTCTCGCGTGCCGGTGCAGCCGGCGCCGCGCCGATGACACGGCGCTTCACCGTCTCAACCACGACCTGCTTGGTGCGGCCATGGGAGAAGCTCTGACGCACCGTTCCCTGCTCGATCGGGCGCTTCAAGGACAGCGGCTTCGAAGGGGGTCTCGCCTGCGTCTTGTCGCCCGGATTGTTCGTATCGCTCATTCAGTCCAAACCCTGAGGGTTTCCATCGTCCCGTGAACCGGCAAACTGATGTGCGCCGGGTAAATCCGTGATCTCAATCGTCGTGCAGATCGGAAACGGTCTGCCCATCGCGGGCGGGACCAGCCTCCTCGGCCGTCGTCGCCAAACCCTCGAAAGAGCGGAGCCGACGCCAACGCGCAAGGCAGCCGGAACCTCCGACTCCTGCGACGAGAGCCGCGTGTATCACATGATCCCGACCCAAGGCCATGTCCAATTCTTCGTTGGACAGGTCATCAATGACGGGAATGCCCGATATGGCACTGCCATGCCGCCTGTGCAATGCCGCGACGATCTTCCGACGACCATCGGCGCTCCCGTCGGAGGCCTGGATCACCGCTGAAACCCCGGCCTTGTCGCCGATGGCCGATTCGACCTTGGCAAAGCCTGCGACCACGCATCCCGCCTTATTCGCCAACGACAGCGATTGGCGCAGATCCGCTCGCAGCGCTTCTGCGACTCGATCTGCCAGATCTGGCGCCGCTGCGGCATCCTTGGTCTTGAAGGCCCGTTGGAAGGCGCGGCGCTTCACGGCCTCATTCACGACAGACCGGGTGGGTGTCAGCCACGCGCCGCGCCCCGGCAGGCGCGCTCGCAGATCCGGCACGACGCTCCCGTCCGGCCCAAGGACAAAGCGGATCAGACTGCTCGGCGCCTGCGCAACACGCGTGACGAGGCATGTCCGCAGAGCATTGGCCCGACCACGCCCGACGCCCGCATCGAGCAGCGCGCTCGAATCGGCCTCGGTTTCGATGTCATCTCCATCTGCGTGTTGACCCATCATGCGATGCGCACGTCTCCCCATCGTCACAACACATCCCCGCGACCGTCGATCGCGGGGATGACCAAATCCGAAGGGTCAGGCCGATGCCTGCTCCTCTTGATCCGTCTCGGGTGCCTCACCGTCCGACTCGGTGGGAGCTTCGATCCAGCCCACACGGACACGCGCGGCCATCACCATCGCCTCAGCTTCGGCTCGCGAAACCTCGAAGCCGTCGAGGTAGCCCGCATGCCGCTTGGCCTCGGGGCCGCGCCCTTCGGTGTAGCCGACGAGATCGTCGGTGGCGCATCCCGCCAGATCCTCGATCGTCTTCACGTCGTTCTCGCCGAGGGCCACCAGCATCGGGGTGGTGATGCCGTCAATCTCGCGCAGTTCGTCCTGGACTCCGAGTTCCTGGCGCTTGGCATCGAACTCTGATTCGACCCGGGCGAGATGATCCTGGGCGCGGGCCTGGATCTCGGTGCCACTCTCCTCATCGAGGCCCTGGATGTTGGCGAGTTCGCCCGGCTCGACGTAGGCGATTTCCTCCACGTTGCGGAATCCCTCCGCAGCCAGGAGCTGGCCCACGGTCTCGTCGACATCGAGAGCTTCCATGAACACGGCAGTGCGCTCGGCGAATTCCTTCTGCCTGCGCTCGGATTCTTCAGCCTCGGTCAGGATGTCGATGTCCCAGCCGGTGAGCTGCGAGGCGAGGCGCACGTTCTGGCCGCGACGACCGATGGCCAGCGAGAGCTGGTCGTCCGGTACCACCACCTCGATTCGGTCGGCCTCCTCGTCGAGCACGACCTTCACGACTTCCGCCGGCTGCAAGGCGTTAACGATGAAGGTCGCCTGATCCTCGGACCACGGGATGATGTCGATCTTCTCGCCCTGAAGCTCGCCGACCACCGCCTGGACGCGGGAGCCGCGCATACCGACACAGGCGCCGACCGGATCGATCGACCCGTCGCGCGAGATCACTGCGATCTTGGCGCGCGAGCCCGGATCGCGGGCGACTGCCTTCACCTCGACGATACCGTCGTAGATTTCCGGCACTTCTTGGCCGAACAGCTTGGCCATGAACTGCGGGTGCGAGCGCGACAGGAAGATCTGGGGCCCGCGCACTTCGCGGCGGACGTCGAACAGGTAGGAGCGGATGCGGTCGCCGGGGCGGAAGGTCTCGCGCGGAATCATCTCGTCGCGCCGGACGATACCCTCGCCGCGGCCGAGATCGACGATGACGTTGCCGTACTCGACCCGCTTCACGAGCCCGTTCACGACCTCGCCGATCCGGTCCTTGTACTCATCGAACTGCCGGTCGCGCTCGGCGTCGCGCACTTTCTGGACGATGACCTGCTTGGCCGACTGGGCGGCGACCCGGCCGAAGTCGAATGGCGGCAGCGTGTCGGAGATGACGTCGCCGACGAGGGCGCCGGGGTTGTAGCGGCGGGCCTGGTCCAGGGTGACCTCACGGGCGTCGTTTTCGACCTGGTCCACCACCACGAGGTGGCGCGACAAGCGCAGAGCGCCGGTCTTGGGGTCGATCTCGGCATGCACGTCCGTTTCGGCGCCATAGCGGGAGCGGGCCGCCTTCGCGATGGCTTCCTCCATCGCATCGATGACGATGGAACGGTCGATCACTTTCTCGCGGGCAACCGCTTCGGCGATCTGCAGGAGTTCGAGCCTGTTGGCGCTGACGACGGCCATCGGTTTTCGTCCTTCTCTTCGTCGGATGTCGTTCACGTCCGCGGCCCCGGGCCGGCTTGCGGCTGCGCGGGGACGGATGACAAAACTAGTGCAGCTTGCCGTCGTCCTTCACCCGCACCGCCTTGGTGCGGACGGGCTTCGCCTTGTTCCGGGCCTTGATGGCGAGACTTTCCTCGGTCTCGACTTTCACGGGCTTCGGCCTCTGCGACGCCTTGGGCTTCAGGGGACGGGAAACTTTCTTCTTCGGCGGGGCGGGAGCCGGTTCGGCCTCGGCTTCGAAAGCAGCTTCGTCCGCGTCAGCATCGTCATCCTCGTCCTCAAGGATCGGCGGGCCGCCCCGTCGAAGGGATTCGCGGACAAGCTCGTCGGTGAGCACCAGGTAGGCGTCGCCGAGGTCGCGCAGCGGCAGGTCGATGCGGCTGGGAAGGCCCTCTTTCACGTCGGGCAGATCGATCGGCACGGTGACCCCGTCGGGGTTCGGTGCACCGATGATGCCCCGGAAGCGCTTGCGACCGTCCATCGGCACGGCGAGTTCGATCTTGGCTTCGTAGCCGGCCCATCGGGCGAAATCGACGGCCCGCACCAGGGGCCGGTCGATCCCCGGCGAGGAGACCTCCAGGTAATAGGCCTTGCCCACAGGGTCGTCGAGGTCGAGGAGCGGCGAGATCGCTCGGCTCACCGCCTCGCAATCGTCCACCGTCATGGTGCCATCCGGCCGCTCTGCCATGATCTGCACCGTGCAGCCATTGGCGCTCGAAACCTTCACCCGGACAACCCGGTAGCCCAGACCCTGGATCGAGGCCTCGATGACCTGCACCACCCGCGCGGCCACGCCCGTCTCGATGATGAGGCGTTTTTCGGTGAGGTCGCTATTGAAGTTGTCCGCCATGCTGCGCTTGAAGTCCGGCCTTGTCCGAGGCGTTCCGGCGCGGGCGACGTTGCGGCAATAAAAAAGAGCGGACCCGGTGGGGCCCACTCCCGAACCGCAGTCTCACAACTGCAACCAGAACTGATGATGTCAAAGTAGGCTGGTTTACCGCATTTTTCAAGCGATTTCGATCAAGGGGTTTCGGCAGTTTGCCGCTCCGGTATCCTGCGGCGGACTGGGTGAAAGCCGCAGCGCAGGAATCACTCGATGCCCCACGATCCACGCTTCGGACCCGACCCAAACGTGCTTCACCCCGTGCCTGGACACCCACGGATCACCTTCATCCGCAACCTAGACCTGCCGCCCAATATCGAAGTCGGCGCCTACACCTATTACGACGACCCTGAAGGCCCACAGGCCTTTCTCGACAACATCCTCTATCATTTCGCCTTCCTGGGCGATCGGCTGAGCATCGGACGGTTCTGCGCCATCGCGGCAGGTACCCACTTCCTCATGAATGGCGGAAATCACCGCCTCGCGGCACCCTCGACCTATCCCTTTCTGATCTTCGGGGGGACATGGGCCGGCCGCTTCCAGGAAGAGGCCACCTTTCCAAGTCGTGGAGATACAGTGGTCGGCCATGACGTTTGGCTCGGCTACGATTGCACCCTCTTGCCGGGCGTCACCATCGGGAACGGTGCTGTCGTAGCGGCAAAATCCGTCGTCACCCGCGATGTGCCACCTTATGCCATTGTCGCTGGCAATCCGGCCACCCTCGTGCGGATGCGTGTGCCTCCAGAGGTCGCTGAACGTCTGCAAGTTCTGGCGTGGTGGGATTGGGATGCAGCACGGATCACGCGGTGCTTGCCGGCCATCAGCGGTGGGGATGTGGCAGCGTTGGAAGCCAGCGCCTGAATTCCAGATCACCTCCAAATGACGGTACAAATCCCAGCTTGGAATTCGGAATTTTATTCGAATTTAAGGTCCTCGCTTCCTGCACGTTGAAGCATTTTGGCTGCCAGAATACATTCCCAAAACGTATTCTGTGAATCTTTGGAAATCAAATCCCTGCGTTGGCTAACGAAAAACGCCGCCCCCGGGGGACGGCGTGTTCGGATCGCAGAGATAGCCGATCGAGCTGATTTCAGGGGCCGTCCGGGTCAGGCAGCCGCTTGCGCCCGCTTCAACAGCTTCCGGTTCACCAGCATCTCGGCGATCTGCACGGTGTTGAGCGCCGCGCCCTTGCGCAGATTGTCGGAGACGCACCAGAAGGCGAGCCCGTTCTCCACCGTGGCGTCCTCGCGGATGCGGGAGACGTAGGTGGCATCCTCGCCGGCGGCCTCGTGCGGGGTCATGTAGCCGCCGGGCTCGCGCTTATCGACCACCATGATGCCCGGAGCCGAGCGCAGGATCGCGGTGGCCTGCTCGGCCGTGATCGGGCGCTCGAACTCGACGTTCACTGCCTCGGCATGGCCGATGAACACCGGCACCCGCACGGCGGTGGCGGTCAGCTTGATCTTGGGATCGAGCATCTTCTTGGTCTCGGCGACCATCTTCCACTCTTCCTTCGTGTAGCCGTCCTCCATGAACACATCGATGTGCGGGATGACGTTGAAGGCGATGCGCTTGGGGAACTTCTCCGCCTTGATCTCGCCGGCGGTGAAGACCGAGCGGGTCTGCTGGAAGAGCTCGTCCATGGCGTCCTTGCCGGCGCCGGAGACCGACTGGTAGGTCGCCACCACCACCCGCTTGATCGTCGCCGCGTCATGCAAAGGCTTGAGGGCGACCACGAGCTGCGCCGTGGAGCAGTTCGGATTGGCGATGATGTTGAGCTTGGAGAAGCCGTTGATGGCGTCCGGGTTCACCTCGGGCACGATCAGCGGCACGTCCTGATGGTAGCGGAAGGCCGACGAGTTATCGATGACCACGCAGCCGGTCTGGCCGATGCGCGGCGACCACTCCTTGGAGGTCTCGCCGCCGGCCGACATCAGGCAGATATCGGTATCGGAGAAATCGTAGGTATCGAGAGCCTTCACCTTCAGAATCTTGTCGCCGAAGGACACCTCCTGGCCGGCCGAGCGGCGCGACGCGATCGCCACCACCTCGTCCGCCGGAAAGGCGCGCTCGGACAGGATGTCCAGCATCTCGCGGCCCACATTGCCCGTGGCACCCACGACGGCGACCTTGTAACCCATTGCTCAAACACTCCGCTCTTGCGTGCACCGAGGACCGAGGCGCCGCTCACCCCTCTGGCGAGCCGCCGCGGCCGGGTTCGGCACCGATGTTCAGCCTCCCTGCCGCGCACCGGACCATCGCCGATGGCCGGCGGCCTGCCGGCCTCGGAGGTGCGCGAGCCCGAATCGACCCGCTGATGTGGCACACGCCGCATCGCAGCATGATTCGCCAAGCGCGGGAGCAAGACGCCTCGTCCCCGCTGCTGTCAAGGGTAGGCCGAGGCCTTCACGCCACGAGGCTGGCCGGGCGTTGCGCCAGCGCGTCCCGCGCTTCGGCCAGGATCGTATAGGATCGTTGCCGCGCCGCCGGATCGTGGATCGCCGAGGCGACCATGATCTCGTCGGCACCGGTCTCCGCCACGAGATCGGCGAGGCCCCGACGGATCGTTTCCGGCGACCCGACGAGGGAGCGTACCAGCATCCGCGAGGCCTGGGCCTTTTCGTGTGGCGCCCAATACGCCTCGATATCGGCGATGGGTGGACGCAGCAGCCCGCGCGTCCCGCGGACCAGATTGGTGAATTGCTGCTGCGCCGAGGTGAACAGCCGGCGCGCTTCGTCGTCGGTATCCGCCGCAACGACGTTGAGGCCGATCATGGCATGCGGCCGGCTCGCCTGTTCGGACGGCTGGAAGCGGTCCCGGTAGGTGGCGAGGGCCGGCAGGAGCTGGTCAGGCGCGAAATGCGAGGCGAAGGCATAGGGAAGCCCGAGCATCGCGGCGAGCTGCGCGCCGTAGAGGCTCGAGCCGAGGATCCACAGTGGCACCCGGAGCCCCGTGCCCGGCACGGCCTGCACAGCTTGGCCGGGCTTCAACTCGCCGAACAGAGCCTGCACTTCGAGCACGTCCTGCGGAAAGGTATCGGCCGCTTCGCCCGAGCGCCGCAGGGCCCGCGTGGTACGCGGATCGGTGCCGGGCGCGCGGCCGAGGCCGAGGTCGATACGGCCGGGAAACAGCGTTTCGAGGGTGCCGAACTGTTCGGCAATCACCAACGGAGCATGGTTCGGCAGCATGATGCCACCGGCCCCGACCCGAATCGTCGACGTGCCGGCCGCCACATGGCCAATGACCACCGCCGTCGCCGCGCTGGCGACACCCACCATGTTGTGGTGTTCGGCGAGCCAGAAGCGCCGATAGCCGAGCCCTTCGACGTGACGAGCCAGTGCCACACTGTTGCGCAGGGCATCGGCCGGCGTTGCGCCGTCGGGCACGAGGGCAAGGTCGAGAACGGAGAGGGGGATCATGTATTCCTTCTGACTCATCGCGGCGGTGCCCCTTGCTGTCAGATCGCGACGGTCCCGCACCGGCGCAAGCCGGGGCCGGCATGTGCTGTCGGCATGGGTCAGCATCCGGGTCGATACCGGCGATTCACCTTAGCGGCGGAAATCCCGAGGGCCGGAGCGATCCGGAAACCCGACCTTGGTCGGTCCGGCTTCACCATCGCTCTCGGAGGGCGGGCTTTCTGCCAGAGAACCCCCGCCGCCAGAGAATCCCGCCGCCAGAGAACCCCGGATATCGATGCGAACCGAGCCCGACTCCGAGCGAACACGTGACGTGGGTCAGACAAGAGGCCGCCACGATCCTCTGACGTCAGTCGGTGCGGGTCGATTGAGCCAGAGTCCGGTCACGCTGCTGAAGCGCGCAGGACAGCTTTCAGCGGCGATCATAACCATTGCGGCACTCAGCGTCCTCGCGCGTGAGGGCCGGCCGGGTCCGGTCGATCCCTCAATCGAGTCGCAGATCGGATCGCCTTTCGTGCCGACGGTGGCACAGGCTGCTAGGCCGGCGATCCCAGTCGCGCTCTCCGAACCTCGTTTTCGCCTGGATGATCCCGATGCGCTGGAGGCGCCGCGCGCCGAGACGGCACGGCTCAACCCTGCGACCGGGCGGCGCGAGGACGTGCTCGTCCAGGGCGGGTTCGATATCATCGAGGCACCCTACCTCCGCCTCACCCTCACGGAAACGCCGGAGCCGGAGACAGGTCCGCGTCTGTTCGTAACGTTGGCGCGTCGCGCTGCGGACGGGCAGGGGCTCGCCGTGATTCGAACCGGTGAGCATGGGACGATCGCCACCAAGTTCGGCCTCGTCGAGACCCTCGACCTGACCCTCGGCGGCGAGGGCAGGCGCAACTGCACCGGCTTCGCAACCCTCGAGCCCGGTGCACTCCGTCTCGACGGCTGGCTCTGCGCCCCGCTGGGTCAGGTTCCCGAGCCCCGTGCCGTCGCCTGCGCTCTCGATCGGATCAGCCTCAATGGCCAGCCTTCATCCGCTCTTGAAAGCACCTTTGCGACCACCGAGGCGCGGCGCGATCCCGGTTGTGGCCCGCGCGTCGTCGCAATGAAGAATGCCGATCGGGATGTCGGCGGCGAAACCGGATCGATCCCCGCCCGTCGGCCGCGAAAAGCGTCCGACACGAAAAAATAAGGCCAAACTGCGGCAATCTTGAGAAGCGCGGCCATAAGGTGGGAACCTCGGCCGCGTTGGCACGTCTTCCCCGCATACAGAGAGCCGTGTTTCTTAAGAAAGCGCGGCTTACAAGTCTCACAGCTTCAACGAAGGTGCGTCATGCGCTCTGTCTCGATTGCCCTGATGGGCGCCCTCACTCTCGCAGCCGTCGGCGCGAACACCGCCGCCGAGGCCCAGGGCCGCTACGCGCCGGCCGGCTACCGCGTGAGCCAGCCGCTTCCAATCCGCATCCGCCCGCGCAGCTGGCTCGACGCCGGCAACGTGGTCGAGGCCAATAACGGCTCGGTCAGCAACCCGGCGACGAACCCCCAGTTCATCACCGCCAGCTACCTCAATTCTCCGCCCTACGGCCGCAACGATCGCTTCGGCGGCGGCATTCTGCCCGACCCGATCACCAATGGCCCGTTCGTCGGCGCCCGCTCCAGCGCGATCCGCAACGTCGATTTTTCGGCTGTCGATGCGATCGATCCGACCTCCTACGTGTCGCGTTTCGGCAACCCCTACTAAGCCCAAACTCACTGCTGAATATCCGACGGGCCCCTTCCGGGGCCCGTTTTCGTTTGTCGGCGCAGGCTCTCCTGATGCGCCAGTGCCGACCTGCTAGGGCGCGGCGACCGTTGCCTCAGACGACGGCCCTCATGCGACGGCGTGCCTGAGCTCGCGGAGAATCGCGTCACCCATCTCGGTGGTGCTGATCGGCGTCGCGCCCTCTGCGGCGATGTCTCGGGTGCGCGCGCCCGAAGCCAGGGTTCGAGTGATGGCTGCTTCGAGCAGGTCGGCGGCTTCGCCAAGACCGAAGGAGTAGCGCAGGCACATCGCGAGCGAGCCGATCATCGCGATGGGGTTCGCGTAGCCCTTGCCGGCGATGTCGGGGGCCGAGCCGTGCACCGGCTCGTACAGCGCCTTGCGGCTGCCCTTGGCGTCGACGGCGCCCAGTGAGGCGGAGGGCAACATGCCGAGGGAGCCGGTGAGCATCGCGGCGACGTCCGAGAGCACATCACCGAACAGGTTGTCGGTGACGAGGACGTCGTACTGCTTGGGTCGGCGCACCAGCTGCATCGCGCAATTGTCGGCGAGCACGTGCTCGAGACTGACGTCGCTATACTCGGCGTGAACCCGGGTCACGACCTCTTTCCACAGGACACCGGACTTCATCACGTTGTGCTTCTCGGCCGAAGCGACCCGTCCGGAGCGCTTGCGGGCGAGGTCGAACGCCACGTGGGCGATCCGCTCGATCTCGGCCGTGGTGTAGACCTGCGTGTCGACGGCGCGCTTCGAGCCATCGGGCAGCACCGTGATCTCCTTCGGCTCGCCGAAATAGACGCCACCTGTGAGCTCGCGCACGATCATCATGTCGAGGCCCTCGACCAGCTCGCGCTTGAGGGCGGAGGCGTCGGCCAGGGCCGGGTAGCAGATCGCCGGCCGCAGGTTCGCGAAGAGGCCGAGATCCTTGCGCAATCGCAGCAGGCCGGCTTCCGGGCGAATCTCGTAGCGCACGTCCGCCCATTTCGGGCCGCCGACCGCGCCCAGCAGGATGGCGTCGGCGGAATCTGCCCGGCCCAGCGCGTCATCCGTAAGGGGAACTCCGTGCGCATCGATGGCAGCGCCACCGACAAGGTCGCGCTCGATCTCGAACGTGGCAAGGTCAAGCTCGCCGAGGGCACCGATCACCTTCTCGACTTCAGCCATCACCTCGGGGCCGATGCCGTCGCCGGGGAGGAGGAGGAGCTTGTAGGCGGTCATGGATCAACTCGCAGTCGTTGGTCGAAGAATTCGTGTCCACCTCCGGGAGGACGCGATCGCGGCATAAAGTGCGTGACGCCGAGCAAGGCCCGGAGATGTCCGGCGTCAGACCTTGCGCGCCACCGTGAAGCGCGCCGCTTGGCGCAGGGTCTCCGCCTTGTCGCCCCAGGCGGCCACGGCTGCGTCGCAGACCCCGACGAGGCGGTCGCACTCGGCGCGTGCGCCTTCAACGCCGAGGCGGTCGACCAGGGTCGCCTTACCGGCGTCCTTGTCCTTGCCTGTGGCCTTGCCCATGGCCTCGGCCGAAGCCTCACGGTCGAGGATGTCGTCGGCGATCTGGAAAGCCTGACCAAGGGCGTGGCCGTAGCGCAGCAGCGCCGTGCGCTGGTCCAGGGTCGCACCGCCGACGATGGCGCCAGCCTCCACCGAGAAGGCCAGGATGGCCCCGGTCTTCATCGCCTGGAGCTGCAGCGTGTCATCGACCCCCAGGGAGACAGGACCGAAACGTCCCTCGGCGCCGAGGTCAAGCAGCTGGCCGCCGACCATTCCGCCAAGGCCCGAGGCTTTGGCGAGGCCGAGCACCAAGTCGGCGCGCACGGTCGGATCGGGCTGCCAAGTGGCATCGGCCAGGATCTCGAAGGCCAGGGTCTGGAGCGCATCGCCCACCAGGATGGCGGTGGCTTCGTCATAGGCTTTGTGCACCGTGGGCTTGCCGCGGCGCATGTCGTCGTCGTCCATGGCCGGCATGTCGTCGTGAACCAGCGAGTAGCAGTGGACCAGTTCGATGCCCGACCCGGCCGCGAGGGCGCCGGCATCCGAGCCGCCCAGCATCCGCGCCGTCTCGATGGCGAGGAATGGGCGCAGGCGCTTGCCGCCGCCGAGCACCGCGTGGCGCATCGCCTCCATCAGGCGCACCGGCCGGGCGATCTCGCCAGCCTGAGTCTCCGGCGTCAGGCGCTCGGCCAGGAACGACTCCACCGTGTCGGCGGCTGCCGCAAGCCTGTGGGAAAAGGCCTCGACCGGGGCATCCGCCTTGACCGAAGCGTGGGATCCTTGCGTTGAGGTCATGTTCGGTCGGGCCTTCGGTCAGACAGGGTCGTGTCGTGGGCAGGAGGTTCGAATTCAGGACGAGAATGAGAGCCCGGAGCGGCCGCTTCGGCAGATTTCGGCGCGTGCGCTACCGGTGCGCGCTGCATCCGGTATGAAACGGAGCGGCGCGGCACGGCGGATCGTCAACCGCCTATTGCTCCTCCCCGTCATCGCTCTGGCCCTCTTGGTGTCGCTTGCGCTCGTCTATAGTGCGCTGACCCCGCCCTCAACCCTGATGCTTGGCCGATGGTTGACGCTGCGCCCCGTCGACCGGCAGGCGATTGCCCTCGATGCCATTTCGCCCCACCTCGTCCAGGCCGTCATCGCCTCCGAGGATCAGCGCTACTGCCTGCACGATGGCGTGGACTGGGGCGCCCTGCGGGATGTCGTCGATGACGAGGAGGGCCCGAGTCGCGGAGCCTCGACGATCCCGATGCAGACGGTGAAGAATGTTTTTCTGTGGCCGGGCCGGTCGGTCGTTCGCAAAGCGCTGGAAATTCCCCTGGCCCTCCTGGCCGACACGCTGTGGGGCAAGCGCCGTACGATGGAGATCTACCTCAACATCGCCGAGTGGGGGGAGGGGGTGTTCGGAGCGGAAGCGGCGGCACAGCGCTGGTTCGGTAAGTCCGCCCGCGCTCTCACGCGTGGTGAGGCGGCGCTGCTGGCCGCGGTGCTGCCCAATCCCATCCTGCGCAATCCGGCGATGCCATCACGCGGCGTGCGGGCCCAGGCGGCCCGCATCCAAGCTCGCATGAATGGCGTCTCGGGGTTGATGGGATGCCTGAAGCGGTAGCCCGCGGCGATGGGATCAGGTACCTGCCGGCCATTCCTCGCCCGCGGCCCGCGACACTCCCGTTGGGTCGACGGCCATGACGGGCGCCCTCGCGGCCCCACGCGCGAAAGATCGACAATGACCCAGCCGATGCTCGAACTGACCCTGGAGCGCATCGCGCTGATTCGTCGGATGGTGATCGCGTGGAATTCCGAGGGTGTCGGCGCGCCGATCGTCCATCCCGATGCGCCCTACGGGAGCACCGACCGGGACGAGGACATCTTCAACGTGACCGGCGATGACGATGGGGCCGACGAGGAGCATCGGGCCTTGGGCGAGGCGCTTGCGGTGTTCACCGCCAACGCGATCCTGAAGCCGGGGCGCTACGCCTATCACAACACGCTGGCCAAGCTGGCGTCAGACGATGTCGGCGACGTATTTCGGGACGCGGCCACCGGCGAGACGCCCGAGCATGTCACCTTCGACGTGACCGCCGAACAGGTGGCCCGGGTCCATGCCCTCGCGATTCGCTGGGATACCGCTCGCGACGTGCCGGCGGTCGACACCAACGCTCCGTATGGCCCAGGCACCGCGCTACCCGCCGAGCACCGCGAAATGCAGCCGGTGCTCCAGATCTTCCTGCGCTACGCCGACCTTGGGCCGGGCGACTTCGTCCGGAGCGACGCGGGCTGGCAGCCGGCGTGAGGGTCGGGAACGACGCAGGGGCGAACGGGTCGGGCACAGGAACGTTGCCGAGGTGAACCAAGCCGAGGAAGGTGACGGATGCTGCAACGCTGGCCGAGCCGGATCTGGATCGTTCGACATGGCGAGAGTGCCGGCAACGTCGCGCGCGATGCGGCGGCCGAGGCAGGCCTGGCTCGGATCGACATTGCGGAACGCGATGTCGACGTTGCGTTGAGTGAGCGCGGTCACCGCCAGGCCGAAGCCCTCGGGCGCTGGTTCGCCGAGATGCCCGATTCCCAGCGTCCGAATGTCGTTTTGACGTCACCCTATCGTCGCGCCCAGCAGACCGTTGCGGGGATTCGCCAGGCTGGCGGCATCGCATCGGACGCTCCCGAGGACTACGTCGACGAGCGGCTTCGTGAAAAGGAGCTGGGCTTACTCGATCGCCTGACTCGAACCGGGATCGAGAATCTTCACCCGGAGCAGGCCGAACTCCGCGCCCGCCTCGGCAAGTTCTACTATCGTCCGACCTGCGGCGAGAGTTGGTGCGATGTCATCCTGCGCCTGCGCGGCGCAATGGATACAGTTTCGTTGCATCATGGCGAGAAGCGTGTCCTCATCGTCGCCCATCAGGTCGTGGTGCTCTGCCTGCGCTACCTCATCGAGAATCTCAGCGAAGCGGAGATCCTGGGTATCGACGCGGAGGCTGACGTCCGGAACTGCTCCGTCACCGAATATGCCTTCCAGGCCGAGCCGGGCTCGACGGGGCGGATGCACCTCCAGCGCTACAACTTCGTTGCCCCGGTGCAGCGGGCCGGCGCTCCCGTCACCGCCGAACCCTCGCCGATGGAGGACGTGCGATGACCGGGATCGAACTCGACGACGCGTGCCTGCGCCAGCGCCCGCTGCCGACCCCTGAGGCGGGAAGCAAGGACGATCGCGGCAGTGTCCTCGTCCTCGGCGGCTGCGCCGAGGTGCCGGGCGCGGTCTTCCTGGCCGGCGTGGCGGCCCTGCGCGCCGGAGCCGGCAAGCTGAAGATCGCGTCGGTACGGAGCGTCGCCGTTGCGATGGCTTTGGCCGTCCCCGAGGCCATGGTGATCGGCCTCCCCGAGACGGAGGACGGCGAGATCGAAGCCGAAGCGGCGGCACCCCGCATCGACAAGGCGGCCAAACGCTGCGACGCGGTGCTGCTCGGCCCTGGCATGAACACCTGCGACCTCACCACGATGCTGGTCCGCACCCTCCTGGCGGAGCAGAACGCAACCACCTACGTTCTCGACGCCGGCGCGATCTGCGGCCTCGGCGCCCACGCGGAGACCGTGCGAAGCCTGACGTGCCCGCCGGTCCTCACGCCCCATGCCGGCGAAATGGCGCAACTCCTCGATTGGGAGCGCGAAGCGGTGGAGGCCGAGCCCCTGAAGGCGGCACGGCAGGCGGCGGAGATGCTGCGGGCCGTGGTGATCATGAAGGGCGCCGAGAGCTGGATCGTCGCCCCTGACGCAGCGCACTGGCACTACAGTGGCGGCGGCGTCGGCCTCGCGACCTCCGGGTCCGGTGACGTTCTGGCGGGGATCATCGCCGGCATCCTGGCGCGGGGCGCCGATCCCGTCACGGCGGCTCTGTGGGGGGTCTACCTCCACGGTGAGGCGGGTGCTTGGCTTGCAAAATCGGTTGGGCCGATGGGCTTCCTGGCCCGGGAGATCTCAGGAGAAGTCCCGCGAATTCTGCAGGGCTTCTCGGTGAGCCGGGCCGAGTAGCCGAGTACCCTCGGGCCGGAGTCTCTCAGCAGGGAGGCCCCGGCCGGTCCGGTTCCGTTCAGCCCCCGAGCTTCTTCTTCCGCTGGGCCAATGTACGCAGGCGCAGGGCGTTAAGCTTGATGAAGCCCGCCGCATCGCGATGGTCGTAGGCGACGGCGCCCTCCTCGAACGTGACGAGGTCCTGGTCGTAGAGCGAGTTCGGGCTGGTGCGTCCGATCACGTGGACGCCGCCCTTGTAGAGTTTCAGACGGACTTCACCGGTGACCATCTCCTGGCTCTTGTCGATCAGGGCCTGTAGCATCTCGCGCTCCGGGCTGAACCAGAAGCCGTTGTAGATCAGCTCCGCGTATTGCGGCATGAGTTGGTCCTTCAGGTGCGCGGCACCCCGGTCCAGCGTGATCGACTCGATGGCGCGGTGGGCCGGCAACAGGATGGTGCCGCCGGGCGTCTCGTACATGCCGCGGCTCTTCATGCCGACGAAGCGGTTTTCCACGAGGTCGAGCCGGCCGATACCGTTGTCGTGGCCGAGCTGATTCAGCTTGGCGAGCAAGCTCGCGGGCGACAGGCGTTCGCCGTCGATGGAGACCGCATCGCCCGTCTCGAAGCCGATGGTGATGATGGTCGGCGTGTCGGGAGCCTCCTCCGGCGAGATCGTCCGTGAGTAGACGTAGTCGGGAACCTCGTCGGCTGGGTCCTCCAGAACCTTGCCCTCGGACGAGGCATGCAGGAGATTGGCATCGACGGAGAAGGGGCTCTCGCCGCGCTTGTCCTTCGAGATCGGAATCTGGTGCTGTTCCGCGAAGGCGATGAGCTGCTCGCGGCTTTTCAGGTCCCATTCCCGCCAGGGGGCGATGACCGTCACGTCGGGCTTGAGCGCGTAATAGCCGAGTTCGAACCGGACCTGGTCGTTGCCCTTGCCGGTGGCGCCGTGACAGACGGCGTCCGCACCCAGCCGCTCGGCGATCTCGATCTGCTTCTTGGCAATCAACGGCCGGGCGATGGAGGTACCGAGGAGGTAGACGCCCTCATAGACGGCGTTGGCCCGGAACATCGGGAACACGTAGTCGCGTACGAACTCCTCGCGCAGGTCCTCGATGAAGATGTTTTCGGGCTTGATGCCGAGCAGTTCCGCTTTCTTGCGGGCGGGTTCCAACTCCTCGCCCTGACCCAGGTCGGCCGTGAAGGTGATGACCTCGCATCCATAGGTGGTCTGGAGCCACTTGAGGATGATCGAGGTGTCGAGGCCCCCCGAATAGGCGAGCACGACCTTGTTGACGGGCTTCGGGTTCGCGTCGGTCATGGGGCTCGCTTTGCGTTCGGAGTTTGGCGTTCGGAGTTTGGATTGCGGCGGCTTATCAGCGGAGCGCGGGGCCGTGCAACCGCCGTGCCGCCGGGCGCGTTCGCTCGAGGTAATTGTGGCCGGTGAAGACCATGTCGCGCGACCGCCTTGTGGCGAGCCAAGCGTCGGGCGACACTCAAGACCATTCTCGATCCCGGAGATTCGACGCATGCCGCGCAGGCCGACCCTCGAATTCTGGTACGAGTTCGCGTCCACTTATTCCTATCTGTCGGCGATGCGGATCGAAGCCCTGGGAGAGGCCGTCGGCGTGGAGATCCGCTGGCGGCCCTTCCTGGTAGGGCCCATTTTCGCGGCGCAGGGTTGGAACTCCTCACCCTTCAACCTCTACGCCGCCAAGGGCCGCCATATGTGGCGCGACGTCGAGCGCGAAGCCGCCCGGCAGGGTCTGCCTCCGGTCAAGCGACCTGATCCTTTCCCCCAGAACAGTCTCAGCGCCACGCGCGCGGCCACCTATGGCATGGATTACGAGTGGCTCGTGCCGTTCTCGAAGGCCGTCTACGAGAGTCAGTTCGCCCGCGGGCAGTCCATCGCCGAACCGCCGGCCGTGGTGTCGCTCCTCAACGGGCTCGGCCTCGACGGAACCATCATCCTGAAGCAGGCGGCCGCCGAGACCAACAAGGGTCGCCTGCGCGTCAACGGGGAGGAGGCGCGCTCGCGCGGCATCTTCGGCGCACCGACTTTCCTGACCAACGATGGCGAGTTGTTCTGGGGCAACGACCGTCTGGAGCAGGCCCTGGCCTGGGCCGCCGGCGATCGGCCCGGCGCCATGCGTTGAGGCGTGCCGCTGGCGGTCCGGCGCCAGCGGGTCTAGAAGCCGGGCGGTTTTTCGTCTCCCCCGCTTCCAGGGCCGCCCCATGAGCTTCGCGTTCCCGCGCCTCGACCGCCGGCGTTTCCTCCTCGCCTCCGCGGGCCTCTCCGCCGGAATTGGGTCCGTCGGTGCCGCTCTGGCTCAAGGATACGGTCAGGCGTTCAAGGTGGAGAACGACGAGGGCCGCCCCATCGCCAACATGCGCCTGCCAGGCGAGATCGTCGGCGAGATCCCCGCCCTGCGCGGGGTCACGTATATCGGTCCGGCCGAGGCCGAGACCACGCTGTATGAGTTCTTCGACTACAACTGCCCCTATTGCCGGAAGGCAGCGGCCGACATGGTCTCTCTCAGCGAGAGCGACCCGTCGCTGCGGATCGGCCTGATCAACAACCCCATTCTCGCGGTCCAGTCCGCCCAGGCCGCCAAGGTCGCTCTCGCGATCCAGCGCAAGCTCGGGTCGGCTGCCACCTGGAATCTGTACCGAACGCTGCTCGCCAGGCCGGGTAAGATCGACGGTCCGGGCGCCCTGCAGGCGGCGGCCAAACTCGGCGTGGCAGCGACGGAGATCGAGAGCATCGCCGACAGCGAAGACGTCCGGCTCGCGCTCAAGGCGCAGATGCGGATGGCAGCAGATCTCGGCCTCGCGGCGACGCCCTCCTACGTACTCGGCAACACCGGCCTTCTCGGCCATCCGGGCCCGAAGGCCTTGGCTCGGATGATCGCCGCCACCCGGCGCTGCGACCGGATCGCCTGCTGACGGCGCGGCCTCACCTTCGCCACCGTTTGCCCCCATCGGAACGGGGTTCGGCATGTCGCGTTGCACAACGCATCGGCGCAAGTTCCGTCGTCTTGCGCCCCCCGGACACGCATGCTAGGCCCTCGCCGCGCCGGAAGGGCGGGCTTTTCAAGGTCCGCGCAGACCGGCACGTTCCCAATCCTGACGGTTTCGCAAGCCCGCGCCCAACAACGGTGCGCCAAGGCCGGAGCCCTCAGGCAGGATTGAAGAGAGAGCGGCGCGTGGCGCAGAACGGTTCCGAGGCGGGTTCCCCGGTTGCAGGCGTAGCGGCGCGTTACGCGTCGGCCTTGTTTGAACTGGCGCGTGATGAGCGCGACATCGATGGTGTCGCGGCGAGCCTCGATCAGTTCGACACCATGCTGAAGGAGAGCGCCGACCTGCGCCGCTTCGTGCGCAGCCCGGTCTTCTCCGGCGCCGAGCAGGAAGCTGCCATCGTCGCCCTCCTGGAGAAGTCCGGCATCGGCGGTCTGGGTGGCAACTTCATCCGTCTCGCGGCCTCCAATCGTCGTCTCTTCGCGTTGCCGGACATGATCCGCGGCTTCCGCGCCCTGGTGCGGGAATCGAAGGGCATCGTGCGAGCCGAGGTCACTGTCGCCGAGCGTCCTTCGGACGCTGTGATCGAAGACATCAAGGCCTCTCTTCGCGACGTCGCCAAGTCGGAGATCGACCTGGACCTGCGCATCGACCCCAGCCTGATCGGTGGCCTCGTGGTCAAGATCGGCAGCCGCATGGTGGACGCCTCCCTGCGCACCAAGCTCAATGGAATTCGCCTTGCGATGCGGGAAGCCCGGTAAGGGCCTTCCAGGCCCGACTGCTTCCCGTTCCTGACCCCAATCAATCAATTTAAAGACAAGAGGCCCGACGATGGATATCCGCGCCGCCGAGATCTCCGCGATCCTGAAGGATCAGATCAAGAACTTCGGCCAGGAAGCCGAAGTCACCGAGGTCGGTCAGGTTCTGTCCGTCGGTGACGGCATCGCCCGCGCCTACGGCCTCGACAGCGTCCAGGCTGGCGAGATGGTCGAGTTCGAGTCGGGCGTGCGCGGCATGGCTCTCAACCTCGAGCAGGACAACGTCGGCATCGTGATCTTCGGGTCCGACCGCGACATCAAGGAAGGCCAGACCGTCAAGCGCACCGGCGCCATCGTGGACGTACCGGTCGGCAAGGCGCTGCTCGGCCGCGTCGTCGACGCGCTCGGCAACCCCATCGACGGCAAGGGTCCCATCGCCACCACCGAGCGTCGTCGCGTCGACGTGAAGGCCCCGGGTATCATCCCGCGCAAGTCGGTGCATGAGCCGATGGCCACCGGCCTTAAGGCCATCGATGCCCTGATCCCCGTCGGCCGCGGCCAGCGCGAGTTGATCATCGGCGATCGCCAGACCGGCAAGACCGCCATCGCCCTCGACACCATTCTGAACCAGAAGCCGGCCCATGCCGGCACCGACGAGAACGCCAAGCTCTATTGCGTCTACGTCGCCATCGGCCAGAAGCGCTCCACCGTCGCCCAGTTCGTGAAGTCGCTGGAAGACAACGGTGCGCTCGAGTACTCGATCGTCATCGCCGCCACCGCCTCCGACGCGGCGCCGATGCAGTTCATCGCGCCTTTCGCCGGGTGCGCCATGGGCGAGTATTTCCGCGACAACGGCATGCATGCCGTGATCGTGTATGACGATCTCTCCAAGCAGGCCGTGGCCTACCGCCAGATGTCTCTGCTCCTGCGCCGCCCGCCGGGCCGCGAGGCTTACCCGGGCGACGTGTTCTACCTGCACTCGCGTCTGCTCGAGCGCGCCGCCAAGATGGGCGACGCTGCCGGCAACGGCTCGCTGACCGCGCTGCCGGTCATCGAAACCCAGGCCAACGACGTCTCGGCCTACATTCCCACCAACGTGATCTCGATCACCGACGGTCAGATCTTCCTTGAGACCGATCTGTTCTACCAGGGCATCCGTCCGGCGGTGAACGTCGGCCTCTCGGTTTCCCGCGTCGGCTCGTCGGCCCAGACGAAGGCGATGAAGAAGGTCGCCGGCAAGATCAAAGGCGAGCTCGCGCAGTACCGCGAAATGGCCGCGTTCGCGCAGTTCGGCTCCGATCTCGACGCCTCGACCCAGAAGCTCCTGAACCGTGGTTCGCGCCTGACCGAGCTCCTGAAGCAGCCGCAGTTCTCGCCGCTCAAGATGGAAGAGCAGGTTGCGGTGATCTATGCCGGTGTGAACGGGTACCTGGACACCCTGCCGCTGAATAAGGTTCGCCCCTTCGAGGACGCTCTGCTCTCGGCCCTCCGGACCAAGCACGCCGACCTTCTCACCAAAATCCGCGACTCGAAGGATCTGTCGGACGACAGCGCCAAGACGCTGAAGGGCGTCGTCGAGAGCGTCGCCAAGTCGCTCGCCTGAGGCGCGCCACGAAAGCGAAACCGGCCGCCCCAGGGTGGCCGGATCTCAGTGAGAGCAGGCGCCCGGGTCGTTCGGGCGTCTCGCCTTGAGCGGCAGCGGATGGATCTGGAAGTCACCCCATGGCGAGTTTGAAGGATCTGCGGAACCGCATCACTTCGGTGAAGGGCACGCAGAAGATCACCAAGGCGATGCAGATGGTCGCCGCCGCCAAGCTGCGGCGGGCCCAGATGGCTGCCGAAAGCGCGCGCCCCTACGCCGAGAAGATGTCCCAGGTTCTCGGAAACCTCGCGGCCAACCTGGTGGGCGGCGTCCAGGGTCCTCGGCTCCTCTCTGGAACCGGTTCTGAGAAGACGCACCTGCTCGTCGTGTGCACGGCCGATCGCGGCCTGTGCGGCGGTTTCAACTCCTCGATTGCACGTCTCGCCCGCGACCACGCCCGTAGGCTGGCGGCCGAAGGCAAGACGGTGAAGATCATCACCGTCGGCAAGAAGGGCTACGACCTGCTCCGTCGCCAGTTCCGTGACGAGATCATCGAGAACCGCGATCTGCGCGGCAACAAGGCGGTCGATTACGAGTTCGCTGCCGAGATCGCCAACAGCATCATCGCCCGCTTCGATGCCGGTGAATTCGATGTTGCGACCCTGTTCTACTCGCGCTTCCGCTCGGTGATCTCGCAGATTCCGACCGCCCAGAAGCTGATCCCCGCCGAGCTGCCGGAGACGGGTGCCACCGCACCCGACGCCGCGCTCCAGTTCGAGCCGAGCGAGGAGGCGATCCTCGATACGCTGCTTCCGCGCAACCTGACCGTTCAGGTGTTCCGGGCACTCCTCGAGAACGCCGCCTCCGAGCAGGGCGCCCGAACGGGTGCCATGGATTCCGCCACGCGCAACGCCGGCGAGATGATCAAGAAGCAGACGCAGATCTACAACCGGACGCGTCAGGCCATGATCACCAAGGAACTCATCGAGATCATCTCGGGCGCCGAAGCGCTCTAAGCGCACCCGACGCCCTGACCACACCATTTTCAAAGGACCCGTAACATGGCGAACACCGCTCTCCCCGGCGCCGGCTCAAGCAAGGTCGGCAAGATCACCCAGGTCATCAGCCCCGTGGTCGACGTTCACTTCGACGGCCACCTGCCCGAGATCCTGAACGCCCTGGAGACCAAGAACAACGGCAGCCGCCTCGTTCTCGAGGTCGCAATGCAGCTTGGCGAGAGCACCGTGCGCTGCATCGCCATGGACACCTCGGAAGGTCTGGTCCGCGGCCAGGAGGTCACCGACACCGGCGAGGCCATCAAGGTTCCGGTCGGCTTCAACACCCTCGGCCGCATCATGAACGTCATCGGCGAGCCGATCGACGAGGCCGGCCCGATCCAGTCTGACACGCTCCGCGCCATCCACCAGCCGGCCCCCGCCTATTCCGAGCAGTCCACCGAGTCGCAGATCCTCGTCACCGGCATCAAGGTGGTCGACCTGCTCGCTCCCTACGCCAAGGGCGGAAAGATCGGCCTCTTCGGCGGCGCCGGCGTCGGCAAGACCGTGCTGATCATGGAGCTGATCAACAACATCGCCAAGGTTCACTCCGGCTACTCGGTCTTCGCCGGCGTCGGTGAGCGCACCCGCGAGGGCAACGATCTCTACCACGAGATGATCGAGTCCAAGGTGAACATGGACCCGAAGGAGCACAACGGCTCGGCGGAAGGCTCCAAGTGCGCCCTGGTCTATGGCCAGATGAACGAGTCCCCCGGCGCCCGCTCGCGCGTCGCGCTCACCGGCCTGACCATCGCGGAAGACTTCCGCGACCAGGGTCAGGACGTGCTGTTCTTCGTGGACAACATCTTCCGCTTCACGCAGGCCGGCTCGGAAGTGTCGGCGCTGCTCGGTCGTATCCCGTCGGCCGTGGGCTACCAGCCGACGCTCGCCACTGACATGGGCGCCCTGCAGGAGCGCATCACCACCACCACCAAGGGCTCGATCACCTCGGTGCAGGCCATCTACGTGCCGGCCGACGATCTGACCGACCCGGCGCCCGCCGCCTCGTTCGCCCACCTCGACGCCACCACCGTGCTGTCGCGCTCGATCGCCGAGAAGGGCATCTACCCGGCCGTGGATCCGCTGGACTCCACCTCGCGCATGCTCAACCCCGCCGTTCTCGGCGAGGAGCATTACGACGTCGCCCGCCGCGTCCAGCAGACCCTGCAGCGTTACAAGGCCCTTCAGGACATCATCGCGATCCTGGGCATGGATGAGCTCTCGGAAGAGGACAAGCTGACCGTCGCCCGCGCCCGCAAGATCGAGCGCTTCTTCTCGCAGCCCTTCTCGGTGGCCGAGATCTTCACCGGCTCGCCGGGCATCCAGGTCCCGCTGGCTGACACGATCAAGGGCTTCAAGGGCCTCGTGAACGGCGACTACGACGACCTGCCGGAGGCGGCGTTCTACATGGTCGGCACGATCGAGGACGCCAAGGAAAAGGCGAAGAAGATCGCTGCGGCGGCCTGAGGTCTTGAACTCCAAGATCGTTCTACTGCTGGTCGGTCTCGTGGTCGGCGGTCTGGCCGGGTATCTCACCCGGCCCGAGGCTGCCGAGATCAAGATCGGCTCGTTCAGCCTCGAAGTTCAGGGAGATGCACCGGCTGGTACGCGCGGCGGCTCCCTGACCACGGGCCAGATGCAACATATCGGCATCTTCGCTGTCATCGGTGCGGTGCTGGGCCTCGGGATCGGCTTCGTTGCCGATCGTCGCGGCGCCTGACGACGAAGCGGACGGCGCGCGCCACCGAGGCATGGCGCGCCGTCACTCCAAACAGACACCCCGAACCGGGATCCTCGACCAAATGGCCACCTTCCAGTTCGATTTCGTCGGCCCCGAGCGGACCGTGTATTCCGGCCCGATCGAGGCGGTTCAGCTGCCCGGTGTCGAGGGTGAAATGACCGTTCTCCCCGGCCACGCCCCCGTGCTCACGGCGCTCAAGGTCGGCGTGATCGTGATCAACGAGGTTGGTCACACCGGTAAGCGCGTTCTCGTCCGCGGCGGTTTTGCCGATATCGGCCCGACCTCGGTGACGGTCATCGCGGAGCGGGCGAACCCCTTCGAGGAAATCACGCAGGAATCCCTCGACCGTGACATCGAGGCGATCGAAATGCTGCGTGATGCCACCGAGGACTTCGCCCGTAAGGACGAGTTGACCGGTCAGATCGTCCAGCTTCGCGACGCCAAGGTCGCCCTCAACTTTTAGCGCCTACGCGGTCGCGCGCGCGAGCAGATCGTTGCGCGCGGCTTCGTCCTCGGGGCATCCGCGCTCGAGCCAAAGGTCGCGCGCTTTCGCGAGGCGACGGCCGATCTCCGGCCCCGGCCGTACCCCGCGCGCCACCAGATCGGCTCCCGTGAGCGGAAGCCTCGGCGCCGCCACTCGCCCAGCCTCCACATCGTCGAGATACGTTGTGGCGTCCGGTGACCACACCGAAGGGCCTTCGCCGCGGGTCACTCGTCGGGCCAGGGCCAGTGCCGCTGTGGAGTGGCACGCGGCAAGCCGGCGGATCTCACGGGAATCGATGACGACACGACCATGCAGGGCGGCCACCGCACTGGCATAGTCCGTGAGGGCAGCCTGCTCTGCCTTTGAGAGCCGCAGCGCCAGTCCGAGGCGTTCGGCATCGGCGGCGGAGAACACCGCCAGGGACGCCAGCCTGTCGATCTCCGCGTTGTCGGCCCCGTCCTTGACGACGCGGTTGAACCGGCCGAGATCGCCGAGGCCCCCGATCAGGCGCATCAGCAAGCCGGTCTCGCTCAGGGTTTTGATGGCAGCCGTTGCTCCCGGCGCCCGCAGTAGATTCAAGAACTCCGCGCGGACCCGCTCGCGGGACAGGCCATCCAGGGCATCCCGCGCTTCGATGCAGGCCGCGAGCCCCTCCGGGTCGGGGCGACCTGCCCCGTAGCGGGCATGAAACCGGAAGAAGCGCAGGATGCGCAGGGCGTCTTCGCGGATGCGCGTCCGAGCCTCACCGATGAATCGGACGCGCCCGGCTCGAAGGTCATCCACCCCGCCTGTCGTATCATGCAGCCGGCCCTCGGCATCGAGGGAAAGCGCGTTGATGGTGAAGTCCCGGCGCTGGGCATCCAGGGCGAAATCCCGGCCGAACCGGACCACGGCGTGGCGCCCATCGGTCTCCACATCCTCACGCAGGGTGGTGACCTCGAAGGTTGTGTCGCCGACGAGCAGTGTCACGGTGCCGTGCTCGATGCCGGTCGGGATCGCCCGAAGTCCAGCGCGCTCGGCGCACGCGATCACGTCGTTCGGCTGCAGCGTGGTGGCGAGGTCGATGTCGTCGCCGATGCGCCCGAGCAGCGCATCGCGGACGCAGCCGCCCACGAGGCGGGTCGCCTCTCCGTCCCGCGTCAGGGCTGTGAGCACCCGTCCAACACCGGGCCGCTTGAGGAGATGCGCGAGCCCTCGGGTGTCGTGGGCTGCTGAATGGAACGCCTGCTCGCTCACTGGAACCGACCGGGCACGACCTGTCCGTTCTCCAGGTGAGGTGGGACGTAGCCCCCGCGATGCCGCTCGCTGAAGAGCCCGATCGCGACCAAGGAGAGGATGACGAGGCCGAGGCCGGCCAGAGTCAACCGGAAGGCCTGTCCGGTCCAATGGGCGCGGTCATAGGGCTTGCGCCCGGTGATCGCGAGAAAGAACGCGAAGACAAGGAACGGCGAGAGGAAAATCAGGAATTCTTCGAGGACGCGACGAATCATGAGACGCTTTTGAAGTGGACGATCTGAACGCCGGGTCAGGGGTAGAGCCGCTCTTGGAGGTTGTTCAGAATTCCGGCGGTCACCCCCCAGATCCGGTACGGCCCATACAGGGTGACATAGTAACGCCTCCGGCGTCCGCGCCATTCCGCGCTCTCGATGCGGCGCTGTGTCCGATCGAGGAGGTGCGCCAGCGGAACCTCGAAAGTCGCGGCGACCTCGTCGGGGTTCAGGTTCAGGCGCGCCTCCGGGTCAACCAGTCCGAGGACCGGGACGACCAGGAAGCCGGTGGCCGACAGATACGGATCAAGATAACCCAGCACCCGGATCGCATCGGCTGTCAGGCCGACTTCTTCCCGCGCCTCGCGCAGGGCGGCATCGGCCGGAGTCGGATCGTCGGCGTCGATCTTGCCGCCCGGAAACGCGATCTGGCCCGAATGGTCGCGCAGGTGCGCGGCGCGCACGGTGAACAGGACGCTCGGCCCCGTGGCGCGGGGCAGCACCGGTACCAGCACCGCGGCGCGCCGATGGGGCGGCCCCGGCACCACGGCGTCATCGGCGCCATCGAGGTCGTGGTCGCCGCGGGGGTTCGCCGTCGGGTCACCCTCGCCCGGCGGTTCGAAGGACAGGTGGTCGGCGGCCCGGGCGAGGAGGTCCGTCAGCGCGACGTCGTGCGTCATGCGCTCTCGGCGGGCGCGATGCGGTGGAAGAGGCCGCCGGCCTCGACGCCGAGCCAACCTTCACGGTCCTCGGCGAGCGCCAACAGGTCGTAGGTCAGCGCCCGGGTGAGCAGGGCCCAGAGATCCCGGCGGACATGGACATAGGGGCGCAGGCCTCCGGCAGCATCCTGCGCGAACCGCAAGCCGTGGTCGGCACCCACCGGGACCAGATCGTCGACATTGGTGCGGAAAGCGATACGCCGGTCGGGACCGTCGCCCTCGATGGCCATCTCGACGGCCACGAACGGCGCGTCTTCGACCGTGATGCCGACGCTCTCCACGGGGGTGACCAGCACGAAGCTGCCGTCGGGCTCGCGCCGCAGGATCGAGGCGAAGAGTTTGACCAGGGCAGGCCGGCGAATCGGAGCGCCGTCGTGGTGCCAAGTGCCATCGGCAGCAATCCGCATGTCGATGGCGCCGCAGAAGGGCGGGTTCCAGCGCTCCACCGGCGGCGGGCCGCGCCGTGTCGCGCTCCCGAGGGCGGAACGGAGTCGGTCGATCGTCGGATCTCCGACGGCGGCGGCGGGGTCGGTCATGAACGCTAGATAGCGCATCTGGATAGGGAGAACACGATACGACCGCTTGCCTCGCCCGTGAGCCGCTCGCGCAGGACTGAACCCTGCGTCGTCGCGCCGACCTTGCCAGCGTGCGGGAAAGGGCGCCACACTCCCGCGTTGAGGGTCGCTGACAGGCCCGCGCATTGTTCGCGTATTCCCGCGGCACCCGGCCCTCGACGGCCGGCGCCGAGACGCCAGGACCGACACGCATGATCCAGGGCTCCCAGCCGGCCACTCCCCTCGATGACGGCATCGTCGCCACGGCGGAAGCCTGTCTCGGATCGGTGGGGCAGGCGCGCGAGGCGATCCACAAGGTGATTTTCGGCCAGGAGCAGGTGGTCGACCTCGCCCTCGTCACAATTCTGGCGGGCGGCCACGGCCTCCTCGTCGGGCTGCCGGGTCTGGCGAAGACGAAGCTCGTCGAGACCCTCGGCACCGTACTCGGGCTCGATGCCCGGCGGGTGCAGTTCACGCCGGACCTGATGCCCTCCGACATCCTCGGCACTGAAATTCTCGACGAGGATGCCGACCGGCACCGCTCGTTCCGTTTCGTCAAAGGGCCGGTCTTCACCCAGCTTCTCATGGCGGACGAGATCAACCGCGCCAGCCCCCGCACCCAATCGGCTTTGCTTCAGGCCATGCAGGAGCATTTCGTCTCGGTGGCGGGCGAACGCCACGATCTGCCGCGACCCTTTCACGTGCTCGCGACCCAGAACCCGATCGAGCAGGAAGGGACCTACCCGCTGCCCGAGGCCCAACTCGATCGGTTCCTCCTCGAGATCGATGTCGGCTATCCCGATCGTGCCGCCGAGCGCCGCATCCTGATCGAGACCACCGGAATCGACGAACACAAGCCGGTGGCCGTGATGTCCACCGAGGCGCTGTTAACGGCCCAGCGCCTGGTGCGCCGCCTGCCGGTGGGCGACGCAGTGGTCGATGCCATCCTCGACCTCGTGCGTGCCGCGCGGCCGGAGGACGGGGATCCCTCCCTCAAGGGCAAGCTGCTGTGGGGACCGGGTCCACGCGCCAGTCAGGCTCTGACTCTGGCGGTGCGCGCTCGCGCTCTGATCGAGGGACGCGTTGCGCCCTCCGTCGCCGACGTGAAGGCGCTGGCCGAGCCGGTGCTGAAGCACCGCATGGCGCTCAGCTTCGCGGCGCGTGCCGACGGCGAGACCATTTCGGGCCTCATCGCCCAGCTCGCCGGCAAGCTCTAACGGCATGGCGACTTTCCGGCCCGGCGGCGGCGCGACCCAGGTTCTCGACCGGAGCGCCCGCAATCCGGGACGCCGCGAGACCGAAAGCGCTCTCGCGCTGGCCGAGCGGATGCCACGTCTGATCCTCGAATCGCGCCGGGTGTCCTCGACACTGGCCCATGGCATCCACGGCCGACGTCGGGCCGGGTCGGGCGAAAGCTTCTGGCAATTCAGGCCGTTCGTGGCCGGCGAGGCCGCCGCGCGCATCGACTGGCGCCGCTCGGCCCGCGACGACCGGCTCTATGTGCGCGAGCGCGAGTGGGAAGCCACCCACAACATCTGGTTCTGGATCGACCGCTCGGCCTCGATGGGGTTCGCCTCCCACTTGGCGCAATCCCCGAAGGTCGAGCGCGCTTTGGTCCTCGGCTTCGCACTGGCCGACGCTTTGGTGGAGGGCGGGGAACGCACCGGCCTGCTTGGGCTCACCCGCGCAACGGCTTCCCGCCGCATCGTCGAGACCATGGCGCAGGCCCTGGTCGCCGACGCCAAGGGGCAGGATGACGACGCGCCGCCGCGCGCGACGCCCGGGCGGTTCGACGAGGCCGTACTGATCAGCGATTTCCTGTCGCCGCCGGATGCCGTGAAGGCCTCCGTGGACCGCCTTGCCGGAAGGGGCACCCGCGGCCACCTCGTGATGATCGTCGATCCGGTCGAGGAGACCTTTCCGTTTTCTGGCCAGGCGGTCCTGCACGATCCCGAATCGAGCCTCAGCCTGAACGTCGGCGATGCCGGCGCCTGGGGCGAGGCCTACCGGTTCCGGATCGCCGCCCATCGCGATCGCCTCGCGGAGATCGCCCGCAGCCAGGGCTGGACCCTGACGATCCATCGCACCGACCGCCCGGCGAGCGAGGCGGCCCTGCGCCTCCTCACCCTCGTGGCGGCGGCGCGCGGGACCGGCTGAGGATCGCCGCATGCTCGGATTGCCCCTGACCTTCGCCGCGCCGCTGGCGCTCGCCGCTCTCATTGCCCTTCCGGCACTGTGGTTCCTGCTGCGGGTGACGCCGCCGCGCCCGCGCCGCATCGACTTCCCACCGCTCGCGATCATGGCCGATCTGCTCGGTCGGCGTGAGACGCCGGCCCGGACCCCGCCCTGGCTCCTGATCCTGCGCCTTCTGGCGGCGGCCGCCCTGATCCTGGCGGTGTCCGGCCCGGTGTGGAATCCGTCCGGTACGGGGGCCGCGACGGGGCGCACACCGCTCCTCGTCATGCTCGACAACGGCTTTACCTCGGCCCACGACTGGCGCGAACGTCTCCGCGTTGCAACCGACGCGGTCGAGGGGGCCGCGCGCGACGGCCGGCCGGTGGCGGTGACCGCCCTGGCCGACCCGACGGCGCCCGTCGAGGCGAAGGTCCCGGCGGCTGCGCTCGAACGCCTGCGCGCCATCGCGCCCCGGCCGCACCTCGCCGACCGTGAGACGCATCTGCCAGCCCTGGCCGCGTTCCTGGAGCGCAGCCCCGCCGCCGCCATCCTGTGGATCAGCGACGGCGTCGCCGGTTCCGGCGAGGACGTCTTCGGCAAGCGCCTGGGTGATCTTGTCGCCGCACGCGGCGCGTCCCTGACGATCCTGAAGGCCGACCGTCCACCGGCCTTGGCGCTGTCGGCAGCCGAGGCCAGCGGGCGGCTTACCGCTCATGTCCTGCGTGCCGGTCCGAACGGTCGTGATACTGGGCTGGTGCGCGCCCTCGATCAGAAGGGATTGCCGCTGGCCGAGCAGAGCTTCACCTTTGCGCCGGAGGCGTTCGACACCGAAATCGGGTTCGACCTGCCGGTGGAGCTGCGCAACAGCATCAGCCGGATCGAGATCGCTGCGGAGCGCTCCGCCGGTGCCGTGACGCTGGTCGACGAGCGCGGTAAGCGCCGGCGCGTCGGCCTCATCTTCGGCGGTACCAGCGATGAGGCCCAGCCACTCCTGGCGCCGACCTATTACCTGTCGCGGGCGCTGAGCCCCTACGCCGACGTGCAGGAGCCGCGTGGGGCCAAGAGCGTCGCCGAGTCGATCACCCAGCTCCTCGACAATCAGGTTTCTGTTCTCGTCCTGGCTGATGTCGGCGCGCTCGACGGACCGACCCTCGCCCGTGTCGAGCAGTTCGTGGACGAGGGCGGCCTCCTGCTGCGCTTCGCCGGGCCGCGCCTGGCCGCCGGCAACGATCCCCTGGTGCCGGTGCGTCTTCGCCGCGGCGGCCGGACTCTCGGCGGAACCCTGTCCTGGGACAGCCCGAAGACCCTGGCGCCCTTCGCCCCCGAGAGTCCCTTCGCGGGTCTGACGCCGCCGGCCGATATCGGCGTGCGTCGCCAGATCCTGGCCGAGCCCGACGGCGAGCTGCCGGGCCGGACATGGGCCTCGCTTCAGGATGGCACACCGATCGTGACCGCCCAGAAGCGGGGCCAGGGTCTCGTCGTGCTGTTCCACGTCACCGCCGACACGACCTGGTCGAACCTGCCCCTGTCCGGCCTGTTCATCGACATGCTGCGCCGGGTGGTGAATCTCGCCGGCGCCAAGGCACTGCCGTCCGGCGATGCCGGGGCCCGGGCTACCGCCGTGCTGGCCCCGCGCCTCACCCTCGACGGATTCGGAGCGCTCGGCACTCCGCCGGCCGGAGCGATCGCGGTCTCAGCCGATTCCAGCGAGCGGGCCACCCTGGAGCATCCGCCGGGCTTCTACGGCCCTGTCGATGGCGGCATCGCGGTCAACGCTCTGGCCCCCGCCGACCGGCTCAAACCTCTCGACTTCGCCGCCCTGTCCGGCGCGCGCGTCGGGTCTCTGGCCGGCGCTGAAACCCTCGATCTGCGCGCCTCCCTCTTCACTCTGGCTCTGATGCTCCTCATTCTCGATACCCTTGCGGGCCTCTGGCTCAGCGGCTTCCTCCGGCGCGCACGGGGCTTCGTATCGCGTCCGGCCGCGATCGTTCTGGCCGTTCTGGCGCTCGGTGCCCTGGTGGGCCTGCCCGGTCCTGTGCAGGCGCAGCAGGGCCAGACGGCGCGGGCGGGCGCCTTCGACTCGGCGCTGGCCACCCGCCTCGCCTATGTGGTGACCGGCGACGAGGCGGCCGACACCGCCAGCCGCGCCGGGCTTTCGGGCCTGACCCAGATGCTGGCGAGCCGCACCGCCCTGGAGCCGGGCGATCCGATCGGGATCGATCCCGCCAAGGATGAGCTTGCATTCTATCCGCTGATCTACTGGCCCATCGTGGCTGGACGTCCGCAGCCGAGCGAAGCCGCGATCCGCCGTATCGACGCCTTCATGCGCAACGGCGGCACCGTGATCTTCGATACCCGCGACGCTCTCACCGCGCGGCCCGGCGGTCCGCCGACTCCGGAGGCGGCCTACCTGCGCAAGATGTTGTCGACCTTGGAGGTGCCGGAGCTCGAGCCGGTCCCACCGGATCACGTCCTGACCAAGGCGTTCTATCTCGTCGACAATTTCCCCGGCCGCTACGCGACCGGCCAGACCTGGGTCGAGACCCTGCCTCCGGCGGGGGAGGGCGCCGAGCGCCGTCCGGCGCGTGCGGGCGATGGTGTCTCGCCCATCGTGATCACGAGCAACGACCTCGCGGCGGCCTGGGCTGTGGGTAAGCGGGGCGAACCGCTCTACCCCATCGTCGGTGGCGACCAGCGCCAGCGCGAGATGGCTTTCCGGGGTGGCATCAATTTCGTGATCTACACCCTGACCGGCAACTACAAAGCCGATCAGGTCCATGTTCCCGCGCTCTTGGAGCGCCTGGGTCAGTGATAGCCGGCCGCCGAGCCGATCTGGCACGGACCATCCAGGACAAGAGGATTGCGATACTGAAAAGTGATACTACATGAAGGTGAGTGGACGACACCGCTCAATCCTGGAAGCAATCTTCGCCGATCCGGTCCGGTCCGGCATCGTCTGGAACGATATCGAAGCGATGCTGAGGGCGCTCGGTGCCGAGATCGAGGAAGGGCGCGGTTCACGCGTCAGGATCGCGCTGAACGGAGTGCGGGCAGTGTTTCACCGTCCGCATCCCCAAAAGGAGACAGACAAAGGCGCGGTAAAGTCTATGAGGCGCTTTCTGACCGAGGCCGAGACCACGCCATGACGATCATGCATTGCAAGGGCTACGAAGCCGTCGTCGAATATGACGAAGATGCCGAACTCTTCCACGGTGAGGTCATCGACATGCGCGATGTGGTGACCTTCCAAGGCCGATCCGTCGATGAGCTGAAGAAAGCATTTTCCGACAGCATCGACGACTACTTGGTCTTTTGCGCCGAGCGGGGTGAAGAACCCGAGAAGCCCTATTCGGGCCAGTTCGTCGTTCGTGTCGAGCCGGTTCTCCATCGCGCCGTTGTCTCGGCTGCGAAGAGGGCCGGCATCAGTCTGAACAAGTGGGTTGCCCGCACCCTCGAACGGGCGACGATATGACGTTGGCTCGGGAGGCCATCCGCCCATGCTGAGCCTCAGCTTCACGCCCCTCGTGCCCTGGCCGGTCCTGATCGGTTTCGGCATCCTGGTCGCGGTCTTCGCCGGTCTTGCGTTCCTGGCCCGCGGCCGGGTCGCGATCCTGCGGGCGCTGGCGCTCGCGCTGGTGCTGCTGGCGATCGCCAACCCCGCGCTGGTGCGCGAGGATCGCGAGCCCGTGAAGGACATCGCCGCCATCGTGGTCGACCGCTCGGGTTCGCAGGCCCTCGGTGATCGCCCGGCCATGACCGATGCGGTGCGGGCCGAATTGCAGCGCCGTTTCGGGGCACTCACCAACATCGAGCCGCGCTTCATCGAAGTGCCCGACGCCAAGGATGGCGACGAAGGCACCCGGCTGTTCACCGCCCTGTCTCAGGCTCTGGCCGATGTCCCAGCCGAACGGCTGGCCGGCGTCGTGATGCTGACGGACGGCGTCGTGCACGATATACCGGCCTCGGTGGCGGCGCTGGGCCTCAAGGGTCCCCTCCATGTCCTCGTCACCGGCCACCCGGACGAGCGCGACCGCCAGATCAAGCTGATCGAGGCGCCCCGCTTCGGCATCGTCGGGCGCGACCTCACCATCCGGGCCGAGGTGATGGAGCGCGGTGGAACCGGCAGCGCCGCCGTCACCGTGCGTCGCGACGGCGAGGAGGTCGGGCGCCGTACCTTCCCTACCGGCCAGCCCTTCTCCCTCACCATGCGGATCGAGCATGGCGGTCCGAACGTCGTGGAGATCGAGGTCGAGCCCCTGCCGGGCGAACTGACCACCATCAACAACCGCGCGGTCCTGCCCATCGAGGGCATCCGCGAGAAGCTGCGCGTACTCCTCGTCTCGGGAGAGCCGCACCAGGGCGAGCGCACCTGGCGCAACCTGCTGAAATCCGACGCCAACGTCGATCTCGTTCACTTCACCATTCTGCGGCCGCCCGAGAAGCAGGACGGCACGCCGATCTCCGAACTCTCCCTGATCGCTTTCCCGACGCGCGAGCTGTTCGTTCAGAAGATCAAGGATTTCGATCTCATCATCTTCGACCGCTACGCCAACCAGAGCGTGCTGCCTTCGGCCTATTTCGACAACATCGTCCGCTACGTCCGCGAGGGCGGGGCCCTGCTGATCGCCGCCGGTCCCGAATTCGCCTCGTCCGCCAGCCTTGCGCGCACGCGGCTGGCCGCGATCCTGCCCGGCGAGCCGAACGGGAGGGTGATCGAGCAACCCTACAAGGCGGCGCTGACGAACATCGGAAACCGCCATCCCGTGACCCGGGCCCTGCCGGGGTCGGAAGCCTCGCCGCCGGCCTGGGGCGACTGGCTCCGTATCGTCTCGACGCAGGTGAGGCCGGGCATTCAGCCGATCCTGCAGGGGCCGAACGCCCTGCCGCTGCTGGCCTTGTCGCGTGAGGATAAGGGTCGCGTCGCCCTGCTAACTTCGGACCATGCCTGGCTCTGGGCACGCGGATATCAGGAGGGTGGCCCCTATCTCGACCTGCTGCGCCGCCTCGGCCACTGGCTGATGAAGGAGCCGGCCCTGGAGGAAGAAGCCCTTCGGGCGCAGACCACGGGCCATGGTCGCGAGGTCCGCGTCGAGCGCCAGACCATGGCCGACACGGCCGAGCCCGTCACCGTCACGGGTCCGACCGGCAGCCAGCGCACCTTGACGCTGATGCAGGGCGAGCCCGGGCTGTTCTCGACCACCTTCGAGGCGACCGAACTCGGCCTCCATACCCTCCGCTCCGGCAGCCTCGTCGCTTTCGTCAGCGTCGGCCCACCGAACCCGCGCGAACTCGCCGACGTGTTCAGCGACACCGATCGCCTGAAGACCCTCGCGGAGGGCACCGGCGGCTCGATCCGCCGCATCGCCGATGCCGCCAGCGGCACGGTGGTGCCGCGCCTGCAATCCGTCCGCAGCGGCCGCCTCAGCGGCGCCGACTGGATCGGCTTCCGCCCCAGCGACAGCGCCAACATCCGCGGCGTCGAAGTCTATCCCTTGGCGCTCGGCCTCTGGGCGCTCGTCGCCCTGGCCGGCGCCGTCCTGGCGATGTGGCTGGTGGAGGGCCGGCGCGGGCGGGCGGCGTGAAACCTCACGCTGGCAGCCCCGCGAAAAACCCGGCGATCTCGGCAGCGGCCCGGTCGGGGTCCTCGCGATGGGGAAAGTGCCCCACGCCGGGCAACGGTGCGAGGTCGAGATCCGAAAAGGTCTCGCCGAGGCGGTCCGTCCAGGCATAGGGAAAGAGCGGGTCGGACTCGCCCCAGCGGACGCAGGTCGGCACCGTGATCGGGGGCAATGCGGGCGTCTCGCCCCGGATCATCGCCAGGCGGCCGGCCTGTGAACTGACGTACCAGTTGAAGCCGCCCTGGAGGTTGCCGGGGGCGAGGAAGTTGTCCGTGAAGGCCTCCAGCACAGCGTCGAAGGCGGATGGGTTGCCGCCGGCCCAGTGGCGCAGGAAGTGACCGATATAAAGCCGACAGCCTTCGCGCGAGGCGCCGACCTGCGCCGCCGCGAACGGCTTCACGTGGTAGGACTGATACCAGATTTCGGCGAGCATCCCGGGAGCCGCAAGGCGCGGACCGATGCCCGGGTAAGGGCAGTTGAAGGTGAAGAGCCCGGTCAACCGATCCGGGGCCGCCCGGGCCAGCGCCTGAACCACGGAGGCCCCGACATCGTGGCCGACGATGCCGACGCGGTCGAGGCCGAGGGCGTCGAGCAGCGCCACCACATCGGCGGCATGGACCTCCGCGCCCACCTTGTCGGATGGCAGCGGATCCGGCTTCTCGCTGGCGCCGAAACCGCGGAGATCCGGTACAATCAGTTCGAAGCGGTCTGCGAGGCGCCGCATCACCGGCTCCCAGGTCAGCCAGAATTCCGGCCAGCCATGCAACAGCACCAGCGGCCGGCCCTGGCCGAGGCGCGCGACGTGGAGCGCGATGCCGTTGGCCGTGATCGTGTCGTGCCGAATTCCGGTGTGATCCATCGCGTCGACTCCCTGCGACGCCGAAGGCCGCGTCAGACGGGTCAACGCGTCCGGAGGGCGGTGACGTTCCCCGAGACGGCCTCGGCCGCGCCCGGACGCAATGCGCGCCACAGGAAGCGCGCGGGATCGACGGAGGAGGGCGGAAGGAGGCGCCCGGGCGGGATCGGCGCGAAACCGAAGCGCCGGTAATACGGTGCGTCGCCGATGAGGATCACGAGGCCGTGGCCGGCTGCCGTCGCCGCGTCGAGACAGGCCGTCATCAGCGAGGCGCCGATACCCCGCCCCTCGAAGCTCGGATCGACGGTGAGGGGCCCCAGCACCAGGAGCGGACCGACGGCTTCGGCCGGGCCGACCCGGACCGAGCCGACGAGGTAGGTGCCCACCAGGGCGGTGAAGCACAGATCGGCCACCGGCCGTGTGCCCTCGCGCAGGCGATAGGCGGTGCGGGCGAAGCGGCCGGGGCCGAAGGCACGCGCATGAAGCCGCTCGATCGCGTCTGCGTCCCCGGGGTGCTCGTGTCGGATGACGAGAGGAAGGGTGGTCACGTCGCCCGGGCCGAGAAGTCGATGCGTGGGTCGATCCAGGTGTAGATCAGGTCGGAGAGCAGGTTCACCGCCAGCCCGAGCAGGGAAAAGATGTACAGGGTCGCGAACACCACCGGATAGTCGCGCCCGACGATCGAGGTGAAGGACAGCAGTCCGAGCCCGTCGAGGGAAAAGATCGTCTCGATCAGCAGCGATCCCGTGAAGAAGGCCGAGATGAAGGCCGCCGGGAAGCCCGCGATGACGATCAGCATGGCGTTGCGGAAGACGTGCCCGTACAGCACCCGCCGCTCGGACAGACCCTTCATCCGGGCGGTGATCACGTATTGCTTGCGGATTTCGTCGAGGAAGGAGTTCTTGGTCAGCAGGGTCGAGGTCGCGAAGGCGCCGAGCACCAGGGCGGTGAGCGGCAGCGTCATGTGCCAAGCGTAATCGACCGCTTTGCCCCACAGGCTCAAGGATTCGAAGTTCTCGCTGGTCAGGCCCCGGATCGGGAAGATCTGTACGAACGAGCCGCCGGCGAACAGAATGATCAGCGCGATGCCGAACAGGAAGCTCGGAATCGCATAGCCGATGATGACGATGGTCGAAGTCCAGAGGTCGAAGCGCGAGCCGTCTTGGACGGCCTTGCGGATCCCGAGTGGAATCGAGATCGCGTAGGAGATCAGCGTCATCCACAAGCCGAGCGAGATCGACACCGGCAGGCGTTCGCGGATGAGCTGCAGCACCGATACATCGCGAAAGTAGCTGTTGCCGAAATCGAACCGGGCATAGTCCCAGATCATCTTGGCGAAGCGCTCGGGCGCCGGTTTGTCGAAACCGAATTGCTGCTCGAGCTTCTTGATGAAGGCCGGGTCGAGCCCCTGCGCGCCGCGATAGCGGGCGCTCGCGTCGCCGCTTCCGGCACTTCGCGCCGCGCCTCCGAGATCTCCGGCCCCGCCGCTGACCCGCGACAGGCTGCCTTCGTTCTGGCCCTGCAACTGCGCCAGCACGCGTTCCACCGGCCCGCCTGGAGCGAACTGCACGATGACGAAGGTGATGAGCATGATCCCTAAGATGGTCGGAACCATCAGGGCGATGCGGCGCAGGATGTAGCCGAGCAAGGGAGGATCCTCAGGTTCGGCCGATGCGCCGCGCCTTGGCGGCATCGTACCACCAGACGCCCGGCGCGCCGAGATCGTAGGTCGGCCCCTTGGCGGGCCGGCCGTAGACGTCCCACAGCGCCAGCCGGTGATCGGCCTTGTACCACATCGGCACCCAGTAGCGGCCGGAGCGCAGCACCCGGTCGAGGGCCCGCGCGGCGTGGACCATGTCGGCGCGCGAGGTCGCTTCCGTCACCCGCTCGATAAGCGCGTCGATGGCCGGGCTGGTGATGCCCGCCAGGTTGTTCGATCCCGGTGTGCCGGCGCTGCGCGATCCGTAGGCTTCGCGCAGTTCGGGACCGGGCGTCAGCCCGCTGCCGAATCGGCGGGCGGTGAGATCGAAGTCGAAATCCTTGACGCGGGCCTGATATTGCGACGGATCCACCAGCCGGATGCTGGCGCGGATGCCGATCAGACCGAGATTGCGGATGAATGGCTGCGTCACCGGCTGGAACACCGGGTCGTTGTCGAGGAACTCGATTTCCAGGGGCTTGCCGGAGGGCAGGCGGACCACTCCCCCGTCTCGGGTGCAGCCCGCCTCGCGCAGGAGCGCCACGGCGCGGCTGAGGAGGGCGCGATCCTGGCCCGAGCCGTCGGATGCGGGTGGGCTCCAGGCCTCGCCGAACACCTCGGCCGGCAGATCGCCGCGCAAGGGATCGAGGAGGGCCAGTTCCTCGGGCGCGGGCCGGCCGGTGGCCTTCAGCTCAGAGTTCTCGAAGTAGGAGACGGTGCGCAGGTAGGCGCCGTACATTAGGTTGGCATTCGACCAGTTGAAGTCGAAGCACAGGCCGATCGCCTCCCGGATGCGGGGATCGCGAAATGCCTCCCGCCGGGTGTTGATCCACCAGCCCTGCGTACCCGAGGGCCGCGCATCCGGCACCACCTCCTTGCGGACGCGGCCCTCCTGCGCGGCGGGGAAGTCGTAACCCGTGGCCCAGACCCGTGCGGTGAACTCCTCCCGGAAGGTGAAGGCACCGCCCTTGAAGGCCTCGAAGGCCACCTGACGGTCGCGAAAATACTCGTACCGGATGGCGTCGAAATTGTTCTGGCCGACATTCACCGGCAGCTCGGCGCCCCAATAGTCCTTGACCCGCTCCAGCTCGATGAAGCGGCCTGCCTCCAGGCGCCCGACCTGATAGGGACCCGAGCCAAGAGGCGGCTCCAGGGAGGAGGCCTCGAAATCGCGCTTGGCATAGTAGGCCGCCGAGAACACCGGCAGGGTGGCGACGAAGAGCGGCAGGTCGCGGCTGCGGCCCTTCGCAAAACGGAGCACGATCGTGGCGTCGTCCTCGGCGACGGCCTCGTCGAGATCGCGGATCACCTGCGCGATTTCAGGGTGGCCCTTCTCCTTGAGGAGGCGCATCGACGCCGCCACGTCGTGGGCGGTGAGGCGCGAGCCGTCGTGGAAGCGCGCCTGCGGCCGCAAGGCGAAGCGGTAGGTCAGGCCGTCCTCTGAGATCTCCACCGAGCGGGCGAGGAGGCCATAGAGCGCATCCGGCTCGTCCAGCGCCCGCACCATCAGGGAATCGAAGGTCAGGTTCATGCCGGCGGCGCCGTCACCGCGCAGGACGTAGATGTTCAGCGTGTTGAAGGTATCGGAGGCCTGGTTGCCCAGGGTGGAGGCGAGTTGCGCCGAGAACCGGCCGCCACGCGGCGCATCCGGATTGACGTAGTCGAAGTTCGGGAAGTCGGCAGGGTATTTCAGGTCGCCGAAGCTCGACAGGCCATGACTGGTGCGGACCGCTGCGCGGACCGGTGCCGGCAGCACCAGGGAAACCCCGAGGGCTCCGGCCCCCGCGACAACGGCGCGGCGGGTCGGACAGCCGGCGCTCACCGTGGTGCCCCGGTCTTCGCCGCCAGTGCCTCGTCGTACCACCACGTCGCCGGGAAGCCCGAGCTACCGTATTTCGGCAGCACCGCCGGATGGCCGAAACGGTTCCAGCGCAGGGTGCGCGAGACGTTGGAGCCCCATTGCGGCACCACGTAATTGTGAGCCAGCAGCACCCGGTCGAGGGCATGCGTCGCCGCAAGGACACCCGGCCGATCCTTCGCGAAGATCACCTTCTCCACCAGAGCGTCGATGGCCGCGTCCTTGATGCCGATGAGGTTGCGCGAACCGGGCTTGTCGGCGGCGGCCGAGCCCCAGAACTCGCGCTGCTCGTTGCCCGGCGACAGCGATTGCGGCCAGGAACTCGTGGTGATGTCGAAGTCGAAGGCGCGCAGGCGGTTCTGGTACTGAGCTTGGTCGATCACCCGCAGGCTGCTGTTGATGCCGATCAGCTTCAGCTGCGCCGCGAACGGCAGCACGACCCGTTCGAACACGCTCTGGAATTCCAGAAACTCGACGGTAAGCGGTTCTCCGCTCTTCACGTCGGTCATCTGGCCGTTGCGCAGCTCGTATCCCGCCTGCTTCAGCAGACCGACGGCCTCGCGCAGGTTGGCCCGCACGGCTTCCGGGCTGCCGTTCACCGGGTTGGTGTAAGGGGTGGTGAAGACCGAGGCCGGGACCTTATCCTTGACGCTCTCCAGAATCCCCAGCTCATCGCCCTGGGGGAGCCCCGAGGACGCCAGCTCCGATCCGAAATAATAGGAGTCGATGCGCTTGTAGAGGCCGAAGAACAGCGACCGGTTCATTTCCTCGAAGTTCATCGCGAGGTTGAAGGCCCGGCGCACCCGCGGATCGCTGAACTTCGCCCGGCGGGTGTTCAACACGAAGGCCTGCATGGTGCCGTTGCCGCGATCGGGGAATTCTTCCTTGATCAGGCGGCCCTCCTTCACGGCCGGGAAGGTGTCGTAGGCGGTGGCCCAATTCCGGGCGATGTTCTCGGCCCGGAAATCGAACAGGTCGCCCTTCAGAGCCTCGATCAGCACGGTGGCATCGCGAAAATACTCGTTGCGCATCGTGCCGAAGTTGTTGCGGCCGACGTTCACTGGCAGGTCCTTGCCCCAGTAATCCGCTACCCGTTCGTAGGTGGCGCTGCGCCCGGCCTCGAATTTTGCCAAGCGATAGGGGCCGGAGCCGAGGGGGATCTCCAGGGTGGTCTGCGTCGGATCGCGCGGTTTCCCCTGCGCATCCGTGCCGGTCCACCAATGCTTGGGCAGCACACGGAGCTGGCCGAGCACCTGCGGCAGTTCGCGGTTGCCCGCCTCCGAGAAGGTGAAGGTGACCTCCCGCGGGCCGGTGACAGCCGCCTTGGTCACGGTCTGATAATAGGCCGAATAGAACGGGCTGTTGGCCTTCAGGATGTCGAAGGACCAGACCACGTCATCCGGCGTGATCGGCTGGCCGTCATGCCACTTCGCCCCGTCGCGAAGGCGATACGACACCGAGGAGAGATCGTCGGCGAGGCGCACACCGTCGGCCAGGAGGCCATAGGAGGTGAACGGCTCGTCGGCCGATTCCGTCATCAGGGTATCGTAGATCTGAAGGACGCCGCCTTCCAGATCGCCCTTGAGGCCCGAGACGACGTAGTTGAAATTGTCGAAGCCGCCCTGGGCGCCAAGGCGCACGAGACCGCCCTTCGGGGCGTTCGGGTCGGCATACTCGAAATGCTTGAAATCGGGGCCGTATTTCGGCGCGCCCATCAGGGTGATCGCGGGGACCCACTCGCCCTTCGGCGTGGCGGCCGGCGGATCGGGCTCGGCCCTGGCAGGCAGGCCCAAGGCCAGGAAGGCGAGGGCGGCGAGAAGGCGTCCGATCAGGGCTGTTCGCATCACGGGCAGGCGGTCTCCGGATTCCGGGGGTCGCGGTCCCATCGCCTCACCGGCGACGGCAGGCGGGTGTTCTAGGACGGACGGGCGGCGAACGCCAAGCCGGCGCGTGCGCGCAGGAGAAGTTGGCGCGTGCGCGAAGCACCCAGCGGGGGCGTGCGGCAGGACGAGCGGTGACCCTCTCGGATGGATGCGAGCACGGCGGCAAACAAAAAAGGCCGGGCGATGCCCGGCCTTCTCCCGTCTCGCAATCTGCGGGGATTACTGCTGCGCGGGCTTCTCGGCCGGAACGGTCGCGGCCGGTGCCGGCGGCGCGGCTGGGGCAGCCCCGACCGGCGTGTCGTCGGCCGGCTTCACGGAGGCGGGCGGGTTCGCCTTCTCGCCTGCGACGGTGGGCTGGGCGGCGGTCGCCGGGTTGTTGACCTCGGGCTTCTGATCTTCGGTCGGCTTCGCGCCATCGGCGGGCTTCGGCGTCTGCTCGCGACGAACCTCGGCGGCGGGCTTCGAATCCGGCGCCGGCTTGGCCTCGGCCGGCTTATCGGCCGGCTTGGCTTCTGCCGGCTTGTCGCCCTCTGCCTTCGCGTCGGCAGCCGGCAGTGGGGCCGGGGTGTCGGCAAGGCTGCGCAGATAGACGATCACGTCGGCCCGTTCGGTCGGCGAGGTGATGCCCGCGAAGGCCATCTTGGTGCCGGGGACGTAACCCTTCGGGTTGGCCAGAAAATGGTCGAGTTCGTCGTAGGTCCAGGTGCCGCCCTTCTCCTTCAGCGCGGCCGAATATTCGAAGCCCGGCTCATGCGCCCGCTGGCGATCGACCACGCCCCAGAGATGGGGGCCGACCTTGTTGGGGCCGCCCTTCTCGAAGCTGTGGCATGAGGCGCATTTCTTGGCCGCGGACTGTCCCTTGTCGACGGTGGCGCTGGCGAGCCGGATCGGCAGAGGCTCGACCTTCGCCTCGGGTGCCCCACCGCCGGCGGCCTTCGGCTGCGGTTCGGGGAGCGCGTAGCCGGCGTTGCCGGCAGGTTTCGGGTGATAGATCAGTTCGGCAACGAAGCCCGACCCCACGGCGAACAGCAGCGCGCCCAGCGCGGCACCCGCGACCTTGTTCAGCTCGAAAGAGTCCATTCTCGACAACTCCGGTGCGGCCGGCCTGAGGGGGAGAATTCAGGGCGAAGTCCAGCGCGTGAATGCGGCGGACTTTGGAAACGCTCGAGGGTGCTTAACTGCTGAGGCCCGACCTTGACAATGGTGGAGTCGCGCTTCGCGGAGTCGCAGAGACCTGGGTGTCGCCTACATCCCTCACTTGTTGAGACGCGGTCGTGCGGAACGGGTTCCCGAAGCCCGTTTCCCGCATCCGGGGTTCGTGGCGAGACGATGCGCTTCGCGCCACGGCATCGCTGCGCGCCACGGCATGACATCGCACACGGCCACTGTTAAGCACCGGGCTCATCCGGAACAGGACCTTGCACTGATGTCCGATCCCATCGTCCTCATTCCCGCGCGCATGGCCGCGACCCGCCTGCCCAACAAGCCGATGGCCGACATCGCCGGCGAGCCGATGATCGTGCATGTCTGGCGCCGGGCCGTCGAATCCGGCATCGGCCCGGTCGTGGTCGCGACCGATACGCCGACCATCGTCGAGACCATCGAGGCCGTCGGCGGCCTCGCGGTGCTGACTCGGGCCGATCATCCCTCCGGCTCCGACCGCCTGGCGGAGGCCCTGGACATCATCGATCCGCAGGGCAACCACGATGTCGTGGTGAACGTGCAGGGCGACCTGCCGACCATCGATCCCGGGATCATCGGGGCCGCGATCCTGCCGCTGATGGACCGTACGGTAGACATCGCCACCCTCTGCGCGGTGATTACCGACGAGGCCGAGCGGCACGACCCTAACGTGGTCAAGCTGATCGGCCACACCGTCGGCACGCGCCGCTTGCGGGCGCTCTATTTCAGCCGCGCCTCGGCGCCGTGGGGGGAGGGGCCGCTCTATCACCACATCGGCCTCTACGCGTATCGCCGGAAGGCGCTCGCGCGCTTCATGGCGCTGCCGCCCGGCGAGCTCGAGACCCGCGAAAAGCTGGAGCAGCTCCGCGCCCTCGAGGCCGGCATGCGAATCGATGCCATCATCGTCGACGACCTGCCGCTCGGCGTCGACACCCCCGCCGACCTGGAGCGGGCGCGCGCCATCCTGTCGGCCCGCCGCCTGAACTGACCGCACGCGAGAGACCTGCCCGCCATGCCCCACCGCACCATCTCCTACCAGGGTGAGCCCGGCGCGAATTCCCATATCATCTGCGCCCAGGCCTATCCGGACTGGACGCCGCTGCCGTGCCCGACCTTCGAGGACGCCTTCGCGGCGGTGAAGGAGGGCCGGGCGGACCGGGCGATGATCCCCATCGAGAATTCGATCGCGGGCCGTGTCGCCGACATTCACCACCTCATCCCGACCTCGGGCCTGCACATCGTGGCCGAGCACTTCCTGCCGATCCATTTTCAGCTGATGGTGCTGCCCGGGACGCCGGTCGAGACCATCCACACCGTGCACAGCCACGTCCACGCCCTCGGACAGTGCCGGAAGATCATCCGGCGCCTCGGGGTCCGCGCCATCGTCGCCGGCGACACCGCCGGGGCGGCGCGGGAGGTGGCGGAGGCGGGCGATCGGACGCGCGGCGCCCTGGCTCCGGCCCTCGCCGCCGAGGTCTACGGCCTCGACATCCTGGAGCGCGACGTCGAGGACGAAAGCCACAACACCACCCGCTTCGTGGTGTTCTCGCCCGAGCCGGAGCCGGTCGCGGCGGAAACCGGTCCCATCGTCACGAGCTTCGTGTTCCGGGTCCGAAACATCCCGGCGGCCCTCTACAAGGCGCTCGGCGGCTTCGCCACCAATGGCGTAAACATGTCGAAGCTCGAGAGCTACATGATCGAGGGCCAATTCTCGGCAACGCAGTTCTACGCCGAGGTCGATGGCCATCCGGAGGAGCCGGGCTTGTCGCGCGCGCTGGCCGAACTCGCCTACTTCTCGCGCGAGGTCCGCATCATCGGGACCTATCCGGCCCATCCCTACCGCGAGGCGAGCCGGGTCGCCGCCGAGTAGCGTTCGCATCGTCGGCATTACGATGAAGCGCCGTCCCTGGATCGCGTTCGGAAACCGCCGCGGCGCATGAGACGCGCCGCAGCGTCCGGGCTGGCAAGCGTTAAAACGCCATATGATGTCCTCCCGTCGTGCAGGATCGTGCACGACGGAGCCGTGAGGCGCCCCGCCGGAACGCGCAACACGAGCAAACTAATAATCTAATCCCTGGTATATTGCATACAAAGAATTTTGGTGCATGCTGTCCCGGTCGGTCGTTCAAGAACCGATCAAGAAGGAATCCGGGATGGAACGTCAGGACCCAGCGTCCGCCAAGTGGTGGCAACTCGCCTTCGGCGTGCTGTGCATGGCGATGATCGCCAACCTCCAGTACGGCTGGACTCTCTTCGTCGACCCGATCGATGCCAAGTTTCAATGGGGTCGTACCGCGATCCAGTTCGCTTTCACGGTTTTCGTCGCTACCGAGACGTGGCTCGTGCCGGTGGAGGCCTGGTTCGTCGACCGTTATGGTCCGCGCCTCGTGGTCTGCTTCGGCGGCGTGATGATCGCGCTGTCTTGGTTCCTCAATGCCCATGCGGATTCACTCGTCGTGCTGTACGCGGCGGCCGTCATCGGCGGTATCGGCGCGGGCTCTGTCTATGGCACGTGCGTGGGCAACGCTCTGAAGTGGTTTCCCCATCGGCGCGGGCTCGCTGCCGGTGCCACGGCGGCCGGTTTCGGCGCCGGCGCGGCTGTCACCGTGATCCCGATCGCCAACATGATCCGCGACTCCGGCTACCAGGACGCCTTCCTGACGTTCGGCCTAGGCCAGGGTGCCATCGTGGTTGCTCTGTCGTTCCTCCTGCGCAAGCCGTCCCTCGCGGCGGCGGTGCAGCGCAAGACCGTCCGGTTGCCCCAGACCCGGGTCGATCGGACCCCGCGCGAGGTGGTGCGCACGCCCGTCTTCTGGCTGATGTACGCCATCTTCGTCATGGTGGCTTCGGGCGGCCTGATGGCGGCGGCGCAGATCGCTCCGATCGCCCACGACTTCAAGGTCGCGGACGTGCCCGTCAGCCTGTTCGGCCTACAGATGGCGGCGCTGACCTTCGCGATCTCCCTCGACCGCATCTTCGACGGCTTCGGACGCCCGTTCTTCGGCTTCGTCTCGGATCATCTCGGGCGCGAAAACACCATGTTCATCGCCTTCTCGATCGCCGCTCTGGCGATCGTGACCCTGCTGACCTACGGCACCCAGCCGCTCGTCTTCGTGTTCGCCACGGCGGTGTATTTCGGGGTGTTCGGGGAGATCTACTCACTGTTCCCGGCCACCTGTGGCGACACCTTCGGATCGAAATTCGCCACCACCAATGCCGGCCTGCTCTACACCGCGAAGGGGACGGCCTCGTTCCTGGTGCCGATCGCCAGCGTGATCTCCGCCCGCTACGGCTGGTCGGCGGTGTTCGCGATCATCGTCGGTCTCAATGTGGTGGCGGCGATCCTGGCGCTGTTCGTCTTGAAGCCGCTGCGTCTGCGCTTGCTGAGCGAGGAGCCGACGTCCGTGCCGGTGGTCGCGGCCCGTCCGATCCAGGCAGCCTGAGATACGCGGGCACCCGGGTGCCGAATTCCGGAGACCCGGGCGCCCGCTCCGACGCTGCAAAGCCGCGTAGGCGGAACGCGTCATCCCGTCCGTCCAGGCGGACGAATACCGTGGATGGTTCGAGATCCGCCATGAACCGAGTTTCGTCAGGAATCGAACTACGCCATGAACATCCCGGCTTTACTGACCCTGCAGACAGTCCCATTCGCCGCCATCGTGCTGTCGGGTCGGGAAGACAGGGACCTCTTCGCCGTCGTCTATCTTGCGGTGTTCGGCCTGATCCTGACGCTGGTGGTTCTCACCGGCGATCGAGTGACCGACGCCCCGTCCTTCGCGGCTGAGATTCAAAGCCTGTCTGCCAACTGACGACCGCAGTGCGAAAAGACCGTGCCTTTCCTCATAGAGAGACTTGTGCCGGTGGCGGGCGAACCGTGCACAAGCGGCGTATCTCGTCACCCTGAGATCACGAAATGGTGCAGTGGCTGAGCCCTGTGCATGGCTGGTGTGTTGGATTTGGTATGCCACGGACAATGGTGCGGTGCCATATAGGGTCCATCGCACTCTCTCTGGGAAGCCCCCCGATGATCGCTCTTCTGGTTGTTGCCGCTATCGCCCTCAACGTCTCGCTGGTGTTCTTCGCCGCCGACGCTCTGACGCCGAAGAACGGCCCGCTGTCGAAGTCCGGCCGATTCATCGCCAGCAACGAGAATGCCGCAACTGCGATCCGTCTCGCCGCCTGACGGGCGGGGGATCGTCGTTCCCCTGTTTCTCTGAAGCCCTTGATTGGAAACCCGCCCGGCATGGCCGCGGCGGGTTTTTGCGTACCGCTATTCGCGCTTGATGACCCCGTCGACCATGAGATCGGACCAGAAGCCCGGCCGGAACGAACGCGTGAGCGCCTCCGGATCGTAGGCCGTCTCGACCCAGGTCAGGAAGTCGAGGCCCTTCGTCTCGCCCTCGCGGCGGTAGAGCGTGAAGAAGGCATCGAGAATGCCGGTCTTGGCGAAGCGGAAATGGCCGTAGCGTGCGGAGAGCTGGCCCATCGCCTCCGCCACCGGCAGGTTCTCGTGCAGGATGAGGTAGAGGGCGGCGCCGAGGCCGGCGCGGTCCGCACCGGACTTGCAGTGCATGATCGCCGGGTACTCGACAGTGTCGAAGAAGGCTTTCGCGGCCAGAATGGTCTCCCGCGACGGCGCCTCCCGAGAGCGCAGGACGAATTCGACCAGGGTCAGGCCCTGGCGCTCGCACGCCTCGCGCTGGAGCGGCCACGAACCGTGCTCGCGCCCGCCCCGCAGCGAAATCACCGTGCGGACGCCCTGGCGCTTGAACCAAGCCAACTGGTGCGGGCTCGGCTGGGCCGAGCGCCACAGCTTGCCCTGTCCGATCCGGTGCCGGTTCAGATAGGCGAGGCGGAACACGCCGTGGTCCACCAGCAGCATGTTCGCCCAGGCCTTGGCGCGCGACACCGGGCCGGCAATCGGGCGCTCGAAGCGCGCGATCCGCGCCATGCGCCGGGCGTAGCGGGTCTCGTACGAAAGGAAGCGGTTCAACACGGGGGCGGCGGGACCGAAGAGGCGGGGAGGGTGGGGAGGTGCGAGGCGGCTGATCTACCAGCGCGCGACCGCCGCGGCAAACGAGCGGTGGATCGCGGGGGCGAATCGGCATCGACCTTGCGAGGCTCGAGCCCGCCTTGTCTTCGCCCGGATCGTCGGCTCCGATGCGAGATCGACACCGATGCAAACCGTCTTTCGTCTCTTCGAGCGCGGAGACCCGTCATGCGTACGAGCACCATTAGCATCCGCCGCGCCCGCCCGGCCGACGTCGACCTTCTGGCGGACCTGTTCGACGAGACCTGGCGCGAGGCCTATCGCGGCATCATCCCGGGTGTCGCACTGGAGCGGATGATCTCGCAACGCAGCTCGCAATGGTGGCTTGGAGCTACCCAGCGCAGCCGACCGCTGGTCGTGGTCGAGCGGGAGAACGCGCTGGTGGCCTACGCGGTCTATGGACCGGCCCGCGGCCGAACCCTTCAGGCCCCCGGAGAGATCGACGAACTCTACGTGCGCCCGTCCTACCAGGGCCTCGGACTCGGCCGGCGCCTGTTCCGGGCCGTGTCCAACGACCTCGCCGACCATGGCCTCGCCCGGGTCGGGGTCTGGGCCCTGGAGGAGAACGACCGCGCCCGGACGTTCTACAGCGGGCTCGGCGGTGCCGAGATCGCCCGCGCCGTCGACCGAATGGCCGGAACGGTTCTGCCCAAAATCGGTTTCCGCTTCACCTGAACCGGCGGGATGCCCCGTCGCGACCGGTCGGCATCCGTTCCCCGGACCGGACCGGACCGGACCGTCGGGTAGGGAGCGGGGCTGCGGATGAGCGTGACGCCGGCGGATTGGGACAGGCGCGTCACGGCGCTGAGCGAGAAACTGCCGGACCGGGCGCGTCGCGCGGTGGATTGGCTGCGTGAGCCGTCTCGGTTCTGGATCCGTCTCGGCGCCGCCATCCTGTTCATCCTCGGCGGGATCTTCTCGATCCTGCCGGTCCTGGGTCTGTGGATGTTGCCGCTGGGACTTGCGCTTCTGAGCCAGGACGTCCCGGCCCTCAAGGTGCCCCTGGAGCATGCCGCGCGCTGGCTGGAGCGCACCTGGGCGCGGCTGGCGGCATGGTGGCGGCGGCGCTTCGGATCGTCGGACCGGCCCTGAGGCCGGGCCCGACAATTTCGTGCAAACGTTGTGAGGCCTCGGGGAGGTGCGATTTCCTTCGCGGCGGAAGGGCTTTATGAGACGCCGCAACGGGGCTGGAATGCCCGCGCTTCCGGGAGCTAATAAATGATCATCGATGCGGTCTCGATCGGGAAAAACCCGCCGGACGACGTGAACGTCATCATCGAAGTGCCGATCGGTGGCGACCCGATCAAGTACGAGATGGACAAGGAAGCCGGCGCCCTCGTGGTCGACCGCTTTCTCTATACGGCGATGCACTACCCAGGCAATTACGGCTTCATCCCGCACACCCTCTCGGGCGACGGCGATCCGTGCGACGTGCTGGTGGCCAATACCCGTGCCATCGCACCCGGCGCGATCATCAGCGCCCGCCCGATCGGCGTGCTGGTGATGGAGGACAATTCCGGCGAGGACGAGAAAATCATCGCGGTGCCGTCGCGCCATCTGACCATGCGCTACGACCGCATCGAAGATTACACCGACCTGCCCGACATCACGATCCACCAGATCCAGCACTTCTTCGAGCACTACAAGGATCTCGAGCCCGGCAAGTGGGTGAAGATCAAGCGCTGGGGCGGCAAGGACGAGGCTCACCGTTTGATCCTCGAAGGCATCGAGCGCGAGAAGGCCAGCAAGGCCGCCAAGGGCAAGTAAAGTCGAGGACGGAGAGGCCAAGCCGGTCTTCCCGGCTGACGGGTCGGCAACGCGGCGATCTTCCCGAAACCGGGAGGGTCGCCGTTTCGCTGTGTCAGAGGGCCTCGCCGCGCAGCAGGCGCGGCTGCGTCCCCCGCGCCGCGGCGGCCTCGCCGATGAACAGCCGCTTCAACCCCGGCAGCCGGTCGACCAGGCCGAGGCCGAGGTCGCGCGCCAGGCGCAGGGGCAGCAGGTCATTCGAGAACAGGCGGTTCAGCCCGTCCGTCACCGCCCCCATGGCCAGGGTGTCGAAGCGGCGCGCCCGCTCATAGCGCTTCAGCACGTCCGGGCTCCCGGGGTCGAGGCCGAGGCGGAGGGCGTCGGTCATCGCCTCGGCCAGCACAGCCGCGCCGGCGAGGCCGAGGTTCAAGCCTTGTCCGGCGATCGGGTGGATGACGTGGGCGGCATCGCCGAGGAGCGCCAGGCGCTCGCCCCGGAAGCTGCGGGCGAGGCCGAAGGCGAGGGAATGCGCGCTCGGTCCCCGCTCAAGCGCCAACCGCCCCAGATTGAGCCCGAAGCGACGCTCGATCTCGGCCAGGGTCTCTTCCGGGCCGCCTCCGGTCAGGGGCGGCACATCGGCCGCGCGCTCGGTCCAGACGATGGAGGAGCGATGCCCGAGCGTGCCGCCATCCACCAGCGGCAGGATCGCGAAGGGACCGCTCGGCAGGAAATGCTCGTAGGCCCGACCCTCGTGAGCGCGCTCATGGCCGATGGTGGCGACGAGCCCCATCTGTGGATAGGACCAGCCCACCCAGCCGATTTTGGCCGCTTCGCGCAGGCGCGAGCGCGCGCCGTCGGCAGCCACCAAGAGCGAGGCGTCGCGCGAACGGCCGTCGCTGAGCAACAGGCGGATGCGAGCGCCGTCCGGGACGGCCTCGACGATGCCGACGGGTTCGAGGACCACGCCCGCGGCCGCGGCTGCCTCCAGCAGGGCCGCCACCAACGGCTCGGCCTCTACCATGTGGGCGAAGGGGGCGCCGGCCTCAGCATCCTGCGCGAAGGTCAGGAACACCGGGCGGACCGGGTCGGACAGGCGGCTGTCGCTCACCACCATATCGTGGATCGGCTGCGCAGACCGGCTGGCGATGTCCCAGATTCCCAGGCGCTCGAACATGCGCCGCCCGCCAGCGGCGACCGCATAGGCCCGACCGGCATGTCGGGCGGCGCCGGCGCCGAGGCCGGGATCGCACACGGTGACCGACACGGCGGGGCCGTTGGCGCGCGCAAGCGCCAGGGCGAGCGTCAGGCCGGGAATGCCGGCTCCGGCGATCACCACGCTGCGCTGGTCCGCACGCTTCCTCGTTTCGACCGTGCCCGCCTGGATCATGCCCGCCTCGAATTCGCCCGCGCCGCCCATGGCAACCCCCGACATCCTCGCTGCCCGGAGTGCCACTCCTCGGTGCCGGGGGCAACGCACGAGGCCGACCTTCAGCCCGGACCTTATCGCCGCTGCGGCGGGCCTCGCCCGGTGGTCGGTACAGCCCACCGCGTCGCGTCTAGGATGCATCGGGGCACCTTGCCAGCGCGATCGTTCACATGTGAAGGGTCGGCCATGATCCTCGGGGGCGATCTCCCCGACAGGATCACGCGGGCGACCAGGGAAGCGGCATGGCAGGCATCGTCACCGAACTCCTCGACATCCTCGACCTGAAGCGCCTGGAGCCCGATCTCTATCGGGGCGAGAGCCTGCAGACCGGCTGGTTCCGGGTCTTCGGTGGGCAGGTCGTGGCCCAGGCCCTCGTCGCGGCCTCGCGCACGGTGCCGGAGACCCGGCCGCCGCACTCGCTGCACGCCTATTTTCTCCTGGGCGGTGACCCGAAGGCGCCCATCGACTACGCGGTCGAGCGCATCCGTGACGGCCGCAGCTTCGCCACGCGGCGGGTCGTGGCGCACCAGCACGGGCGCGCGATCTTCGCCATGTCGGTGTCCTATCACGATGCCGAGGAGGGTGCCGCCCACCAGGCCACCATGCCCGATGTTCCGCCCCCGGAGGATGTCCCCGAGGCGCCGGCCGTCACGGCCGAGGCCGCGCGCGAGGGCCTGACCATCCCGGCTCCCATTCTCTCGTATTTCGGACGCCGGCGGCCGATCGAATTGCGACCCGTCGAGATCGAGCGCTACCTGCGCCGGTCACCCCGCGAGCCGCGCTTCCATGTCTGGATGCGCGCGGTCGACCGCCTGCCCGATGATCCGGCGATCCATCGCACCGTCCTCGCCTATGCGTCAGACATGACGCTTCTCGACGCCACCCTGATCCCGCACGGGCAGACGGTGTTCGATCCTGAGATTCAGTCGGCGAGCCTCGACCACGCCCTGTGGTTTCATCGGCCGTTCCGGGCTGACGACTGGCTTCTCTACGCCCAGGACAGCCCCAGCGCCGAGGGGGCCCGTGGTTTCGCCCGCGGTCAGATCTTCACCCGAGACGGCACGCTGATCGCCTCGGTGGCCCAGGAAGGTATGATCCGGCCGCGCCGCGCCGAGGGTTGAGGCACCTTGCAGCCTAGGTCTTTGCCTCTGTTCTGCTGGTTATGCCTATTCTGTGAACGACATGCCTGCTTTGCGGGCAAACTTGGCCGGAAAAACGCCGCGTCCTAAATCAGCCGGCGGACACTTCTTGGGCAGATCGAGGCTCAGCGAAAAAGTTCCTCTGGCATAGTCCTTGAATATGGGTGGTCGAGCGCATGGGTCGGGAACGGCCCCTGCGTACCGGCGGGGTCGATCGTGTCGCGACGCGTGCGTGCGCCGGCCCGTGGCCTCCAGTCATGCAGGTTTGCACTCGCGCAAGGTCGCACTCGCGCAAGTTCCCATCCGCGAAATCCACTCGTAGCCAAAGGGGCGTCGCCCATGAAAATCGTGATGGCCATCATCAAGCCGTTCAAGCTGGAGGAGGTGCGCGACGCTCTGACCGGCATCGGCGTTCACGGCCTGACCGTGACCGAGGTGAAGGGCTACGGCCGTCAGAAAGGCCACACCGAGATCTATCGCGGGGCCGAGTATGCGGTGAGCTTCCTGCCCAAGCTGAAGATCGAGGTCGCGGTCGCCTCCGACCTGACGGGCAGCGTCATCGATGCGATCGCGGCGGCCGCCCGCACGGGCCAGATCGGCGACGGCAAGATCTTCGTCGTCCCCTTGGAGAAGGCGGTCCGCATCCGCACCGGCGAGACCGACGTCGACGCTCTCTGAGCGACGCTCGCCGAGGCGACGCCTTCCCCGGACGGTTCCGTCCGCCAGCCCCTGACACAACCCTTCACATCAGCATCGCACCGCGATCGGGAGTCTCGTTTCCATGAAGCTTCGCAATGCCCTGGCGCTCGGGCTGGGAGGCGCCGCGCTGGCCCTCCTGTTCATCGAGCCATCCCTCGCGCAGACCCCGACGACGGAGGCGATGACCGCTGCCGCCACCGCTGCGCCCGTCCCGAACAAGGGCGACACGGCCTGGATGCTCATCTCCAGCGCCCTGGTGCTGCTGATGGTCGTGCCCGGTCTGGCCCTGTTCTACGGCGGTCTCGTGCGCACCAAGAACATGCTCTCGGTGCTGACGCAGGTCTTCGCCATCGCCTGCATCTCCAGCCTCCTCTTCGTGATCTTCGGCTACAGCCTCGCCTTCACCAACGGCGGCGGCCTGAACGACTTCGTCGGCGGTCTGTCCAAGGCCTTCCTGAAGGGCATCGACGCGAACTCCACCGTCGCCACCTTCTCGAACGGCGTCGTGATCCCCGAATACGTCTACATCTGCTTCCAGATGACGTTCGCGATGATCACCCCGGCCCTCATCGTCGGCGCCTTCGCCGAGCGGATGAAGTTCTCCGCGCTGGTCGTGTTCATGATCCTCTGGACCACGCTGATCTACTTCCCGATGGCCCATATGGTCTGGTACTGGGGCGGCCCGGATGCGGTCGGCAACGCCGCCAAGGCACTGGCCGCCGCCACTGACGACGCCTCGAAGGCAACGGCTCAGGCCGCCCTCGACGCCGTGAACGCCGATGCCGGCCTGCTGTTCAAGTGGGGCGCCCTCGACTTCGCCGGCGGCACCGTGGTCCACATCAACGCCGGTATCGCTGGCTTCGTCGGCTGCCTCATGCTCGGCAAGCGCATCGGCTACGGCCGTGACCTGCTCGCCCCGCACTCCCTGACCATGACCTCGATCGGCGCCTCGCTGCTCTGGGTCGGCTGGTTCGGCTTCAATGCCGGCTCCAACCTCGAGTCCAACGGCACCGCCGCCATGGCGATGCTGAACACCTTCGTGGCCACCGCCGCCGCCGCCCTGTCGTGGCTGTTCGTCGAGTGGATGCTGAAGGGCAAGCCGTCGCTGCTCGGCATGCTCTCGGGCGCCATCGCGGGTCTCGTCGCCGTCACGCCGGCCGCCGGTTTCGCCGGCCCGATGGGCTCGATCGTCCTCGGCCTCGTCGCCGGCGCGGTCTGCTTCATCATGTGCTCCACGGTGAAGAACGCGCTCGGCTACGACGACTCGCTCGACGTCTTCGGCGTCCACTGCATCGGTGGCATCCTCGGCGCCATCGCGACCGGTATCCTGGTGAACACCGAGTTCGGCGGCGTCGGTCTGCCGGACTACACCTCCAAGCCCGGTGAACTCGCCGTCGGCGCCTACGAGACCGGCGCCGCCGTGATGAGCCAGGTCAAGGCCGTCGGCTTCACCATCCTGTGGTCCGGTATCGGCTCCGCCATCCTGTACAAGCTCGTCGATCTCACCATCGGCCTGCGCGTCACGCAGGACGAGGAGCGTGAAGGCCTCGACATCGCCGATCACGGCGAGCGCGCCTACAACTACTAGGATCGCGGGCGCTTCAGCCCACGGTTCGGAAGGCCCCGGTCCTCGCGACCGGGGCCTTTTTCGTCTTCGGCGGTACGGCAGGACGGACGGGCAGGCCACGAGGCCGGTCCGACACAGGATTGCTGTCCGAGCCGGGCGAAGGGAAATCTCAACCTTAGCCAACCGTTAACTCCGAAGACGGTAGCGTGACCGGACAGTTCCCCATCGTGTCTGGTACCGCATGCGCTCGCTTCGCCGTTCCGCATCGCCCTACGATACTTTCGTCGACAGCTTTCGCCCGTTCCTGGCCAAGCGGATGACGGAGTTGGGCGGTTTCGTGCTGTTTGCCGGTGCCACCGCGCTGACGGTTGCCCTGGCGACGTGGTCGATCGACGATCCGAGTCTCAACCACGCCACGGATCATCCCGCCCACAACGTGCTCGGAACCGGCGGTGCCGTGGTGTCCGATCTGGCGATGCAGCTTCTCGGGCTCGGCTCCCTGGCCTTCGTCTTGCCGCCGGCCCTGTGGGGCATCCAGCTGATGCGCACGCGGACGCTGCCGCGCGGCGGTCTGCGCCTGACGCTCTGGATCATCGGCTTCTTCGCCGCGAGCGCGGTGGCCAGCGCCTTGCCGTCGACGGCGCGCTGGCCTCTGCCCACCGGCCTCGGCGGGGTTGCCGGCGACGCGCTGATGCATGCCGCCCGCACGATGCTGGGCATCCTGGCCTCACCGCTCCTGGCCTTCGCGGGCTTCCTGTTCGCCGGCGTGGCGATTCTATGCCTCACGGGTGCCTGCCGCGTCGGCGAGGCCGAGGAGGACGATGCGGATGCCTACGATGCGCCTCCGGCCTCTGTGCGCCAGCCCCAGCGCGGTCGCGTCGATAACACCCAGGACGGGCGCTACGAGGATGACGAGCCGAGTCTCGGCATCGTCTCCCTCGGGGCGATGGCGCAGGCCCTGATGGGCGGTCGCGCGGCCCTGGCGGCCCGGATCGGGGAGTGGCGTGCCGAGCGCGCCGCCGCCGCCACATCGCTCGCCTATGCGGGGGCCTCGCCGGCCCTCGCGGCGCAGCGCGCCTTCGCGGCACCGGAGGATGCGCCCTGGGCCACGCATGCCCCGGAGGCTCGTCTCGGACCGTCCGACGGACGGCGGGAACCCGTGTTTGAGCCCTTCGATCCGGCCTCGCCCGGCCCATCGCCGACCGTCTCATCCGCCCCGCCGGCGGCGGTCTCGCAGCGGCGGCCGGCCCCGGTCCATCACGACGAGGATTTCGACGACGCGGAGGACGCCGATGGTCCGGCCCCTGTCGAGGAGCCGGCCCCGGCGCGCTCGCGTGTCGCGCCCGCCGCTCCCCCGCCGGTGCCCGCCGCTGCGCGCCGTACTCCGCCCCAGCAGCCATCCGAGAACTATCGCCATCCGGCCCTGGAACTGCTCGGTGAGGCGCCGCGCCTGCCGGCCTCGAGCCAGATTTCGTCCGAGGCCCTGGAGCAGAACGCCACCCTGCTGGAAGCGACCCTCAGCGATTTCGGCGTGCGCGGCGACATTCTCGCGGTGCGTCCGGGTCCCGTCGTCACCCTCTACGAGCTGGAGCCTGCCCCCGGCACCAAGTCGAGCCGCGTGATCTCGCTCTCGGACGACATCGCCCGCTCGATGTCGGCGGTCTCGGCCCGCGTCGCCGTGGTTCCCGGCCGCAATGCCATCGGCATCGAGCTGCCGAATGCCCGGCGCGAGACGGTGTACCTGCGCGAATTGCTGGCCTCTGCCGATTTCGCCGAGACCAAGCAGAGCCTCGCCCTGTGCCTGGGCAAGAACATCGGCGGCGAGCCGATCATCGCCGATCTCGCCAAGATGCCTCACCTGCTGGTGGCGGGCACCACGGGCTCGGGNCTCGCCCTGTGCCTGGGCAAGAACATCGGCGGCGAGCCGATCATCGCCGATCTCGCCAAGATGCCTCACCTGCTGGTGGCGGGCACCACGGGCTCGGGCAAGTCGGTCGCCATCAACACCATGATCCTGTCGCTGCTCTACCGGATGAAGCCGGAGGAGTGCCGCCTGATCATGGTCGATCCGAAGATGCTCGAATTGTCGGTCTATGACGGCATCCCGCACCTGCTCTCGCCCGTGGTCANGGATGAAGCCGGAGGAGTGCCGCCTGATCATGGTCGATCCGAAGATGCTCGAATTGTCGGTCTATGACGGCATCCCGCACCTGCTCTCGCCCGTGGTCACCGACCCGAAGAAGGCGGTCATCGCCCTCAAGTGGGCCGTGCGCGAGATGGAGGAGCGCTACAAGAAGATGTCCAAGGTCGGTGTCCGCAACATCGACGGATTCAACGCCCGACTGGCCGAGGCGCGTGGGCGCGGCGAGATCCTGACCCGGACGGTGCAGACCGGCTTCGACCGCGAAACCGGCGAGGCCGTCTACGAGACGGAGGAGATGGACCTCTCGGCGCTGCCCTACATCGTCATCGTGGTCGACGAGATGGCCGACCTGATGATGGTGGCGGGCAAGGACATCGAGGGCGCGATCCAGCGTCTGGCCCAGATGGCGCGCGCGGCCGGCATCCACCTGATCATGGCCACCCAGCGCCCCTCGTCGGCGCTGCCCTACATCGTCATCGTGGTCGACGAGATGGCCGACCTGATGATGGTGGCGGGCAAGGACATCGAGGGCGCGATCCAGCGTCTGGCCCAGATGGCGCGCGCGGCCGGCATCCACCTGATCATGGCSACSCAGCGCCCCTCGGTCGACGTCATCACGGGCACGATCAAGGCCAACTTCCCGACCCGGATCAGCTTCCAGGTGACGAGCAAGATCGACAGCCGGACGATCCTGGGCGAGATGGGCGCCGAGCAGCTGCTGGGCCAGGGCGACATGCTGTTCATGGCCGGCGGCGGGCGCACGACGCGCGTGCACGGTCCGTTCTGCTCGGATTCNCGAGATGGGCGCCGAGCAGCTGCTGGGCCAGGGCGACATGCTGTTCATGGCCGGCGGCGGGCGCACGACGCGCGTGCACGGTCCGTTCTGCTCGGATTCSGAAGTCGAGAGYGTGGTCGCCCACCTCAAGCGCCAGGGCCGGCCGTCCTACCTCGAGGCCGTCACCGCCGACGACGGCAGCGGCGACGAGAAGCCCGCCAAGGGCGGCTCCGACGAGATCGAACTGGACGGCGCGGTGTTCGATCAGGGCAGCTTCGGCGAGGCCGGCGGCGATCTCTATACCCAGGCCGTCCAAGTGGTGCTCAGGGACAAGAAGGCCTCGACCAGCTACATCCAGCGCCGTCTGCAGATCGGCTACAACCGTGCCGCCTCGCTGATGGAGAAGATGGAGATCGAGGGCATCGTCGGCCCGGCCAACCACGCCGGCAAGCGCGAGATCCTGGTCGAGCCGGATCCGCACCAAAGCTGAACGCAGGCGCGATCGGGTGCGCCAGGAGCCTGAGCCGTCGCGAGACGCGAACGGTCTGCGCTTTCGAGGGCGATCGTATTTCTCATCTTGGAGGCAGCCTGCGCGTCACCCTCTCCCGCCTGCTCCGCAGAGGGGGGAGGGTCGATCCCGTACCCGACCCAGGCTCCATTCTTCCCGACACGAGACCCCGCTTCCCGCGATCGCTACGGCGCGCGGTTCGGCGGTAACCCGCCTCTATCCGCGCGGCGCGAACAGGATGACGGCGGCGCCGACGAGACACAGGGTAGCGCCGGCCATGTCCCAGCGATCCGGCCTCTGGCTCTCGACGATCCAGAGCCAGAGCAGCGAGGCGGCGATGTAGATCCCGCCATAGGCCGCGTAAGCCCGTCCCGCCGCTTCGCTCTCGACGCGGGTCAGAAGGGCGGCGAACAGCACCAGCGCCGCGATGCCGGGGCCGAGCCACAGGGCCGAGCGCCCGAGCCGCGCCCAAGCCCAGAAGGCGAAGCAGCCGGCGATCTCCGCCAGGGCGGCCGCGGCGTAGATCGCGAGGGTCGCGAGAGGCTTGTCCATGGACTACGCGAGCGACGTGAAGCGATAGACCGTCGTCGCCCGAAACGGCGCGTCCGGCCGCAGGACGGGGCTTGGGAAGGTCGGTTGGTTCGGCGCGTCCGGGAAGCCCTGCGCCTCGAAGCAGACCGCGTCGCCGGCCCGGTAGAGCCCTCCGCCCGATCCGGTCACCGTCCCGTCCAGCATGTTGGCGGTGTAGAGTTGGAGGCCCGGCTGGGTCGTCGCTACGGTAAGGCAGCGCCCGCTCACCGGGTCGACGGCCTGTGCCACCTCCCGCAGGGCTCCGTCGCCCCCGAGCACGTAGGTGTGGTCGTAGCCGTGGGCGAGCGCCAGCTGCGGGTGCGCTTCGCGGATGCGCGCGCCAAGGGCGACCGGCATGCGAAAGTCGAAGGGCGTGCCGGCGACGGAGGCGATCGCGCCGGTCGGGATCTGCTCGGCATCGGTGACCAGCACCCCATCCGCCGCGATGGTGACGATGTGCCCGAGGGCGCTGCCGGCGCCCTCGCCGGCAAGGTTGAAGTAGCTGTGATTGGTCAGGTTGAGGATGGTCGGCCGGTCGGTAACGGCGGCGTAGTCGATGGCGAGGCTGTGATCGTCCGCCAACCGATAGGTGACGGTGACGTCGAGGTTGCCGGGAAAACCCTGCTCGCCGTCCGGGGAGCGGTAGGTCAGGGTGAGGCTCGCGGCCTCGGCGGCCGTGACGCGCCAGACCCGGCGGTCGAAGCCTTCCGGCCCGCCATGCATGGTGTTGCGGCCCTCGTTCCGGGGCAGGTCGTAGCTCCGGCCGTCGAGGTGGAAGCGCCCGCCGGCGATCCGGTTGGCGTAGCGCCCGATGACCGCGCCGAAATGGGCGTCGCTGGCCGCGTAGCCGGCAAGATCGGCGGCCCCCAGGACGACGTTGGCCCGGCGTCCGGTCCGGTCCGGCACATCGATCCGGCTGACGATGCCGCCGTAATCGAGGATCTGCACCCGCAGATCGCCCCGCTCCAGGGTGTGGCGCGTGACGGGATCGCCCGCGCCCGTCGTCCCGAAAGGCTCCGCCTGCATGGTGTCCGTCCTGGTGTTCCCCGGCTCAACGCGTCGATGGCGGATCGGTCCCGTCAAGCCGTTCGGTCGTCAGGCCGGCAGCCCTGCGGGCTCGGCTTCGGCATCACCGGCGAGCTGCATCCGATGCAGCCGGGCATAGATTTGTCCCTCCGCGATCAGCGCCTCATGCCGGCCGGTCTCGACGATGCGGCCACTGTCCATGACGACGATGCTGTCGGCGTCGCGGACGGTCGAGAGTCGGTGGGCGATGACCAGGGTGGTGCGGCCTCGCATGAGGCGCTGGAGGGCCGCTTGCACCAGGCGCTCGGATTCGGAATCGAGCGCGCTGGTGGCCTCGTCGAGGAGCAGGATCGGCGCGTCCTTGAGGAATGCGCGCGCCAGCGAGATCCGCTGGCGCTCGCCGCCCGACAGGCGCCCACCGGAGGAGCCGACCTGGAAGTCGTAGCCCTCCGGAAGGCGGCTGATGAAGCCGTGCGCCGCCGCCGCCTCGGCCGCGGCCTCGATCTCGGCCCGCGTGGCACCCGGCCGGCCGAACCCGATATTGGCCGCGATGGTGTCGTCGAACAGCACCACGTCCTGCGAGACCACCGCCACGGTCGCCCGTAGCGAGGCGAGGCTGACGGTGCGGATATCCTGGCCGTCGATGCGGACCGTCCCTTCGGTCACGTCGTAGAGGCGCGGCACGAGATTCAGGAGGGACGACTTGCCCGAGCCGGAGCGGCCGACCAGTGCCACCGTCGCACCGGCCGGAACCGTGAAGTCGATCCCCTCCAGGGCCGGTGCGTCGGGGCGGTAGCGGAACTGCACACCGGTGAAGCGGATCTCGCCGCCCGCGATCCGCAAGGGCGGCGCGCCCGGAACGTCCCGGATGCGCGGCGCCTCGTCCATCAGGGCGAAGTAGCGCTGCAGCGCCGCGCCTGCCTCCTGCAGAATCGCGTTCAGGGTCCCGAGGGTGCGGATCGGTTGCGAGGCAAGCAGGAGGGCGGTGACGTAGCCGGTGAAGTCGCCGACCGTGCGGTCGCCCGAGGTCACGCGCTGGCCGACCAGGGCCAGGACGGCGGCGACCGCGAAGCCGCCGCCGATCTCGAGCAGCGGGTCGAGGCGGCCGCGGGCGTTGGCGGCCTTCATCTTGAGGCGGCGCACCTCATCGAAGGCGCCCTGCGCCCGGCCCTTCAGGTAGCCCTCCAGCGCGTAGGTCTTGGCGATGCGCGCGCCCTGCAGGCTCTCGGTGATCAGGCTGGCGGTGAGGCCCATCCGCTCCTGCGTCGCTGTGGAGACCCGACGCAGCTTCTTGCCGACGCGTCCGATCGGGCCGGCCACGAACGGCACCACCACGCCGGCCACCAGGGTGAGGATCGGGTCCATCCACAACAGCGCCGCCACCAGGGCGATCAGCATGGCGATGTCACGCAGGAGGACGGTGGAGATCCGGGTCAGGCCTTCCTTGATGAAGGCGAAATCCGTGGTGAAGCGCTGGGTGAAGGCCGCAGGGCTTTCCCGCCCCAGTTGGGCGAGGTCCGAGTCGATGAGGTGCCCATAGAGGGCCGCCTGCATGTCGGCCTCGACGCGGGTGACCACCCGGTTGGTCAGGACGTTCTGGCCGAACAGCGCGAAGCCGCGGATCGACGTGATGGCGATCACCACGACGGGACCGTAGGCGAGGGCCGCCATGTCCTTCCGGTCGAAGGCGTCGAAGGCGAGCTTGATCAGGGTCGGATACAGGCCGGTCGCCGCACCCACGATGGCGATGAGCACCAGGACCACTGCGAGGGTGGCCCGGTGCGGCCGCAGCCATTCCCGCCAGACCCGGCCGAGGAGGGGAAGGATGTCGCCCTTGGGAAGCGCTCGTCGCGCCATCTGATCCGCTCTTTCCGTGTCCGTGCCCGCCCGACGGCGCTTGGGCCGTGACTGCCCGGGTGTTTGCGTCCGGCTGCCGGCGAGATCAAGGGAAAGCCACCCCGGGCGGATGCGCGGCACGGGTCCCCCTCGGTGCACCGGAGACCAGCTTGGCAATGTGATAATGTTACAGTAGAGCGGGTGGGCTGATCGAAAGGACCGTTCCCGATGCCGCTCCGGCTTCCATTCTGGCGCCTCTCCGCCGCCTTCGTGCTCCTGCTCGGTCTGGCGGGACCGGGTTGGGCGGAGGATGCCAAGCCCGCACCGGCCACTCCCTCGGCACCGGCGGTTAAGATCAGGGTCGTGGCGACTTTCTCGATCCTGGCCGATTTCGTGAGCCAGGTCGGGGGTGACCGGGTGGCCGTGACGTCGCTGGTCCAGCCGAACGCCGATGCCCACGGCTACGCCCCGGCGCCGAGCGACGCCAAGACCCTGGCCGACGCCAACCTCGTCGTGGTCAACGGGCTCGGGTTCGAAGGCTGGCTCGACCGCCTGATCAAGGCCTCCGGCACAAAGGCCCCGGTCGTCGTCGCCTCCGCCGGGGTCAAGCCGATTGAGGCCGAGGACGACGATCACGCCCATCACGGACACGGCCATCACGACGATCCCCATGCCTGGCAGAGCATCGCCAACGCCCGGATCTACGTGGGCAATATCCGCGACGCCCTCGAGCGGATCGATCCGGCCCACGCGGCGACCTACGCGGCCAACGCGAAGGCCTATCTCGGCACCCTGGATGTCCTCGAGTCCGATGTGCGGGCTGCGATCGCCGCGATCCCGAAGGCGCAGCGCCGGATCATCACCACGCACGACGCCTTCGGCTACTTCACCGCCGCTTACGGGCTGACCTTCATCGCCCCGCAGGGCATCTCGACCGACAGCGAGGCGAGCCCGCGCGACGTCGCCCGCATCATCCGCCAGATCCGGCAGGAGAAGATCCCGGCGGTGTTCCTGGAGAACATCAGCGATCCGCGCCTGATGCAGCAGATCGCCCGCGAGAGCGGCGCCGTGATCGGCGGAAAGGTGTTCTCCGACGCTCTGTCGGGCCCGGACGGCCCGGCGCCGACCTACGTGGCGATGATGCGCAACAACGTCTCGGCTTTCACGGCGGCGCTGGGCAAACGCTGAGGCGTCCGGCCTCAGCCTCCCGTCATCGGCGGAAAGAACGCGATCTCGGAGGCGCCGGAGATCGGCGCGTCCGGCTTGGCATGGACCCGGTCGATGGCCGCCCGGACGATGCCCGTCGTCTCGAAGGCGTAGGCGTATTCCTCGCCTCGTCCGCGCAGCCAGGTCACGAGATCGGACACCGTCACGAGGTCGGCCGGGAGATCCAGAATCTCCTCGGCCTTGCCGACGCGCTCGCGCACCCAGGCGAAATACACGAGCTTCATCGCGGTGGTGTCCCTCAGCGCGGATCGTCGATGACGTGCTTGATCCCGGCCCTCATGTAGTCCCAGCCGGTATACAGCGTCAGCGCGGCGGCGAGCCACAGCAGGATCGTGCCGGCCTGGAGTGTCCCCGGCAGGATCGACTCCCCGGCGGGTCCGGCCACCAGGAAGCCGATGGCGATCAGCTGGACGGTGGTCTTCCACTTGGCGACCTTGCTCACCGGCACGCCGACCTTCAGCTCGGCGAGATATTCGCGCAGACCGGAGACCAGGATCTCCCGACACAGGATCACGATGGCGGCCCAGAGGGTCCAGCCCACGATGGTGTTGTCGGCCGCCAGCATCAGCAGGCAGGCCGCCACCAGCAGCTTGTCGGCGATCGGGTCCAGCATCCGGCCCAGGGCCGAGCTCTGGTCGTAGGTCCGCGCCACGTAGCCGTCGAGGTAATCCGTGATGGCGGCCAGGATGTAGATCGCCAGGGCGCCGAATCGGGCGCTCGGTTCCTGCGGCCAGTACAGCAGAGCCACCAGCACGGGCACCGCGACGAGCCGACCGTAGGTCAGGCAGTTCGCAAGCGTCCAGGCTGGCGAGCGGCGGCGGGGGAGGACGGAATTCATCGCAGGCGTGAAACCATGTGCGGGGTTGGGGGTCAACCGCTCCTGCGAACGAACATTTTCACGCATGCGCGGGCGCGGCTCCGCGCTCAGCCCTGCGTGTGGAAGAAGTCGTACACCGCGCGCGCCGTGGCGGCGTTGACACCGGGCGTCTTCGCCAGATCCTCGAAGGCCGCGCGCTGGATCGCCTTCACGGTCCCGAAGTGGTGCAGGAGTGCGCGCTTGCGGCTCGGGCCGATGCCGGCGATCTCGTCAAGGGGGTTGCGCACCATCTCGCGCTTGCGCTTGGCCCGGTGACTGCCGATGGCGAAGCGGTGGGCCTCGTCGCGCAGGCGCTGTACGAAGTACAGGGTCGGGTCGCGCGGCGGCAGCTTGAAGGGCGGCCGCCCCGGCACGAAGAAGGTCTCGCGCCCCGCATCCCGGTCGCGTCCCTTGGCGATGCCGACCAGGGCCACGTCGCTGATGCCGATCTCCTCGAGGGCGGTACGGGCGGCATCCAGCTGCCCCTTGCCGCCGTCGATGAGCACGAGGTCGGGCCAGACCGGCAGGGTGTCGCTCTCGGGCGCCGCCTCCGGTACCGGCTCCTGCGCGCCCCCTTCGCTCGCCGCGATGGCAGCCTCCCGGGCCGTGCGCGGGTTCTCCTTCACCAGGCGCTTGAAACGGCGCTGGAGCACCTCGCGCATCATTCCGTAATCGTCGCCCGGCGTCAGCTCCTCCGACTTGATGTTGAAGGTGCGGTAATGCTGCTTGGCGAAGCCCGTCGGCCCGGCCACGATCATGCCGCCGACGGCGTTCGTGCCCATGATGTGCGAGTTGTCGTAGACCTCGATTCGCCGGGGCGCGCCCGCGAGCCCGAACGACTGCCCGAGGGCGGCGAGCAGCTTGCCTTGCGAGGCGGTGTCGGCGAGGCGCCGGCCGAGCGCTTCCTTGGCGTTGCGCTGCGCGTACTCGACGAGGTTCTTGCGCTCGCCGCGCTGGGGCTGGTGGATCTCGACCCGGTAGTCGGTGCGGCTCGACAGAGCCGCCGCCAGCAGCTCAGCATCCTCGATGGCGTGCGAGACCAGGACGCTGCGCGGCGCCGGTTTGTCGTCGTAGAACTGGCCGATGAACGAGGCCAGCACCTCGTCCGGCGTCATGGTCCGGTCAGCCTTGGGAAAGTAGGCGCGGTTGCCCCAGTTCTGGAAGTTGCGGAAGAAGAACACCTCAATGCAGAACTGACCCGCCTGCTCGTCGATGGCGAAGACGTCGGCCTCCTCCACCCCTTGCGTGTTGACCCCTTGCGTCCCCTGGATTGCCGACAGGGCCGCGATGCGATCCCGGAACCGGGCCGCGCGCTCGAACTCCATCTTTTCGGAGGCGTCCTGCATCTCCTCGCGCATGCGGTCCTTCACCGCGTTCGATTTGCCCGCCAGGAAGCTTTTCGCGCTGTCCGCGAGGCCCCGGTAATCGTCCAAATCGATCTCGCCGGTGCACGGGCCCGAGCAGCGCTTGATCTGGTAGAGCAGGCAGGGACGGGTGCGGTTCTCGTAGTAGCTGTCGGTGCAGGTGCGCAGCAGGAAGGCGCGCTGCAGGGCATTCACCGTGCGGTTCACCGCCCAGACGCTGGCGAAGGGCCCGTAATAGCTGCCCTTCCGGCGCCGGGCGCCGCGATGCTTGATGATCTGCGGCGCTTCCGAATCGGCCGTGACCAGGATGTAGGGAAACGACTTGTCGTCCCGCATCAGCACGTTGAAGCGCGGTTTCAGCTGCTTGATCAGGTTGGCTTCGAGGAGCAGCGCCTCGGTCTCGGTGGCGGTGGTGACGAACTCCATCGCCGCCGTCTGCGAGATCATGCGGGCGATACGGTTCGAATGCGCCTGTCCGCGCGCGTAGGACCCGACCCGCGCCTTGAGGTTCTTCGCCTTGCCGACGTAGAGCACGTCGCCCTTCTCGTCGAACATCCGATAGACGCCCGGCGAGGTCGGCAGGGTCGTCCAGAAGCGCCGGATCACCTCGGTGCCGGCCTTGACCGCGCCCTCCTCGAAATCGAAGTCGATCTCGGGCGCATCGTCGGCCTGGGCGTGGTCCTCGCCCTCCTCCTCGGAGGCGTCCTCCCGGAATCCACCCTCCTGGAATCCGTCCTGGTCGTCGAAGCCGTCCGGGGGCAGATCCTTGGCGGAACGCTCTCTCGAGGCGTGGTCTTTCGCGGGCGCGCGGCTCATGAGCCTGACTTAAGCCTCGCGCCGAGGCGAGGAAAGGGGCGGACCGGGCAAAGGCCGCCCTCGGCCCTCAATCGAACAGCGCGTCGATGTCGCCCTGGTCGACGTGGCCGATGTCGTCGGCGAGCTTCGGCCCGTTGAGCAGCGAGCTCTCGTCGTCGATATCCACCTTGGCCGGTGCCACGCCCAGCAGATCGCTGAAGCTGTCGAGGCCGCCCCAGGCCTCGATCATGCGGTCCAGGTGCTCCTCGATGAATTTCAGCACACCCACGATCTTGTTGATGCGCTGGCCGGTCAGGTCCTGGAAGTTGCAGGCTTCGAAGGCGACGACGACCCGATCCAGGATGGCGTCGATGTTCTCGCGCCCGGCCATGGTGGTGGTCATGGCGCGCAGCATGCTGGCGTTGGTCTCGATCTCCTCGATCGCGCCGAGGATCGTGCTGGTGGCGCGCTCCGTGGAATCCACCACGGCATCGAGTTCGCCGGCGACGCGGCGCATGCCCTTGCCGGTGTTCTCGGAGCGATAGAGGGTTGCGATCTCCTGCTTGGTGCGGGTGATCGCATCCTTCATGATGTCGAGCTCCGAGCGCATCGCGAACGCTTCGTTCAGCTCCTTCCGACACGCCTCGATCGTCTCCACCGTGCTGGTCTGCGTCACCTTCCGCAGATCCTGAATCGCGGACAGGATTTCGTCCAAGCGCTTGTTGTTCAGATTGGCCGTCTCCGACGAGACGGCGGATGCCGCCGCCACGGGGGCGCTCGCGAGGCCGAGACTGTCTTCGATGCGGTAACGTTTGAGAGTCATCGGTCGCGATCAGCCAACAAGAGAGAAGCCGGGCCACCTTGGGGCCAACTGATTTCGATTTCTTGAACGTCGCAACCGCTCGGCAACCTTTACGGTGCGTTCACGCTGAATCCATTCGCCTGTTCGCAGCCACCCCGGGCGGAACGATTCACCATACTCCTTCACCGGGTCTCCGCCTCGGCCCCCGATCCTGACCGCATGTCGAGCCCGGGATCGGGTCCGACCGGGCTTGGAGCGTTGACGAGCATGCGGTTCGATTGGTGCGTGGCCATCGCCTGCCTGACGGTGGGATGGGCGGGGCAGGGGAGTGGGGCGCAGGCGCAAGGCACATCGCGGGCGGGCGCCTATGGCGGCGGTTTCCTCGAGCTCCTGATGAACGACCGTGCCGGCACAGGGGCGTCCGAAGCCCGGATGGAGCGGCCGGTCTCCGGCCGTCCCTTACCCGACGGGCAATGGGGTTATCACCAGCCGCAGCCGCAGCCGCTCGCCTACGGCGTACCCCGCCAGCTGCATTCGGGAGATCGTGTCCCGGTCGAGCCGGAACCGGAGCGACAGACCCAGATCTCGCCGCAACGCGTTCCGGTGCGCCTCGCCGCTCTGCCAATGGCGCCGGATCGGGAACCGGCGGTCGAGCGTATCGCCCGCGCGCCGGATGCCCGCTATGCCCGCCAGGTCGTCGCCTTCGACGGACCGCAGCGTGCCGGCACCATCGTGGTCGATACTCCGAGCAAGTTCCTCTACCTCGTCCAGCCTGGTGGACAGGCTATCCGATATGGAATCGGCGTCGGACGGCCGGGCTTCGCCTGGGCCGGACTGAAGACCATCAGCCAGAAGCGGGAATGGCCGGACTGGACGCCGCCGGCCGAGATGATCCGCCGCCGTCCCGATCTTCCGCGTCACATGGCAGGGGGGCCGGGCAATCCGCTCGGCGCCCGCGCGCTCTATCTCGGCTCGTCGCTCTACCGCATCCACGGGACCAATGAGCCGCACACCATCGGACAGAACGTGTCCTCTGGCTGCATCCGCATGATGAACGAGGATGTCATCGACCTGTACGAGCGCATACCGGTGGGAACGCGCGTCGAGGTTTTGTGACACCTTGACAAGCTGACGGGAGGCTGCCCTCGATGCGGCCGCCTCCCGTCCGGATCGGATCAGACCCAGTCGTCGTCGCCGCCGCCGCCGAGGTCACCCCCGAAATCGCCGCCGGAATCGTCTGCGAACGAGGCATCCTGGAGGTCGTTGCCGCCCCCGAGGGCCGACCCGAGATCGTCGTTGCCACCGCTGCCGCCGAAGAAGTTATTCTCCGTGATGTTCGGGGCTCCGAGGCCTGCCGCCGCCGAGCTGCCGAGCTGGGAATGCCCGCCCGCGAAAGCGTTGGAGAGCGCGCTGCCGAGCAACATGCCGCCAGCCGCACCCGCCGCCATCGGAAGGGCCGTGGCCATGAATCCGCCGCCACGCGCCGGAGCCGCCTGCTGGCCACCCCAAGGTCCACCCTGCTGCGGTCCGCCCTGGGGGCCACCGTAGCCGGGCTGCTGCCCGTAACCCGGCTGCTGGCCGTAACCCGGCTGTTGCCCGTATCCGGGCTGCCCGCCCTGGTTCCCCCAGGCGCCGCCCTGACGTGGCGGCTCGGGCTGGCGGGCGGACGAACCGCCGCCGAAGATGCTGGACAGGAAGCCGCCGCCACCCTGGGGCTGCTGCTGGCCTGCACGGCGCAGCTGCTCGAGCTGCTCGTTCAGGCTCTTGATCGCCTCTTCCTGGACATAGATGAGCTGCGCCATCGCGTAGGGCGCGTAGGGCTGAGCCCGGATCTTCTCGGCAATGAAGCGCTCGGCTTCCGCGTCGCGGGGCTGGCTCGAAGCCTGCTCCAGGCGCTGGAAAATGCCGCCGATGACGTCGCGTTCTTCGCTGTTCATGGAGTTGTCCTCCTGGGGCAAGCCGGCGGGTGAACCACCCGCGCGGGGCGGGTCAGAGATGGGGGTGCCGTCGACCTTTGTCAGGGGCTCAACGCAAACTTTGCCGTCCCGGATGCATCGCGCCCGTGAAATGTGTGTGCCCGAACGCAGAAAGCCCGGCCTCGCGGCCGGGCTTTCGACGAAGAGGGCGCCCCGTGCGGGGCGCCCGGATCGGGTCCTAGTAAGAGCCGAACTTGTAGTTCAGGCCGGCGCGGACGACGGCGAACTCGGTGCCGCTGTTGCGGTTGGAGAAGCCGGGCTGGCGGTAGAGGACGTTGTTGGTGTCGTAGGCGTAGACGCCGGCGTTGCGGTTGTTGTTCTCGAGGTTCACGTACAGGCCTTCRACCTTGAGCGTGACGGCCGASGAACGGAAGAAGTTCAGGAACGAGTCGGTGGGGAGCGCGTACTCGATGCCACCRCCAGCGGCCCAGCCGGTGCGGAAGTCGTCGTTGCCGCGGAAGCCGCCGAACGAACGCTCGTTGCTGCCGGCGCCGTAGGCGAAGCCGCCGGTGCCGTACACCAGGGTGCGGTCGAAGGACCCATCTCCTCCGGTCTCATTTGCTGAGGATTTTCNCCAGCGGCCCAGCCGGTGCGGAAGTCGTCGTTGCCGCGGAAGCCGCCGAACGAACGCTCGTTGCTGCCGGCGCCGTAGGCGAAGCCGCCGGTGCCGTACACCAGGGTGCGGTCGAAGGCGTAGCCGAGGCGGCCGCGGACGGTGCCGAAGTAGTCGAGGCTGGCGGTGCCGCGCGGATCGACGAAGGTGACGCCGGGGACGGCGGTGAAGCCGGGGGTCAGGATCGAGTTGTTGCGGCTGCGGCCGAAGTCGACGTACTGGGCGTCAGCTTCGATACCGACGACCACGCCCGAACCCGGGGTGAACTGGTAGTTGTAGCCGATCTGACCGCCGCCCGTGAAACCCTCGTTGGAGTTGTTCGAGTANACGGCCGAAGTCGACGTACTGGGCGTCAGCTTCGATACCGACGACCACGCCCGAACCCGGGGTGAACTGGTAGTTGTAGCCGATCTGACCGCCGCCCGTGAAACCCTCGTTGGAGTTGTTCGAGTAAGCGACCTGCGACGGGCCACCGGCGCCGRCGAGGCCGTTCGGGCCACGCACGAGGTTCGGGAACACGTTGTTGTAGACGTTGGTGTCGCGGCTGGAGGCGTCGAAGCCGTAACCGGCGTTGAAACC